>CAIOKE010000306.1 GCA_903858815.1 uncultured Planctomycetaceae bacterium | reverse complement strand
TCCCAAGGGGGACTACCGAGCACTGGTTCGGTGCCCAGAACTACAGGACAACACTCGTTGGCTGCCTCGTACCGCGCACTTCATTTTACGTTGAGCCCAAAAAACTTGGTTGCGGCTGAGCGAAGCGAAGCCGCGCTGGGATATACTGAGATCCTGTGCTGGTGAGCGTGAGGGACGAATTTCGGCAGCAGACGGGCCCCGTGCAGAGGCTGTCAGTCGCTGAATGCAGGGGGGGATGAATTCCGGAATTCTGATTCGCATTCTCGGGCCGATGAGCGGACTCAGTCTTGCGCTGCTGCTGATTGGGGTCCTTGCTGCACGCTATATTGAGCGACAGCAGCACGAGCAGTCGCAGTTGATTCATCGGGAATTTCGCGGCATGCTGGTGATTGAAGATCTTTATGTGAAGATGCGGGATATTCGCTGGGAGTGCTCGCTCTTTGAAAGATCGGGTGATCGTCGGCATCTGGAGACCGTGACAGGGTTGCTGAATGCATCGCGAGTTCCGCTGAACGCAGCCGGTGAAGCCGCTCGAACAGTCGAAGAATTGCAGCTGATTCGCAACGTTGAGCAGGGGTTCGAAAGCTTTTCGCGGCAGTTCAGGGAGTTGGCGGCGGAGCAGCGGAGTCCGCAGCCTGGGGGTCTGAGAGTCCTGATCGACGATCAGTTAACAGCCCGTATTCTCAGTCCGATTGAAGAATGTCTGAGATACAGCCAGCTGGTTGTTGAGCGCGCCGATGAGACTGCACTGGCTTCGGCCCGTTTGCTGCGTCTGGGATTTCTGCTGCTGGGCATTACCGGATGTATTGCAGGACTGCTGGTTGGGCTGGGAATTTCGCGAGCGATCAGTCGTTCGATTGTGCAGCTGGACATTTCGGTTCGCAGCATGGCCGGGCAGTTGAACGAAGTGGCTGCTCCGGTGCAGATTTCCAGGCTGACAGATCTGCAGGGGGTGGAGGACGGAGTGCGTCAGCTGGAATCTGAACTGGGCAACATCGTCAGTCGTCTGCAGCAGCAGCAGTCGGAGATTCTGCGTTCGGAACAGTTGGCAACTGTCGGCCAGTTGGCTGCCGGTATGGCACATGAACTGCGAAATCCGCTGACTCCGGTGAAGATGCTGGTCCAGGGGGCCATGGAACGTACGGAAAACCCTGTTCTGTCGGGGCAGGATCTGCAGATTGTCAGTGATGAGGTACTGCGACTGGAAAAGTCCATCCAGATGTTCCTTGATTTTGCTCGGCCTCCGCAGCCTGAACCCTCGGTTGTCTGCGTATGCCAGTTGATTATGAACTCGTGTGCCCTCGTGGCAGCTCAGGCCAGTCATTCCGGGATTGAGATTCGCACAGCTCTGCCGCAGTCTGGACTCCTGGTCTACGCCGACGGCGGTCAGTTGAGACAGGTGTTTCTGAATCTTTTGCTGAATGCGCTGGAAGTGATGTCGTCCGGGGGCTGGGTGGAAATTGCTGCTTCGCTGCAGCGACGTACGGATCGTTCACAGGATGAGTTTACCGAGCACGATGCCATGCGTGCTTCTTCCAACGCGCCGGTAGAAACGATTCGCGTGACAGTCACGGACAACGGCCCCGGATTTCCTCGCAGGGATATTGAGCGTGCTTTTGAGCCGTTCTTTACAACTCGTGAAACCGGTACGGGCCTCGGATTGTCCATCTGTCGACGAATTATCAATGATCATGGTGGGACGATCGGGCTGGAGCTGCCACCTGAGGGGGGCACGCGATTTGTTATTGAACTGCCCAGTCGTGTTTCAAAGTGATCACATCCAGTGTCCTGCATGCTGATATCTTCTGAAAAACTGCTGTCTGACTGAGTTCAACATGCCGCACAGATCACTCGCACTCATCGTGGACGACGAGCCTAATATCCGACTGACACTCAAACAGCAGTTGCAGTCGGACACCTTGAACGTGGCAGTTGCTGGGACTGTGCGTGAGGCCCTCGAAATCATTCGTGCAACACCTCCGGATGTGGTGCTGCTGGATGTTCGATTGCCGGACATGTCGGGACTGGATGCCTGCAGTCGGATTCAGGAAATCGACCGTCTGGTCCCAGTGGTCATCATGACGGCCTTCTCCCGGACGGATGTGGCGATTGAGGCGACTCGTCGCGGAGCTTTCGATTACCTGATCAAGCCTCTTGATCTGCCGCAACTGAGAGATGTTGTTCAGAAAGCAGTGCAGGTGTCGAGGCTGCGGCGAGTTCCGGCCATCGTTTCATCGTCAGAACAGCCTGCGGGCGATGATGTGGATCCGATTGTGGGGAACTCATTGCCGATGCAGGAAGTGTACAAATTCATTGGTCGCGTGGCGGCAAACGATGCGCCTGTGCTGATTATGGGTGAGAGCGGGACTGGCAAGGAGCTGGTTGCGCGAGCCGTGTTTCATTACAGCCATCGGCGGGACAAACCCTTTCTTGCAATCAACTGTGCGGCCATTTCGGAGGCCCTGCTGGAAAGTGAACTTTTCGGACATGAACGCGGGGCGTTCACTGGAGCTGATCAGCGGCGAATCGGCAAGTTCGAACAGGTCAACGGTGGAACGATCCTGCTGGATGAAATCGGCGACATGAGCCCCGCGACGCAGGCGAAGGCACTCAGGCTGCTGCAGCAGCAGCAGTTCGAACGTGTGGGCGGAAACACGACGATTCAGACGGACGTTCGAATCATCGCGGCAACCAACAGAAATCTTCCGGAGATGGTGGAAGCAGGGCTGTTCCGCCGGGATTTGTTCTACCGCCTGAATGTCTTTACCGTGCAGTTGCCTCCGCTGCGACAGCGGCTGCAGGATATTCCCGATCTGGCTGTCATGTTTCTGAACCAGATTACAAGGCAGACCGGTCGCAGTTTTCGCCACATGACTGCCGAGGCACTTGCCGCACTGCAGCAGCATGACTGGCCGGGCAATGTGCGAGAGCTTGAGAGTGCTGTCAAGTATGCTGCCGCTCATTGCACCGGGGACGTGATTACCCCCGATTGCCTGCCCGAAGTCTGTCGTCGTCGTCCGGATCTGCGCGAGCCGTCAAAACCAGTCGATGATGATGCAAAAATTGATATTGCAGCACTCACCCGACAACTGCTGGAAGCGGGCAGCACCAACGTGTATCGGGAAGTCAGCACTTATGTGGATCGGGTGCTGCTGGCAACTGTTCTGGATCATGCCGGTGGCAATCAGCAGCAGGCGGCGGAAATGCTGGGTATTTCACGCATGACTCTGCGGGCTCGTCTGAGACAATCGGTGGTGGACAGTGGAGAGAAGGACGGGCCCGTGGAAAACAGCGGTGGAACGGAAGCAACCGGTTGAACTGGTTGGTTGTTCAGCCCGAAGTTTATTGGGACGGTGTGCCCGCATTCTGCTTCAGCGATTCGTCCGGTATTGGAGCGGCCGGTTCTTTGGCTGACAGTCGACGAATTCGCAGTCGACGGAAATGCACTTCGGAACCTTCACTCTGCAGGGCCACATGGCCACCGGCCGGCCGCGCTCCAGTCACTTCACCCGCGCGTTTCCCGTTGATTTCCACCGTGATCCGGCCACCCAGGCACACCACTCGACATTCGTTCCACGAATTGATCGGGCGGGCCAGACCACTGGCTGCCTCCAGCATATTGTCTGTCACAGCGTCGCCACCGGGGAAAATGCTGCCGGCTTTGGGTTGGTGCAGCTGAATCTGAACGGCGGTTGGCCAGATGCGGTCTTCACGTTGAGTATGTACCAGGATGCCGCTGTTGCCATCGTTGTCCTGTGGATACTTCCATTCGCCCGTCAGCTCAAAATCCTGCCACGTGTCCAGGGTCCACAGAAATCCTTTCATGCGGCCGCGGCAGATCAGGATGGGTTCCGCATCCGCCGACTCTTTCAGAACGGACCAGTCAGCTTCAGCACCTTCAAGCGATTCTGCGGGATAGGCTTTCCAGCCCTGCTTCAGTTCGCCCGTCAGCAGCTCTTTGTAGGGTTCAGCATCGGCAGGGACGGGTTGGCGAGCGTCAGCGGGTGGAGCAGTTGGAGTGTCCGCCGGCGGTTGTCCCGAGGCTGCGGCCTGCGGCAGAACGAGCAGCAGCGTAAACAGCAGCCCGAGGAAACATCGAGGGGCAGCCACAGCCGAGTTGGCAGCGCACCGGGAGCCTGCAGCGGAATAGGACCGCTGGGAGCCGCCGGGGTTGGCCGTAAAGCCCGCAGAAAGAGACATAGGCAAAGCCGAGTGTCCTGTGACTGAAGTTGGCATTCGCACCGATGGTATTGTCGTTTGCGGCCACAGGAGAAAGCAAGTGCCCACCGGTTGAAACGGTCATGGTCCGGAAAATTCGGACTCTGCAGGACACGCTGATCCGCCCTGTCTGTTGCCGGAGGGCAACATGTTGTCCTGAGGCAACGCATCGGCATCACTCAGGATTCACTCTGTTGCCGCCGGGCAACATCGCTTTGTGGATTCTGTTGCGCGCCGAAACAAAAGAATTTTTTTTCGAGTCGTCGTAAGCTGTTTTCAGAAATGGACTTGCGTTTTTTCGCGGGGTGTTTTGAGGCGTTGACATGGTTGTTCAGAAACATGTTTGGCCCGCAGTTCGCTTTACACCTTTCTCGTCCAGCACGGTGAAGCTGACAGGAAAAAGTGCTCGAGAGGTCGACCTGATCGACACTCGAAGTGTTCCTGGCAGACAACAGGAGGGGCTGACCAGCAGGTCTGCACGCGATTCCGTCGAAGTGATCGCGGGTGCAGATTCGATACTGCCGGTTCCTGCCTCTGACGTCTGCCGCTGTCTGTTGGTTTTCAGGATGCCCTCACCGGTCTGAAGTTCCGGCCTGCTTAACGGTCGGGTGATTCACAGCAATTGACGTTCAATCTCTCTCGACAAACACAGAAAAACAAAGAGTGCAACCATGATTAAGAACTTCCTGAACGACGAAAACGGCGTAATTGTGTCTGCAGAAATTGTGCTGGTCGCCACCATTCTGGTGCTCGGCATGGTTGTTGGGCTGGCGGAACTGCAGAGTGCGATCGTGGGTGAACTGAGTGACGTGGCAACAGCCTTCGGCAATGTTGACCAGAGCTACAGCACATCGGGCTACGTCTCTTACAAAGCCAGTGGCGGGATCAAGTCACGAACCTACGGTGCTTCCTACTACGACGTACCGGACGAGTGTGACTGTGATGAAAACCTGTCCATCGTCTGTGACGACCCGGGTGAAAAATCCAGCTACTGATGCTGATTGACCGGAACGGCTGTCAGGCAACATCCAATGGGCAGGTCGGTTTCCGACCTGCCCTTTTTGATTTCCGTTCAGCTTCCTGAACAGTCGTCGTGTCGGTTTGATCATGGCTTTTCACGTATGTTGTCCTCGTTCCCTCGTTGGATAACGTGAGCGATATTTCTTTATGAGCATATAACTGCTTTGTCCACAGCAGTTTAGGTGATTTCAGGTGTGTCACAGGTCGTCAGGATTCGAGTAGATAAGCAAAACTGGACCACAGTTCGCATTAGCTGGTGACCGTCGTGACAGCATCGGCGGTCGAATGAAGCAGCTCCCTGAAGTCTTCATCGGTCGCTTGCGAAAGGCAGTTCTGTTGCAACTCCCGGTCGAAGGGGGTTTCAGCAGCCTCGGCACTGTTTTCAGCTCGGAAAAGGAATTTCGGATCTGTCTGACAAATCTCAATTCTCTCTCTCCTTGGTAATAGAACAGAAAAGAAGACAACAATGATTAAGAATTTCCTGAGTGACGAAGCTGGCGTAATCGTGTCAGCTGAAATCGTGTTGGTTGCTACCATCCTGGTTCTGGGCATGATCGTTGGCCTGGGCGAACTGCAGAGCGCAATCGTTGGCGAACTGAGCGACGTTGCTACCGCTTTCGGCAATGTTGACCAGAGCTACAGC
>CAIOKE010000305.1 GCA_903858815.1 uncultured Planctomycetaceae bacterium | reverse complement strand
TTGCAGAATGGGCAGATCCGCATCACCGGTGTCAACGATGTCGTGATCAACAGCCTCGTTGGCCCCGGAAGTACAAATCTGGCACTGGTGGAACTGCAGTCGGAATCCGGCAATCTGCTTGTCGCCGAAGAATCAGGCCGCATCGAAACTTCTGCTCAGATCAACTTCATTGGAAATAATGTGGAAATCGCCGGGGTCGTCAAAAGCACTGGTGCGACCGCCGATCCGGATGACTACGAAATCCGCATCGACATCGACGGTGATGCCGTATTGCATTCAGACTTCAATCTGCTGGGCTCACTGCTGATTGACGCACAGAACATCACAATCTACGACCAGAAGCTGATTGTTGCCGGCCCCGGACAGCGTCTGAAATTCCACTCGATCAACGATTTGACTGTCGGACGCATTGTCACTGACGTCGACGGTACGTCCCGGCAGCTGGGGGCGGTTGTCAGTGCACCTGACCTGCAGATCGACGTGGATGGACTGCTGACCGTCAATGCCGGTTCGGCCATCTTCGGCGCGAAGCAGAATGCCACGCTGGAAATCAATTCCACTGATCTGCTGCTTGCCGGAACCATTTATGGTGGGGCTGAACCCGGTTCGTCCGCAGTACCAGTCTGGTTACCAGCCGGAGCGCTGACACTGAACCTTTCAGGCAGCCTGACTTTGGGCGGGCAGGGCGTCAACACCGACGGAATACTGACCAGCGTCGGCGGAAACCTGATTGCCACCGGAACCCTGCTCATAAATGCCGGCAGTTCCGTAGCCGTCAGCGGACGCAGCAGTATCAAGGCAGATCCTTCTGGTGACGACACAGTCAGCACGACTGACTCGGGCAGCCTCACCATCAATGCGGGTACCGACCTGCAGATCAACGGCTTCATCCAATCCATGGGCCCGGCATCGCAGCTGCAACTGAACGCCGGCAGCCAGATCCGGGTTAATGGACTGATTGAGGCTCAGGCCTCCGTGATCATGACTGCCGGGACGGACGTCACGGGAGTCGGGATCTTCCTTCTGCCACTGTTGTTGCAGACTGACAGCAATGGTCGCCTGATCGACGAGAATGGACGCCTGATCGACGCCGATGGATACCTCGTAAACTCATCAGGGCAGTACGTCGACGAAGTTGGAACCGTGCTGACCGTCCCACCCGCATCACCGGTCGCCGGCGCCGCTCCGGTCCGACTCAGCGGTGGCGAAATTCGCACTGGAGAAGATGGCACCATCAGCCTGACAGCGGACGACCAGATCCTGCTGCGAGGCCCGGTTGGCAGCCTTCGCTCGATCAGCGGCAGGTTCCATGCCGTCACATCGGACATCACCATCACGTCTGCTGCTGCGGTGACGATTGAGGATCGAGTCGACGCGACAGACCTGATCACGATCACCGCACCGGCGATCAATATCCTTGCCGGCGGCAGCGTCAGGTCGCGTGAGACTGGTGGCGATGTCAGACTCCGCGCCGCAGGACTGCTCTACGTCGATTACGCCAGCGCCGACGCCCCGCCTGCCCTCATCGAAGCCGCTGACACCGTCTCGCTGCTGGCTCAGGACATCGATATTTCCGGCAATCTTCGCAGCACTGAGGGATCCGCCTTCATAAACGTTGTAAACACCCTCACAATCCGCGGTCGTATACGAACCGCTGGAGCCACCCATGCAAATGCCGGAGTCAACGCGACATGGTCGCCGGAACTCCTCGAAAGCGGCCTGATCAATGCCGGTGAACTTCAGGTAGCTACGTTCACCATCGCCGCCGGCGGCGCAATCCAGTCCACTGGCAATTCACGCCTGAACTCCGGTGGCACATTCACTGTCGAAACTGCAGCGAACTTTGGCGACGGAACGATCCCGGTACCACGCCCGATCGTCTCGACAAAACCGCAGACCATCTACGTTGTCACCGGCTACAACAAGGTGGACCTTGGCGTGATTCAGGTCCCGGAAATCACGCTTGTCACCACGACCGAGTTGCGGGAAGTTGCAGCCGACTCCCTGCTTGTCGGCCGCTACTATAACACCATGGACGTTGCGCTGATTCAGGACGGTTACTACAATGCAAATGCCGCCGCCGGAAAACAAGTTCGCGAGTACTTCATTGAGGGAATCGACTACTTCAACTCAGGGATCAACTGGTACGCGTACGGAGTCTACGATATCCCCTCGTCAGACTACCGCTCGCCATACTATCGCACATTCAGCCAACTCACTGACCTGCAGCGCACTGCTGTGATGCGGTCACTTGGTTACATTCCTCTCTACAATTTCAGCTACAGCAATCCGCGTAAGATAACAGTACTGGATGGCAACACCACCATCTCAACATGGACTCCGTCGTGGATTTCCAACCCGGCACAGATCTATTCCATTGATGTGGCGGGTTGGAACGGCAAGGCCATCCGCATGCCGCGAGGCGCCAACGAAGACGTCCTCCGCGTGGTCTCCCAGGGTGCGCCGCAACTCTGGTATGAACACGTTGGAGACTACCGAAACAAGGCCGATGTATCCTATCGACAGGACCGTACGTCATTTAATGCCAGCACATACGATGGATTCCCGGCTTTTGACGATGACCCAGAGCCAAGCGGAGGACGCTGGTTCGTGGCCTATAAAGACAACGGCCTTCGTGAATACTCAATCAACGACGGCCGGGAGGAATCCAGTGGACGTTCCGTGACTGCCCCGCAGACACCCCAGTGGAACTGGCCCGTGGAACTTGGAGGCGCGATTTACAACGTCGGAATGGAAGTCAACAATATCCCCGTCATGGCTCCCTCAGGATACACTGACCAAACTACTGCGGCTGCGGAAATGTTCGCGGCAAATGAAGGTGAATGGCTCGGCGGAATGTGGGTAAAAGAGGGTTACTTCCTGGAAGGCCAGGCTGAGGTGACATTTTACCAGGATAGTGAACAACGGGGCGATGTCCTGAAATTAAAGCCGGGCTCGTACTCCGATCTCTCTATCTACGATGGAAAGCCAAACGCATCCAACCACTGGAACGGCACCATCAGTTCGATCAGCAGGCCGTCCAATACCAAACTTGAATTGTGGGGCGAGACCAACTTTGGCGGTAACCCAACAACGCTGATTGGAGCCGGAACTTTTTCAAACGACTGGATTAAGTCCGTCAAAATCTATCAGTACGTCAATGAGACCAATCCAATCATGGAAGGTCGCGTCGACTGGGATATGCACTGGCGGTCCACATGGTCCCAGATTCAGGATCCTCGACTGACACTGTACTACCAGTGGGTCAGCCTCAGCCACGACATCTACGGAAAGCGTCCGCGATACGAAACCGTTACACTCGATGCGAAGGTGGTGCAGCAGAAGAACATCACAAAGTGGGGTGTCGAGGAGGTCTTAACCCCACAGACAACGCTCAAGCCGGCTCGCATCCAGTCGACCGAAGAGCGTCCGTTTGGAACATTTCTTGTTGACGCCGTCCACTCAGACAGCGACATCTCAATTTCTGCCAGCGGCAAAGTCACTGTTGGCGGACGACTCACGTCCACGGGCTCGCTGTCCATCCTTTCCTCCGACGACCTTGAGATTAATGGCATTCAGCCGGGCACAACCAATCCCTCACAGGCGATTGCAGCCTACGCACTTCTCAGTTCTCCACAACTGCTTTCGCTGAACGCCAGCGGCAGCATCTCGGTCGGGGAATCGTCCACACTGCAGTCGACCAGTGACTCCACCTCCGGTGGTGTTGTGCAGATTCTGACCTCGCAGCACGCGAACCTGATCGGCACGATTGAAGCCAGCGATCAGGTACTGGTGACCGCTTCCAGCACAACCACGCTGGACGGTCGTATCCAGGCCGGTAACCTGATTGACATCAAGTCCGGCCAGGGAGCTTCCTCCACAGGATCAATCAGCGGCACAATCTTCGCTGACCTTGTTACCACTCAGCCTGCTTCTGAAATTCAGCTGTTATCCGGAGCCACATCCGGGGACATCACTCTGGCAAATTCCAGCCTGACCGCAGTCGACACAGTCTCACTTGTCAGCCCGGCAGGAGCAATCCAGCATGGCCCGGGTGAGCTGATCACCAGCCGACTGTTCCATGGACGCGCTGCGCTCGGGATTTCCGCTCGGACCGACGTTGAGGAAATCGATCTTGCGACCACGGGCACAGGTGGTATCACCATCACCAACCTGCAGTCCCTCACCGCAGTCGCCACGACATTCGATGGCCCCGTCGATCTCACAGCCTTTGGTACCCTGACCGCACAGCAGGTCGAGGCCCTCGGCACGAATGCGTCTAACGATGTGACGCTGCGGGCTGAATCAACCGATCCTGCGAATCGCCCGGACCTGCTGCTGCAGAATATCACCGCCAGCGCGACCGGCGACATTACTCTGACGGCTGTTGGCACCGTTGTCGGTGTCGGTGGCGTCGTACGCGGTAACGCACTGACGATTCAGAGTGAGACCATTTCGGTTCTCACCACCGAAGTTAACTTTGTGAATCTGACAACACTTGAGCCCTGCTCCATCAGCCTGACTCAGGTTGGTACTCTGCCACTGTCGGTGACCGCCAGTATTCGCGATGGCAGCTTCACCATCGCGAATGCAAACAGTGACGTGACCCTCGAGAATGTCGTCATCGTCGCAAACTCTGACGATAACGACATGACAGTGACTGCCGGTGGATCGATCAGACTGGGATACGTGCGACTGGGCGACTTCTACACGTCGGCAGCGGAGCTGCCCGCCCCAGGGACCGATGCGGTGGCCGGTACACGATCATTTGGCGACGCCATCCTGACTGCCGGTGGCAGCATCGTTCAGACAACGGCCGATGCAGCAATCGACCTGATCGCCGATCAGTTGATCGCCACCGCACAAACCGGTATCGGACTGCTGCAGACTGCAATTCACGAAATCATCGCCACCACCGCAGCAGGGTCAGTCGCGATTGAAGACTCCGACAGTTACGGAGAATTGGGGCTGGGACTTAATATTCTCAGCGTCTCAGCGCCCGCGGGTACGGCCAGCATTCAGGGAACTGGTTCGGTCGATGTGATCAGCCTGTCCGCCGGCGGCGCTGACGGCACGGTCCGCGCTACCAGCACCGAGGGAAACCTGACCCTTGTTCAGCCCGCCACCGGTGATGCAGTGTCGTATCATCGCGGGATCGCTCTCTCCGCCGGTCGCACGCTTGATACCTACAGGTTCTTCTACGCTCCGGGATTGATGGAATACCGCGGGGATGAGATCGTCATCGGGGGTGTTTCCGAGCGACTGGCAATCCCCTCGTCTCTCGAGGGTGAAACAATCATCCTTGAACAGCGCAACGGCATTCGTCTGAAGAATCTGACCAGGCTGAAGGCGGACCGCCTCGAACTGCTGTCAAATCGCAACGTATCAATCCAGACGTCCGGCACGATCCTTGCCGAACTGATTGTCATCCGTGCTCAGGGAACGGAAAATGTCGAGGCGCAGGTTTACGATCCAGCGAACGGTGGCACCCGCACAATGATGCAGCCAACCGGCAGCCTGCGAATTGAGGTCAGCCAGTTCAACGCCGACACATGGGACGTGCGCGCACTCCGCGATATCCTGCTGGACATTGCAGCCACAACTGGAATCAATACAGTCACCGGCTATCTTGGCGGTCTGACCGACAACGTTCCGGCAAACAGCCTGACATGGCGAAGCAAGCAGACTCTCCAGCTGCAGTCCGCCACTCTCTCAGCCCAAACCGTGGTCCTTGAAGGGAAAACCATCTCCGCTGGATCGACAGCCAAGGTCATCGGCGACCGCATGGAGGTGACTGCCACTGGTTCCATCACACTGAATACCCGGTTGCAGACTCTGGTCGCCGTCAGCACAACTTCCGGGAACATCACGATCCTTGAGGATGACGACCTGCTGCTGGAACGCGTCTACGCTGAAAACGGAACGATCACAGCGCGAGCACGCGGCACGATGACAGCTCGCTCAGTGGTCGGACAGACCGACGGCACCGGCAAGGACATCACACTGATTGCCAACGGCATTCTGTATGTTGACTACGTCGATGCCGGACGTTCGGCCGGTCTGCTGCGCAGTGGCAGTAAGGTGACGCTGCGGTCCAAACGCTACGTCGCAGAGCCAGTCGGACGCATCGACAACGTCGTCTCATCTGATTCCTCCATGGTGGACGTCACCGCGTGGCAGATCAAGGTCCAGCAGGACGAATACATGACCCCGGCCACTCTGATCAAGTCCGAGGCCGACCGCGGGTATACCAACGAACTCGACATTCTGTATACCGCACAGTCTGACGGGATCTCCTATTCGCAGAACGAAAATGTTACCGTACCGACCTACGTGGCCGGTGACTACGTCCTGTATGCCCCCGATTACACATCAGATATCAACCTGACTGTCGCCGGAGCCCTGACAGTTGTGTACCTTGACCCATCACCCGGCCAGTCCATCAGACTGAACGCGCTCGCAGGCTTGACCATTGCCACCGATATCAATATCGGCACAGCCAGTCTGCAACTGGAAACTCTTGGTGCCCTGCAGGTCAGTGGCGAGATCTCTGCCGGTCGCCTGACCGTCAATGCAGCCACCGTCAACGAGGTGATTAACAGTCGCGTGGACGCTGTCAGCTTCACCCTGTCAAATCCCAACAGCACTCTGACAATCTTTGACGCAGACGACCTGACCATTTCATCCAGTACAGGAACCAGCAGCCGAATCACGGCTTCCTCCGGTGGCAGCCTTGAACTCAATGGCAGCATTACCGGGCTTGCTGAACTGACAGCAACCAGCGAGGAAGTCCTGAGTACAGTTGCCGGAACCGTACTCACTGTCTCCGGCCTCTCCAAACTGACCGGCGCATCCATCGATGTCGGTTCCTCAACCGGTGCCACTTTCAACAGCGGTTCCCTGAACTTTACATCAGTCGGTTCAGTGCGCATCGCCGAAAGCTCATCCAGCATGCTCTCCGGCGACAGCAAGGCAGGCACATTGACCATGATTTCCACATCCGCCATTACCAGCGCTCCTGATTCCGGTATGGATGTGACCGGAAACGCCAGTTTCACCGGCAGCACGATCACTCTCGGTGGCCAGGCCGGGGATGACTTCCGATCAGGATCCCTGACCTTCAACTCCACCGGCGCCACGGCAGTCTCAATGACCTCCAGCCTGAATCTGAGCGGTCAGAGCGCAGCGCAGTCGGCCACTCTGACGTCCACCAGTGCGCTGACCTCCGTCACGGGCAGCCAGGTGACCGTCACAAATGCCGCAACCTTCAATGCAGCCAGCGTAAGTCTGGCCGCCACCAGCAACGAAATTCTGACTATTGCCGGCAATGCCATCTTCAACGTGAGCAATGGCGGCAACATCACTGTCGCCTCGCCCGGGACCACCAACTTCGGCTCACTGCAGTTCAACACCACCGGCAATGTCACGGTCTTTGAAGACTCGGCAACTGATCTGCGCAGTACAAGTACTGGCTCGCGCATTGAACTGACATCCAGCGGTGCCGTGACCGATCAGGCTGGCAGCAGTATTACCGCTTCAGCCGGTGCTGCAATTACCGGAACCAGCATCACCCTGACAGACAACAGCAGTGAATCCGTATCCATCACCAGTGACGCCGTATTCACAGCCACTTCGGGCAACATTACACTCAGTTCAACCGGCACTACGCTCTTCGGAACGCTTCAGTTCAATTCACCCGGTATCGTCACCATCTTCGAAGACTCTCAAACTGTCCTCAAATCGTCCAGCAGTGCGGGCACTCTGCAACTCACCTCATCGGCCCTGCTGACCAGCGAGTCGGGTATCGGGCTTTCCGTGGGCAATACTGCGACTCTGACCGGGACATCAATCAGCCTCGGCAGTGCAGCAACCGACAATGTGCAGATCAATGCCAACGCATCGCTGATCGGAGCCAGTGGAATCACGATTGCCTCGGCCGGCTCAGTCAACTTTGGCACGCTGACTCTCACCAGCAGCAGCACGGTCACCGTCTTTGAAGACTCACAGACGGATCTGACCGGCAGCAGTACAGCAGCGATCCTGAATCTGACATCATCCAATCTGGTCACTAACACAGCCTCGGCGGCCGTTGCCGTTTCCGGGCTGGCGACTGTCACCGGCGCCAATATCAACCTTGGCAACGCTTCCAGCGACAGCATGAACTTTGGATCGGTTACACTGATCTCAAACGGCAGTGTGCAGATCTTCGAAGATTCCTCCAGCCACATCGTCGGCAACAGCTCGGCCGGAACACTGGTCTTCTCCTCAGGAAACAACGGCATCCTGATTGATGCTGCACTGCAGATCACAACATCGGCTGTCATTCACTCCCTCGGTACTTCATCCGATCTGGCACTCAATGGGTCGATTACCAGCCCCGGCGGAAGTATCACGCTGCGAGCCAACGAAGACGTCTCGTTCACCTCCACGGCCGTGCTCAACAGCGCCGGCGGTGACGTGCAGTTGTCGGCAGACTTTGATGCCTCAGGTCTGCTCAGCAGCGGTCAGATTTTCATGGCCGACGGCAGTAATCTTGACGCCGGTGCCGGTGAAATCGACATGACTGCCCCG
>CAIOKE010000304.1 GCA_903858815.1 uncultured Planctomycetaceae bacterium | reverse complement strand
TCAGTTGACCCAGGAATCAGCTTCACTGGATGCTGCGCTGGAATTGGCGACGGCGCTGGTGCTGGGCTGCACCGATGAGTTTCGTCTTTCGCCATATGCCGCGGGGCCCGCTGTTCTGCCTGCTGTTCGCGCACACTACAGGCTGTGTCAGGCTGACACCTTGTGCAGACGACGGGAACTTGACGCAGCGCGGGCGGCGCTGGCAGCTGCGGAGGAGGATTGGTTGAATTATTGTCGGTCAGTTACGGAATTGGGATTTGACAATCGGGTTTTGTGGATGGAACAGATCGGTTATGAATCACTTAGCGGTCGTGTGATACAGTCTCTGAGCGAGATGCGGGCCTGACTTGCTGCGTGATAAATGGTTGCCCCTGTCGCAGCTCCCGCACCACGCGGAATCCGTGAATTTTGTGACGTTTGCCTGCTTCTGCTCCCAGCCGGACGGCCGAACGAATACTTTCCTCTGATACCCGCGTGGAGCCACCTCGACAGACTTTGAGATTGTCTTCGGCGATCGTTGCACTGTCATAGTTCTGCCGATAATTATCCACACACCACTCCCAAGCACCGCCGTGCATGTCAAATAACCCGAAGGGATTTGGCAGCTTTGTTGCAACTGGACGGAGTTTTTCGTCAATTGTAGTCTTCTTATACCATGCATATTGTGGAAGGTCGGCGTCATCGCAGCTGTACTTTGTGATAGTACCGGCGCGGCAGGCATACTCCCATTCCGTTTCAGTTGGCAACCGCCACGTTTCTTCTGAACGTGCAGTCAGTCGGCTGCAGAATTCGCGCGCGTCGTCCCAGGAGATGCAGACCGCGGGGAAATCGTCACCTGTTGGGACGCCGTGATCCAGCCACGGCTCAGTTTTCATCTCGTCGCGCCACTGCCGCTGCGTGATACACGTGGTGCTGATCAAAAATGGCTGATCAATCCATTTGTCATGTTGAGGACGTTCGGTTGGTTGACCTTCATTATCAGGCGAGCCCTGTTTGAAGGCGCCTGGCGGGATGAGTTCCAGTGCGATGTTTCCATAAGAAACCAATCGTTTTGGAAGTTTGAGGTAGTCTTTCCATTCCTGCTGTGTCTGACTGACTTTATCAGCGGGCAGCGGGGGGAACGGGAGCGGTCTAGGAGCCGGTCGGTTCCAGTTTCTCAGTGCTTCGGCCAACGCTTTGGAGCTCGGATATCGACGTGCCGGATGTTTGTTCAGGCATTTGAGGCAGATATCCTGAAGGGATTTGGGTATATCAGAGTGCTGTAGTGCAGGGGGTGAGGGATTCAGATCGCAAATAGCCTTGCACAATTCGAGAGGTGTCAGTTGGTCGAAGGGAAGCCGTCCTGAGATGAGTTGGTAGAGAATGACACCGAGCGACCAAATATCGCTCATTCCATCGAGGTTGCGGCCACCGGCGGCTTGTTCGGGGGACATATAGTGGGGAGTTCCGGCACACCATGTTTCGGGCAGATAAAGGCGTTGCGAATCATGTGTGGCGAGACCAAAGTCCACAACCCAGAGCTTGCCCTGTTCGTCGATCAGAATATTCTCGGGTTTCAGATCCCAATGCCAAATCCGCAGATGATGCAACTCCTGCAGAATTTCGGCGACGTTAGCCATCGTCTCCGCAATCCACTGCCAGTCAGGTCGTGACTCGGATGATGGTCCTTGCCTGACCCTGCGTTCCTCGGCGGCCTTTTTCAGCGTCTGTCCCCGAATGTATTGGAATACCAGGCACACGGCTTGCTTACCGTCGGTCAATTGTAAAGAGCATAAATCATAGAATCTGGGCACACCGATAATCTGTATCGCCCGCAGCTTTTCAGCCTCCTGTTTAAGATCCTGAAAATCCTTCGTCTGATGACTCCTCGGGCGAGGAACCTTGATGGCTACCTCGCGATTTTCAACGAGATCTTTGGCACTCCAGACTTCGCCAAATCCGCCACGGCCCACCGCTTCAATAAGTTGATATCGATTGTCAATTATCTCTGGAAGTGCCAGAGATGTTACCCCATTAAGGACATCGGTGAACTTCGAGATTGCTCGTTTGATGCGGTCGGTGCGCTCACTGCCTGAGTCATTCGGCAGGATCTGTGTTTTCTGAAGGTATTGCTCGTCGGCACCCAGAACGAGGATCAGGTTGACGACGGCAGCAGACTCTGCATCCTCAATTGCGAGTTGATCGCAGGCGTCGATGACATCCTCTATCGGTATTCCCTCCAACTCAGCATCGGGATTCTTCAGGGACTCGTGGAGTACGCGGATTTGGGTGGCCTGATCAGCAGGGAGCACCGCGACTGGGTACGCCGTTTGCTGTTTCCGCTCAAACCGCCGCTCTCGCAGACGTCGCCTGAAGCAGTCTGCCATCGCACGAATGAACTGCGGAGCCGAATCCGGATCAATTCGCTGCACCTCGGGAGGCAAAACCCGGCGCATGTCTTCAAGGAGTGCGCAAGCGGTAAAACTGTCTGACTGGAATGAATCCAGAACATTCGCGCCTTTCTCGGCCAGTTCATCCCAATGGCGTCGAAACAAGACTTGGTATCGTGCGATATCCAACTGGTTGTATTGGCCCCAATCTGGTGTTTTTGAATGGGTCATAGCGGTTGGGCGTCTTGTGGGATGTGTGAATGTGGTTTATCCGAGTGTGACAGTATTTACCTGCGGCAGAATTTGGCCGGGGAAAATTGTGAGCATGTAGAAAATGTGCTTCCTGCAACGCTGAACGACTTCTAGTAGCCCTGGGAGAAAAACTGAGATTGCTCCGAGAGTATGACATCGCAGGTGGAGTTGATCAAGGTACAGGTTCTCGAAAGTGTTGCTGATGCAGCATAGCCTTTTGTGCAAGTGATGGTCCACAACAGACTGGGGCTGAATGTGTTCTGTTGTGAGCAGTCATTTTGTGGAGCAAGTGAATGGTTTGAGGACGTGTTTTGCCAGCAGTTACGGTACTCGTTATGCGAATCCATTCCTTCCCGAGTGTGGTCTGAGGGCCGGTGTCTACCGGTTCCCGATTTTCGTTTGGTCAGGTGTCTGATGGTCAGGTTGGCGCGTGTGTGGCGTGAGCCGATCCGTTGGCTGTGGTCGTCCGGGATGACGGTCGATTCCGGAGACGGTTGCCCTGGCGGACGACTACTCAAAAATGATCATCGTAGACAGGGGGATACGGGCTACGCCCATGGCGATATTGAAGGAGTTCTTTGGCCCCACGAAGTCCCTTAGAGCTCGAGGGGGCAGAATCGAATGCGGAGTCGGGTGTGATCAGGCTGCGATGTCTGTGGCTGGTCAGGGTGAGCCTCCGAGGTTAGACACGTCATCGCATCGCACTCCTTTCGCCGGCAAACTCGGGGTAGAAATTGAGTTTTCCGCTTCGCAATCTGGTTGTCTGTGTTGCGGTTGAAGCAAGGGCCACTCGAAAGGGCGGTTCCTGCTCAGACCGTTCAATCATACATGGATCAGCGGGATGCCATACTTTTCAAACATTTGATCACGACTCACCAACGTAGCGGATTTGCACAGAGATTATGCAATCAGCATTCGGTCGAACGGATTGCGGTGATGAGACTGCAATGTTTCTGTTTTCAGCGAGTGTGCAATTGAGCTTGCCAACTCCACAGTTCCGAATTGCAGGATTGCTTCGTTGATATCGGCAAGTGCTTTGACTTTCAGAGGGCTCCCCTTAGTGCAATGTTCCCAACATGAGACCGTACTCACAAGAACTTCGTTTTCCGGATCTGAAATCCGATCGCGTGCCACGGCCGTGATCTCTGCGCCTCTGTGTTTACCGGACGGCTCGCTCGGTGCGGCTTCTCTTTGGAGCCGAAATCTGCATGCGGCGGCCTGGCTGAGTTGTTCAGCGAAGTGCTGGTGGCAGGGATCGTCGTCCTGGGTTTGGTGTGTGCTGCCGCGGGTCGACCTTCAAGACGTATACCGTTTTTCTGAATCAGCTCGGTGTCACAGACCCTCGACAGTTCGGCCATCGCTATCGTGTCTGGCATCGGCCGTTCTCAGAGATTGTGCGGAAAGGGCTGCCGCTGGCATCCCTGAGATGCGTTGTTTTTCACGATCTGCGGCACAGTCAGGCATCGTTGCTGCTGGCGGCTGGAGTGTCACTGAAGACAATTCAGGCGCGGCTGGGGCATAAGGATTTCGGGTCGACGGCGAACACCTGTTCTCACGTTGTGGAGGGGGACAGGCCGAAGCGGTGGCGAAAGTGGATGAGCTGATGAGCCGCGTGAAAAACCGCCGTTGAAAAAC
>CAIOKE010000303.1 GCA_903858815.1 uncultured Planctomycetaceae bacterium | reverse complement strand
GTGGGTGCGGGACTGCGTTCGGAGCAGAGAGTTCATTGAGAGCCAGTATTTTGACGGTAAAAGTATCTTTCAATCGCTTGAACGTGCGGATTGGGCACTCGATTCTCTCGACGAACGTCAAATCTGGCCGTGCCTGCACCTGACATGGTGGATCAGGCAAAGTCGTCAATCAAACTCGGCGGGATGATCTGATGGGCTTTCGTGTTTCCGTTATCACTCCGGTTTTTAATGCAGAGCGATATGTTGCAGACTCAGTTCGCTCCGCATCTGCAATTCCTGAGGTCGAGGAAATCCTGCTCGTCAACGATTGTGGCCCCGATAGAAGCTGGGAAGTCTGCCAACAGCTTGAAAAGGATTTCCCAAAGGTTCGCCTGCTTGAACACAGTGATAGGCGTAATCACGGTGCGGGTGCAAGCCGGAATCTTGGAATACTTAACGCACGTTGCGAATATGTATCTTTCCTCGACGCAGACGACTGGTATCTAAGTACGCGGTTTGAGGCAGACAAGGAAATCCTTCTCCGTGACCCTCGAGTTGATGGTGTTTATAACGCGCTGGGGAACTGGTACGAGAGTGAGTCTTTGCGGGAATTATGGCTGTCTCAGGGCCGTCCGGAATTGATGACTCTGTCTGCTCAAGTATCGCCGGAAGAACTCTATCTGGTTTTACTGCACTCGCACCCGCGGGTCAAAGGAGAGTTTTCTACAGATACCATAACGGTTCGCCGCAGTTTTTTTTCCCGCTGTGGCTATTTTCACACCGGGCTTCGCCTGCAGCAGGATACACACTTGTGGAAACGTATGAGTGTGGCTGGCAGGCTCGCCGGTGGAAACCTCTTAACCCCGGTGGCGATACGCCGCGTACATCCGGATAATCGAATGACGCGTTTGGCAGATCATGCTCAGTATATGGAAATCTGGTATGTCTCACTGTTTGAGGAGTTCAGGAAACTGGGCGCTGACGATGATGCGATTGTGGCTCTCCTGCGAGGTTTTTTCGATTTTCAGGTCAGTCAGCGCAATCATCTCAGGGCGTTTATTCTGTTCTGCAGATGGTATTTGCGAAATCCTCAATCTGTCATGACCTCATACGGGCATTTTGATCAGATGCTGCGACGGTTGTTTGGGAGTTATGGTGGGACAGATCGCCTGCTGTCTCTCAAAAACCGACTCGTGCGGGCTCATATTGACTAACGCTGGTGATATCACGGCCTGCGGTTGCCGGTTGCAGTTCGAAAGTTCCGCAGCGTTGGTGGCCTTTTAATTGATAGATGGAGCCTGCCCTCATGCGGGTACTTGTTGCCAATATTCCACTGCCGCAAAACCGTTTTCTTGTCGATCTGAACACCGCACTGCGGCAGCATGTGCAGCTGACCCATGATGAAAATCTGTTCTGGAACCGACAGGGACAGTTCGATCTGGTCCACCTGCACTTTCCCGAATACCTGACGTTCGAACATGAACGACAGTACGTGCAGGGGCTGTCTGACGAACTGATTCAGCAGACCAGCGACTGCCTGAAATGGTGGGGCCAGCGTGCAAAGCTGGTCATCACTCGACATGTACTGCTGCCACACGACGCATTGTCAGACCCGCAATGGGAGAAAATGTACTCCGCTGTTTATCAGCAGGTTCACGGAGTTGTGCATTTTGCTTCTGCCAGCGTCCACGAATTTCAGCAACGCTACCAGCAGCTCAGTTTTACTTACGGCGAACCGCAGCACTGTGTCGTGCCCCACCACAATTACGCCAGTCTGCCAAATACAATTACTCGCAGCGAAGCGCGAAGCAAACTGGGAATCAGTGAAAATCGACAGGTTCTGCTGGTGTTCGGCGCCATTCGGAATTTCGAGGAACGCGACCTGATCCTGCAGACATTTCAGGCACTGCGTGTACCCGGCAAACTGCTGCTGGTCTCACGCTGGAAAGAGCAGTTGGCAAAGGTTCGCTGGATCCGGCTGAAATACTGGTTGCGCGATCTGAATCGCCTGTATTACAGGCTGCACCCCAGCTATCGCTTCAATTACAGCTTCGTCGAAGAGGCCGATACACAGCTC
>CAIOKE010000302.1 GCA_903858815.1 uncultured Planctomycetaceae bacterium | reverse complement strand
TGACGATTGTTGCCGTTGCCCTTTCCCGAGCTGGTGCTCGGTGGTCCCAGGGAAGTTCCCTTTGGGAGTGCGAGGCTCCCGCCGAGCCGAGTTCAATAGCCCGCGTTCCGTTGTCGTTGTTCGCCCTCAATCGTAGTCCGGTCATTCCAGCCCGGCCACCTTTCACCCACACAAAGCCACCTACCTGCTGCCCCCCGGCGATCCGTTAGCGTCATCTGACGGGTGTTGCCGTTGCCCGTCCCCGAGCTGGTGCTCGGTGGTCCCAGGGAAGTTCCCCTCGGGAGGGCGAGGTTCCCGCCGAGCCGAATTCAATAGCCCGCGTTCCGTTGTCGTTGTTCGCCCTCAACCGTAGCCCGGGCATTCCTGCCCGGCCCCCCTTTCACCCCCACAAAGCCACCGACCTGCTGCCCCCCGGCGATCCGTTAGCGTCATCTGACGATTGTTGCCACTGGCGGTCCCCGAGCTGGTGCTCGGTGGTCCCAGGGAAGTCCCCTCGGGAGGGCGAGGCTCCCGCCGAGCCGAACAGCCTCCTTCCGCCCCCCAACGCGCGGCTCAGCAGGAGCTTCGCCCTCCCACAAGCCGCAACACCCACCCTCCCGGAAGCCCCCCCTATGCCCCGGGGAAAATTCAGCGCAACTTCCGCGGTCCTGTCGCCTCAGACAATCTGCGGGGGTGTCTTCAGCAGGATCGGTGCACAGGTGTTTGTGCCCTGATCCACTGCAACTCCGTACTTCCAACACACTGAAGGGGGGTGACAACGATGCATGATGGGACAGCAGAGCCCGGTTTTGTGGAATCGGTACGTCGAGTGGATAGCGGGGCGACCCGGTCCGTACTACGACGGTCCGTGCTGCCACACACCGAGCCGATTCGTGATCGGGAGGTTCCGTCGGGCCAGACGCGGACGACGGACGCCGAGGTCCGCCTGCTGGAGCAGGCGTACGAAGACTACTATTCCCTGTAGTCCGGTGCTGCGACAGATCGGGTCCTGTCAGTTCCGCTGCTTACGTTCCGTCAGGACGTACGTCAGCGGGCTGGCAGGGCTTGTATCTGTTCCGCGGTCAGTGGTTGAAGCTGGGCAGGGTGGGGCGGTACAATGTCACCCTCGAGTGTGTAACAGTCAGACAGAGACGTGTGAGCATCTATGACCGATTCAACTGACAATTCATCTCCGACCAGTGCCGCGCGGGGCACCCAGGCAGACCTGCAGACGGCCCGCAGGCTGCGTCGCTGGCTGCCGGAAATACCTCACGTTCCGCTCAGTGCCAGCTACGAGCTGACCGGTCGAGTGCTGGGGACGGGGGCCTATGGTCGGGTGGTGGAAGCTCGGAAACTGCGGCTGCCGCAGCGCGTGGCGATCAAACAAATCCAGTCGGACGACCAGTTTTCCGAAATGGACCAGCGCAGATTTATTCGTGAAGTGCAGCTGCTGGCGCCGCTGCGGCATCCGAATCTGGTACAGATTGAAGACTGGGGCTGGGATGACGATGGTTTGTATATTGTGATGGAACTGATTGACGGTCCGAACCTGCAGGAGCTGGTGCGTCGGGAAGGGCGACTGCCTGTACCGCGGTTGCTGAACTTCGCCAGTCAGATCTGCCTCGCACTGCAATGCGCTCACCAGCAGGGGATCGTGCACCGCGATGTCAAACCACTGAATCTGCTGCTGGATCCCGGCGGGGTTGTGAAACTGGCAGACTTCGGGCTGGCCCGTGAATCTTCGGATCTGCGTGAGCGATTGACCAGTTCGCGGGGAACAGGTCTGGGGACCTTCGCGTATGCGTCTCCGGAACAGCTGCGGGGTGACCAGCAGCTGGATGCACGCTCGGATCTGTTCAGTCTTGGTGCCACTTTATATCACCTTGCGGCGGGCGAGGCGGACACATCACGGGCCTTTGATCTGGACGATCTGGGGGCTGAGTATCAGAGTCTGCGTGGGCTGTTCGCCAGTTTGCTGCGTCCACAGCGTGAAAAGCGTGCAGCAGATGTCTCAACAGTGCAGCAGCTGATTTCTCAGCTGCTGGGCAATGCGTCTGTTGGGAAAGCAGCGGCTGATGTACCGCCCGTAACCGCTGCAGCCCCGCGGGCTGCCGGCGTATCTGCGGTGATTCCGCCCATGCCGCCGCCATCTGGTGAACCAGACCTGGATGAGTTACTGCGGTTGCTGCAGGGGCGAGTGCAGGCACAGCATGACGCGGCCCGTGAGCTGCTTGCGGGGCAGCGTTATGCTGAAGCCGTAGCGGCGTTGGAAGTGATCCCGGAAGCGCATCGTCATCAGCTGGACCAGAGCCTGTACCGCGAGTGCATTGGGCTGCGTGACGAGGTTCAGGGGCTTGATCGTGAAATCAGCGGATCAGTGAATTCGTTAAGGACGGCGGGCCTGCGTGGCCGTGTGCAGCGTCTGCTGCAGTTGCAGTCGTGGCGTGAGGATCTGCAGCGACTGTTGGCGAGGCTTCCGGAGGACGTTGTGGCACCGCCGCCGGCCCCGGCTGCCGTCGCTGTCACTGCCCTCGTGTCTCCGTTTTCCGCGTCGTCGGCGAAATCTGCTCAGACAGCGTTGTCGCGGCAGCTGCGTCAGGCGGAAGAATGGTCGAATGATCTGGGCATGAAATTCCGCCTGATCCCGGGCGGCACGTTCGCGATGGGTTCACCGGCAGGTCAGGGCGACGATTATGAACGTCCGCAGCACAAGGTCACGATCAGCCGCGGATTTTCTCTTGGCGTGCACACAGTGACTCAGGGTCAGTGGCAGCAGCTGATGGGCACGACACCGTGGCAGGGGAAGGATTATGTGACGACCGGTGGAACAATCGCGGCCACGTACGTCAGTTGGGAAGACTCGGTGCAGTTTTGTCAGCGATTAAGTGCTCGTGATGGTCGTCGTTATCGTTTACCGACAGAGGCGGAATGGGAGTGGAGCTGCCGTGCGGGTACGGCGACACAGTACAGTTTTGGGGATGATGACAAGCAGTTGGGTCAGTATGCGTGGTATGATGAGAATGCGTGGTATCAGGATGAAAAGTACGCGCACGCTGTAGGTCAGAAGCAGGCGAATCCGTTTGGTTTGTACGACATGCACGGGAACGTGTGGGAGTGGTGTTCTGACTGGTATGATGAGAAGTATTACGGTAAGTCTCCAGAGCAGGATCCGGCTGGCCCAGCCTCCGGTTCCTCGCGTGTTTTGCGTGGTGGCGGGTGGTACAACGTACCAATCTACCTGCGTTCGTGCAGCCGCCGCTATTTCACGCCCGACGGTCGTGTCAACTACGTAGGTTTGCGAGTGTTGTGTGAGTTGGAGTAGTTTCCCCAGTCATCCTCATGGGATTCG
>CAIOKE010000301.1 GCA_903858815.1 uncultured Planctomycetaceae bacterium | reverse complement strand
TTCCAGAAACGCTGCTTTGCCTGTCATCGGGGCGAACAGGCGCGAGGGGCACTGGACCTGTCCAGTGTCGCTGCCATCCGCGCCGGAGGTTCAACGGGAGCGGCAGTGATTTCAGGAAAACCCGAAGAAAGTCTGATTTACGTTTTGCCGGCACATCTGGAAACACCGCGAATGCCACCCAGCGGCAATAAGCTGCCGCAACGCGAATTGGATCTGATCCATGTCTGGATCAGCGGCGGACTGTCGGAAAAAACCGCAGCCGTCGCTCCGAAAACGGCGACAGCGACGACTGCAGTGCGAGCACCGGCAAAACGTCCGACGGCAGCGACGAACGCGAAGCTGTCCACACTGACCCCGGACATGGTGCTGCAACAGAGCATCAGGGAGCCAGTCGCGGCACCTGCAGCGACCCGGCCAGTCAGGCAGCAGATCAGACCAGTCGCAGCACTTGCCACCAGTCCCACTTCGTCTCTTGTGGCAGTGCCGGACAGCCAGCGAGTGCTGGTTTATGACTGGACGGATTTGTCGGTGCGACAGATCCTGGAGTTTCCCGGAGATGTGTTCGCGCTGCGATTCTCTCGTGATGGCAGGATCCTGATAGCGGGTGGGGGTGTCGGTGGTCAGTCCGGCCACGTCATGGGCTGGGAGCTGACTACCGGCGAAAAGTTGTTCTCCGTCGGCAGCGAACCGGATGTTGTCCTCGCAGCCGATATCTCACCGGATGGTCGCCTGATTGCTCTTGGTGGCCCGTCGCGGCTGGTGCGAGTCTTTGATTCCGTCTCAGGGCAACTGGTCGGAGAGCAAAAGAAGCACACGGACTGGATTCTGGAATTGCAGTTCAGTCGTGATGGACTACTGCTGGCCTCGGCAGATCGGTTCGGAACTGTACTTGTCAGCGAAGCTTCGTCCGCCGCGGAGTTCGCAGTGCTGCGAGGACACAGTGGCCCGATCAGCGGACTTCACTGGTCTGCTGAATCCGACCGATTGATCACAGGGGGGCACGATGGTACGGTTCGCACGTGGGATCTGCATCGTGGCACAGCGGTCAGCCGGTTTTCCGCCGGTGCTCCTGTGCTGACACTGGACCATGATCCGGCTGGCTCGTTGCTGCTGGGGCTGAAGTCCGCTCAGGTGGTGTTGACCGGCCAGGACGGCAGTCGACTGCGGAACTGGGCTCTTCCGGACGAGGCCAGTCAGCTGGTGCTGACGCAGGATGGCAGCCATGTGGTGGTGGCGGACGCAACCGGAAATGTCCAGTTGTTCAGAACTGCTGACGGAAAGGTCGTCGGCGAATTCATTCCGCCAGTCACTGAAGTTCGCTGAGGAGTCTGACTGTGAAGCTGATCACGCATTGTCTCACCGCAGCACTTGCTGTCGTGATTTTCTCTGAGTCTTTGGCGGCTGAAGACTGGCCGAGCTGGCGTGGTCCCCGCGGAGACGGCGTCAGCAGCGAGCAGGCAGCGCCAATGACGTGGGGGCCCGCACAAAACCTGCGGTGGAAGGTGCCCGTCCCGGGAATCGGACGATCGTCCGTGGTCGTCAGTGGGGGCCATGCCTTTCTGACCTCCGGCACGCCGGATGACCTCAGCCGACGTGTGCTGTGCTTTGACTGCAGCACCGGGAAACTGCTGTGGAATACCGTCGTGCATCAGGGGCCCGGTGGTAAAATGCATCAGGATAACACGATGGCCTCCAGCACGCCGGCTGTCGATGCTGAGCGAATTTACGCCGTGTTTGTTGATGATGTTGGAATGACAGTGGCAGCGATTGATCGCGCCGGACGCATAGTCTGGAAGGTTAATCCGGGAACTTTTTATTCCAATCACGGTTTTGCTGCATCCCCGGTTCTGCACGGTTCGGGTGTCATCGTCAACGGACATCAGAATGGTAATGCCTTCGTCTGCATGCTGGACCGCGTGACGGGAAAGGAACTGTGGCGGTACACTCCGGCAGTCAATCTGCGATCCTTTTCAACGCCGGTGCTGACGGAGCACGAAGGACGGACGCTGATGATCCTGACCGGATCCCGCCAGACAGCAGCCCTGGATCCCGATACTGGAAAACTGATCTGGAGTGTCGATGGTCCCAGCGAAAAATTTGTCTGCACGCCATCCGTTGGTCACGGCATGGTGTTCAGCTTTGCCGGGTCTCCTGACAAAAAGTCCCTCGCCGTGCGTCTGGGAGGTACCGGGGATGTCACAGCCACACATGTGGCATGGCGTGCCGAGCGAGGTATGCCGTATGTTCCTTCGCCGTTGCTGTTCAACGGACGCCTGCATATCATCAACGACCTCGGGGTGTATTCCTGCTTGGAGCCGGTTTCCGGAAAGGTGCTGCACACCGCCCGAGCCCTCGGCTCCACATACAGCTCTCCCGTGGCCGCGGCCGGCAGAATCTATCTGTTTGAAGATACCGGACGCTGCACGGTGCTGGCCGATGCAGCCGACTTTCAGGTGCTTGCCAGAAACGACCTCAACGAAGAAGTCTACACGACTCCTGCCATTTCAGGCGGGCAGTTGTTTATCCGAACAACGCAATCTCTTGTCTGCATCACAAATGCTGCTCAGCAGTCAGAACCGATCAGTGGTGAATAAGGAAAGCAACGCTCCGTGACTGATACCCAAACAACAACTGCAGACCTCGTGGTGGCACAGATCTTCCACGTCTTTCGCGAACGCGGGCAGCGACACTACGGTGAAAGTGTCAGTGAGCAGGAACATGCCCTGCAGACCGCCGAGTTTGCGAGGCAGTACAGCGAACCGGATGCACTGGTCCTCAGTTGCCTGCTGCACGACTATGGCCACATGCTGCATGACCTCGGAGAAAACATCGCCGAACAGGGAGTCGATGCACGGCATGAAGAGCTGGGAGCCTGGCTGCTGAAGGACTGGTTTCCCGAAGAGATTCTGCAGCCCATCCGCCAGCACGTTGCTTCCAAACGCTACCTGTGCCGCCGTAATCCACAGTACCATGCCGGCCTGTCACCCTCCTCACAACGCAGTCTGCAACTGCAGGGAGGTCCCATGTCAGACGAAGAAGCAATCGCATTTGAAGCTCTGCCATTCTTCGATCAGTGCGTCCGCCTGCGACTTTACGACGACATGGGCAAGGTGCCACAGATGCCCACTGCCACCATCGAAAGTTACGAGCCACTGATTCGTCGCTTCCTGAAACCGGATGCGACACTCGCCACCCCCGACAGTGAGCCGGCAGCACACCGCACAACAGCCTGAGCAGCCCCTGTCGTCCGCGTTCCCCGCTTTTTGCCGCGATGACATTCCCAGCACAGACGCCGTCATGATCAAATAGTACGCTTGATTCCTTGCAGATGTTTCGCGCCTACCGCGGAAGAACACCGCACATACACACTCGGGAGGGCGAAGCTCCTGCTGAGCCGGAACGCCGAAAGCGAAAATGCAGCCTCGCGGCGCGGCGGGAGCCTTGCCCTCCCAGGGGTACCACCGAGCACCAGTTCAGCGACCCCATTCAGAACAACACCCTGCCGCTTCCGCAACGGCGCAAGTCGACAATTTTCGTCATGCCTATCCATCGTGGCTCAGGAACGTCCGTGCCCCGCGCACTTTATTCTCTGGGAGCCCTCCACTGAGGATTCGGCTGCGGCAGCACAGCCTGCATGCGCACCTGCCAGTCTCGCAGCTCCTGACGCAGCTCGGCCAGCCTTTCCGGCTCCTGCGATGCCAGATTCAAGCGTTCGCCCGGATCGCTGCTGAGATCATACAGTTCGGCATCACCGTACTCGTAAAACTCAATCACCTTCCAGCCGTCCCGCTGATAGGCGGCCCCCGGAGTCCACTCGGAACCATGATAGTGCGGGTAGTGCCATACCAGTGGCCGCGTCTGCACAACCGACTTACCACTCAGCGTCGCCGCAAAACTCTGACCGTCCTCGCCCACTCCGACAGGCTGCGGCAGCCCCGCCAACTGCAGCATCGTCGGCAGATAATCCGTACTCAGGACCGGATCAGAGACGACCGAGCCGGCATGACCTGCTGTGATCTCCGGTGACCACACGATCAGTGGCACTCGAACCCCACCTTCATACAACCAGCCCTTACCCGAACGCAGCGGCAGGTTACTGGTGGGACCGGGATTCTTCAGCGTACACAGACCACCATTGTCGGAAGTAAAAATGATGGTTGTGCTGCTCAGCAGCTGCTGCGATTCGAGTTCAGCCACCAGTGTCCCGAGACTTTCATCAATGGCCGCCACCATGGACGCATACTGCGGATTGTCCTGCCGCGCCCTCGATCGTCCACGCAGCTCGGGAATCGCATCCGGTGCTGCCCCGAGACCCGCCACTCGCTCCGCAAAGTCCGTAAAGTGACCGGGCGCCTGATGAATGGGAGTATGCACATCGTAGTGCGACAGAAACAGAAGAAACGGGCGCTGCCGATCGCGGTGCTGCAGAAACTTCACCGACTCTTCCGTTAACCGCTCCGTCAGATACTCACCCGTAACACCTTCCGGCAGCGACGGGATCTGCCACGGTGCAAAATATCCGTGCGGTGGCTGCCCATAATGACCGCCTCCCAGATTCACCTCGAAGCCCTGATTTGTAGGGAGATACCCATCACCACCCAGGTGCCACTTACCGGCGAAGAATGTCTGATAGCCGGCCCCCGCCAGGATCTCCGCCACTGTCAGTTGCTCGAGCGGAAGCTCATTCCGATCCTGCACATGCAGAAACCGATGCGTCCTGTCCGCCTTCGCCGAGTCGCCAGGGATCCAGTCGGTGATCTGCACTCGTACCGGATGTCGCCCCGTCAGGATACTGGCTCGCGTCGGCGAACAGACCGGACAGGCCGCATAGGCGTGAGTAAACCGCAGGCCACGAGCCGCCAGCGCGTCCAGATGCGGCGTGCGATGAAAAGTACTGCCGTAAGCAGACAGATCGGCCCAGCCAAGATCGTCAATCAGAACAAAGACAAAGTTGCGGGCCTGCAGTGGCTGAGCCGCAGACAGCATTCCGCAACACGGCAGCAGCAGCAGTAATGCCACCAGCGTCAGACAGCGAATTCGCGTCACTGCTCACTCTCCTGGCACAGGTTGGCTTCGCTTCCCACACCGATACCACAACCAGCTCAGATCAGAATGGTAACCCCGTCAGGCGATCCCACGCTTCGATATATCGAGCTGACGTCCGCTGGACCACATCGTCCGGAAGCTGCGGCGGCGGACTGTTGCGATCCCAGCCGGATGACAGCAGCCAGTCACGCACAAACTGTTTGTCAAAAGACGCCTGACCACGCCCCGGTTGCCACTGATCGGCCGGCCAGAAACGACTGCTGTCCGGAGTCATCACTTCGTCAATCAGAATCACCTGCCCATCACGCAGACCAAATTCAAACTTGGTGTCGGCGATCAGAATTCCCTTCGCTGCGGCATGACGGCAACCCTGCTCATAGATTGACAGTGTCAGTTCACGCAGCTGTTCAGCCAGTTGACTGCCGATCAGTTCCACCATTCGCTCAAACGGGATGTTTTCGTCATGTCCGGTTTCCGCTTTGGTGGCCGGAGTAAAGATGGGGGCCGGCAGTCGACTGCTTTCCTGCAGTCCCGCCGGCAGCCGAATTCCACATACCGTCCCACTCTGCTGATACTCCTTCCAGCCGGACCCTGACAGGTATCCGCGAGCCACACATTCGATGGGAATGACGTCCGTCCGCCGCACGACCATGCTGCGTCCCTGCAGTGACGCCACGTCAGTCCCGGCAGGCAACGGTAATAGCGCGGGGTCAGCACCGAGGAAATGATTGGGGACCTGCAGCAGGTCAAACCAGAATCCGCTGAGCCGTGTCAGGACCTCGCCCTTCCGCGGAATCGCATTGGGCAGCACATAGTCAAACGCACTGATCCGGTCCGTCGCCACAAACAGCAGACGATCTCCGAAGTCGTAAACGTCCCGCACCTTGCCCCGTCGAGGTGTCATTCCCGGGATGGAACTGTTCAGCATCAGCATCGCATCAGACCCACAGCAGAAGTTCAGAAACCATCGGCAGCATTCTTACTCTACGGTCGGACGAGCAGGATTGGCCCAGTGGCCGGAAGGATCCTGCCCACGCACCACAACTCCCTTCTCGTTCCAGCCGGAACCCGCTCGCACGGAAGCCGCCGCATAACGCAGTGTCAGGGCACAGCGCCGACGCGTTGAACTGTTGGGATCTGAACCATGCAGCAGCAGATCATTGTGAATCGAAGCTTCACCTGCCTGCAGGTCGTCGACGACCACCGAGCCAAAGGACTCGGCGTTTTCCACGGTCTGATCCAGCACGTTGTGCTCTTCCGGACTGCTGCGGCGATACGTCAGATGCCCGGAATGATGCGAACCAGCGATGAACTTCATGCAGCCGTTCTCAAGATCCGCATCGTCAATTGCCAGCCACACCGTGACGGCATGCGAAGGCGACAGTGGCCAGTAGCTGGCATCCTGATGCCATGCCACAGCCTTGCCGTCCCCTGGCATCTTGCAGAAGAAATGCGACCCCCACGCCACGACATCATCACCCAGCAGATCGGCCACTCGATCCACAATCACCGGGTTGGTCAGTATGTCATACACTCCGCCATATTTCAGATGGGCCGTGCTGATCGAATAGCTGTTGCCCCCGGCTGCCACCGTCTTTTCCAGCAGACGATCAAAGTACTGCCGAATCGCCAGAATCTGCTCCGCTTCGTAGGCCCGAAATCGCCGCACATAGCCCGACTGATTGTAGTCTGCAATCTGCTGCGACGTCAGCACGCGCGCTCGCGCCGGATCAGCCGGACGAAACTGCAGATCACGCTGCTGCCGCGCCAACTCTTCATCCTGCGGGATAATCCGATATTCCTTCGTCGACATCCTCGTACTCCTCTTGTACTCCTGCTGACCTGCTTCAGTTGCCCGAGTTCGCCTGACCCGCAACTGCACGGACGCGGTAAACCTCAAACCTCTGAGTCCACACGTCGTCATGCTCGCTCAAAAAACGCTCAGCATACAAATCCATCAGTGTCACCACGCCCGGATTGTACTCGAAATCGCCCAGCCATTCGTAGTTCACCTCCTCCAGCATCCACTGGTCCCAGAAACCGGGAGTCCGCCACGCGTTGGGACCAAGAATCAGGAAGGTGGGAACCCGCGACTGCAACGACCGGGAACTCACATGACTTACCGGACCGGCCACAACCCCCGCCTGATGCAGATGCAGCAACAACGCTGGCTCGCCAAACGCATACAGTACAGCCGGCACCTGCTCTCGCTGCTCAACCGTCAGTCGCGGAATCGAAACTGATGGAGCCGCCTGCTGCAGCTGCCCCGGAGAAATCAGCTGGCCACGCGGAGTCCGCGGCGGATTCACGTCCATGCCACCAGCACTGGCCAGACACACGTCCGCGATCGTCACCGCAACAGACTCCACCGAACGCCGATCGCGGTAGAGCTGCGTGCGCAGCAGCTGCTCCGAACTCAAAGGCCAGATGGTTCCGTTTTCATCCACTTCATAAAACGCTGCAGCCACCACAGCCGCCAGCAACCCGAGGGACGCCGCATGGGACATGAAACGCAAAGGCGAACGACCGCCACTCCGCGTCTGCCAGCCCAGTTCCAGTCGCGCAAGTCCCGATTCAAGCCACCAGCCAAGAGCCGCAGCACTGGCCAGCCAGACAGCCGCACACAATGGCAGATACAACCGCGAATAGGGGTAATACAACGGAGTCACCAGCAACAACCCCAGAAACCACGCGGTCAACAGCCAGAACCCCAGCGCCGGAGCTACAGCCGCTGAACCACCCCCGTACACCGCCGGTCCACCTGCCGCAACGGACGCCGGCACCGCTGACAACTGCAGTGCCCTGTCGCTGCCACCCGCAGTCTGCCCAGCCCGCGACTGACGCCACTGCAGCATCACAGTGGGCCACAGCCACGATCCTGCCAGACCACCAACAGCCAGCGTCAGCAGGATGAAAGGCGTCCCCACGCGCAGAGATAACACGCCAAGGAACACCGCAGCGACCAGCGCCCGAAAGCACTGCCCCATGACCCCACGCCACCAGTCCCCCACCGCCATCTGACCCACCGCGACCGGATCACCCGCGTTCCACGTGGAACCAGAAGCCCCCAGACTGCGCAAGACCCCGAACACAGCAAACCCCAGACCCAGTCCCGCCGCGCCCAGAAAGCCGTCCAGTCGATCCTGACCCGCCAGCTGCTCCTGCAGATTGGCCGACCAACCCGCCCAGCCCGACACATAGGACAGATGCCCGGCAGCCACAGCAGAATAGCCACCCACCTGCTGCAACTGCAGCCAGCACGGCAGAAAACCAACCGCCGTTACCACAGTCACAAGGAACAAACGCCCAAGCACTGCCAGAAAGCGATGCGATTGATGCCCCCCCGCCAGCCACCACACGGCCACACCGGAATAGAGGATCGCCAGAGGCAACCAGCCAGTGTACTTGAACCACCAGCCAGCCGCCGTGCATAACCCGGCACTGACAATCGCACGCCAGCCGCCCAGAAACACCGCCCGACTGCCCTGCCAGACCGCCAGCACCTGAAAGAACAGGACCGGCACATCAGTCAACGCCATACGCGAATACAGAATATGAAAATCACTGGTGGCTGAAATCGCCAGCGCCAGAAAACCGGCCGTCCGACCAAACCATTCACGAGCCAATAACCAGCAGGCCAGCGGAGTCAGCACGCCAAAACAGACGGCCGGTAACAGAGGGGCCAGTCGAGATTGCCCGGTCAGCAGACCACTCAGCTCAATCAGCAGCGGCAGACCACCCGGAGCAAAGTACTGACGACCAGGCCACGACTGACCTGCCGCCCCGTCATACCAGAGCACACTGGAATAGACCCCCTCGTCAAAATGCTCAACCGTCTCAACGTCCAGACGCCAGCAGCGCAACACCAGTCCGGTTACTGCCAGCAGCACAGCCAGCAGCAGTTCCAGACGGCAGATAAGACGCGAGTGGGAAGCCATAGAGCGTTCAGAAGTAAGCTGCCAGCGATGCGGCAATCCAGAGACTTCGAGGGCCGGGCAATGGACTCACCCTCACTCTACAAATCCCCGGCAGACAGTCCAGCCGCGCCGGCAAAGTTCCTGCAGATCGCGCCGTTTCACGTGGAACGGTGTTCCGGCCCCGGCCCACGGCGTCTTTGACGACAGGAATCGCTGCCCGGTTCGGTTGAGATGCGCCTCACACAGTCTAACATGCGAGCAATTCAGATCTTCCCTGCAACTCTCTACAGGTGCTGTTGCCATGTCCGCCACCGGGCTCGCCGAACGTTACGATGCTGCCATGAAGCTCAAAAACTCCGACCTGCAGGCCTGCATTGCAGGACTCAAAGGTATCGTGCAGGACCACCCGGACCACGTTCACAGCCACATGGCGCTGGCCGTCTGCCTGCAGAAAGCCGGACAGTTTGATGACGCCATCCTGCACGCCCGGCGAGTCACGGAAATTGAGCCCAATGATGCGTTCTCATTCACACAGCTGTCCGTGATCTACCAACGCTGCGGGAAGATCTTTGAAGCCGAAGACGCCATGGCCAAAGCCCGGCTGATTCAGGGAACTCCACATCACCACTGAGCCTGACGCAACTGGCTTACAAACTCCGCCACGCTGCGACGACTGACACTGCCAGACCGATCCCCCGCCTCGCAGACGGCCCCGCGTACCGCCAGAATCACCGGACGCAGCCGCAGCAGTCGAGGGACCTGCACCAGCTGCAGCCGGCCAGCCAGCGCCAGCTCCAGACCAGCCGCCGCACACTGCTGCGATAAACGCTCCAGACGCGACTCAGGCAGCCAGTCCAGCAGCGTGGACGAATCCTTCAACCACGTATCCACCAACAGGACGCGACAGCCACACTCCACTGCCGAGTCCACCATCGCCTCGACCTCCGGAGCCCCGGCACGAGCCGCATCGGCGTAGGCCGCAGCCACCCAGTGCGAAATCTGCGGCAAACACTGCTGCAGCTGCTGCATCCGCATCTGCCACACACAAACATCAGAGCAGCCCGCCGCTCCGGCTTTGGCATACTGATATCCCTGTAACACCAGCGGGCTGAAATCCGCCGGAGACGACACAGTGGCAGCAGCAGACCCCGCTGGAAACCACTCCAACAACTCGCCAAGAGCACAGCTGAGCGGTGGCTGGGGACCAGAGCCCAAAGATGACGATGCCGACAGGGCCTGCTGAATCGACTGGACCGTGGCGCCCGACGGTCGCCCAAGGGAACCATGAAGCGGCTCCTTGACGTCAATAATGTCAGCCCCGCCGGTCGCTGCCGCGACGGCTTCAGCAGAACTGCGCACAGAAACCAGCAGCCTGACCGTCACCCACGTCCTCCCTCACGGTCATGCACCCACTTGAAACACCAGTCCACGCCAATGAAAAACCCCTGAGCCAATCACAGCGGATCGGTCAGGGGTCAGAATCTGCGCTCGATCACAGCTCAGGGCTCAGCCGGAGCTTCCTCGGTTTCGCCTTCAGCCTCACCGTCCAGAGATTCTTCGCCCTCTTCGGCGTCGATCTCCAGACCATCAAATTCCACGTCTTCAGCTGGTTCCACTTCCGCGTCAACACGGACTTCCTCGTCCAGATCCTCTTCCGGCTGCGGAGCCACGACCTGAATCATGGGAGTCCCGTCGGGGTTCAGAGTTTCCTTCAGCGGCTGCATGAAGTACTTGCGTTTGCCGCGAGCCAGCAGGGTTTCCAGCAGCTCTTCAGCTTTGTCCTTTTCATAGTACAGGAAACGACCTTCTTCACGCATCGTACTGCTGTACACCACCCACACGATCCGCCGTCGCTGCATCTGCTCGCGAGCACGGCGAGTTCGTGGCTTGGCAGCCTTCTTCTTCTTGGCGGCAGCGTCCTTCTTCTCGCCACGAGCTGCCCGCTTGCCACCAGACTCTGCCTTTTCCTCAGCAGACTTGCGGCCTTTCTTTGGCGCCGTTTCCAGGCCGGCCGCTTCTGCTGCCTCTGCCTCACGCCGCATTGCAATTCGACTTTTTGCCATTGCTTCTACCAGAAAGTTCAACGACCAACGGCAGCCGGAACAAACCACAGCGGCCTGCCCGGACAACCAACCACAAAGAATATCACAGCCTGAACCAGGAATCTACCTCCGTCACCCTCCGGAAACCGCTGAGACAACGGATTTGCAGAATTTCCACTCAGGAAAGGCATTGAATTTCGCAAATGCGGGAATTGGAACGCTCGAATGGGATTTTTCTTGTTTCAAGCCGGCTGGGCTGCATCAAGCTCGAGCCGCCGGGATTGTCAGGCCCCGCGCCGCAACCCGCGACTGCACCCGCCGAATCGCCTCTGTCATCCGCTCCCGATCCACCGCGTGCACATCAATCGGGCGACCAATCTGCTGCAGCATCGTCACCGTCAGACGACCTCCCAGATGCTGCCGGAATTCCTCCAGACCCGCAAACAACGCGTCCGTGGCACGCAGCGATGGATGATCGTGCAACAGACCCAAACCCTCCAGCGCACACAACACCTGCTCCGCCTCGTCCGCCGGCAGGCCATGCACCAGACTGGAATACACAGTGTCCACCGCCACACCAATCGCTACCGCCTCACCATGCCGCAGCTCAAACTGCGATAAGGCCTCAAGACGATGCGCTGACCAGTGACCAAAATCCAGCGGCCGCGCCTCCAGCATCTCAAACGGATCGCCACCCTGAGTAATGTGCCGCAAATGCCAAACCGCCGACTGCTCGATCGCCCGCCACGCCGCCGGACCACGCCGAATAATCTCCGCACCGTCACGCAACAGCTGTCCAAAAAATTCCGGATCCTTCAGCAGTGACACCTTCACCGCCTCAGAAAAACCACACCGGAAATCCCGATCACCCAGACTCTCTAACAATCGCCGATCATTGATCACTGCCCACGGAACCGCAAACGCCCCCATCCAGTTCTTCTTCTGAAACAGATTCACGCCGTTCTTCACACCCACACCAGAATCCGCCTGCGCCAGAGTCGTGGTCGGAATCCGGATCAGACGCAGGCCCCGATGCGCAATCGCCGCTGCAAACCCCACCGCGTCCAGCACCGCACCACCACCCACCACCACCACATAACTGCGCCGATCCAGGTCCGCATCGTTCATCACCTTCAGCATCCGCTCAAGAATGTGCACGTCATTCTTGATCGACTCACCACCCGGAACCAGCTGCGGTACACCACAGGGGAGAAATCGCCCCGCATGCCGCCGACTGAATGCATGCAGCAATTGCTTCAAATCCGGATTCGCCGTTGCCACATGCTCGTCCAGCCAGAACTGCACTCGAGGAATTCGCTCCTCGGATGACTGCAACAACTCCGCCAGAACACCGCTGTCCGCACCAAACAAATCCTCCGTAAATCGCAGGCGGTGTACCCACGAGACGGAAAACGGGACATTCAACGCTGAGGAGGAATCTGAACTCATGTACAGATTTCAGGCAGGCAGGGCGGTGAAACGGTGGAAAGACACTGACACAGGCCGAGGCCCGAGTTGGTGCTGGTGGCATCCGTTCCAGCGACAGCAGGCACCGCCACGGCGGTGTGTGGGAATTCTGGAAGATAAATGGGTCCAGGACAAGCGACTTCGGTGGAGAAGGCGGCTGGCGACAACCGCAAAGTTTGTCGTCCCCGCAAAAACTCGTTCAATTTCCTGTCTTACGCGAACGGCAGGCTTAGGAAATCCGAAGAAAATTCACAGGGAATTGCGATTGCGGTGAGCTTTTGTGGGCCACCGGATGGGTAATTTCACCCATTTACCTGCGACTTCTGCGCTTTCTGACCCTGGATTCGCCTACCGACGTCGGTCGGATGTCCTCACAACCCGCACAGCCTGCATACTCGGGCGCACCTTGCTCAGTAACCGGCAAACAATGCTGTTTGCCTGAAACCCCCAGTCTTCTCAGGACGAAAAGATTCTCGGCGTGACCCTCGAGCAAGTTTCGAGGCCCCAGGATTACCGGGTGCGGCGTGTGCATTCGGGGAGGCTTCGTGGACTTACTCAGCAGGTACGAATTGGAGATTCTGAGATGAAGGCAATTACACTGACAGCTGCTCTGGTGGTATTCTCTATCGCCAACAGCGCACAGGCCGGTCTGTTCGGTCTGTTCAAGCATGACAAGGGATGTGGATGCAGCGTCGAGCCGACCTGTGCCGCTCCGGTTGACGCAAGCTGTGCAGCTCCTGCTGGCAGCGACAATGGCTGTGCTCCGACCTGTGCTGCTCCTGCTGAAGCCACTTGTGCTGCTCCAGCTGAAGCCACCTGTGCTGCTCCGGCTGAAGCCAGCTGTGCTGCTCCTGCTGAAGCTCACTGTGCTGCTCCGGCTGAAGTGACCTGTGCTGCTCCGGCTGTGTGCGGCGACGGTTGCGGCAACAGCTGCGGCTGCGAGAAGAAGAAGTGCTTCACGCTGCCCAAGATCCGCCTGCCTAAGCTCCGCCTGCCGAAGCTGCGTCTGCCCAAGCTGTGCAAGAACAGCTGCGACAATGGCTGCGGCAATGGCTGTGGCAACGGCTGCGGCAACGGCAGCGAGCCCACCTGTGCTGCTCCAGCTGAAGCTGCCAGCTGTGCAGCTCCTGCTGAACCGACCTGTGCTGCTCCGGTTGGCGGATGCAAGTGATATCAGGTTGGCGTAAGGTTTGGTGATTAGCCAGCGTGACTGATAGAGTGCTGACGGACAGGGAGCGAAAGTCGTGAGTCG
>CAIOKE010000300.1 GCA_903858815.1 uncultured Planctomycetaceae bacterium | reverse complement strand
TCGGCTCGGCGGGAGCCTCGCCCTCCCAAGGGTGTGTTGCGGCTCGGCGGGGGTGTCGCCCTCCCAAAGGGGAGTTTGCGCGCGTTGGCAACTGACCACCGTTTCCTTCGGTGGTAAAGAATCAGCAACACTCAGACGGCACAGCAACACCGCGCACTGCATTTTCCGCAGAGCTGGGGAATTGGTGCGAGGTTCAGAGGGCATCGATGTCCTGTTGCTTTCAGGGGTTTGGACGTGGTGGCTTTGATTTTTCGCCACCCTTTTTGCCTTTTTTGGCTTTGCCACCACCACCACCGCCGCCACCACGGGATGTCTGTGTGACAGGCTCAGTGGGTTCTGCGGTCAATGAACTGTTCCCACGAACTGCCAGCACCTGCATTTGCTCAGTCTTGTCGCGATAGGTGACCAGTCCGCTGGTGAAGTCCACAAACCACGCTCGTTCGGGGCGATTCTGCTGAGTCGTGGCAGACCAGCATGGAACTGAGGCTGCTCCACTGAAGATGTCGGGATCCAGTGAGGGTTGTGCCAATCGGTCATTACTGAGGGAACGCAGTTCACGGATTGAGGGCAGACGCCAATCGGAATGCCCGGCCAGCTGCAGGTCACGACACAGATTCTGAGCCTCGTCCCATGTTGCGACCTGGGCGTGCAGCTGCTGCTGCCATACCAGTCCGGTCGTTTGGTCGGTCACCGTACCATCCGGGTTCTTTGTCAGCTGCGGGCCGGATTTCCACGGTGATGGCCCGCGGACACAGCGAATGTGTACCGGGTTTTCACCGCCCGCGTTGATTGCTTCGGTTTTGGCATGAGCACCGATACCTCCGCCGGTATTGACCTGCCAGTACTTCCCAGAGGCGTCTGGTCGTGTTGTTTCGGTCCACCAGTAGCGGGCGGCCGAGGCGGGGAACCAGCGAGTGTTCATGGCAGGGCCGTGCAGCCGGTGATCCATGATGCAGAACAGTTCCATGGGCAAAGGCAATCGCCAGTCTGTGTGTCCGGCAAGGTTGAGTTTGCGGGCGAACTGCTGTGCTTCTTCGATTGACATCGGTCCAGCATCGGTCTGCTGCCACATCAGTCCGGTGACGGGGTCGGTGACAGTGCCATCCCGATTGTCTGTAAAGCGTGCGGTGGCTGCAGCGGGGGAATTTGATTGTGGCAGAGGCGTGGCGGGCTGATTCGCTGCCGGTTCGTCAGCCGCTGTGAGCGGAAGGATTAAGGGCGATGACCGGAGCATGCTGACGGCGCCAAGTGAGGCGACGGAAAGCAGTAGCTGGCGTCGTGAGGTGGGGCGATGACTGTTCATGACGGCGTTCCGAAGAATTGTGGTGGCTGCGATCAGTGAGAATTAGCCGGACCAACGATTTCCTGACACGGAATTCCGATTCCGAGTGCGAATGCAGGGGAATTCCTGGCGTTCAATGATCAACGCGAAATCCTGTTCGCATCTGCAAGCAGCATGGTCAGAGGTGAGGGACGTCGAGGAACGGTTGGTGAGGCGGTGGGGTGTGTTTCGGCTCGGCGGGAGCCTCGCCCTCCCGAGGTGGTGTGGGGGTGTTTGCGGCTCGGCGGGAGCGTCGCCTTCCCGGGGGGGGGCAATGGCTCGTTTCTTGACAGGATTTGTCCTGCCAATCACACTGGCGGTCACTGAAGGAGTGTCCATGTTGAGGGCGCAGGGAATTTGTCGTTTGCGGGGTTCGACCAGTTCGTCTGGCCGGAGCGTGTTTTGCGTGCTGACTGCGTTTTTTTTCTGTGTCCAGTGTGCGGGGAACTCCGTTCATGCAGACGAGACAAAAACTGCGGTGTGGCCGCATTTTCGAGTGACGTGGGTGCAGGACCATTCGGCGGGCAGTCGGGATGTTTCGGCCGCGGGCGAATCTTTGAAACTGATGGCGTTTGACAGTCGGGACGGGCTTGGTGAGCGGGTTGTACTGAAGTCGCTGCAGAACTATTCGCGGCCGCTGATCACTCCGGATGGGCGTCGGATTGTCTATTCCAGTCATGCGGATCGCAGTGTCTGGTGGGTGGATTTTTCGGGAGGCAGTCCGCAGCGGCTGGGGCCGGGATTCGCGCTGGACGTGTGGACCGATCCTGCGAACGGTGCGACGTGGGTGTATCTGGCCGACTGGGTTGGCAATCCGGAGAGCTTTCGGCTGCGTAATATTCGTCGTCTGCGTCTGGATGAACCGCAGTCAGAGGAGGTGGTGTGGAAGGAGACTCAGATCAGTCCGGATAATTTTCAGTTATCGGCGAATGGTCGTCAGGCGGCCGGTGAGTTTCCGTGGCCGGCGGGTGGAGTTGCGGATCTGGTAACTGGTCGGTGGACTCGGCGGGCGACCGGATGCTGGGCATCGATGGCTCCGGATGACAGTGGCGTCAGTTGGGTGTTTGATGGCCCGCATCGCAATCTGCAGATGTTTGCTCCGGGAATAGAGCGTGGCTGGAGTGTGCCGGTGAATACGGCGCCGGACGTTGGCGGGCATGAGGTGTTTCATCCGCGCTGGTCAAATCATACGGACTACCTGGCTTTGACTGGGCCATATCGAGTGAATGGTCCGGTGAATACGATTTCCGGCGGTGGTCCGGACGTGGAGATCTACCTTGGGCGATTTCGTGCGGACATGACTGGCGTCGCGGCGTGGCTGCGTGTGACTCGCAATGACTATGGTGATTTTTTCCCTGATGCGTGGATTGCAGGCGGAGAGAAATCGGTGATTGATCCTGCTGCTCTGAAGGCACTGGCAACGGCTGCAGCAGCGCGTCCGGTCCGGCAGGTGCAGGTGCGGGTCAAATGTGTTGAGTCCAGCCGCATACCGACGGTTCGCAGCATCGCGCCTTATCGCAGTGCGCTGGTTGTGCATCGATATGAGGTGCTGGAAGTGGAATCCGGTGAATTGATGGAGCAGCAGATACTGATAGCTCACTGGGGCATTCGTGAGGGCAGTGTCCAGACCACGTCTCGAATCCGCCCTGGTCAGACGCTGTCCCTGACGCTGGAAAGCTTTGATGAGCATCGCGAGCTGCGCGGGGAGCGGCAGATTATGGATGGTGCGTGGACTGGTATTCCGTTGTTCTACGCCATCGGCGGGAAGAAGTGAAACGGTTGCAGCAGGCCTTGTTTTGAGAGGTATCCGGCTTGGTTTTCAGCTCGCACCTGTTTCTGTTTTATTTTCTGCCATTGTCGCTGCTGCTGTATTTCGCGGCACCGATGAAGTTTCGGAACATCGTGCTGACGGTCGTGAGCTATGTATTCTACGGCTGGGCCAATCCGCTGTTCGTGGTGTTGATGCTGGTGTCGACGCTGATTGACTATGTTTGCGGGCTGGTGCTGGTATCCGGCCTGCAGGACCAGTTGCCGGGCCGGATTCCGATTCTGTCAAAATCCGAGGATCGCACGACTCGCCAGAAATCGGCTTTGGTCTGTTCGATTGTTGCCAATCTCAGCCTGCTTGGTTTTTTTAAGTACTGGAACTTTGGCGCAGAGACTCTGCGGCAGCTGGCTGAGGCAGTTGGCTGGACGCTGTTTGAGCCCGGTGACGTGCTGCAAGTCGTGCTGCCACTGGGTATCAGTTTCTACACGTTTCAGTCCATGAGTTACTGCATTGACGTGTATCGCGGTGATGCTCGAGCCATTCGTAGTTTCCGGGATTTCGCCTGTTATGTATCCATGTTTCCGCAGCTTGTGGCGGGTCCGATTGTGCGATTTCATGATGTGTCGCAGCAGCTGCAGAGTCGCGTTCATACGGCCAACAGAATGGCTCGAGGTGTCTGCAGTTTCGGTCTGGGTCTGGCTAAGAAGGTGCTGATTGCTGACGCGTTGAGTCCTGCTGCGGATCTGGTGTTTGCTGCCGAGTCACCTTCATTTTCAGCTGCGTGGCTGGGAGTGATTGCATGGGCGTTCCAGATTTATTTTGACTTCAGCGGCTATTCGGATATGGCGGTTGGGCTGGGCTGGATCCTTGGTTTTGATTTCTGCCCGAATTTTGACCGTCCTTATCGGGCGATTGGTATGGCGGATTTCTGGCGGCGCTGGCATCTGTCGCTGTCTGGCTGGTTGAGGGACTATGTTTATATCCCACTGGGTGGCAATCGCTGCGGGTCAGTGCGGACTTCGGTGAATCTGCTGGTGGTGATGCTGATCGGGGGTCTTTGGCATGGGGCGGCATGGACCTATGTTGTCTGGGGGGGATTGCATGGGCTGCTGCTGTTGTTGGAGCGACTGCTGTTGCCACGTGGCCGAACAGTGTCCGCCGTGGTGGAGCGAAGCTCTGCGGTGGCAGTCCGAAGGCTATCGGGCCAGACGCTGACATTTCTGATCGTCTGTCTGACATGGGTACCGTTTCGTGCCAGCAGCGTGAACGAAGCCGGGCAGTTGTTTGCAGCGCTGCTGGGGTTTGGGCGACGGGATGGGGCAACTCTGCTTGTGGATGCTCTTGTGCGACAACCATGGACTTTGTGGATGCTGGGGCTGGCCGCTGTGATTGTGTGGACAGCACCGCAATCGCGGGATTTTGTTGCGGAATTGACGGTATGGCGGGTTGTTGTTTGTCTGGCTTTGCTGTGCGTCTCTGTGCTGATACTGACCCTGCAGGTTCAGCAGCCCTTCATCTACTTCATGTTTTAGATTTCGGGGTTTCCGCGTATGCAGTTCTGTGAACCGCAAGTTGGCCAGCACAGTCAGCAGGTGTCCGCGTGGGCCGCATGGTCCGCGATTGGCGGCTTTCTGGTCGTGCTTTTCGGTGTGCCTGTATGGCAGATTGCTGAGGAAATTCGTGAGGGGGGAGAGGATTGGGATGGGCGTCCGCAGGTTCTGGCTATCAACTCTGTGATTGCAGGATTGCCGGATGTCTTCGCGCAGTCCGAAGGAACAGTTTCCGGGCGTTTGCTGCAGGTGAATGAGGAGTTGCTGCTGGGGCTGCAGGACTATGAGACTGCGATCAACGAATCCACATGGCTGCAGCCTGCTGCACAGCCACTGCAGAGACTGTTGTCAGCGGGTTTCCGCCGGGGGACCGCAGATGTGGTGCAGGGGCAGGGGGGCTGGCTGTATCTGGGGTCAGAGTTACGGGCGTTGACGGGGCGCGGGTTGGGTGCGGTGGTCAGGGAGGGGGCTGGCAGTGGTTGGTCCCGGACAACGGGTCAGGCTGCTGATCCGCGACCTGCGATCCTGCAGTTTCATCAGATTCTGCAGCGGGCAGGGGTGACCCTGCTGCTGGTGCCAGTTCCGGCGAAAGCCAGTGTGTGTCCAGAGGGCCTGACGGGCGAAACGGCAGCTCGGCAGCCGCGTGTTGATGTGCGAATTGAATCGCTGCTGAAGGATCTGGCAGAGCAGGGGATTCAGGTTGTCGATCTGTATCCCATATTTTTGCAGCAGCCTGATCCAGCCTCATTGTATTGCCGGACGGACACGCATTTGAGTGGTAGCGGGGTTGTGCAGCTGGCAGGCACTCTTGCCGATGAACTTCAGCGTCGGGGATTGTGTGACGGGCGGTCCGGGGATGACTTTCGCGTCACGCGAGATACTGTTGAGATTACGGGAGATTTGTCGCGGATGCTGGATGCGGACACGGCAGTGCGTGAACAACTGGAGCTGCAGTTTGTGGTGGATCCGGCGACAGGTCTGGCACCAGAGGGTGCGGCTGCCGGTGCTGGCAACGGGGGTGCTCCAGTATTGCTGCTGGGTGACAGTCACCTGCTGGTGTATGACGCGGTTGACCTGCATGCGGTTGGTGCGGGTCTGCCGCAGCACGTGACTCGTCTTGTGGATGCCGAGGTTGAGACGCTGGGGGTTCGCGGCTCAGGTGGAACCGGTGCGCGTCTGCAGGTGCTGCAGGATGCAGAGCGACTGAGCAGCCTGCGAGTCGTCGTCTGGTGTTTTGCCGCTCGCGAGTTTCTGGATCCGGAGAACACGTGGCAGCCGGTGCTGGAATGATCGCCGGTATTTCGGTGCAGCAGTTTTCAGTTGTCAGTGTTCAGTCCATGGGGAGGGTGAGGCTCCTGATGAACCGAACGGACGGGGATGACTGTTACCGAGCTGGTGCTCGGTGGTCCCGGGGTGTGTGTGGGGGTGTGGACTGAGCTGGTGCTCGGTGGTCCCGGGGG
>CAIOKE010000299.1 GCA_903858815.1 uncultured Planctomycetaceae bacterium | reverse complement strand
CGTGAAATCAGTCTGGCGATTGAGCTTGCAAATCTTGAAATCTCTCTGCTGGAACCGTTCCTGGCACGAGGTCGTCGTGAGGGATATCTGGCTTTGCAGACGCCGGCTGAATCCGGCGGTAACGGAACACGGGCTCGCCCGCAGTCGTCGCTCGCCTTGTCTCTGAACGGCACCCCATCAGGTGTGACGGTCACCGGGCTCGATTCTCCGGTGGGCCATGATGCAGCGGTGATCAGCAGTCCAGGTGCCACGCTGATTCTGGCGGTGGCATGGGACGATGTTTCGCAGTTCGTTCCTGCAGCGATGTATGAACGCGAAGTGAGCATGGTTGTGGCGGCATCGGAGACGGCATCGGCGTGGCAGATTTCCACGAGTGGTGTTCGAAGTCTGCCTCGGGAGGTAACGGCCGGGGGACTGGCCATTCGCATTCGCGACTTCGACCGCAGTGCTGTGGTGCTTGTCACCTCTGACACGGGAATCATTCGAGCACTTGAGCAGCGAATTCAGGCGACCTCTGCCGCGGCGGCCGCCAAATCGCTCGAACTTGCTTCGCTCAAGTACGTACGCGTGATGGAGACTCTGGAACTGCTCCGGAAACAGCACACTGTTCCAGCCGGCGCTGATCGGCTGCTGGCTGCTGCTCGCGAGGCTCTGGACCGCAGCAGCTACGAACGGAAGAACAATGATTTCCGCGAGGCTGCGATGCTGGCCACGGACGCGTTGCGAAATCTGCGGCAGCTGCAGCATCTCTGCTGGAAGGACGCTGTTGCGGAACTCACGGCACCGGCGGCTTCACCACATGCCATTTCCTTCACCACACTCCCGGAACACTGGCAGCTTTTGCGAACACTTCGTGAACAGCAGTCGAAGATCACCGAAAACCTCCTGCCAGGCGGCACCTTTGATTCGCAGAAGTCGCCGTTTCAGGAGGGCTGGACGCGGCAGGCAGGCGGGAAGGCCATTTTCTCCACGACCAGCGACTTGATTACTGGTGCCAGTGGCGGACGTCTGCTGCGACTGGCTGCCTGGTATTCGGATGCAACCGTGAAGAGCGGGACGCGCGATGACATTCTGCCGCTCACAGTGTCAACCCCGCCGATTCCCGTGAGCACTGGCGATGTGATGCTGGTCCGCGGCAAAATTCGAAGGGGACTCGCAGTGACTCCGGGTGCCAGAAGGATGCTGATGATTCATGATTCTGAGCTGGGACCTGAACAGGCTCTGCGGCCGGAACTTCGGTCTGATTGGATTCCCTTTCAAATGATTCGTCCGATCGCGAAGGATGGACAGTTCACTGTCTCACTGAGTCTTACAGGTCAGGCGGAAGTTTACCTCGATGACCTTGAAATTCGGCGACTGCCAGCAGAATTTACAGGGTCAGAAGGTCCGATTCGCTTCACCAGCAATCCAGCGGCAGCAGCAGCCGACGGTGTGCCCGCCGGAGGCTTGCAAAACCAGCCCGAATAGTTGCGACGCCAGGCTCCACGACGTCCGTTAGCGGGATTTCCAAATCAATTCCGGACGCTGTCCGGGAACTTCCCGCAGGGAGTATTGAACCGGGTCGCTGGATAAATTCACGTTTTCTGGAGACGCGGCCAGTTCACCGGTGGCGGTGAAGTGCTGAGTTGGCTGGTCCGGGGTTGAGCGGATCCAGCCGGAGATGCTGCCCGCCAGGTCATATTGATAGGTGTCCTTCCAGTT
>CAIOKE010000298.1 GCA_903858815.1 uncultured Planctomycetaceae bacterium | reverse complement strand
CGCCGCACCCTGCAGATCAAAGACCTCCACATGATCACCACTCAGAGAACTGGCCACCACCACTCGACCGCCCGGCAGCAGATCCAGCGAATGCGCATTTCGGGACGTCGCTCGCCACACAACCCTGCCACTCTCCCGATCAATCAGCGCACAACCACCATTCGAAGCACACACCAGTACCCGGCGACCACCATCCACCACCTTACACTCGTCCATATGGTGGAACTGCTTCCGCACCTCCTCCGGAATGTCGGCTGCCTCCTGACCACTCCAGCGCCACAGCCTGTTCACTCGCCCCGCCGCAGCCTCACCGACATCCACGATGAAGACCTCATCACCACCCGCCAGTATCAACTCGTCAGCCCGAATCCTGCTTGACGATGACAGCAGCACCAACAACAACAGACAAAGCAAACCCCGACACAGTTCCATCCCTGATACTCCAACAGCAGCAATCACGGTTTCATTCAGCACCGGCAGTTCCACACAACCCTTGAAACATCGACTCTCTGGACATGAACTACACACCCCTAACCCGCAACACAAAAGTCGGCAAACGAATTGAGCTTAAGCCTATCAGGACGAAAACTCAAATGCCTGTCAACTGAACAGCACAACGGCATCCCAGGCTGAAGCCCTCCGCTACGGGTTTTGTCCCCGGCGTCGAGAATACTTGCGGGATACCAGTGCGAGGCACGGGCTGAAGCCCATCCTACCGTGTCGGGGTGAGCCTTCTTTCCCGGGACCACCGAGCACTAGCTCGGTGACAGTAACCCACCTACCCGCGGTTCAGCAGGAGCCTCACCCTCCCGAAGGAAACTGTACTTACTGTGCACACCGACCCCTGACCCCTGCCCCCTGACCCCTGATTACTGATTACTGATTACTGATTACTGACCACTTTCTTCCCAGCCCCCGTTTTCCGGCATTCCAGCAGCCACCCACCCACATCATAATCCCCACAACAACAAACCAAACCAAACCCCGCTAACCCACAACCCAGCCAAGCAGGGCAGGGCAGGGCAGGGCAACCGGACACCGGCAGCACACAGGACTCAATCGCTATGCAAATCACACAACACACCTTCTTTCCCACTCGAGTCATCACGATCCAGTTTCCTGAAACTGATGCACTGAATACTCAACTCTGCGAACTGCTCGACCACAGACCGGAACTCGATGACAAATTCAATACCGAACCGGATGCCATGAACCTGCTGCGACTGGCCAGTACCGTCCCAGCAATCGCTCAACTAAGAACCATGTTCATGACCGCCGCCTCACGCTGGCTTGAAGCCGAAGGAATTCGCGGTGTCACTGGAATGGACCTGCTGCTGTTCACCAACCGCATGGCTCCCGGGGACTCCACAACAGTACATAATCACCGCGCTGATCTTGTCGGTATCTACTACGCACGCACCGCCACCAACAGTCAGGCCCCCATTCAGACGACAGATGGAGCAGACTATTTTGATGCCGGCGACGGAGTCCTTCTGCTGCACGATCCCCGCTTCAATGCCAACCTCACCGCCGTCTGCGAACGCGATCACGTCAAAGTCTTCCCACGCCCCGGACTGATGCTTGTCTTCCCTGCCTACCTCTGGCACTCCGTCACACCACACCGCGGCAACTTTCACCGCGTCGCATGGTCCATGAATTTCACACTCCGCTGGCCCGCCGGCCCCGAAGAATTTCAGCCACTGCCATAACACGTCGAAATGACACGACACACTGGCCATAACCGCAATCTGCAGACCACCCGGACTGCTGCCTACTCCGCATCCGCTCCACGATCCGCCGGCATCGTCCGATTCCAGTCCATTAATGCTGCCAGCATACTGCTCACAACATCCCCGTGCTGCTCCGCTACGTTCGTTGTTTCACCGCGGTCCAGCTGCAGGTCATACAGTTCCACATTCGTCCCGTCATATTCACACAACAACTTCCATCGCCCCCTGCGCATCGCCAGATCGGGCAGGTCAGGAGTATCATAGGACGAGTTCCGATCGGGCGGACGACGAAAAAATAACGGTGCCTTCCGCGAACCTCCCTCACCCAGCACCGTCGCAGTCAATGATTCCCCGTCAAACTGCACTGCCTCCGGCCAAACCGTTCCCGTCAGATCCAGCAGCGTCGGCACCAGATCCAGCGCACAGAAGACTGACTCGCGATCCACCCGCCCGGACTGCCGCAACACTCCCGGCCCCCACACCACCAGCGATGACCGCACACCACCCTCGTACAGCTGAGTCTTATAGCCGCGAAACGGCCCTGCTGAGCCCGCTCCCTTCTCCGGCCCGTTGTCCGAACAGATCAGAACCAGAGTATTTCGCAGCAACTGCTCGTCACTGCGAATCACATCAAACAGCTTCCCCAGTTGCCGATCCATCCCGCGCAGGACCGACAGATACTGACCCCGCCTGCCGTCACCCCACTGGTCAACCGGTGGCCAGAACGGCGAATGCACATCATCCGGCCAGAGATTGATGTAGAATGGCTTGCCGTCAGCCTGCGCCTGCCGCACAAACGATACGGCTCCATCCACAAATCCCCCGGTAATCTCCGATCGCAGCATCCACTTTGCACCAGCACCCAGCCGCTCAGCGTCCGCCCAGATCCGCTCGGGAGACTGCTGCCCAGGCTTCAATGTCAGTGGCAACAGCTTCGGACCCATGCCTTCAAAGTTTGTCAATGACTGATCAAACCCGTAGCCGCTGATCGCCGGCGCGTCGGCAACGTCACGCTGACCACCCATGTGCCACTTGCCGAAATGTCCCGTCGCATATCCCGCCCGCTGCAGGGATCGAGCCAGCATTGGTGCAGCAGGATCCAGCCACTGCGCCATACCACGACGCTCATTGTCCGCTCGATTATTCAGGTACGATGTGATCCGCCACCGCTGAGGATACTGCCCCGTCGATATCGCCGTCCGCGATGGTGAACAGATCGGCGAATTCACATAGAACTGCTCAAACCGCAGACCTTCAGTCGCCAGTCGATCGATATTCGGAGTCTCTGCAGCGCTGTTGCCAAAACACGAAAAATCGCCCCAGCCCATGTCATCAATCAACACAAGGATCACATTCATCCGAGGCCTGGCTTCCCCCCGCGCTGTACCCAGCCCGCCTGTCGATAACAGCAGCAGAATTATCGCCACCCGCATCAATCGCTCCACCATCCCCGCACTTCCTGCACTGAACCACTCGACAACACCCTCAATCCAGCAGTACCCTGCCACACTATCTCCCACTGGCACCGGTTTCTCAAGCCCGACACCCCGCACCTCCACTGGTCAGGCGAAGAATCCGCACCAGCCCAGCAGATTCGTTTTCTCGGCCCCACAGATACCCCATGACACAGCTCTCTACACAGTTCCCAACACTGATCGCCACGATGCTCTGCCTGCTGTGGCAGCCCCACCTGCTGCAGGGCCAGACACCCAGTCCCCCCGCACCGGCCTCTGCACCGGCCCCTGCACGAACCGATCGGCCGCCCGTACTGCTGGCACATTACATGCCATGGTATACCGCCAGACCTTTCAGCGATCATTGGGGCTGGCACTGGACCATGAACCACTTTGACCCCACACAAATCATCGATGGCCAGCCCCGGATTGCCTCCAGATATCAGCCACTCATCGGCCCCTACGACTCCGGGGACCCCGATGTTCTGGAATATCACCTGCTGCTGATGAAACTTGCCGGAATCGATGGAGTGATTGTTGACTGGTATGGACTGACGGATTTCCGGGATTACGCACTATTGCACACCAACACCACGCGACTGCTGCAGCAGTGCGAACGATTGCGGATGAAATTTGTGATTTGTTACGAAGACCAGACAATCCCGGCACTTGTGGAAGCCGGACGCATCACCGCCAACCATCGAATTGCTCACGCTGTCGCAGAAATCAACTGGCTCGGCCAGTACTGGTTCAGGTCCGGCAGCTACCTGAAACTCGATGACAAGCCAGTCCTGCTGTCGTTCGGACATACAGGCCTGACTGCCACGGAATGGTCCCAGTGTCTGCAGCAGCTGACACAGCCTGTCAGTTACTTCAGTCAGGACTTCCGCCGTGATGGTGCCGTAGGCGGTTTTGGCTGGCCTGCACCGCAGGTTGGCCTGCTGCAGGTGGATCGTTTTCTTCAGGAAGCAATAAACTGGCCGGCCTGCATTCCAGCCGCTTTTCCGCGTTTCAATGATATCTATCGCGAAGCCGGTGCCGGAAACAGTTACCCACAGTTACCTGATGATTCAGGACGCACATTCCAGTCCACCCTCCGCAAGGCACTGGATTCCCATAGCCCCATCATTCAGGTTGCCACATGGAATGACTGGGGTGAAGGCACACAGATTGAACCCAGCAGGGAATTTCAATACCGCGATCTCCAGTACCTGCAGTCGATCCGCTACGCCCCACAACAGGGCCCCACGGTCAACGATCTGCGACTGCCACTGCGCCTGCTGCAGCTCCGCAAAAGCGCTGACACCCCCGAAACTCGTCAAGCGCTCGATCAGATCGCTCAGCAGCTCAGCCGCAACGAACTCCAGCCCGCTCGCCATCATGTCGACCTGCTCACCGGCGTTGTTCGCCCACAACCGTAGCCCCGGCATTCCTGCCGGGCAACCCCGTGCCCACACAAAGCCCCGCCGCGGCCCACGGTTACCCGTCGCTCTGCCATTCCGTGGGCTGATCACCACTCAGCAAACGCCAACCTCGGCATCGTCACCAAACTGATGCTCGGGGATCGTCGCATCGGCTTCAGCCCGTGTCGTCTTCCCCCTCAAGTCCCTCAAACTTCCACACACACACCGCTCGGAAGGGCGAGGCTCCCGCTGAGCCGAAATCAATGGTCCGTGTTCAGCCGGCGTTGTTCGCACACAACCGTAGCCCCGGCATTCCTGCCGGGCAACCCCGTGCCCACACAACGCCCCGCCGCGGCCCACGGTTACCCGGCGCTCTGCCATTCCGTGGGCTGATCACCACTCAGCAAACGCCAACCCCGGCATCGTCACCAAACTGATGCTCGGGGATCGTCGCATCGGCTTCAGCCCGTGTCGTCCTCCCCGCTCAAGTCCCTCAAACTTCCACACACACCCCCCTTCGGAAGCCCGAGGCTCCCGCCGAGCCGCAACAGACACTCCAGCAGAAAAAACCGTTCGGCTCAGCAGGAGCTGCGCCCTCCCACAAGCACTCTCCGTCGCTCGCCTCGCGAGCCCACAACGCAGAAAACCCACTTTGCGGTTCCCGATTTTTATTCCCCGGGATTCCCCCAACAGATTATTGAATGACTCTGCAACGCAGGTTAGGTTTTCAGAATTAAATTCTGTGCGGAGGTACCTTGAGCGGAGATTCAGCGCTGATGACGCAGGAGGAAAATGGTTCAATCACCGGTTGGCTGCAGCAACTGCAGCACGGTGACCATGAATCTGCGGCTCGAATCTGGCAGCGATTTTACCCTCGGCTTGTTCGGCTGGCTGCGCAGAAAATGCGGCACAGCCTCGATCAGGGTGAAGATGGTGAAGATGCTGCTCACAGTGCTTTGCACAGAGTCTTACAAGGGATCACGGCTGGAAAGTACTCTCAACTGAACAATCGAACGGAACTCTGGAACCTTCTGTTCGTCGCCACGATGAATCGGGTACGTTCACATTATCGACGTCAGCAGAGTCAGAAGAACCCTGTCACTGCAACCGAGGGTCTTGATTCGCTGACTGCTGGCATCCCGGACTTTTCATGCCCTGAGACGGAAACGCAATTCGCTGATCTGCTGGACTTTCTGATGCGCAGACTGGACCTCGAAGATCCATCGGGAGAGCTGCGGACCATTGCCACCCTGCAGCTCGATCAGCACTCAGCCAGCGACATCGCAAAGATCCTCCGCAGACGCAAGACCGTCATTCTTCAGAAGGTCCGTCTCATTCGCATTGTCTGGGAGGAGTCGGGATTGTTATGAAAACCATTTCAGAGGCACCTTCTCCTGCCCCGAATGACTCGGTGTCATCCGCGATTTGGCGTGGCATCATGCAGGCAACTGCAGTTTTTGAGCAGCAGTGGCTGCAGGGTGTGCCGGCAGATCCGCTGACATTTGCCCGCGCCTATCCGGAACTTCCGGTTGAGCTGTTGATTCCAGAGTTGCAGGCACTGGCTCAGGAACTGAGAGGCCCAACGGGAGCGTCTATAGCCGGGTTAAGGCCGCTTGGGCGAGGTGGGATGGGTGAGGTATTTGAGGGGCAGGATGAAGGATGCGGAAGACTCGTCGCGGTAAAAAAAATCCGCAGTGATTTGCAGACGCGTGCCGAAGTCCGTCGCAGGTTTCGGTCTGAGGTGGAATTGACCGCAAGTCTCGAACATCCGGGTGTCATTCCGATCTACAGCGTCGGCGTAGATCAGGAAGGTCGCGACTTCTACACGATGCGACTGATACGTGGTGCCGGCACCGGGACACTGGCGGATGCCATCCGGGACTACCACAAGACGCCAGGCAATCACACGATCCTGATGGACCTCATCCGCCGACTGATCGATGTGTCCAACACGATCGCTTATGCGCACCACGAGGGAGTTGTCCACCGAGATCTGAAGCCCTCAAATATTCTCATCGGTGCTTTCGGTGAAACATTGATTGCGGACTGGGGCCTCGCCCGACGAGTCAACTCCCACTCGGCAGGCCAGTCGCCACCCGCTGAAGACTTCGCGTCTGCAGAATCCCACGATTACAGCGTGACTCAGGACGTTGGGACGCCGGGCTATGCTGCCCCGGAATTGGGCGATTCGATGAGTGCATCGATGCTGCGAGCGGTCGACATTTACTCGCTCGGTGCGGTTCTGTACTGCATCCTGACAGGGCAGCGACCGGGAGTCAATGGTCAGCCGTTTCGTCCAGTGGCGGTCAAAGGACGGAATCGTGTGCTGGCAGCAATTTCCAGGAGGGCGATGGCCGACTCGCCGCAGGATCGCTACTCGTCGGTAGAAGAATTCAGAGAGGACCTGAAGCGGTGGAGCACGGGCTTACCGACGACAGCCTGCCCTGAACGATGGTGGGAAACTCTGGCCCGATGGCCGGGACGGCATCGTGCTGCGGCCGCCGGACTCGCCGGCGCCGCATGCATCCTGTTCGTTGGTGGGACCGTTCTGTTGTATCTGAAGGCACAGAAAAACCAGCTCCTCGCATCACAGAAGCTGGAACTTCAGGAAGCGAACGACCGCGTTCAGACTCGCTGGTCATCGAATTCGCAGAAAATATTGCAGAAAACCCGGGAACTTCTCGTCGCGGTGGAACGCATGCAAACCCAACTCTCTGACGCTCGCAAGGCGCGGACGGCAGCCAACGAGGCTCGCAACTTCGCGCTGCAGAGTGAGGCACTGGCGTACAAAGAGCTCCAGCGATTCCAGCAGTTGCTTGTTACCGCTCATCAGGTCCCCCATGTGCCAGCCCTGCAGGCATTCCAGCAGGAAATGTCCGAACAGTTCCTGTTGGGATTCGATGCACTGCTGCACACTTTCGAGAACGAAACGCGATTGAATCTCCATTCAGTTCAGCGGATCGCTGAGACCGCGGAGCGACTGGCCTCGATCGAATGCAGCCTCGGATCACCGGCCTCTGCCAACACATTACTTGAAAAAACCTGCCACAGCCTGTCAGAAATTCAGCAGCGTCAGGTGTCGGCGGGCAAGGGAATCCCGCAGACCCTGAACCTTCATCTCGGGTGCCTCCGCAGCCTGCAGGGCACTCTCCTGATGCAGAATTCACAGCCCTCGCAGGCGCTACCGCGACTGGACGAGGCCATCCGACTGCTGGTACCGCTGTTGACAGACCCCGAACTGTCACAAAACCAGGCATCGGCAGCTGCCATTGGGTGGCTCAATGCGATTTCGGCAGTTACCGCCCACGCAGCGAACAACGGAGAACTACGAAAAGCGGTGGACCTGATACAGCAGGCGCTACCCCTCGACAAAATCGCCGTTCAAAATTCCCTCCGCTGGCTGATTGCTGAATCCCGGTTTCAGGCGATTCGCTCGATCGTCGCTGAACAGCAGGCAGATATCAGCTCAGCGATTGACCACCTGAAGGTCGCAAGTGGCCTTGTTGAGCAGGCGTTCGATCAACTTGCCACGGACGCCGCAGCGCCGGATTCTGCGACCTTCGGAACCGTACACCCATCGGCGCAACTACTCAGCGATCGGTCAGGACTCGCTCACGATCGTGTGCGGCTGCTGACCAGCGCGAACCGCGCCGACGAAGCAGTCACGCTGCTGACATCGCTGGCGAAGCAGGAATTTGAGACACTCTCAACGACTCCTCAAAACTCCGCGCTTCAGGAAATGACCACGAGGACGGTCAGAGTGCTCAATGAGCTACTGCTCAAATCCGGACGAATTGAGCTGGCATATGCATTAGCAGCCGACTGGATTTCCGTCGCGAAGATCGTAATCCAGCAGGACGCACCAACTGTGTCCTCCGTGCAATTTGCAGTTCAGGCACATGGCCACGCAGGGCAGTTGTATCAGCAGCACAACCGGAAAACAGATGCTTTCAACGCGTACTCCCAGGCCCTCGAAATCTGTCGCAGCAGCAAAAACGCCACAATAACGCCACGCAATCTCGTGCAGCAGGTGGAGCTGGAGATCCATCGAGTTCAGCTGCGTCTCGAAAGCAACAGTCCGAACGAAATCCAGCAATACCTCCGGGCAGCGATCGACGCTGCAACACGGCTGAAACTCATCGCGCCAGAAAACAACACAGACCGTGCCACAGCCAGCAGGCATCTGCAAAGCGGGCTGGATTCCCTGCAGGCAGTTGGGCTCACGGAAGCCGCTGCTGAACTGAAACACAAAATAGACGAACTTGCCCAACGCCCATAAGTTCCTGCAAGGTGGGCAGCACGGCCATTCCCTGCCACCACGTTCAGCAACCTCTCTGTCGTTTCCACAAGCATAGCAACGGGAATGATCACCTGCCGCTGTCCCTCCGTCTGCTCTCTCGCAGGCGGGTTCCAACGCCCATCACGACGCAACTGATCTGCACCGCAACGCAGTACAGCAACCCCGCACAACAAAGAACTTTTCCGGAAAAATGAAACGGACCGGAAAAGCTTAAAGAAGCGGGAACCGGTCCGCCAGATTCCGGCGTTCACATCTTCGGAGAGGTGCAGACTTCACTGTGACAAGGGGCCACCCTTATCAAAGGCGAACAGCGTGCGCGACTGCGCGGGCTCACCTGCTCTGCTGGTTGATTCTTTTTACAAAAGCCTGAACGTTCAGCACTACCCGGGGGGGCAGTATTCATGCGTTGTCGACCTGTTTTCAGTCTCATATGGACACACGTATTCTCATCGATTGCAATCGCGCTGGTCTTTACTGCACACCTACGGATAGCCTCCGCCGGTTTGATTTATGTCGGGCTCAACTCATCCAACAAGGTGGTGACCTTTGACACAAGCAGCAACAACGCCGCCACAATTCAAGCCACCCAAACAGACTTCATCACGTCCGGAATCAATTTTCCTCGCGGTATGGTCAAGAGCGGAGACTCAATTTATGTGGCGAACGAACTGGGTATGAACATGAAGAAATATGACCTCGCGGGGAATCTCCAGCAGACATACACCATGCCTACCAGTCCACAGCAGAGATTTGCCGGAGTGGGAGTGCACGTTTCGGGCGCGGTTTATGGCGCAGCTTTTAATGGTCAGATCATAAAATTCAACTCGAATGGGACACTTGGGACGCCGTCAACGGTTTCGCCCAACGGCGGCTGGACCTCGGTTGCGGTCAGTTCCACCAATGAGATTTATGTTTCAAACTTCAGCACAGGACAGGTCATCGCATTCAATAACAGTGGTACCGAATTGCGTCGCTTCACTGGAGGCACAGGTCCGGAGGCTATCGCCTTTGATGCAGCCGATCGACTTTACGTCTCAAGTGGATCTTCGACGATCAATTTCTTCAGTGCAACCGGCACATCTTTGGGAAGTTTTAACAGCGGTGTCTCCGGCATCCGCGGCCTTGCGTTTGACGATGATGGATACCTCTACGCTACTGGCATGAATTCCAATACCATCTCAAAAATCGATTCGAGTGGTACTATCCTCGCCACATTTAGCGTCACGGGTGGCAGTCCTCTGGGGATCGCTACCGGCAGCTTTTCCGGGGGTGGCTCGTCCGGGGGTGGAGGGTCGGCCGCAGTGCCCGAGCCCAGCTCGGTATTAGTAATGATCGCGATCTTTGGTGCAGGGGCAACGCAACGATGGCGTAAGCGACGAAATAGTCGATTGTCAGACGCTCACTGACGGCAACTAGGGTGATCAGAGGCAGCAGATGTGGGCAAAGGCACGACGATCCGTCATGTTGATCCTGTGACAACGGCTTCCGCCTCGCCTTTCCCGCAGACTTGAAACCCGAACCCGCTGGTCCAGGCGGCAAGGAATGTGCCGTCCCCGCCGAGCCGAAATCAATGGTCCGTGTTCAGCCGGCGTTGTTCGCACACAACCGTAGCCCCGGCATTCCTGCCGGGCAACCCCGTGCCCACACAAAGCCCCGCCGCGGCCCACGGTTACCCGTCGCTCTGACATTCCGTGGGCTGATCACCACTCAGCAAACGACAACCCCGGCATCGTCACCAAACTGAAGCTCGGCGATCGTCGCATCGGCTTCAGCCCGTGTCGTCTTCCAAGATCAAGTCCCTCCAACTTCCCCACACCCCCCTCGGAAGCCCGAGGCTCCCGCCGAGCCGTAATCAATGGTCCGTGTTCACCGGCGTTGTTCGCCCACAGCCGTAGCCCCGGCATTCCTGCCGGGCAACCCCGTGCCCACACAAAGCCCCGCCGCGGCCCACGGTTACCCGTCGCTCTGCCATTCCGTGGGCTGATCACCACTCAGCAAACGCCAACCT
>CAIOKE010000297.1 GCA_903858815.1 uncultured Planctomycetaceae bacterium | reverse complement strand
CGGAATCGCCAGCACCAGACCAATCAGTGTCGTCACAAGAGCAGTTGAAATGCCGTCCGCCAGCTCCGATGGCTTCGGAGATACCGCACTCATCGCAATCTTGTCGAAACTGGAAATCATCCCCTGCACCGTTCCCATCAGTCCCATCATCGGAGCAATCGTGCCGATCAGGGCCACATAGCTGAGCCGATGCTCAAGCGACATGTTCTCGTCCTCACCCGCCTCCTGCATGCCCTCCACCGCCTCTTCGTAACCACGACTCAGACGGCTCATGCCGGATGCCAGCACTCGAGCCACAAAGGAGTCGTCGCCACGAGCAAACTCGTAGGCACCCTGGAAATCCTTCGCATTCAGCTTCTGCTCAAACTCTTCCACAAAAGGTGCCGGTAACAGCACATCACGACGAACCTGCAGCAGATTCATCATGATCAAAGCCACCAGGATGAATGACACCAGCAGGAACGCCGGTCCCCAGAACCAACCGCAGGCGTTCCAGATGTACGCCAGAAAGCTGCGTGACTGTACAGCCGGAGCCGCACTGTCAGCCGCCGGCGCTGCAGCATCAGCTGCCGCCGCTGGCTGCTCCGCAGGTGCTGCCGCAGCTGCGGTATCCGCCTTCGGCTCGTCCTGAGCCAGCAACAGATGCCCACTGCCAGGGCCCGGCCCGAACACCGCCAGACCAGCCAGCAGCACAAACAACATCGCACGGCTTAACACCGACCAGCGACCAGTTTCAACGACATGTTTCATCTGTCAGATTCTCCAGGGATACCCGAGTGACCTCTGCGGCCTGGGCCGGATCAGGAAATTGACTGCACAATCTAGGCAAGTTTTCAGCAACTCGCCACCGTGAACCGCCGTCCACTCAGCGGAATGTTTCAGCTATTGCTTCGCCCAGCGACTGTTCGGGTAGGAATTCGTCAGGCGCGCCCGAGCGTCATCCGCCCGATTCTGGTACCCCGCCGGACCCCATAATGTCGCCAGATGATACAGACTTTCCGCATGCGGACCAGGCTCGGATGAATACAGCACGTCCACATGCAAATACGCCATCAGGGCATCCTTAGGCAACCCCTTCTCACGAAAACAGTCGCCTTTCAGCAGCCATGCACGCGCCAAAGTCTTTGTTTCAGATTCCGAAGCCTTCGTAAAGACGTCTGCCAGAGTTGCAAGAGCCTCGTCCGGCTTGCCAGCCGTCTTCTGGCACAATGCCTTACCCAGCTGCCCGTCAAACATCGCACTGGCCGCCAACGCGTCACCGGCACTTTCCTGCACCACCTTTTCAAAGGCTGCCTGAGCACCCTCAGTGTCCTTTCCCGACAGCAACAGCAGGCCCAGCTGAACCCCCGCCTGCAGACGGAAACCCTTGACACTTGTCCCCTGAACTTCCTCCAGCAGCTTTTTCGCCGCATCCGCCCTCGCTGCGTCGCCGGCCAACAGCTCGGCCTCCAGCAACGTCGCCTCCAGATACCGGAAATTCGTCCGACTCTCACTTCGAAATGTCCCAATCGCCTTTTCAGCCGCTGCAAAATCCGCAGGATTCGCCTGAGCCATGCGAACCTGAGTCCGAGCAATCAGAAACTTCAACTCCGTTACCACTCGCTTGTCATCACCCGAATACTCCCCCTGAATCTGCTTGTACTTCTCCAGTGCCGTCGCCAAAGCACCACTGCGTTCGTTGGACTGAGCCTGCACCAGAGTTGGCGGCTCCATGTCAAACCGAATCGCCAGCACTTCCGAAACCGGAATCTCAGCGTCCTGACCGTTCTGCAGCTTCATCTTCAGGGCTGTCGTACTCAGCTCCGTTAACTCGCCCCGCAGCACCACGCGGTCACTGCGTCGAGTCACCTGATCGGCTGCATCAGCTGCACCAGCCAGCACCAGCACTACAACACCCAGCACGCCCCACAGACTCTTCATGGCTTGTTCCCGTTTCTGACTGATCGCTCTCGCTGCTGCCTTTGGAATCCCCCGCACTTCGCCACTCAGGTTCATTCGCCAGGACTCGGCGGCGACTCACCCGCAGGCTTCGGCGGACGCGGCGGACGACTTTCGCCGGCAGGACGCCCCTCACCCGGTGGCTGCCGCGGAACCCCGGCAGGACCACCCGCCCCCGTCGCCGGAGATCGCGGCCGCGGAGCAGCACCACCCTCCGGCACAGATGCCGGCGGTCGCGGTTTCGGTGCACCACCCGATGCGGTCCCGGCAGGACCTCCACCACCCGCTGCCGGACGAGCTGCCGGCTTCGCACCCGCACGCGGCGAACGACCCGCCACTCCCGGTAACGATGCTAATCCGGAGAAATCCAGTTCAGACGGCGCCTCAATCTGCAGGTCCGCCGGAAATCCGGATGTGCCTGCTTCGGGAACCGCCACCGAAATCTTCGCTGCACGACCGGCACCAGCCAGCGGAAGCTTCGCTTTCGGCCGACGCATCATCACAAACAAACCACCCGCCACCGCCAGACCCACAACCGAGACAATCACCAGCGTGATCGTGCCGGCACCCTGAGACTCGGGAACCGCCGCTGCCGCTGTCGAAGCCGCAGCGCCCCCGGTCCCCGCAGTCGCCACGACCGGCTCAGGCTCAGGTTCAGGTTCAGGTTCAGGTTCGCTTGCCGGAGCCGCCTCAGCCAGTGGTGCCGGAGACTCACCCAGATCCGCCTGCAGGTCCTGATACAGCCGATCAAATCTGGCAAACGTGGCCGGATCCTGAGACTGCAGATCGCGATAAGCCTGCACCAGACTGGCCAGCTCGGCCTGCGCGGACTTCAGCTGAGCGGTACCTGCCACCTTATCCGGCGAAACTCGCGCCAGCCGACGTCGAGCATTTCCGAGTTCATAGCGGGCCTCGAAAAATCGCGGCCGAAATTCCGACTTCGGATCCTTCGAAACCAACTGTCGCAGACGCTTGGCCAGCGTCACCCAGCCCCAGACCACAGCCGGCTTCCCATTCACCGCCGGGGGTCCCAGAATCGCCTGCTTCAATCGATCGGGCTCCGATTTCTCACCCCAGTCACTCAGCACATGAGCCGCTTCAAACTGGACATCCAGATTCATCGCGTTCGCCGTCAGAATCGTCTCGACCAGCTGTAAAGCCTCAGAGAACTGGCCCTGTCGCCGCCGACAGCGAGCCAGTCGCAACTGCACCGCCGGAGCACCATCAGCAGACACCAGACTCTGCTGCAGTATCTCGGAATATGCGTTCCCGGCCTTCTCAAAATATCCCTCGGCCGCTGATGCATCCGATGCGACGCCCTGACCCAGACCATAGTACGTTTCGCCAATCCACAGCAGCGAATTGAAGTCGGACTTATTCCGTGACTCGTAGACCTTCCCCAGAAACTGCTCAAAAGACGTTCGTACCTGCCCCAGCCGCTCTGCCTCACCCGCAGCCTGCAGCCGCTTCAGCTCCTCCTGCAGTTCCATTCCCAGCTGAGTATAGGCCTGCAGAATGTCGTCGCCGCCAACCTTCTCCAGTTGTGACATCGACTTCAGAGCTTCATCAATCTGCTGCGTTCCGACGTGGGCCCGCAGCAGCAGTCGCCACACCAGCCCCGCAAATGACCGACTTTGAATTCCATTCTCCGGACGCTCGTTCCCCTCGGGCAGCTCAATCGCTGCTATCACAGAGTTCTCTGCGTTGGCCGTCAGCCGAGTAATGGCGCCGGCAAAGTCACCTTCCTGATTCAGGATGGCAGCCAGCGACACTTCCGCAGCAGCCAGCTCCTCACTGGGCAGGCTCATGTTGCCAACCTTCGCTCGCGTCAGATCAATTCCCTGCGTCAGCAGGGCTTTGGCTTCCGTTTTCCACCGCGCCAGCTCGGTCGCATCCACGGTCGCTTCAGCACCCTCTGCCACAGACTCGGCCGCATTCCTCGTCCATGCGGCCCAGTAAGACTGACCAGCGGCAATCCGAGCAGAGGCATACTGCGGATCTGACTCGGGGACTTCTGTAAACCACTTCACAGCTTCCACTGGCTGCTGCAGTGTGCGATAAACGTTCCCCAGCCGCATCCGCGCTTCGCCCGCTCGACTGGACTGAGGATACAGCGTCAGAATCTGCTGACAGACATCCTTCAACAGGCGAGTTTCAAAATCTCGATCCCCCTCAGCGCGGTTCCACGCTGCCACCGCTGCCGCCATCGCCACCTCTGTGCAGTTCAGTGCGGTTTCCGGAGCAGACTTCTGATCCTGAGCCATCGTGTAGGTGGACAGCACCACAGCATCCAGCGAATTACCCTGACGCAGCATGACGTAGCTGAGCAGATAGCGAGTATCGGCCACCGCTTTTGCATCGCTGCCGGGATCCCGCAGATCGAGCGCCAGTCGCAGCAAGCGAGCCACTTCACCGAGATGGTTGTCGAGAGCTGCCCGCTTCGCCGAACGCTCGGCCTCGTCAGCAGCCCGAGCCACCTCATCGCTGAGTGTCTGAATCTGATCGATCATCCCGCGAGCACGCTCAAAGGCCGTGGCAAAATCCCGCGGTTCACGGTCCTTCTCGCCCAGCACCACCTTCAGTCGGCGAGTCATCGCGAGCGATGGTTCACGAAATGCGCCCGGGTACTTACTCACCTGCTCCGCATGGTTCAGAGCAAACTGCAGCAGATCATTCTTTTCCTTTTCCGGCATTTCACGAGTCTGCGATTTCTTTTCCTCAGCGATCGCCTGTTCCCACAGAATTCCAAGGCCGTACGGTGTTGTCGTGAGCTGACGATTGGCCTGCGACCACCTGAGTGCTTCCTGAATCACCACGTCATGGTCGTTACGCTGTGGATCGTTCAGACAGATCAGACGAAAATGCTGAGCAGTGCCACGCAGTGACAGCATGAAGGCCTTGTCAGATGGATGACCGAGAATCTCGTTGTAAATCCCGAGGGCCCGGCCGATGTCGTCCTGTTCCTGAAAACACTTACCCTCCATCAAACGCGCGTACAGTCCCACCGAGTTGGTGCGGCGACTGGTGTGGATTTCCTCAAATTCCTTCGCAGCCTGAATCAGCGTCTGCTTTCGTTCTTCTGATCCCTTGTCGAAGGTCTGGCCACGTTCATAAGTGCAGCGTGCCAGGTTCAGCAGAGCCCTGAGAAAGCGATTCTCTGCTTCCTGACGCTGCAGGAGCAGCTCTTCGTCCTTCGATTCATCGATGAACTTCGGAAACTTGTCATACTGGGCTTTGTACTGATCATGGGCCGACTGAAAAATGACCCGCGCCTGGTCAATTAAACCCCGCGCTTCTGCCTGCAGTGGTGCTCGCGCATCTGCCGAGTCCTGATCGAGCGTTTTCCAGATCAGTGACTCTGAACGATTAAACAACAACTCGCCCAGCAGGCTGTTGGCCATCGCAGCCTGTGGATGCTGAGGCTGCTGAGTCAGGAACGCCTGCAGAGCCGTGGCGGCATCAGCCAGCGCCTGCTCTCGCTCATCCTCCACCCGCGAAGCTGCACCCATCTGCTGCAGTGTGACCCCGCGTTCCAGATCGAGCACTTCACGGACCTCAGGTGGTACATCCGTCCGCGCCTTGAGCGAATCAAGGTATTCCATTGCGGTGTCGTAGTAGCCGCGCTGCCTGAGCCCCTCAGCGAACTGCAGAAATGGCTCCTGACCCTGCACCACACCGGCTGTTAATGCCAGCAGCAGACAGAAAACCGGCCGTAGAGCCACGCACAGCCCCGATCCGGCGGCAGCCGATCTTCCAGCACCTGATGGCCCCCGGTTGACAGATTCCATGGCAAATCCCCGGTGAAACAGCCGACAGGACACAGCCGACCCAACGACCACTGCCCTGCCCTTATCCCGTCAGCAAACACTGAAAACCCGTCTGCGCCAATACAAACGCCCTGTTTTTCGGCAGAATTGCTGATCCCATCAGCAACGCCAACCCCAGGACACCCGGGGGCAGAAAACCCGGACTGGCAGTCGTAGGCAATCTACTCTCCACTCCCCGCAGCATACGCAGCGGACACCAGAGTGGCAACGATCCCGCAGAAATCCGGGATTTCTCTGGGGCCAAATCGAGACTTTCGCTAAGATTTCCGCTGCTCCGTCAACCACCCACCCGCCTCGCGGTACTCAGGGCAGGACTCCACCGTGACCGACAATATCAATATGGCAGACACCGATCGGGATCTGCCGAAGCACGTGAAGAACGGCTTCATGCGATATCGGGACTTCAAACCCCTGACTCAGGGCGGAGAAGCCATCCTGCGGACCTGCGTCGACGAAAACCTTGGACGCACGGTCGTTATGAAGACCCTGCAGCCACAGTTTCAAAACCTTGAAACTTACCAGAAACGATTCCTCCGCGAAGCACGCGTCACCGCACAGATTCCTCATCCCTGCACCATTCCCGTCTACGAACTCAGTCGCGATGCCGAAGGCAATGCCTACTTCACCATGAAGAAACTCGGCGGTCGCGACCTCAGCGATATCCTTGATCGCATCGCTGAAAATGATGCCGACACCATCAGGAAATACCCCATCCCGGAACTGCTGCAGGTGCTGGTCAAATGCGCGCAGTGCCTGTCCTTCGCTCATACTCAGGGCGTAATCCACCGCGATATGAAACCCGCCAATATCATGATTGGTGACTACGGCGAAATCATGGTGCTGGACTGGGGACTGGCCAAAGTCTCAAACCTCCGGGATGATGACGAAGTTGATCAGCTCATTCGCAGTGGACAGCAGACAATTCCCGGGCGACTGACCGGTCGCGGTGATGTCCAGGGCACACCGTTCTACATGTCACCCGAACAGGCCGTTGAAACAGGAAACGTTGATGAACGTTCAGACATCTTCAATATGGGTGTGATCCTGTTCGAAGTCCTCACCGGACAAAGCTTCATGTCGGGGCGCAATTTCCGCGAAATTCGCAGAAAACTGAGTGATGACCCGCCGCGCTCACCCCGCACCGCAGCCCCCGACAGAAAGATCTCACGCGAACTGAATGCCATCTGCGTGAAAGCTCTGCAGGTCAGCCCCGATGACCGCTACCAGAAGATGGCCCACTTCGAGAACGATCTGAGGGCCGCACTGATCGGACAACCCGTCTCGGTCTGCCCGGAAACAGCTCTGCAAAAACTGCTGAAATCCGGAAATCGACAGGTTCTGTCACCCATCGCACTCCTGTGGATGATTACCGGGGCCCTGCTGGTCGTCATCGCTCAACTGCTGGCAGCTGTTATTTTTTAAGCACTTCCAGCCGCATCATTTCACTCGGATCGATGAGCTGAATACGTCGCCACAAGTTCCAGCAGCAGACGCTCTTCACTGTCCGGGAAACTCCGCAGACAACGCACAGCACGTTCGGCAAATCGTTCACACGACTGGCGAGCGGATTCAATGCCCTGCTGCAGCAGGCCCGATTCACGCAGCACCTGCTGATCTGAGGGATCCGCAGAAAACAAAAGACCGCGGATTTTTTCACGATCGTCAGCACTTGCCAGACGCAGAGCCCGCAACACAGGCAGTGTCATTCGCTGATTCGCCAGATCATTGGCACTGTCCTTGCCCGTCGATTCAGCCGTCTCTGTCAGGTCCAGGACGTCGTCGGCAATCTGAAACGCAATTCCCAGACGACTGCCGAACTGGCTGAGCTGGCTCTGCAGAGCCTCTGATGCGCCGCCCACGCGAGCACCCAGGCGGCAGCTGACTGCAAACAACTGCGCAGTCTTACCGTAAACCACACGAAAGTAATCCCGCTCAGATAATGACTGCTCAAGCCGCGCACCGATCTGATTCAGCTCACCCTCACACGTGCGATTTGTGGCACGACCAATCAGACGACAGGCCTCGGCATCGCCAGTCGTAGCCGCCAGATGAAATGCCCGGGAAAACAAATAGTCCCCGAATAGAACACTGGTTTCCGTGTTCCACCGCCGGTGCACTGTCGACACATGCCTTCGCAAATCCGCGTCATCAATCACATCGTCATGCACAAGGGTGGCCGCATGGATCATCTCCACTACCGCCGCCAGCATGGCAGCCTGCCGCCGGTGACCACCGGCAATTCCGCTGATTCGCGAAGACAGCAGCAGCAGAATCGGACGAATCTGTTTCCCCTGAAACCGCCCCACGTGCTCCGCTACATCCCGCACAAACATGCTGGGACTGCGAAACTGCCGCGATAACTCCTCTCGAACCGCAATCAGATCTTCCGCAAGCACATCGGCGATGCGCTGCTTCAGACGAACTCTGGTTGATTCGATGACTGTCATCTGTCAGACCTTTTCGGATCCGCGAAGATAATGCCCGGAACGACCACCGGACTTCTCCAGCAGCCGGATGCCGCTGATCTCCATCCCCCGATCCGCCGACTTCGTCATATCATAAATCGTCAGACAGGCAGTCGAAACGGCGGTCAATGCCTCCATCTCAACACCCGTCCGACCCTCAGCCGCTACTTCCGCTTCCACCAGAATTGTGCACTCATCCGGAAACGAAAACCGCAACGACACAGACTCAAGCAACAAAGAATGACACAACGGAATCAGAGACGGCGTCTGCTTCGCACCCAGAATTCCAGCCAGCCTGGCCGTCTCCAGCACGTCGCCCTTCAGGACGCCTCGGTCGCGGATTAACCGCAGAGTCTGCGGCTGCATTAACACACGGCCCTCGGCACGCGCCAGACGGCGAGTCGACGGTTTACCGCCCACATCCACCATCCGCACCTCGCCTTCAGGTGAAAAGTGCGAAAACTCAGGCATTTTTGCTTTGCCACCGCCCCGGGCAGGTCCGCAGGCCGGACCCGCACAGCACCAAGAAATCGTTATTCAATCCCCTGAGCCGCCAACCAGCGCTCACAGTCCAGTGCCGCCATACAGCCCGTTCCCGCGGCCGTAATCGCCTGCCGAAAATAATCGTCCGCGACATCCCCTGCCGCAAAAACACCCTCAACACTGGTGTACGTCCGCTGCCCGGTTGTCCAGACAATGTAGCCCTTCTCGTTCGTCTTCACCTGACCAGCCAGGAACTCTGTGTTCGGAGTGTGCCCGATCGCGCAGAAATATCCCGTGGCCTCCAGCTCTTCCACCTCGTCCGGATTTGTCGTACTGCGAATACGCACTCCCGTGACCCCGGACTTGTCATCACCCAGCACTTCGTCAATCGTGGAATTCCACTTCACCTGAATCTTGTGATTGTTCAGTGCCCTGTCCGCCATGATCCGGCTGGCCCTGAATGAATCGCGACGATGCACGATGTAGACGACCGAGGCGAACTTCGTCAGGAAATTCGCCTCTTCCATCGCACTGTCACCACCACCCACCACCACCACCGGTCGATTTCGAAACCGCGGCAGAGCTCCGTCACAGACCGCGCACGCCGATACTCCGCGGTTCTTAAAACGCTCTTCCGATGGCAGACCCAGATAATTGGCCCTTGCACCGGTGGCCAGAATAATGGATTCCGTCTGGAATGCGGTCCCACTCAAAGTCCTGACTGTGAAGGGACGCCGCGACAGGTCCACTGCGACAATGTCGTCCGTGACGACTCGAGCACCAAAATTCACGGCCTGCTGTCGCATCAATTCCATCAGTTCAGGACCACTGACGCCGCGTTTATGGTGGGCCCCCATGTACCGACGCTTTTCCTCAGCAATCGAGGAATCAAGATACGCAGTCATGTCCCCCGCTGGAAAACCGGGAAAATTCTCCACCTCGGTCGTCAACGATAACTGGCCCAGTGGCAAAGTTCCTTTCAGGCGATTTTCTTCGGTCTCAGCACCTTCGTAAACCAGTGGCTTCAATTCCGCCCGAGCTGCATAAATTGCAGCCGTCCAGCCAGCCGGACCAGACCCGATAATTGTTACCTTTTCGGCCATCACACAACCCGCTCTCTGCTGCGACCGTTGAATTCCACCGTATTCCGCACACCGCGGAACGCGACACGCTTCCCGTTAGGCTAACGAAGCCCGGGAGTCGAAACAACACAGCACCCGGTCCTCCTGAGACGGTCCCAGCGAAAAGGAATCGGCTCACGACCCGAACTCGGGCAACTTTTCCCCCCGAACGTTGCAATCCACGGAATTCGCGATAGTCTGACCTGTCCGCCGGCTCTGTAACCGGTCACCTTTTTCCCGCCGCTGACACTGTAACGCTGCTCAACAACCCCATGAACCATCGCCTCCAGTCGCTCACTGCCTGCGTCCTGTTCCTGTTCAACCTCGCAACCGCAGTCGCTCAGTCAACAGCTCCCGCGCAGCCCGATACCCCCGCGACAGCCACGGCCCCAGCCTTCACCGGACGGCCGATTCGCGCCCTGCTGATTACCGGCGGATGCTGTCACGAATACGATCGCCAGAAGCTGATCCTGACCCGCGGTATCTCAGCCCGAGCCAATGTCATTTGGACCGTTGTGCATCAGGGCGGAACATCCACCGATACCAAAATCCCGTTCTACAATGATCCGAACTGGGCTGCAGGCTTTGATATCGTTGTGCACAACGAATGTTTTGCAGACGTCAAAGATCCCGATTTCGTTGACGGGATCCTGCGCCCACACCAGCAGGGCACCCCCGCCATCCTGATCCACTGTGCCATGCACTGCTACCGAGTGGGTGATGATCGCTGGTTCGAATTCTGCGGAGTGCAGTCGCCTGGGCACGGTCCTCACTATTCCTATGTCATCGATAATCTGCAGCCGACCGATCCCATCATGGCGGGCTTTGGTGAACGATTCGTCGTTCCCAAAGGCGAGCTGTACCACGCCGCGAAGGTCTTTGAGACCGCCACACCACTGGCAACCGCTCGCCGCCAGGACAACAACGAACCGCAGGTCTGCATCTGGACCAACAACTACCGCGGGACAAAAGTCTTCGCCACGACCGTGGGACACTACAGCGAAACGATGGCTGAACCCGTTTATCTGGATATGCTGACTCGCGGCATGCTGTGGGCCACCGGTCGTGACCCGGACCAGCACTTCCTGCCCGCTACACTCGAACAGAATCAGCAGATTCAGGCTCTTGTCACAGCACCGCTCGCAGAGAACTCGCCCGTACTGACTCAGGGTTGCTGTGGCGAGGGCAATCTGGTGTTCAATCGCAGGGCCACAGCATCCAGCGAAGAAACAGCCAAAAACAACTTCGCCCCGAAAGCCGTCGACGGTCGGCTGGATACTCGCTGGTGCGCCGCAGGCCCCGACAACGGACAGACCCTGACGCTGGACATGGAAACACCTCAAAGCATCCGTAACGTGCGGATCCACTGGGAATCCCGGCAGACTGCCTATCGCTACCGCCTCGAAGCCTCGGCCAACGGCACAGACTGGGCCACGCTGGCTGATCACGCCGAGAATCGTCGTCGCAATGGCCTTTCCACTGACTCTGTACAGGCCGACAACGTCCGCTTCCTGAAAATCACATTTCTCGGGTCCAATGGTGGTGGCTGGGGCAGCATCTGGGAGGTGGAAGCCTATCCGGGTGATCTGCCACCACTGCCTCCGGGCCTGTCTGCCGGTACAGAATCGTCAGCCAGCTCTGAAGATGTCAAAGCCCCGGCTGGGTTCCGCAGTACGGTCTTCGCGGCCCCTCCACAGGTCACCTACCCGGTCTGCCTCACGACCTCTCCCGCTGGCGAAGTTTTCGTGGGAGTTGATGAACAGGGCTCGCTGGGCAAAGACCCGGGGCGCGGCAAAGTGGTCCGCTGTATCGATACCGATGGTGACGGTGTGGCCGACCGCTTCAATGATTTCGCCCGGATGGATCACCCTCGTGGACTGGTCTGGGATCACGGATCACTGTGGGTTCTGCACCCGCCGCTGCTGTCCGTCTTTCGGGATACCAACGGTGATGGCACCGCTGATGAAAATCAGGTGCTGATCGAAGGCATCAGCACGGACGAAGTGGAAAAACGTGGTGCCGATCACACGACCAACGGTATTCGCATGGGTATTGATGGATGGATTTACATCGCTGTCGGGGACTTCGGTTTTCAGCAGGCAAAAGGCCGCGACGGGCGCACACTGGGACGGCGTGGAGGTGGTGTGGTACGAGTCCGTCCTGATGGCACGGAAATGGAATTCTTCAGCTGGGGTCAGCGAAATATCGTTGATGTGGCGATCGACCCCAGCCTCAATGTGTTCACTCGCGACAACACCAACGACGGTGGCGGCTGGGATATCCGACTGTCACACGTGATGCAGACTGCCAACTATGGTTATCCATCACAGTACATCAACTTTACGCAGGAAATCATGCCTCCGCTGGCCGACTACGGGGGTGGATCAGGCTGTGGTGCACTGTACTTTCAGGATGCGCGCTGGCCACAGTCACACAATGACATTCTGCTCACCTGTGACTGGGGCCGAAGTGAATTGCTCAGCCACCGACTGCCTGCCCACGGCGCCACATTCGATGCTCAGCAGGACACATTCCTGACCATTCCTCGCCCCACAGACGCGGATGCTGATGCCAGCGGTCGGCTGTTTGTTTCCAGCTGGAAGAATGGCGGATTCTCGTTCGATCGACCGGATGTTGGATTTGTGGCCCTGATCACTCCTGATGACTACATCCCGAAGCCGGCTCCTGTCTATGCGGAATTGACCGACGATCTGCTTGTCGCAGCCCTCAATCACCCGTCAGACGCCGGACGTCTGCATGCTCAGCGTGAAATCCTGCGACGGCCGTCTGTCACAGCCGCGGCACTCACTGCCGCTGCCCGCAACACCTCCAGCCCTGCCTCGGCCCGCATCGCTGCACTCTGGACCCTCAGACAGAAAGACTGGGACGGATTCCGCGCCGCCTTTGCCGCACTGCTGCTTGACCCGGTACTCAGAGAACATGCGATCCGCGCCGCGGCCGATCGCAGCACACAACTTGATAAGTCCCTGTTCTCACCGATCTTCAGCAAGCTGGATGATCCGAATCCTCGAGTTCAGGCAGCCACCATTGTGGCACTCGGCCGCTATGCAGACCCTCGCGCCGCCTCCGCACTGCTGCACGTTGCTCAGCGCACTGAGCCGGCACCGGTCGGACACGCCGATGCCTGGCGCAACCCGGATCCGGGTCGAGTGCTGCAGCACCTCGCTGTGCAGGCACTTGTGGATCTGCAGGCTGTTGAAACATGCCTCGCCGCCGTCGGTGGGCCACTCGAAGAACCGGCCCTCAGTGCGCTGCAGCGGATACACCAGACTGCCACTGTCGATGGACTGTTCCGACTGCTTAATGGAACCTACGACGCACGTCGCCGTACGGCTGTCTGGACCGCACTGGTCCGACTCTACCACACCGAAGGCCAGTTCACAGCAGACAGTCCGAAATGGTGGGGTACTCGACCGGATACCAGCGGACCTTACTACGATCGACAAAAATGGTCAGAATCTGATCGCATCGCTGCTGCCGTCACCGTCGCACTCAACGACAGCACCGCTGCCGGTAAAGCAGAGCTGCTGGCGATCCTGAAACGGCATGTTGTCAGTCTTGATGGAGTCTCTGATCAGGTCGCCGCTGCCATGACTGACAAACCCATCGAATTGCCCAAAGCGGATCCAGCCAACCCAAACCTGATCGCCAATCTGCCCTATGACCAGGTGCTGGCACGCACACTGGCTGCAGGGGCAGGCGATTCCGAAAAGGGAGCACAACTGTTTCGGCAGCAGGCCTGCATCAACTGCCACTCCTTCGCAAACGGACAGCAACCCCGCGGGCCACACCTCGTCGATATCACCAAACGTTACAAACGTGAGGAGCTGATTGAATCGATTGTCCAGCCCAGTCGACGAATTGCACAGGGCTTCGACACGTGGGCCATCGCCATGGAAAGTGGTCAGATCCATACCGGGTTCATCGTTCTGGAAAGTGCCGAAACTGTCACCCTGCGTGATACCACGGGCATCGCCCGAGATCTGATTCAGGACGACATTGAAGATCGAGTCCGGCAGGAGATTTCCGTCATGCCCGCCGGCGTGGTCGGTAACCTGACTCCAGAACAGCTGGCGGACCTGCTGGCGTGGCTGGACACGCTGCACTGACATTCAGACACCCCTCCACCCCACAGAATTCGGCACGCTGCTCGCCGGCGAGCCTTATCACCGGATAGCCGTCAGCGGAAGCTGACGGGGGCTGTTGTGGGGCGTCCCCGAGCTGGTGCTCGGTGGTCCCGGGGGATGTTCCCCGTGTGAGGGCGAGGCTCCCGCCAAGCCGAAGTCAACTGTCAGCATTCCATTTTCGTTGTTCGCCAACAACCGTAGCCCAGGCATTCCTGCCCGGCCGCCCTTTACCAACACAAACCCGCCACGCATCGCACGTATCCCCGTCGCCCAGCCACTCCGTCGCCTGTTAACCACTCAGCAAACGGCAGCCTCCGCATCGTCACCGAGCTGGTGCTCGG
>CAIOKE010000296.1 GCA_903858815.1 uncultured Planctomycetaceae bacterium | reverse complement strand
GTTTCAATTGGGGCCGAAGCCCCTCATTTTGTGACTTGTGGCAGGGGGTAGATCCTGTCGAGTTCATCAGTTTCAATTGGGGCCGAAGCCCCTCATTTTGTGACTGCTGCTCGCCACCTGCGGTTTCGCCATGGCCGACGACGCGGTTTCAATTGGGGCCGAAGCCCCTCATTTTGTGACTAATTGACACGGTGGCAGCAGATTCGCAGCTGTGTCCAGGGTTTCAATTGGGGCCGAAGCCCCTCATTTTGTGACACGGAAGTCAAGGTGCAGCCGGTGGTGGTGAAGGAGTCGAAGTTTCAATTGGGGCCGAAGCCCCTCATTTTGTGACGTCAGGCGACCCTCGTGCAGAACCTGCTCGGCATGAACGTTTCAATTGGGGCCGAAGCCCCTCATTTTGTGACCCCTGGTTTCGTCACGCGAGCATGCTAATTTGCGGTAAGTCGTTTGGCAAGCGATTGTTACAGAGAAATGGTCTGGAACGGGCTGCATAGAAGTTCCCCCACCCCAACCGGGGCACTTGCAAAATGTGGCCAGCGGACGAGTCCGCGGGTTGGGTTTTGCGTGGTCCCGTGGTTTTAAGTGAGGTTCGTTTTCCGCTGTCCGGTCACATGGCCGACGATCACGGTCCCCGATCCCCACCACATTTGAGCACCCAATCGCAGGCCTCCACCCACCCGGGCAGCTGCACCTGCGTCTGCCAATATTGTACTCGAGCAACGCCCGGCCGTGGTGAAAAATCGGGGACGATTTTTGGGGGTTGTGGAAGGAGCGATTTTTGAGGCTTGACCGCAGCACGAGGCGTGCGTTGTGGTTGTGGCGTCCGAAGTGTTGGTGTGTTTTCGTGCCACGGTAGGACACTGAAGGTGGAACTGTGATATTTACCGTTCGGGTGCTGATGGTTGGCGACGGCTGGCGATGTGCATACGACCGCGGATGTACAGGCTGGAGGTGTTTGCCTGCAGTGGCGGAGCTGTGGCAGCATTCGGCTGCAGGTGTCAGTTCGCAGTGCAGCGCGACGAACGCGATTGCTCAGTCGCGAAGCGACGCCAGCAAATATCAAACTGCAAGGCAGTCACTGGGCAGTTTTCAGTGATCAGTGGTCAGTGGTCAGTGGTCAGTGGTTATAACTTCAGGTTCAGATTGGGTTTCCAGGTCCACAACTGGGGGCTGTCAATCCAGAAATGTGTTGTTCAGGTGCTTTGATTTCGCTGCAGGATCGGGGACAGGTACTCGATCAACCGGTTGTCCAACTGCGGATCAATCGGGCAGCAGGCCCATTGAACCAGCAGTTTCCTGTCGCTGGTTGCCAAATGTTTAAACGTTTCGTGTAAAGCCACTTCAGATGCTGTGACTGCAGTTGTTCGATTTCTGACAATACTACGGATACGGCGGACGTCTTTGCGCAATGATCTGCTTGTGCTGGCCCAGACGATATTCCACTGCGGGACAAAATTGATCACCTCCAGCTCCTCCTTGAAGTCAATCAGGAAGATATAGGCGCCGCTGCAGAACAGAGATGGTGACAGAAGGGGAATATCCTGCACTGCAATCGGTTTGGACCACGCAATGTCTGAAAACCATGCAGGGGGCTGCAGCGGGATTCCGGAGTTCCTGACCTGTTCGAGGGCATCCACGAAGCCCGACTGCAGTTTATCACTGAACAGCTCGTGAGCGGTTGCTTCCGGTTGAGCGTTAGCGGTCATATGCACATAGAATTGCTGGATCGCTCGACCGTCTGTCACCTGATTTTTCACGAGAAATCGATTGGCCAGTGTGAACAATCCACGGCGAGTCAGTCTGTAGGTGATTGTTTTGACAACTTGTGTTTCTGAAACCTGTTGTTCCGTTACGCTGATAATCTCGATATCCGCAGGTGATACGCCCTCTTTGGCGGCAATCGCATTGACATCAATCATCGGTGTTCCTGTTTGGTTTTCTGTTGTTCGACGGGACTCTGCTGACGTGGCTGCCGAGCATACTGATTTGTTTCCGTTGAGAATACTGCAACGGTGTGGGGCAAGCGGGCGGAGTCGTGGATTATCTGGTTTGCGTTAACTCAGGATCTGGAAGGTGAATGCCTGACTGGCTCTGACGGGCATCGAGGTCAGGGCAAGGTGTCCGGACGGCAGGGGGTTCAGGAAAAATGCAGTACCCGGTATTTACCCGTGATGCACCTGGGAGTGAGAAAAGTGATGGGTGCAGCGCGTGGAGTTCAGCGACGAAGTGCTGGTGGACGAAGTCTGGGAAGGATACTCGTTGGAAGGTCACGAGGGTTGAATTCGTTGAGTGTGCGGTGTGAATGACGGGTGTGTTTGGGCGTGTTGGTTGGGGGGCACATCCGGGCACTTCCGTAGTCGGCTCGCCTGGGGTGTGCGCTTGGGCGGAGTTGTGGGGGGGCTGCTGCGTCAGCGGGGAGGCCAGAGGGTCAGGCGGCCGGTGGTGTCGGCGGAGGCGAGGTGTCCGTCCGGGTGCAGGCACAGTGCGATGATGCGGCCGTCGTGGGGCGGAATGCCGGGGGCTTCCAGCTGCACGCCCCACCAGATCTTCAGTTGTTCAAGGCGAGTGTCGGCAGTGGCAGCGTCAGGATCGGTGTTGGTGTCCCGAGGGACGTCCAGTGGCGGCAACAGCCACGTGTTGATGCGAGCGTCTACGCCGCCAGTCAATAGCCGTCCACCGGCTGCGTCCAGAGCAATGGCTGTGATCCCGCCCGGCTGCTCGCCAGACCCTGTCGCCGGGATGCGTTCGTGCTCAGGATCGTCCTGAAGTACGGCCACCAGCCGGGCACCGTCCGCCGTCACTCGCCACACGCAGGCCGCACTGAACAGTACCGCGTCAGCTTCCCGGAAGGCGACTCCGCCGGCGGCCAGAGTCGTGCCGTCCACGGACCACGTCAGATCGTTGAATCGACAGTCCAACCCTGCTGGCAGTGGCAGCGTTAGTGCCGTCAGTGGATCGGTTCCGGCTACGTTGCTTTGCTGCTGGCCAATCGACCAGCAGTGCAGGACACCCCGCTGCAACCCGGCAAAGCCCTGTCCGTCCGGCCGCCACGCCACCTGACTGACAAAGTTCACGATACCGGAATCGGCCGCCCAGGTCGGTACCGACTGCTCGCCAGCGGGAATGCGCTGCAGCAACTGCGGCAGGACTCCTTCACGATACTGCCACAGTCCCAGTTCGCCCGCCTGATCACAGCTCAGAAATCGCAGATCGCCGTGTGCCGGGCTGAAGCGTGCGTCAGATAATGGCGTCTGATGCAGATCTGTCGAGGCCACGCGGAGCAGCGTTCGCCCGCGCGTTTCAGAGCCTTCCCGGACATCAAACATTCGCAGGGCATCGCTGACCGTCAGGACAACGTTCTGGTCGCTGGACTGACTGGCGGTGAGGCGACCACTGGAATGCGAGCGAAAACGCGTCAATGCCTGGCCGGACTGCAGGTCCCATAAGATGGCTTCGCGGCCACCCACTGTGGCAATCTGCAGGGGTTGCCCTGCCCCGCCTCGAATTGCGGCGCGAACCGGTACTCGCTGTTCGCTGGCAATCTGCAAGGCCTGAAGTGGCTGCCACTGTGGTCCACCGAACACGGTCAAACGTCCGCTCTGCAACAGCAGCAGTCGCTCACCGTCAAGACTCCAGCTGAGGGCCGTCTGCAGGGGCAACGCACTGTCTGTTTCGGCAAGTAATCGATCCTGCAGCAGCAACTGCAGTGCGCCATCGCTGCTATGCAGAGAAATTCGCAGTCGAGCGGCCACAGTCTGTTCGACCGCCGACTGCTGAGCAGCCGTCCCTTCCGAATTTGCAACCGTTGCTGATTCAGCCCCGCGCGGTGCGTCCGGCTGCAGATCAATAATTGCGAACCGACGTCCGTCAGCGGTGGCCTCGAGGCTGAGAATCTGGGAGCCACGCACCAGAATCGCTGCGGCTGCAAGTTGTCCGTTTTCAATGGTCCAGCTGCGCACGGTTCCGTCATAACCGGCGGTCAACAGCGTGCTGTCATTCAGGAAGCAGACGGCAGTAATCTGATCCTCGCGGTGCGATCGCTGCAGATCCAGCAGAGTGCTGTCCTGCAGCGACCATAGCAGAATCTGTCCGTTTCGACAGCCGGCAGCGACCAGTGTTCCTGCCGGAGAAACGGCAACGGACGAAATCTGAACAGAGCTGGCTTCCGGATTGGCTGAACCTGCTTCAATCTGCAGTTGGCGAAACGCTGCGGGGGCTGCTGACTTGTCGAAGTCTGAACTCTGCCACACCAGCACACGAGCTGATAATCCGGAATCCGGTTGCGCAGGATCCTTAAGCTCTGCTCCGCCGGCGACCACAAATCGGCCATCCGGCGAAACGGCAAATCCACCTCCCCCCGAACCGGTCAGCAGACGACATTTTTCCTGCCCCATCCCGTCAGCATCCGGCTGCGCATCCCAGACACAGATCACGCCAAGGTTCTCTGCGGTCAAAAGTGAACCATCCGGCAGAAATCGAGTGGCGACAATATTGGAATTATGGCCTTCAGTCAGATATCCGCCCGACTGCGTCCCTGTGCCGGCAGTCAGCTGTTCCCGCAGAGGATCCGGCCGACTGCTGACAGACAGCACCGGCTTGCCATTGCTGTCCAGCAGATGGGCGGCCAGATCGTCTGCACCCACAAGGAGTCTGCCATTGACCGGATTGAACTGCAGTGAATACACGCTGGTCCAGCGCTGCAGAAATTTTGGCCTGAATTCATCCTGGAGGACGGCTGAGGTGCTGACTTCAGAGTCTTCGAAGGCCAGTGAAACGGGAGTCGCGATGCCGGCTGCGGGCAATCGTGGGCCGGCATTACCTTTTGCGGGCGGGGCGGCCGGTTTCTTCAGCCGCCGAAATTCGTCCACCAGCTGCTGCCGTTCTCGCACAAAATCGCCATAACCCGGCAGGTTCCAGTGTGTGACAGCGCGGCTGTCCACACTGGTCAGTAAACCGGCCGTGCCATCGGTGAAGGCTGCATCGACAACAGCTTCCGACTGCCCGGAGACAATTGCTGAAACTCGCCCACCTCCCTCGTACTGGTGCAACTGGAATTCGCTGGCAGACTGGATGCGACCATTCTGCACCGTCCAGACTTCGAGGTTGTCACGCCGTCGCAGGTGTCCGGCGACGATCCGCCGACCGTCGAGTGAAACTTTCAGGAACGCGGGCAGCTGGTCATCTGCTGAGGCAAAGGACTCCAGCAGTGCGTCGTCACGACCGACGGCGAACGGGAATTCAGTCTCATTCGCAGCGGTAGCGCGCGGCAGCCATGCCCATGCACGTCGATCTGAGCGACTATTGAGTCCAAGAATCAGGGCTGAGCCGTCCGGAGTGAGCTGCAAAGTCAGCAGAGTTTCAGGCAGAAACTGTCCGGCTCCGTCACCGGCAGGCTGACGGATTCGCAGCTGCCCGATGTTCATGCGCGTCACCGCTTCCGGTCGAGAATCCGGTTGCAGACTGCCGGGTGTTGTGCCAGTCACGAGTGGAAACGCGCGGATAAAGCGATCGCGACCTTCGGCAGAATAATGCAGCAGGAATTGTTCATCCGGTGAGACGGCAAAATGCGTGCAGCGATGATCCACTGCGGGATCTGCGAACAACGCGACATCCTGCAGCAGCGGTTGTGTCTGTGCTGTGGTCAGATCAAGGATCTGCAGGGATGTTGTGCGATCACTGGCCGCCAGATACAGTCGCTGTTCATTTCCGGAGAATGTCAGAAAGGCGGTTCGAAACGGTCGACCGGCAATCGTCAGTGGCACTTCAGCTCGTTGCTGATACTGTTGCTGCTGATTGCGGCTGAAGATCAGGACCTTGCCGGTTTTCAGCAGCACTGCGACGTGGGCGCCGTGTTTCGAGACCAGCAGACGGTCAACAGAACTTTGTTCATTGAAGGGCAGTCGCTGATCGGCCATATCCGGAGCATTCGGTGCAGCTGTGTTCCGGAATTCCAGAAGTCGTGGCGCTGTGGGCTGGTCAGCCTGACGCAGGATGCGGACGAGCGTCAGGCCGTCATCACTGAGAGCAGCCAGAGTTGTGCGTTCCGGGAATTCGAGACGAGCGGAGCTGGCGGGGGCATTGGCCTGTCGGGTGGCCTGTTGCAGTTTTTCACGAATACTGTTGCGGACCGCATCGGTGAACCATGGATTCGGTCGGCCGGCTGCAGCGCGTGCTTCCAGTTCCTGCAGGGCTTTGGTGGCCAACGGGATCAATGCCTGCCATTCCCGCAGATCCTGCTGTGCTTCCAGTTGCTGAATCAGACTATCGAGTGCGACACGATCTGCCAGTGACTGCTGGTTGCGAACTTCGGCCTCGGCTGCTGCCACATCGGCTCTGGCCTGTTTCGTGATGGCTTCGCTTTCGGCAATGACTCGCTGCTTGTCTTCGTTGGCTTTGGTAAGCTCCTGGACGGCTTTGCGTTGACTGAGCATGGCAGCGGCGGCCGCTTCATCAGCGGATTTGCGGGCCAGATTGGCTGCGTCGGCCAGCATCACGGCCTGTTTACGCGCGTCATTGGCGTCTCGTTCAGCCTTTTGTGCGGTCTGTTTGTCCTGTTCAGCCTGTTGCCGGGCTGACTCGGCAGCCTGCTGTCCTGCCACGGCCTGTTTTGCCGCGGCATCTGCAGCCTGCTTGCGAGATTCTGCTTCAGCGACAAGTGCTTCGGCAGCCTTCGCTTCCTTCTCAGCAGTCTCACGTTTGGCATCAGCACGTTTGATGTCATCGTTGGCAGAAGCGAGCTCCCGGCGAGCAGACTGCAGGTCCAGCTGGAAAATCAGCGTCAGTCCCAGCAGCAGCATGGCGAGGCCACTGGACACCAGCCATGTGGTGCGAATGATGGTCCGTCGTCGGCGCCCGGCTTTCAGCTGCGTGGCCAGTGCCTGCAGTTCGCTTTCGGATCGATCGGCGACCACTTCCAGTCCGAGGTCGAAGTCACTGCGACGCAGGGCCAACTCGGCAAAGCCGCGTCGCGCTGCACGGTCCCCGGCAATGGCTCGCTGATCGCTGGGCCACAATCGCAATGCTTCCGTGAACAATGCCACGGACTGCTGATACTGGTCATAGCTGGTCGTTTTTTCCGTTGAGCTGCGGACTTCCGCGAGCAGTTCTTCGGCCCGTCCTGTGGTGCGGTACTGGCGAATCGCTTTCTGCAGCTCTTCGACGCTGGGAAATCGCTCAGACGGACTGGTGGCCATTGCTTGGAGGGCAATCTGCATCAGTTCGCCGCTGTTCCGGACATCCTGTTCAATCTGATTATTTCGTACAGCGGCAAAGACGGCATCCCGCCGCTGGCGTGGTCCAGCCAGCTGGCTGAAAGATTTGAGAATATGGGGTGGGAAGCCTTCCAGAATCTCAAACAGAATGGCGCCCAGCAGGTACACGTCGGTCTGGGGGCAGATGCGGCGAGTATCATGATCGAACAGTTCGGGTGCGGCATAGGCCAGCGTACCGGCGCACCCGCGAGTGCTGATCAGCACGCTGTCGCGTCGGGAGAAGCGATCGTTGACGACCGCCAGTCCCCAGTCGAGGACAATCACTTCACCGTACGATCCGACAAACACGTTTTCCGGTTTCAGGTCACGATTGATGACTCCCTGTGAATGTGCGTAGGCAACGGCATCACAGACTTTCAGCAGGATATCCAGATTTTCTTCGCGACTGAGTTCCGGCATGGCCTTGCGCCAGTCACGACCGGAGACCTGCTTCATCGAATAGAACAGTTTGCCTTCGGCGTTGCGGCCAAGGTCATGTACGGGGACGATATTCGGATGTACGAGGTTGGCGGTAATGACTGCTTCGGAAACGAACATTTCCTGAGCCGCGACGGGGTCATCCTGACCGGGCTTCAGAGTTTTGATGGCCATTTCGCGATTCAGTGACGTCTGTCGCGCGCGGTAAACGATCCCCATTCCGCCCTGAGCCAGCATGCCCAGAATCTGATACTCAGGGGCGGACGCAGACTGGGCGATCGCGGCGGCCACCGGAGACGCCTGCAGTGCTGCATCATTGGTTCGATTGACGATTCCTGAGAGCTGACCTTCCACGTTGTGCGAATGGATTCGCAGATTCCATGTGCTGCGTGATGGCCCATCGGTCCCATTGCCTGGCTGCGACGCCACTTCTGTGGCGGTTTCTGAGCGCAGCTGCTGATCAGCAGCGAGCACCAGAGTGGCGGCATCGTCAGCAGGCGACGGTGAACGCGGTGGTGGGGCAGTTGAGGAAAGCCGAGCATCGTCGTCCGGTGCCGACGCGATGGTGGCGTCTGCATCGCTGAACAGGGCGGGCGCCTGCGATTCGCGAATGGTGGCAAGGGGATCCAGCTGGATTTCCAGAGGCTGGTTTCCGCTACCCCCGCTGCCCTGCTCGGTCGCCAGAGCGTCGGCGTCCGAGAACGGTGTCGGGTTTGTTGACAGTTCGTCCGGCTCAAATGGCCGCTGATTCAGCGGCTGATTCTGATCCTGTCCGGCCATGTCTGATCTACCTTGGAATAACAGAAAAAAATCAATATCTTCAGGAACGTGGAGCTTCTGGCTGGGCCTGTTCCTGCTGTCCCGGTTGGGGCGGCAGGTCTTCAGGAGCCACTGGCTGCAGCTGCGGACCGGCTGCGGACTGCTCGGTCGATTGATCATCGCGAGCCGGGAACGGCTGTCCTTCGATCACATCAAACATCAGCAGCTGGCGTTCAATCCGCACCACAGCTCCGCTGGCCGTGCGTTTTTTCGTGACCAGCCACAATTCATAATCTTCGCCGTCCAGCAGTGGTTTTTCCGTCTGCTGTGCCTGTCGCTGAACCCAGGCTTTCAAGGCCTGCGGGTTCAGCAGTTCCTCTCCCTGGTCAAAGCGATCCAGCTGTCGCAGGACAGTGAATCGTCCCTGTTCTGACTGTCGAACCTCATAGGTGTCCTCAGTGACTGCCAGACTGTCTTCTGCTGCGACGTCCTGTATCTGTGCATTCGTGTTGACCACCATTGAGGCGGTGATCGGTTCAAAGTCGGCTCGCGGCTGCAGCTGAGCTCGGATTGGGGTCTGCTGGACGACCAGCGGAATAAAGGCGCGTCGAGGCGGTCGCTGAGCTGGTGGCCCGTCGAGATCATTGTTCCCGCGATTCCCGTTGCCTGGCCCGTTGCCATTCCCATTGAATGGCCCACTACCGAACGGACTGACCGGCACCTGAATTCGAACAACAGCACCATCAAAATGGAAGTCTGCATCGGAATTCGGATCGCTGAAGATATCGCGCGGCCCGCCATTCTGTCCCGGCTGCAAACTGCCGGTAGCGGCACTGTCTGACGACGAAATCAGTCCTGTAACGAGGTCATTTCCGGTGAGCGGGTTGGTCACGCGACCGACGGGAATTGCGGCAGACGCAGCGCCCTGCCGCACCTCCGCACCAAAGACTCGGATTGAGTTATGGTGGGAAACGCTGAAGTCGACAAGGAACTGACTTTTTCCGGTCTCCAGAAACTTCAGCAACTCAGCCACCGAATATGAATGTGCCAGCAGCCGCGAACCGGGATCGACGTAGAGGGTTGTCGGGGCTGTGTCCGATGGGTCACGCCAGTCGATGTCCAGTCGCAGGTTCTCTTCTGCCGGCTGGCCCTGCGGCGAGTTTGCCGAAACCTGCAGCTCGAAGACCAGCTGCAGGCTGGCACTGCCTGTTCCCGAGCCGGGTGATCCGCCATTCGGGTCTGGCCTCAGCTTACCTGGGTAGATGAGTTGGCCCTGTGCGGTCCTCTGGGCCCTGCTGCTGTCAAAGAACGCAATGGTACCAGCGGCGTCGGCGGTGGGACGTCCGAGAAACGTCGTGGCCACTCCGCCATCGGTACGCAATACAACTCGCCCATCAAATTCCACTCTTCCGACAGCCGCATCGGGCGGCAGATTGCTGCCGGCAGTGCGTCCACGCGCAATCAGTACCAGACGATCGGCAGTCTGCTGAACGGAAGCACCGGGGTTCGGATCATCGTCCGTCGAGATGACTGTCCCGTCGGCGATGCGAATGTTACCGGCGGCGTCCAGCAGGATCTGTTCGGCGTTGCTGGCCACGCCATCAGCAGCACGCAACAGGACACCGGCTGTATCACCGATTCGCAGATTGCCAGCTGACTGCACGGTGAGTTTCCGGCCAGTTGTGATCAGATTCTGCACAAGAATGTCACCACCGGTCTGTTGATCGGTGCTGACCAGCAGCTCGCCACCGGACGAACTGATCAGTGACCCGGTCTGCATCGTCACGTCGTTGCCGGCCAGCAATGAGATGTTGTGTGACAGCTCGGTCGTGATTTTTGAATTGACTGATAACTCGATGCTGCTGATCGCGGTGAGCCGGATTTCAGGCTGGGTACCGGTGACCGAACCACCGCCACCGGTAAGCACCTGAATCTGATCCTGTATCAGCAGGTCTGCACCAGTGGCGATCTGCACATCACCCGGCCCTGACACCTGGACTCGCTGCACTGCCAGATGATCTGACTCGTTGATCCGCAGGCTGCCGGAGTTGGTGACAAAGGCATTCAGTGTGCCCAGACGCGTTTCCAATGGATTGTTGCTGCCGATCCCATCGCGTGCGGTCAGGCTGGCGGCACCGGCCTGCAGGTTCAAGCGTGCGAGCCCACTTTGATCGTTGCCGTCCGTCAGGGCGCCGGAGAGCACCGCGAGTTGAACCGGACGATCGGCGTTGTCCACTAAGTCCAGTGCCAGATCGCCACCCACATGAGTCTGCACAAGGTTGATGACGCCGTTTGTGCTGTTGATCGCATGCAGCAGTGCAGTGCTGATCTCGATCGGATTCAGTGCGCCGATGCCTGCGGTGGCGGCAAGGCGAATTTCGCCGGCTTGCAGATTGAGCACCGCTTGCGGTGCGGTGTCGGTGCCAGAAGGATCATTTCCGTCGAGAAGTGCTCCGGCGGTAGAGGCCACGCTCAGCAGTCCAGCCGTTTCAACGTATGCCAGTCTGATGTCTGATGCGGCGTTTATCCGGATCGAGCCGGCATGTGTTCTCACCTCGGTTGCGGCCGACATTGTAATCTGTTCCGTGCCCGCCTGCAGTGAGATATCGCCTTCCAGTGCCAGTAGCTGCATGGCACCTTCTGTGGTGATCCCGGCAGCGGCAATCAGCAGATTTCCGCTGTCGGCCCGCAGTGTCTGATCAGCCCGCAGACGGCCACTGACATTCAGCTGAATGGTGGCGTTGTTGCCTGCGGAAACGAGGCCCTGGCGAGTGACGTAGAGATTTCCCTGTGCCGTGAGCCAGATTCCGCCACTGCTGCTGACGGCATCGAGTCGACCAGCCTGCAGATTCAGATCCTGCTCCGGACTACTGCCGCCGATACCAGCACCCGCACGCAGCCAGATCGCCGAATCTGTCAGCAGATTCAGCTGCTCTGCGCTGCTGCTGTCGCTGATCTGTCCGGCAATCGCCCTCAGGTTCAGGACCCCGGTCTGGCTGCTGACGCGAGCAATCTGCAGATCCTGACCGGCCGTCAGTTCAATATCACCGCTGACGGACGTGATCTGGCTGCCGGACTGCATCTGCAGACTCCCGTCACCTGCGTTCAACGTGATCGCCCCCTGTCCAATGGTCGCTATGCGACCCTCTGAAAGCAGAGTGATATGACCGGCCGACTGCAGATTGACAGGTCCTCCGGCAGACTGGACTTCGGCATTGATGCTCAGATCGATGCCTGCGGAAAGAGTGACAGCACCGCCGGTGAGGCTGGCCAGCCGACTGTTGATCCTGAGGCTGCCGTCTTCCGTCACCACGAAAATATCGCCAGTTGCGCCGGTGGTACTGAGTCCCGTGCCAGTAATGGTCAGGTCGCCGAACGAGCGAATTATGACATTTCCCTGCTGCCATGAGCCCTGTAGCCCACCGACATCGACTGTCAGTGACGTCCACTGGTCCGGACTTTCCGCCCCTGACTTCAGCGAGACGAAACCGGCTGTTCTGATGTGGGCGTCGTTGCGAGCCGGATCTGCGCTCAGGTGTCCCGTTGGATTCGCAGCACCGGCGGTGATGAAGATGTTGCCGTCGACGCTGACAATCTGATCGAGCAAAACATCATCAGCTGCCGTCAGAGTGATGTTGCCGTGTTGGGATGATATCGTCGCGTGGCTGCTTTGTGTGATCGAACCGAGGGGCGTGCGTTGATCGCCCGGAGGACGGAAGCCAGCGACCAGCAGCAGGCTACCCTGACCCGCGGTGACGACGGCCGCGTCACTCTGCAGACGAAGATTGGTACCAGCCAGTAACTGGATATCACCGCCTGTGTCATTCATCACGGCAGTTGCAACGTCCAGAGCATTTGCCGATGTCAGACGGATCGTGCCCTGTGGCGCGGTTGGGTCCAGAATCCGCAGTCCGGAAAGATTATCGACAGTGGATACGGTGATGCTGTCAGTTGCGTCGAGGCGGATATCGCCCGACTGCGTCTGTGCGGCGAGGTTGGACGCCTGCAGTTCAAGGCTGTTGGCCGACGTGCCAATTCCAGAGCGTGCTGAAATGGCGATACCGCGCGCGGCGAGGTCCACATCGGAGTCACTGCCCAGTTCGGCAACGGCCGAGGCGGCAGAAACCACCAGTTGATCCGGAGTGCCGACGCGTCCAATCAGAATGGATCCCGTGTCAGTTGTGCTGAGACGGATATCGCCGGCGGTGCTCACGACAGCTCTGACGATCGTCAGCTGTCCGGCAGCAGTCTGCAGTCGGATATTTCCGGTCGAGGTGAATGCCGTTTGTACCAGAGTATCGCCATCACCGGTTGCATCGATATTTCCAGTCAGGTTCTGGAGGCGAGCAAAGGTTCCGGATTGTAAATTGCGGATCAGGAGATCACTCTTGCTGGTTTCAGCCTCAATCCGGTCAGCCAGCAGTTGCAGAGATGAGTTGCCACCGATGCCGTTGGCCGAGTGCAGAGAGATGTCTGGAGCTGCCAGCTGTCCGGTGCCATCAATTCGTCCGCCACCAGCAGTGACATCCAGCTGATGACCCGCCTGCAGGAGTCCATCCAGTTGAATATCGCCACTCATGGAGCCGGAGCGCAGCGTGATGCTGCCAGTTCCCTGCGGATTTCCGGCTTGAATCTGTCCCGTTGAGCTGACGCGGATCCCGCCGACGCCTCCCGGACCGGCTTCGAGGATTGTGTTTCGCGCTGCAGCGAGACGTTCGGTGACATTGATATCACCACCGCGCAGAAAGATGTCGCGGCTTGTCAAAGCCCCGTCAGCGGACAGCGTTCGCGTTGCCCGTAACTGGATTTCTTCGGTGGTGGTGATGCGAGCAGCGACCTGCAGATCTGCAGCCGAATCGGCGTGAATGGTCTTTGCTGCAGACAGAGCATTCCCATCACCATTCAGATCGGTCAGAACCAGAGAATCGCTGGCTGAGACAGTCAGGTTGTCACCGGCGACGCCATCGAACTGACCGGGAGTTCCGGGGCCGATGTTCAGAGGGGTCAGCAGGAGCAGTTCAGACTGCTGCGATGTCGCCAGAGTTCGCTGCGCGCTGACGCGAATCGGTTCCGCACCGGCATCGAGGTCTGCAGCCTGCAGACGCAGATTGCCGGCGACCGCAACCGGCTGGCTGAAATTGATCGTTCCACTTCCATTGCGATCGAGGTCTGCAATGGCCGCAAAGTTGTTGACCTGCTGTTGAGAGACAGCTGCCAGGTTCAAGTGCTCGTCGGAGATCAGGAACAGCGTGTCAGCGCGAAGTGCACTGGTAGTGCCGATCGTGCCGTGAATGGCAGCGAAGCCCGCAACATCAACCGACAGTGCGCCCGTGAGTGAGACTTCCAGAGCTTCCGGCAGATCGGTGAAAAAAGCTGCCGGGGGCTGGCCAACGCTGATGGCCTGCAGCAGGAGTGAATCGGCCGAAACGTTTGTGCGTCGATTGCCCGGTGAGTCATTGTTGTCGACGATGCTGCCCTGCTGGCTGCGCACCTCCACGGAGGCCTCGGACTGCAGTGTGCTCAGTCGAATGTCACCAATTGCCTGCAGCTGAATTGATCCGGAATCAGTCGCTGTGATGGTGGTTGGGCTTTGCTGTTGGATTTGAACGCCTGCCTGCAGCAGCACATCGCCGCCGGCGAAGTTCCTGACGTCGGCATTGATCAGCAGGGATCCGGTGGTCGTCAGGCTGAGCAGCTGTGGGTCTGCACTGCCGTTGCCTCCCGCGGGTTGTCCGGGAGTGCCGGTCTGCAGACCACTCTGGTCCAGAGCAGCGACGACTTCGACGGTGGTGTCAGCGGTCAGGACAATACTGCCACTCTGGCTGCCGGCGGTCAGCTGCAGGCCTGATCCGCTGAGTTCGAGGGCATTGCTGACACTGCCGATGCCCCGATTGGTCAGCAGGATGATGTGAGAGGCTGTCAGATCGGCGGCAGAGTCGGAATTGAGCTCAGACAGAGTCTCACTGGTGATTCGCAGCGTGTTATCAGTTGAGCCCGCTTTGACATTGTCAACAAAAATCGCCGCGGATTCAGAGAATAACCGGATATCACCGTCAGAAGTCTGCACATTCTGGAATTCGGCGAGGCCCGCAGTCGTGACGCTGATCAGGCCGGTTCCAGTGCTGAGACTGGTGTAAACCGCAGCGATGCGATTTTGCAGCAGCAGATCGCCATTGGCTGTGTTGGCTGCCACGTTACCAGCGGTCATGTTCAGTGGATTCAGGTTTCCAATCCCTGTGGCAGCCGTCATTCTCAGGGACTTTGCCAGCAGCTCTGCAGTCCCGTTGATTGCGCCACCGGCGGCGGTGATCGTCATGTCGGCCGCTGATTCGACTCGGCCGTGCAACTGGATTGCTCCGGAAACTTCACCACTGATCAGCCGGATTTCGCCTGTGTTGCCTGGGCCGCTGGCTGTCAGGGTTCCGGCACTGGCGGAACTGATGCTGCCAGTGCCATCGGTGCCGGCAGTGACCGTGAGCAAGTGTGTGGCGACGAGCGCATTATTGATCTGAATGTCGTCAGAGGCGGTGAGGGTGATGGTCTCCGGATCGATGGCTCCATCGATCACAATCTGCCCCGTTGCGTTCAGGTTGACGCTGCCAGCCGTGAAGATTTTGTCGACGACATGGATCGTATCGCCGGCTGTCAGATTGAGCTGTCCCGTAGTGCCAGAGGATGCGAAGGCTGAACCATCTGCGTTCAGGTCGCTTAGCTGCACGCCAGTAACTGCCGTGATGCGAAGACTGGCGGCGGTAGCAGCATCGAGGAACAGCGGTAAAACGGTTGATGCGGAACCAGCGGAGATGTCTTCGCTGGAACCAGAACGCAACAGCATGCGCTGGCCCGTTAAACGGATTCCGTCGACACCGCCGTCAATGTCGTGGCCCGACAGACGCAGGTTACCGGAGACTGCCACGGGTGTCCGGAGGACTACAGCTCCGGCACCGTTGTTGTCAAGGTCGGCCAGCAGTGCGAGGTTTGTGACCTGTGGGGTGCCTGCTGTGGAATAAACAAGGTCCTGATCGGACATCAGAAACAGTGTCTGTGCTGTCAGGTTACCGGTACCATTGATGTTTCCGTGCAGAGCAGCGAAGGTTTGGGCCTGAACCGTGAGCGTGCCGGTGAGGTCAATTTCCAGTCCGTTGGGGAGTTCGACGAAGAAGCTGTCGGGTGGCGTGCCAATGGCATTTGCGGTCAGTGTCAGACTGGCTGCCGTGATATTCAGTCGGCGACTGGTGGTCTCGTCGTTGTTGTCGAAGATGTCACCGTTGACGGCAACGGCCGCGACATTCCCGGCTGTTTGAATTCCTGCAATACTGATATGGCGATTGGCCTGCAGCGAGACCAGTCCGTTGCCTGCGACAAGCGTCTGCTGTGCGTCCAGCAGAATGTCCTGTTCGAAGGCATTCAGCACAATACTGCCATTTCCTGCAGTGCTGACATCTCCGTCGGCAGACGCAGCAACGCTGGCTCCGTTGAGGGTAATAAAGCCGGACTGCGAAGTCACCAGCCTGCTGAGCGTCAGTTGATCTTTGGCCTCCAGTCGGATGTTTCCGGCGTTTGCAGCGTGGACTTCTGCGGCGACATCAAGATTGCCAGCATCTGTCACAAGGTGGATATTTCCTGTCGCACCGAATGTGCGCAGTCCCTGTCCTTCCAGTTGGACGGTGCCGGCTGACCGCAGATGCAGGCTGCCAAAGTTTGAGACGGCTTCCAGTCGTGGTGCATCAAAGTTGACGTCTTCATCAGTGCCGGGACCGCCGACATTGTCGGTTGCCGAGAGGCTGACGGACCCGCTGGTGACGAGATTGGCTGTTTCCGTCAGGGTGTTGTCAAAGATGCTGCCGATGGAGGTGATTGTGCCGGCACTGGCAACAATCCGACCACTGGCGCTGTGCACCGTTCCCAGCCGGACATCACCAGTGGCCTGCAGTGTGATGCTGCCCTGATCGCTGTCGATCAGTGATTCGTCCTCCATTGTCATATTGCGGCCGATTGAGCCGACGCTTCCCCCCTGAGTCTTACCGGCACGCAGTGTGACAGTACCGAGGCCTGCAGTCCTGACGGACGTGAAGGCAAACTGTTGCAGATCACCGTCAGCCAGCAACTGGATATCACCGAGCGAGTTATTCACAACGCTGGCTTCAAGGAAGATTGCGGCGTTGGAAACCAGTTCGATCTGGTGCTGTCCTCCCGTTTGATTTCGATCCCGGATCGTCAGCCCCGTGGCCTCGATCACTGTGGAAACAGTGACTCCAGAGAGTGCCTGCAGTCGAATGTCACCCGTGTCTGTGTATGCCGTCAGCTGCAGGTCTGGACCATCCAGTTCCAGTGCCTGGCCGGCACTGCCAATTCCGGTACTGGCCCGCAGGCCAATCTGCTGTCCCTGCAGATCGACATCGTTGTCTGCACCGACTTCAGCGATGGATTCTGCGGCCTCAACCTGCAGAATCGTTGAGGCACTTGCGGAATTGATCAGCACGGAGCCTGTTTCGAATGTGCTGAGCAGTACAGACCCGGCCGTGGCGGTTACCTGTCCGATCGTCAGATTGCCACCGACGGTCTGCAGCTGGATTTCACCTTCATCCGTCACAGCCGCGAGGACATCGGTGGAGCCAGTGCCACTGTAGAACAGGCTGCCTGCAGACGTGGTCAGGCTGGTGCAAACAGCGGCAACGCTGTTGGACAGTGCGACATTTCCGCTCAGTGTATTGGCTGCAATTGTGTGGGCCTGTACCTGCAGTGGTGTCTGATTCCCGATTCCCGTGGCTGCATCAATCTGCAGCGTTCGAGAGGTGAGTTGACTGAAGGCATTGACCGACCCTCCAACGGCGCGGAGGACCAGTCCGGCCCCGGCGTTCACTGGGCCCTGAAGTTCAATTGAGCCACTGGTGTCTCCAGCTCTGAGCAGAATATCGCCGGTGTTTCCGCTGCCCGCCTGGAGACTGCCAGCGGCACTGGAACTGAGGTTTCCGTCACCATCAGCTCCGGCTGAGATCACAATCTGCTGAGTGGCTACGATCTGATTATTCAGCAGGATGTCACCGTCGGCAGTCAGAGTGACGGTGTCTGGATCAATCGGGGCATTGACCGACAGATCGCCGGTTGTGGAAAGTCTTACGAGTCCGTCGGCCTGCAGTTTGTTCTGCACCAGTATGGTTCCGGCGGCGTTTAAAACGAGGTCGCCGTCGCTGGCCGTGGATGCCAGTGCAAGCGTGTCGCCATCAAGGTCGCGCAGCTGCACTGGGGTGGTTGCCTGCAGCTGCAGGGAGCCTTTTGAGCGAGCATCAAGGACGCCGATCTCACCCGTGCCGGGCGCATTCAGCGTCACTCGAGCCGATTCGGACTGGCCTGACGTCAGCAGCAGGTTTTCTGCCAGCAGACGAATGCCGTCCGTGCCCCCATCAAGATCAGCAGCCGTGATCCGCAGATTTCCGGGCACCACAACTTCAGTCTTCAGAAACACAGTACCGTCCGCGTTGCCATCCACGTCCCCCAGCAGGGCCAGATTCACAACGGAAGGATTCAGAGTGGCGAAGTTCAGGTTCTGTTCTGACATCAGGAACAGTGTTTCGGCAGACAGCGTTCCAGTGGTGGCAATTCTCCCCTGCAAAGCAGCAAAGCCGGTGACGTCGACACTGAGGGCTCCTGTGATGCTGACATCCAGTGCCTCAGGCAGCCCCGTGAAGAAGTCAACGGGCTGCTGGCCGATATTGACGGCCTTCAGTCGCACGTCATTGCCCGTAATATTCGTGCGGCGTTGTGTTGTGGTGTCGTTGTTGTCGAAGACATTGCCTGTGTCCGAGCTGATAGTGACGTTACCGGCCGTACGCAGTTCGGAAAGCACCACATTGCCCGTGGCCTGCAGAACGAGGCCACCGTCCTGAGCGATCAGCGAGTTGGACGGATCGATTACGATCTCGCCATCCGTGGCCGTCAGATTCAATGCTCCGCTGCCACCTGTTTGTATGTTGCCCGCGTTGTTAGTGCTGACGCGGCGGCCCGTCAGGAAAATGTCACCGGTTTCTGACGCAATCAGCGAATTCACTTTGAGTTCGTCGGCTGTGATCAGCTGGATACGGCCGGAGCCTGCGGCCATGATGTTGCCGGAAACTTCCAGACCGCCGCTGGTTGTCACGACATGGATGTCACCAGCCGGCCCTGCAGTTCGCAGTCCATTGCTGAGAATGCGGAGGAAGCTGGCCGATTGCAGATAGATACCACCGGTGGTAGCCGCTGCCTGCACTCCGTTGACTTGCAGATTCAGATCTGCATCTGTGTCCGGGCCACCCACATTGGTGGCGGCCAGCAGTGTCAGGATTCCGGAGGTCGAAAGATTCGGATTCTCGGCGACTGAGTTATCAACAATACTGCCAAAGGGGTTGTTGGATCCGGCCTCGACGTAAAGGTTACCGGACTGGCTGTGGACCTCACCAAGGGCGACGTCAGCACCAGCAACAAGGCGGATCTGCCCCATCTGATTACTGATGATGGCACCGTCGTTCATCACAAAACTGCCGGGAATCGACGTTTGCTGGCTCAGCCCGGCAGTGATATTGATGCTGCCGGACCCGCCGGTGAAAATCCCCGCTCCACTGTCCTGAAAAATCTCGGCACCAGCAGTAAGTTCAATATTCCCCTCTGCTCGATTCTCAATACCACTGGCCAGCAGTATCTGGTCGGAAGCCGTCAGTGCGATCGTGTTTTTTTGATTTGTCTGATCCGGATCCCTGATCATCAGGCCCTGCAGGTCGGGAGTACTGCCGATGACGATGGTCTGCAATGCGTTCAGTCGAATGTCGCCGGTCCCGGTGGCAGCGGCCAGCGTCATCTCTGGTCCGGCCACTTCGATGGGATTAGCCGCAGTACCAATTCCAGTCGCTGCGTAAATTTCGATCTGCAGCGCCTGCAGGTCGCCTTCTTCATCACTGTCGAACTCAGCCACGGCGGTCGCTGAGTGGACGGTGATCAGCCCATTTGCGATCACGTTGCCCACGAGCACGAGATCGTTCTGGCTGCCCCGCAGACTGATATCACCGGATTCTGTAACTGCCTGTTGCACCAGTAGCTGGCCGGCTGCGGTCGTCAGGCGAATGTTGCCACCCCCTGTGACAGCCGAGATCACATTGGCAGCTTCGGCACTTTCCAGAATCAGATCACCGGTGGTTGCCGTCAGGCTTCGATAGTTTGCGGCAATGCTGTTTTTCAAAAAGATGCCGTCGGATCCCGTGCTGGCTTCCACGTCTGCAGCCATAATCTGCAGTGGAGCCAGATTGCCGATACCGGCACCGGCGGTCAGAGTGATCATGGGGGCGGACGGCACAGCACTGCCGTTGAGGTGACCTCCAGGAGCGCTGGCAGTCAATTGCTGACTGGCTTTAACCGTGCCGTTCAGCTGAATATTGCCCTGCTGATCGCCGGCATTCAGTGTCAGATCACCAGGCTGACCTGGACCACCTGCTTCGATGAAGGACGTGCTGCTGGTGAACAGGCTGCCGGTTCCGTCGGATCCTGCGGAAAGTCTGAGCCGTGTGCCGGCAGAGACGGGTCCGAAGACATCGAGGTCATCCGCCGCCGCAATTGTGACGCTGTCTGCTGCTGTGACTTTGCCGTTAATCGCTGCTCGACCACCGATTGTCAGATTCAGTGAGCCTGTTGTGGACAGTGATCGCAGTGCATCGCCACTGCCGTCCAGATCGGCCAGTGCAACAGCGGAATCCGAGACGATTGACAGATTGCCGTTGACCGTTCCGTCGAATTGTCCCAGTTCACCGGTCTGCAGTGGAATCAGATTCAGATGCAGTTCTTCTGACTGACCAGAGACCAGCAGGATCCGGCCGGCCTGCAGGTCGATCGTGCCATCGCTGGCCTGAATGTCTGCACCCTGCAGCAGCAGGCTTTCCGGCATCGACAGCTGTTCGGCGATCAGCACGGTCCCGGAGCCGTTCCCGTCAGCATCTGCAATCAGGGATACACCCTGCAGAATGGATTCGCCAGCGCGAGTAAAGTCCACGTCTGTGTCCGAGGCCAGTGTCAGGTCGTGAGCAACCACGTTCAGCTGACCGTCGATCTGACCGAAGAATGCGGCAAAGCCCGGCGTCTGAGCTGTGAGGTCACCCGTCACACTCACTTCCAGATGATTGCGGAAGAGTGGAAACGGAGTCGTTCCTGGTGAACCGATATCGGCCGTAGTTTCCAGCTGCAGATCGTGTGCGTCGATGTTCAGTTGACGGCCACCGGCGTCATTGCCATCAACCAGTCCGCCGTTCATCACCTGCAGACGTACGAAACGACCAGGGTTGTCAATCCGGCCGATGGTCAGGTTGCCGGGTGCACCGGTTTCCGTAATGTCGATCTGACCGGATTCCAAATTGAATGCCTGCAGAAACCGGACATCGGTTTCAATGGTATCAGCATTGCCGATGCCCTTCACTGCCTTCAGGGTCAGCTGCTCAGTGCGAAAACTGATCTGCTCATTCTGACCGTCAAGGATCTCTGCTGCGGAGTCCACAAGGATTGAGTTTTCTGCATCAATTCGCCCGGCGATGATTGCATCACCTGCGGAATGCAGTGTCACCGATTGGGCATTCACAATGCCTTCGATTCCAACGAGGCCACTGGCTGTCACGCTGATGTGGTAATTCGGAGCATCCAGAATGGCATTGGGGGCAATGACATTCCGGGCCAGCAGGACATTGCCGGTCGTTTGAATCTGCAGCGCGGAGGGCGTGGAACCACCCTGCAGGTGGATGGCATCATTCAGGCTGATGTTGATGTCGCCATTGGCGTTGTCTGCCAGAATGCTGATGTTGCCGGCTGCACCGCCGTTCTGCAGCAGCGAATCCTGGACCGACAGCAGGCTGCCATTGTCGAGGAGACTGATCCCGGGACCGGTGGCACCAATCCACTGGCCCATCCCCGAGCCCAGTCGAAACTGCACGTCACCGGGGCCATCACTGACACTGAGCTCACCCGAGCTGGTGAAATTGTCGAGCGTCAGGCCGGCGGCGTTCAGGACGAAGCTGGCATTGAATACTCGGCGATCTTCCAGCCGCGAAAAACGAATGGCTCGCGCGGCAGGCCGAGTGGACGGCGGGGGCGCGGGCTGGGGATCACTGCCACCTTTCAGCAGCTGCAGGACCCTGGACAAGAATGTGCGGAGGCTCATCTGTGATACGGCCTTTCCAAACGATCCCGGTCTGGCCAGATCCGGAATGACGAAGGAGCGTAACGAACAGCTGTTTTCAGTGAAACTGGGATGGCTGGGTAATATTCCCTGGTTTTCGTCGATCGCCAATGGTTTCTGCCGTGGAGATTTGCAGAAAGTTTGACGATTTCGTGGGAAGAATCGCTGGGGAGATCTCGGCAGTTCCCCGGCAGGTTCAATCCCTGTTTTCCTGTACTCTTCCTGCAGATCGATCCAATCCAGACATTCCCTTTTGTCGAAATAATCGGAAAGCGGTGGTTCCTGAGAACCTCGGTTGCCTTGAGCTCATAAAGTCTCACAAGGGCGTTCCCATGCAGGTATGCGGGGCTACAATTGGGTTAATGGCGGCAGTCGTGGCAGCAGCGTCGGTCGTGGCTGACGAGCCATCGGGTCCGATGCGTGCGGGCAGTCGCGGGTCAGCCGAACCGGTGGCGCGGGTGTCATGGCAGGCAGAAAGTACTGAGACGGCACCCGGAGCGATTGGATCGCAGGGACGGGGGGAACCGCGAGTCTCGGTGGGTGCGTTGTTTGCGCCGATCGGTAGTCTGAAGCTGCACCCCGTCACACCAGCGGGAACTGCGCCGGCTGCGGCTGAGGCGGCCCCGGCATTGGACGAACTGATTTCAAAGCAGCTGGCATCAGACAGTGGGGCGGACTATCTGGGTGAACCGAAGACGGTCCCGGGAGGGTCACGCAGTCGTCCGTTATCGGCGGGTCGAGGTGCGTTCGCGTTTCATCATCAGCCGCTGTATTTCGCTCAGCCCGCACTGGAAGAATCGGGCGAATCGCTGGTGGGCTTGAATCCCTTCATCACGGTCGGCTGGTTTGCGATGGATGTGGCGTTGTTGCCGGTGCGGCTGGTGACACAACCACCGTGTTCGAAAGTTCGCTCAGACCGCGATTGAAGCTTCCTGCGTTTCTGGGGGGAGGCGGCCGAGCAGGAATGACGCGAGGGACAAAAGTCGGCTGAGGCCGTGAAACCGACTTCAGCTCATCGAAAAACATCGTGTTTTTGCGGTACGGGGCCGAGCAGGAATGCTCGGGCTACGTTTTGTCCTTTGCGTCAGGAATGCTCGGGCTACGTTTGAGGCTGCGGCTGCGGGGGGCGTAGGTTATGGTAGCGCTGGCAGGCGGAAGGTGCGGCGGGCCAGGCGCCATGTGCGGTGCAGCAACGATGCCTGTTGGGTCGGAAGACGGGCCATACCGACGGAATACAGTGGCGGTAAGACTTCGCCACGCTCGACCTGTTGCTGGAATAAGTGACCTGCGGACAGCTCAGCGGGGAACAACGGCTGGGCCGGCGATCCGTCCGCTCGGGCACTGACAAGGCCACTGCTGATCAGTTCCCGGTCCACGACTTCCAACGGCGATGTACCAACCTCCGTCACCGTTGCCACAAGTCGCCAGTCTGTCCGCGAAAACAATGTGACTCGCGCAGCATCAATGTCCGCTCGCACCCGTTCCACATCCGACTGTTCGGCCACCGCTATAATCCGCAGATCGTTCGGTTCACCCACCCAACAAATCAGCGTCTGTGGTTCAACCCAGCCACCGCGAGTCGTGGTGTCAAGGACAAAGCGAGTCCATCCCTGCAATGATGCGTCCGGATTGCTGGCAGTGGGCAGGTTCCGTGGCAGCATGACGATGCCGGCACGAGGACTGCACAGGGTCAGGTCAGCCACCATCGTCCGCAGTGTCTGACAACGGTCAATCGCCGCTTTCAGGGACTGTTCGGCAGCCGGCAATGCAGCCGCCGCCGCTGGTTCCGTAAACTGACGATTCTGCAAAGTGCGAACCGTCGCCTGCCGCAGGGACTGAGCACCTTCAGCCGCTGCCAGCTGCTGTTCCAGTTCGGCATTACGGAACCTTGCCAGGACGTCCCCGACCTGCACGGTTGCACCAGCCGCGACCGACCACTCCAGCACCCCGCCACTGCGGACATAGACAGCAGCCGCTGTCCCCGGTGTCAACAGACACGGTACACTGACAGGCCATGAAAACGGTACACAGCACAACAACAGACAGACTGACAGGCTGGCCCATAATCGCACCTGCGCCCGACGAGGATTGACGGCTTCCGACAGACGTTGCTGTAACCCGCTGTACATCGCCGGAATTCCCAGCAGCACGCTGGCCGATGCCGGGAAGACAACCGCTGACTCGAGGCCCACGGGTTCCAGCAGGCGATACACAATCAACAGCAGCGTCAATGTGGCGGACAGACGCCACAAGGCCATGGCAACTCCAAGGATGCTGAGCCCGGTCGATGCCAGTGCACTCACGGGCAGCTCGTCACCCGTCGCCCGCAGTGGACCCAGCACAAGCCGACCCACAGCCCGCCCCGCGGATCGCACGGCCTGCTGCCACAGGTTGGGTATGGCCAGCAGATCTGACAGCACGTAATAGCCGTCATATCGCAGCAGCGGATTGCCGTTAATCAGCAGCGTATTCAGACTGCAGAACAGCAGCAGGTTCAGAAATAAGGCATGCAGGAAACCGGGATAGCTGAGCAGCCACAGGCAGGCGGCCACAGCAGCAATCAGCAGTTCAACCAGAATCCCGGCCGCTGCGACCACGATCCGCTGTGTGGTGGGAAATCGTCGCGAATCACTGACGTCGCAGTACAGCAGCGGGAAACACAGAATCATGGTGATTCCCAGCTCATGACATTCCCCGCCATACCAGCGGCAGGCGACGGCATGACCCAGTTCGTGCAGGATGCGGGCGATTGTGATGGCAGTGCCCAGTGCCAGCAGATTGGTGACCGTCAGCAGGGCTGACAGATCCGGCAACTCGGCCTGCAGCTGTCGGGCTGAGAGCAGGACGGCCACAAAGGCCATCAGTACAAAGCTGAGCAGTGCGGGTTTCAGCAGCGGGTGCCTGAATCGCTGCAGTCGTGGCACCAGCCAGTCAAGCAAAGGCGTCGGATCCGGACCGCGCCAGCGAAAACTGAGCCGTGACAGTCCCCAGCGCGACAGCAGGCGGCGAGCAGTAGTGAGGGAATCCGTGCTGGCAATCGCCTGCGGACCAGTCTGTGTGTCCGCCTGCGGCGATCGATCGCTGGCTGCTGACAGCAGACTGCGACGTGGCCAGATGGTCTGCAGCAGTCCGGCCTGCAGGGCGTCTCGCTGCAGGATTTGCAGATCGTCCGCGGAGATGACGTCATCGGGAAATTCAGTCTGCAGGGCCTGCAGCAGATCGCTGAGCGAACGCCAGCCGTTCAGCAGCTGCAGATAGCGCAGTCCGGCTGGTGAGACTTCAAAGTAGGACAGTCGCAGGGGATCACGCAGCAGCCAGCCCTGCCCGTGAATTGTCCTGACGGCAGAGATCTGCAGGTCGGGGCGCAGACGCAGCGGAATTCCACCACCTGCCGAGCGTTCGGGAAGGCCTGCCCCGGTGCTCATGGAACAATCTCCAGCAGCACCTGAGCGCCCGGGCGGAGCCAGTGTGGTGGCTGCTGAACTTCTGCGCGGATGCGCACGGCATCGTTCAGTGCATCGACTTCGGGGCTGACAAAAATCAGTTTGGCTGTCACGGTCTCCTGCGGGCCGGGATTGCTGGTGGCCACAGGAATGCGGACGGCAGCGGTCTGTCCTGGCTGCAGCTGCTGTGATTCGCTGATGGAAACAACGCCATCGATCAGCAGGCGACGTGTCTGGATCAGCCGCAGGACCGGTTCACCGGGTTCCAGCCATTCACCGGCGGCTTTGCATCGTTCGGTAATGATACCATCGAAGGGGGCGATCAGGCGTCGTCGCTGCACTTTCTGCCGAGCGATTTCGACGGTGGTGCGGAGGACTTCCAGTTGCTGTGTTTCGGCGTCTTCCGTACCGCGTGCGGTTTCCAGCAGCAGCTTCAGTCGAGCGACAGCGGCCTGCTGCTGTTCGGTCGCTTTGGCCAGTGAACGGGCTTTGATGGCGGCGAGGGCTTTTTCATGCTGAGCCTGCTGCACGGCAATCGCAGCCTGCTCGCGCTGTGAAGACAGGGCCAGGAATTCGCGTTCACTGACGCTGCGGGCGGACGCTTTGCGGCTGGCATCGGCCAGCTGCAGTGCGGCAGTGGCTTCGGAGAGTTTTGCTTCGGCAAGGCGGACTGCTGACGGATCATCGGCGGACTGCCGGGCCTGATCGGCATCCAGTGCGGCCTGTTCGGCCTGTCGTTCAGCTTCCTGTACAGCGGCAGCAGCCACCTGTGACAGTCGACTGCTGGCTCGCTTCTGAGTGGCGGCCTGCAGTTCCTGTTCGGCCAGCTTGAGTGCCAGCAGAGCATCTTCCTGATCAAGTTCCGCCAGCAGGTCGCCCGCTCGTACTTCACTGCCCTGCTCTACCAGCAGCTTCAGTAGTGGTCCGCGTTCCGGGGCCGGCAGATCAGCGGCATCGCCGGGCTGCACGCGGCAGGCACGAGCCGTGATGCGGGGTGGGTTGGCGGCTTTGGCGGGGATGGTTTGAGCCGGTGTGGTGGCCGCCGTACTGAGCAGGATCAGGGCGGGTAACAATGTCCAGTGAAACCGCGAGGTTTGCAGGTTCTGCCGCATGGCTCAGTAAACTCCCTGAAGCAAGGCTGTCCGCCGAACAAAGTCAAAGGCACGACGCAGCAGGATGTACAGCAGTGGCCTGCGACCACAATGGACGCTGGCCTGCACTCCGACCCCCGGTCGTTCGCCGGAGGTGGCCGGTGCTGCGGTTGTTGTCAGTCGAGTCTGCAGTTCGCCACGCGGACTGAGCTCGGCGGCGCTGGAGATGCTGGCAAGAGTTGTCTGCAGCTGGCGTTCCGGAGTTGTTTCGGTGAAGTAACTGACCGTAACGTGGCGGGATGCCGCGGGGGCAGTGGCAAATGCCTGCAGCACATGTCGCAGATCGGTTTCGGCCACATCCAGCTGCAGCTGCCAGGGCGAGTCGGCAGGGACGACATCCAGCAGCCACTGTCCGCGCAGCAGAGGGCGACCGATAAATCGCTGCTGCAGATCGCGACCGACCACGGTACCGGCTGCGGTGGCACGCAGGACCAGCGAGTCAAGTCGGCGCTGCAGGACACTGCGCTGCTGTTCCAGTGACAGGATGCGAGCACGCAGTTCGGCCTGTTCGGACTCGACAGTCAGCGCAGCAGTACCGATTGATCCTCGGGCTGCTGAAGATTCGAGTGCTGCGAGCCGCGCCTGGGCTTCGGCAAGCGCACCAAACAGTTCAGCCTGCTGCAGTTCGAGTTCATCACTGCGGAGTCGGACGAGGACATCGCCAGGGACGACCGTGGCCCCGTCATTGACAGTCAGTTCGGTGACCAGTCCCGATTCGGCCGCATAAAGCCGCTGTCGCTGAACCGGTTCGAGCAGTCCGCTGGCCGGGATTCTGAGCTCAAGTGGCAACAGGGAAAGCAGCAACAGACCGCCGACAAGCTGGACTCGCCGATTCCGAATGTTGAAGCCGGAGCTGAGCGCAGGGGGGTGAGGAAGCTTTTGTGTCAGATCCGATTCCGCGGGCTGGCTGGGGCGGTGTTGCAGTGTCAGCATGGCGTAGTGTGCAACGGTGCTGGCCAGTTCAATACGCCGCGCTGTCCATGGTGTGGTGGCTTCGAGGACAAGGACTGTCTGTGGCCGGGAGTTATCCTGCGGAGGACTGAGTGGCAGGCACAGTCGGTGGGGGGGGCCGTCGGACACACAGGGGCGTGTGGTGCTGTGCTGGGCGACAAAGCTCAGGATGTCCTGTACGGCATCGGCACGCTGATTGATCTGGGCGCCACCCGGTCCGGTAACGGCAGTCCATTGACCTGTGGCGGTCCGCTGACAGACCAGTGCAAGGGAGGCCTGCAGTGGAACAGCGGCATCCTGAGCGAGTGTGTCGTGGACGGCGGCGGGGGAAGTCGCGTGAGTGAGTGTTTGGGTCAGCAGGTGCAGGGCCTGCAGCAGTTCCAGTTCGGCGATCAGAGTCCGGTATGCGGGGTCCGGCGAAGAGCCGGAGTTCCCGTGGCCGGGGGTGTGCGTCTGGTTGTCACCGGGGGCATTCATTGCGGGGTCAGGGTCTTTTGTGACGGAGTGGTCAGGACGGGATCAGACGGTGGCTCGAGTGTTAGTTACGTGTAAGTGGTGTAGGTCGCCCGAGGGTTTCGGCTTGGTGCGGGTCCTGGAGAAGGTTTGGTGTTTTAGTTTTTGTGGAGTTGTTTCCCGGGGTGAAGCTCGGGCTACGGGTTTGGGTTGTGCCGGGCAGGAATGCTTGGGCTACGGGTTAGGGGTTGTGCCGGTGTTCAAACAGTGATGCCTCAGGGGGACCGATTGAGAGGGTGATAGCATTAATAACGGCAGTCGGGGGTGTGGGATTTGGGCGGATGTGTTGGGAACAGGGTATCGGAGGCGAGATTTGCGGCGGGGGCTCGGAATTTGGGGGAGTGGGGCGGTTTGTGTGGCTGGCACCGATTGTGGCGCAGGGATTCACGGTGTTTTGATTGAATTGGGTTTCGATCGTGCCGATGAAACTGAGAATAGGGGATTTTCCGGATGGGTGTGCCGTCTTGCAGGAAACGGTCCCAGGGTGGGGTCGGATTTTTCTTGAATTCAGCCGGGGATTTGATCCATGTGGGAGCGCACGGGATTGCTGGGTGGTCTGAGAGGGTTGCTGCTGCGCCCCGTTCGGCCGCGTGTGCCTGTGTGTTTCGGGGTGGTGCTGGCGGGCGTTGCGTGGGTATCCGGGTCTGGCGTGCCGTGTGCCGTTGGCGGATTGAATGATGACGGTCCTGTTGCGACAGCTCGGCGCGTGGCTGGGCTGAGTACGGCGATTGACCGTGGCGGCGTGATGGTCTCTGGCGATCTGCGTGCTCCGCGTCAGCCGGTGTCAGTGCAGGATCTGGAGCGTGGTGAGTGCTGGCGTGACGAGTCTTTAGCGGACGTGATGTCGCGTGGCCTGCGTTCGTCGGGAATTCTGCGGGACATTGGCGGCGTAGTGCTGCGATCTCCGGATGCGGCGATGTCGACAGTGAATCGACAGTTACAGCAGGTGGATCCGCGTACGGGTCGGGAAGCGGCCCTGAGTGCGTTTGATGCGCAGTTATCGGCGACCGCGAATTTCAACCGCAACGACCGTTTGTATAACAACAGTTTTTACGCGGGCGGAACGAACAGTTTTCTGCAGGACTTTCACGACTACAAGATGGAGTTATCGAAGCGGACGGTTGCTGGATCGCAGGTGGCGGTGCGCAGTCTGGCGGATTTTGACAGCAACAATGCTCCGGCGAACACATTTCGCAGTGGCTGGAACACGGCTGTTGAGGGCGAGGTTCGTCAGCCGTTGCTGCAGGGCAGTGGCAGTGAATTCAATCGGATTGCGGGTCCGGGTGGTCTGCCGGGCAGTTACAATGGGATCCTGATAGCGCGAGTGAATGGGGACATGACGAACGCCGATTTTCAGGCGTCGCTGCGGGATTACGTCAGCAATGTGGAGAATGGTTACTGGGATCTGTACTCTGCGTGGCGGAACTATGACGCCCTGAGGAAATCTTATGATTCCGTGGCTAGACTGTATCACGAGAAGTACGAGCTGGTGCGTCAGGCTGAGCAGCAGCGTGGAGGTCCCAGCAGTGTGAATGCGGTGGATGAAGCGTGGGTTCGCCAGCAGGTGCTGCAGCTGCGGAACGAGGTGAAAGAAGCTTTGTATGGTCGGCTGCTGAATGGCACGGAGGTACGTAACGGTTCTCCGGGTGGGACGCTGCAGAGTGGAGGTGGTGTGCTGGCGGCCGAGCGTCGTCTGCGGCTGCTGACCGGGTTACCGGCAGCGGACGGCAACGTGATTCGTCCGCTGGACGAGCCGACGATGGCCGAGTTTCTGTTCAGCTGGGAGCTGGTGACAGAGGAAGCGTTGCAGCGGCGCCCTGAACTGCAGCGTCAGAATCTGGCGGTAAAGAAGCGTGAGCTGGAGCTGGTGGCTGCGAAGAACTACCTGAAGCCGCAGCTGGATGCGGTGGGTCGTTATCGTGTGCGCGGGTTTGGCGACACGTTTGCCGGTGGTGGGGTGGCCTCGGGTGGTGCTCCGGATACCTCGCTGGGGAATCTTGGGACGGGTGATCATCAGGAGTGGGCGGTCGGTGTGGAGTTCAGCGTACCGCTGGGATTCCGTCGAGCGCATGCTGCGGTCTCGCATGCGGAACTGAATCTGATGCGTGAGCGTACAGTGCAGCGTGAGCAGCAGCGTGAGGTGTTGAGCAGTCTGTCCGGTGCGTGGACGGATCGTGAGCGGACGTGGCAGGCGTTGCAGGACAGTCTGGAGCAGTATCTGGCAGCGCGGCGATACAGTGAAGCGATCGAGGCGCGGGATGATTCGACGGATGACCGGCGGATTGACGCGGTGCGACGGATGTATGCAGCTGAGGCGCAGTTTTTCCGAGCCCGAGCTGAGTACGCGATTGCTCTGAAGAACGTGCATTTTGAAAAGGGATCGTTGCTGGAATACAAGGATATGCGGGTGCATGAGCAGCCGACCGAGACGCAGGCGGACGCCGGTCAGGCTCCTGCGAAGGACAAAGGCCGCAGTGGTGGTCCGGGGCCGCAACTTCCCGAGGCTGCAGCGACGGAGGGTGGTGCAAAGGTTGAAATGGCTGGTCAGTCCGAGGTCGTGACGCAGAGCGTTCCGCAGCGTTCTGCGGCGGTGCAGTCTGAGCGAGTGGCTGCGCCAGCGTCGGTTGTTGAGCCAGCAGTGCGTCGCGCGTCATTCTGGCGAGCGACGAAGCCTCAGTCGCGCGAGGTTGCTCCAGCATCAGCCGAGCGTCGGGGAGTTTCCGGCCGAGCTCGGCTGTGAGGCTTTGTGGCGTGCAGGTCTGAGGGACGAAGAACACCAGCAGAATTGTTGCGGGTCCTCGGTCAGGTGGGGTGGGCTTCATCCCGCCTGCGCTGCTGTTTGATGATCAGAGATTGGGGTTGTCGCCACAAACGTAGCCCGGGCATTCCTGCCCGGCCGCCCAAATCATCGAAAAAAACACGGTTTTCGTGTCGAGTGCAAAAACCGGAGCGTAGGCTTCAGCCCGGATCAGGGCCCGTTCTTTACGTTTGCAAAAGCTACTGTCGCTGTGAAAGTCGCCGAGCGGTCTGCGGCCCGCTGTGAATTCAGAAACAGGTTTGGGTGGCGCTCATTCGAGTCCCTCGGGCGATGCCCAGGGTGATGTTGACTATGGCCTTTGGCCAATTTGAGTGTTAGTGAGTGGCGGTGGGTTCGGGTGCTAACGTTCGGTGGGCCATTTTTTTGATGAAAGCGTGGTGGGGCGTTCCCGCGGCAAGCCCCTCACCCGGGGCTGCGCTCTGGGCTATCGGAAAACGACACTGCTGGCCTGAATCGCAAACATACGCTCGGCACAAACCAGACACACGCCGCAACGGCGTCCTTGTCCGACGGGTTTCGTGGGCAATGACGAGGGCTGAAGTGCAAGGTACGTTTGGGGGTGGGACCGCGGGCTGAAGCCTTGTCATTACCCATGAAACCAAGCGGTCCCCCGGAGCGACTGTTTCGTTTTGCTCTGCCCGCGGCTGCGATTCAGGCCTGACGGGCCGGTTTCCGAAAGCCGAGGGGGCAGACAGCTGAATTTGTGGGTAATGACAAGGGCTGAAGCCCACGCTACGGTTGGAGAGGGGGGATTGTTGCGTTACTGGCAGCGGGCGAGGATGACGGTGGTGCAGGAACTGTAGTCTGGGCTTCAGCCCGGGCTCGAACTTCTCGTCACCCTTGAAATCCCCAGTGTTTTTTTATGGACGGGGCCGAGCAGGAATGCTCGGACTACGTTTTTTCCTCGGCGTCGGGAATGCTCGGGCTACATATGGGGCTGACGTTAGTGGGCAGGCGGGTGAGTAGGTGGCGGAGTGGTGCTCGGGCTGAAGCCAAAGGTACGGTTGGGGTGTTCGGGGGTGGTGTGTTAGACTGAGACCGGTCGGTTGGGTTGAGTTGGGCACGGGTTGAGGAGTGTCTTTGATGTCTGAGCACAGATCGTCGCCGGGGCAGGCACATGCTGTTGGTGAGGCGGTGGAGGAGTTTGTGGTTCAGCAGGTGTATCCTGAACCGGGGCAGAAGGCTCGCAGCGACTACCGCAACTACGACAATCCTGGTCGGGAGACGGTGCGGGAGTTCTACCGGCAGAATCATCGGTTTCAGTCGCTCGAATTTGTACGCCGTAAACGCGGTGAGTTTCTGGGTTTGCAGCGGCAGGTCATGAGTCCTTTCGAGGCGCTCGATTTTCTCAATACGCTGGTGGATGATTCTGATCCAGACATTGAACTGGACCAGTTACAGCACCTGCTGCAGTGTGCCGAAGCGATTCGCGCAGACGGGCATGAAGACTGGTTTGTACTGACGGGTCTGCTGCATGATCTGGGCAAGGTGTTGTGTCTGTGGGGGCAACCGCAGTGGGCTGTGGTGGGCGATACGTTCCCCGTGGGGTGTCGTTTCAGCGACCGGATTGTCTATAGTGAATTCTTCACCGAGAACCCGGATGTGCTCGACCCGGTGCTCAGTAGTGAGCACGGCATCTACGAACGGGGCTGTGGGCTCAGGAATGTCCTGCTGTCGTGGGGGCATGACGAGTACCTGTATCATGTGCTGAAGCCGTATCTGCCCGAGCCGGCGTTGTACATGATTCGGTATCATTCGTTCTATGCATGGCATCGTGAAGAACAGTATGACTGGTTGTGTGACAACCATGACCGTCAGATGTTGCCGTGGGTGCGGAAGTTCAATCCATATGACCTGTATTCGAAATGTCCGACGCCACCGGACTGGAGGCAGCTGCGACCCTACTATGAACAACTGATCGGCAAGTACTTGCCGGAAAAGATCGCTTTTTGAAAGTGGTCAGTAGTCAGTGGTGGGTTGGGGTTGACGGATGTGGTGTTTTTTCAAACGGTTTGGTGCTGTGATGCGGCTGACGAATGCCCTGTATTCTGTGCTGATGTGGGGTGTTTCTGCCTGTTGTGGGGTAATTGCCGCTGAGCCTCCGGAGTTTGTGCGTGATATTCAGCCGTTGTTTCAAAGTCACTGTGGCTCGTGTCATGACGGGGGTGAGCGTTCGGGCGGGCTGGATCTGGGTGCTGGTCTTGTGCGTGGTGGTGATTCGGGTCCGGTGCTGGTTCCGGGTCAACCGGACGAAAGTCTGCTGCTGCAACTTGTGACGTCGGGTGCGATGCCTCCGGAGGGTGAGCCGCGATTGTCTGGCGAGCAGATTGATATGTTGCGTCGCTGGATCGCTGCCGGGGCTCGGATGCCGGGATCGCAGCAGATTCCCGCGGTGAATTCCGATCGTATTGAAGCTCTGTTGTTGCTGCGATGTGCCGCCTGTCATGGTGCGTCGCGGCAGGAGGGCGGTCTTGATGTGCGGACTCGTGACAGTCTGCTGCGTGGTGGTAAATCGGGTCCGGCGGCCGTGCCTGGTCAGCCTGATTCCAGTTTGATTCTGCAGAAGATTGCGGCGGGTGAAATGCCGCCCACTCGTCGTCTGGTGGAAGCGATGATCAAGCCGATCACTGAGTCTGAGACTCAGTTGTTGCGACAGTGGATAGCGGAGGGCATGCCGCAGGCTGTGGTGGAGTCTGGTAAGTCTTCTGAGCTGCCCGCAGGAGCTCGGGAGTTCTGGTCGTTTCAGCCCCCGCGAGCGGCTGATGTTCCGGAGGTGCGAGCGACTGGTCGAGTGCAGACTGCGGTGGACGCATTTCTGCTGCAGCGTCTGGAGCAGGCGGGATTGACATTTGCAGCTCCAGCGGAACCAGCAGTGCTGGTGCGACGGCTGTATTTTGACCTGACCGGATTGCCTCCAACGTGGCAGCAGCTGCAGCGTGTCCTGCAGGATTCTCGCCCCGATCGCATGTCGCGGCTGATTGATGAGTTACTGGAATCACCGGAGTATGGAGTGCGCTGGGGGCAGCACTGGCTGGATGCGGCTGGCTATGCGGATTCCGAGGGGGCACAGAATGAGGATCGCATCCGGGCCGACATGTGGCGGTATCGGGACTACGTGATTCGTTCGTTTAACGCTGACAAGCCCTATGATCGGTTTCTGCATGAGCAGCTGGCGGGGGATGAACTGGCGGATTATGAGTCGGCCGCTGAGGTAACCGAGGAACTGAGCGACAACCTTGTGGCCACGGGTTTTCTGCGGACGGCGCCTGACCGAACCTTTGCCAATATCACCGCGTTTGTGCCCGACCGTCTGGAAGTAATTGCCGACGAACTGCAGATACTGGGTTCCACGGTCCTTGGTTTGTCGATCAATTGTGCGCGCTGCCATGCTCATAAATTTGATCCGTTGTCTCAGACGGACTACTACCGACTGTCTGCGGTATTCAAGGATGCGTGGGATGAGCATGACTGGCTGAAACCGCTGGACGAGCGTTTGCTGCCGTATGTGCCTACGGCCGAACGAGTGGCGTGGGAGCAGCAGAAGGAGCAGCTGGAGGATCAGATCGCGAAGCTGCGGGAGCAGCAGAAGGCGGTGGCAGATGCTGAGCGCAAGGAGCTGGACGCTGCGATCGAAAAACTGCGGCAGCAGATACCTCGTGAACCAAAGATTCGTGCCTTGTGGTCGCGGGGTCGCCCATCGCCGACGTGGGTGCTGCTGCGAGGAGATTACCTGAAGCCAGGGCGGCGGGTGCAGCCAGGAGTGCCGGAGGTGCTGGAGCCTGGCGGTCCATTGCTGTCGTATGAGCCACCGTGGCCGGGGGCGCAGAAAACGGGTGCGCGGCTGGCCTTTGCTCGCTGGCTGACAAAGCCCGATCATCCATTGACAGCGCGAGTGATGGTGAATCGGATCTGGCTGCAGCATTTTGGTCGTGGTCTGGTAGAGACTCCGGCGAACTTCGGAGTAGCGGGTGCGCGGCCGTCGCATCCAGAGCTGCTGGACTGGCTGGCCGTACAGTTTGTGCGGAGTGGCTGGAGTGTGAAGGCGATGCACCGTCTGCTGTTGAATTCGGCGGCGTGGCAGCAGTCATCGGCCGTGTCTGAGTTATCTGAGCGACGGGACCGTGAGAATCAGTTGTGGTCGCGCATGCCGCTGCGGCGTCTGGACGCGGAATCGCTGCGGGACGGACTGCTGCTGGTGGCTGGGGCTTTAAGTGAGCGTCGTTATGGACCAGCTGATCCGGTGCAGGTGCGAGGAGACGGGCTGGTGACGGTGCAGCCTGAGGGTGAACAGTGGCGTCGCAGTGTGTTTGCGCTGCACCGTCGGACTCAGATCCCCAGTCTGCTGGAAAGTTTTGATTATCCGCAGATGGGGCCGAACTGTGTGCAGCGTGGTGAATCGCTGGCTGCTCCACAGACACTGCAGTTGTTGAACGGGGGATTTGTGCATGATCTGGCGGTGCGACTGGCGCGGCGGGTGGTGCAGGCGGTCGAGCAGTCTGAGCCGTTGAGTGCCACCGGGGAAGCTCGTGAACTGCGAATTGTGCAGTTGTATCGCATGGCGTTGCAGCGTGACCCGGAGGTTGCCGAGCTGCGGGAATTGCAGTCCGGGCTGGATCAGCTGGTGCGGGAATGGCAGCAGTCGGCTGGGACTGGTGGAGCGGCTGGGGCTGGTGGGGCTGGTAATCAGTCGGTGCTGCTGAATTCGGCGGAGTTTGAAGGGTTTTGCAATCTGTGTCATGCAGTGTTGAATTCTGCGGCTTTTGTGATGGTGGACTGAGTGTATGAGGAATGGTCAGGAAGTTCATCGCCGTGGAGTATTTCGCAGTCTGGCCGGTGGCGTATCGGCTGTGGCCATGTTGTCGTTACTGGACAGCGAGTCGGGTGTATCGCGTGGGGCGGTGCGTGCTGAGGATGAGTCTGGTCGTCCGGGTGGTCCGGTGCATGAGCCGAGTGCGACATCGGTGATTCATCTGTTCATGAATGGCGGCCCCAGTCAGATGGATCTGCTGGATCCCAAGCCTGAGCTGGTGCGGCGTCATGGGCAGGAGCATTTTGATCGGATCGCGGGTGAGGTGGAGTTTCCGGAAGCAGCGGGGGCATTGCTTGGCAGTCCTTTCCGTTTTGCACGATATGGGCAGTGTGGTATGTGGGTGTCTGAGTTATTGCCGGAGTTATCGCGGCACGTGGATGAGCTGTCGCTGTTGCGTGGGTTATACACGACAAACCTGACTCATGAGCCTGCGCTGTACAAGTATCACAGTGGCAGTGAGTTTACCGGGCGACCGTCTTTGGGTGCGTGGATTACGTGGGGGCTGGGCAGTGAAAATCAGAATCTGCCGGGGTATGTGGTGCTTGAGGATCCTCAGGGACTGCCGGTGAATGGTGTGGACAACTGGACGTCCGGATTTCTGCCGGCTTCGTTTCAGGGGACGCGTTTTCGCGCCACGGGGGCTCCGGTGCTGAATGTCAGTCCGGATTTTGTGGAGCCCGCGTCAGTGACGGCGGTTGAGCGGCAGTTGATTCGTCGTCTGGATCGCCTGCATCAGCAGAATCGTGCCGGGCAGTCGCGTCTGGAGTCTCGGATTGAAGCGTGGGAACTGGCAGCGCGGATGCAGACATCAGCGACTGATGCGCTGGATCTGAGTCAGGAAACGGCGGCGACGCTGGAGTTGTATGGGATTGGTCGTGAGCCGACGGATGCGTATGGACGTCGCTGCCTGATCGCTCGCAGGCTGGTTGAACGTGGCGTTCGATTTGTGCAGTTATTCATCAACAGTCAAATCTGGGATAATCATTCGAGTATCGGGACGGCCCTGCCTGCGGCGTGTGCGCGGACGGATCGGCCGATTGCCGGGTTGCTGACGGATCTGAAGCAGCGGGGATTGCTGGATCAGACGCTGCTGGTGTGGGGAGGTGAGATGGGGCGTCTGCCGATTTCGCAGCTGGCTGCTGATCGGAATCCGGGCAGTTCCGGGCGGGACCACAACAAGAACGCGATGGTAGCGTGGCTGGCGGGGGGTGGAGTGCGGGGTGGAGTGGTGCATGGCAGTACGGATGAGTTGGGTTTTGCGGCGGTGGAAGGGCGGGTTGGTGTGCCCGATCTGCATGCCACGCTGCTGCATGTGCTGGGACTTGGGGCGGACGATCTGTATGTGTCGCGCGCCGGTTTGAAGGAGCGATTGACGGGTGTTTTGGAGCCGACAGTGATACGGGAAATTCTGGTGCGGTCCTGATTGGGGGGGGCGGGGTGCGATTTGAACCGTTGCCGCAGGGAGCCCGTTGGTTGATCGTTATTGGGGGTTACCCAGTGCTTTTGTGAATTTGCGCCGGTTTGCTCTTGCGTGTAGCCTCGATGTTGATAGAAGGGGGCAGGAAAGCCCTCCCTTTCCAGTACCGCCATATTCGTCCTTACTGTGCGTGGTGGTTATGTATTGCGCCTATGACACTGCAATGTCCTGGGAGCACAATTGTATTCGTGGCCCTCAGTTTCAGGGGGCGGATCCCATTGTGCCCGAAGTGCCGCTGAAGCAGTTTCTTGGTCTTCCGGTGGGCAGTCGCTTTGGGATAGCTGCCGGTTTATTACCAAACAGCAACTGGGTGCTCCCGTATGCTCGACGGGGGTTTGACATTCTGACATGGAAGACCGTGCGTTCTGTGGCGCGGCCGTGTTATCCGGTTCCGAACTGGGTGATCGTGGATGATGGTGGTCGTGCGGATGGTCCGGTGACGGTGATAGAGCGCTGGACCGGTGATGAGCAGCAGCTGAGTGCGGCCGTCTGTTTCGGCATGCCGTCTCAGGCGCCCGAGCAGTGGCGGGCGGACATTCGCTGGACTGCCGGTCAATTGCTGCCGGGGCAGTTACTGATTGTGTCGGTCGTGGCCAGTCCTCAGCCCGACTGGTCACTGGCTCAGACGGCCGACGATTTTGCGGTGTGTGCCGGGTGGGCGGCTGAGGCTGGCGCGCAGGTGATTGAGGCCAATCTGTCGTGTCCGAATGTGTGTTCGGCTGAGGGGGCAATTTTTCTGGACGTTGCGGCGACTCGGCAGGTGGTGCAGGCCATCCGGACGGCGATCGGTAAGGTGCCGTTGCTGCTGAAGGTTGGATTGTTTCCTCAGCAGCAGTTACTGCTGGAATTTCTGCAGGCGGTGGATGGAATGGCGAATGGCGTGACGCTGGTCAACTGTGTGACTCGAGAAGTTCTGCGTGCAGACGGCCAACCTGTGTTTGGCGAGCGTTATCGTCGGGCCGGGGTGATTGGCCGCAGCATTCATCAGCCATCGGTGGCTGCTGTACGACAGGTGCGGCAGTTGATTTCCAGCTACGGTCTGAATCTGCAGGTCGCTGCGGTGGGTGGTGTCAGTTCTGTCGAGGACGCTGGTGATTTCTTTCTGGCCGGAGCCGACGCGGTCTTGTGTGGTTCCTCGCCGGCATATTTTCCGAATCTTGCGGTGCAGGTGAAGCAGCAGCAGCCGGAGTGGTAGCTGCGTGTCAGGGCGTGAATTTGGCGGAAGTGCTGCGCGTGCAGATGACAGGAGTGTTTTGCTGTCTGCGGCATGCCGTGAATCCCCTCTACTTCCGAAACTCGACCCAGCCGAAGCGTTCGGGGGTGTGAAAGCTGCCGGCAAGAATGGGTGAGAAGGCAAGGAAAGCGCGGCCGTGTCGATCCATGCGGTAAAGGTTCATTCTCCAGCGATCACCGGGCTGCGGTCCCGCAGCGGCAAGTGACTTGAAGGGGATTCGCACTTCGACCTGCCAGATCTTCCGTGCGTGATCGACGGTGACGGCAGATTCCGCATGTGCAGTCCACGCAAAATCCTTGTCCGGAAGGTCGACCAGCAGATCCAGTGTCTCGCCGTTGGGGGCCCATTCAAATTCCGCATAGTAGTTGGGTCGATTGTTGTCCGGGGCGATGAACAACTCGACCACATCGCGATCCCAGAGACCGATGCGTTCAGTGGCCTGCGGCGGCTCGAAGGTCGTGAGCTGTTCGAAGGGGCATTCGTAGCTGAGGTACAGCGAGTTGCTGGACCACAGCATGCGAACTGGTGTGCTGTAGTCCGGCCGTGCACGGTTGTCGATCGAGGCGTATTCAAGTCGTGCGGGAGTTGTGGTCTGCCATTCCGGTTCCTGCAGCAGTCCATCCGGTTTGAAGTCGCGTTCGATGAACCGCGCCTGAGCGACTGGCAGCGGGATGGACCGAGCAAACAGTCGCTGAGCGTTATCGAAGTAAATTCGACGAGCGACGGCCGGGGGCAGGTTGATGCTGCTGATCAGCCAGTTGCCCTGAATGGGGGTCATATGAGCCCAGTCACGGTCATCGGTCTCCATCCAGCGCCAGCATTTCGTGAAGAACTCGACAGCGTCATCATCGGTCGGGTTGTCGCTGTCACCGCCGGAACCAAGGATCAGCTTGCCGTAGACCATAAAGTCGGTGGCGAACAGGATTCGGTCCTGATGTTTTTGAAACAGGGCTTTTACTCGGGCGGGATCATGTCGCCCCAGTTCCGGGATGCGTGCTGCCATATCGGCGTACATGTTGGGATAGCGATCCAGCGCAGCATCGACCCACTCCAGTTCTTCGGGGTTGTTGGCGAAGTGGACGCAGACAAAGGTGGTCTGTGGATGTCGCTCGATCACGCGATTGAGTGCTTCCAGCAGTTCCATCCGCGGCGGATAGGTGGCTGAATCGCCAAACCACCAGCTTTTGTGATCACGCAGTTCGGTCCAGCGTTCGTTGTTTTCATCCCATGGTTGCCAGAAGGCTTTGGGGTCGCCAACGTGGATCGAGACGGGCATCTGCAGCTCGCCGCAGCGTTTCCAGACGGCGTCCAGTCGGGGATCGTCAATACGGATCAGTTTGCGGTTTTTGTCACGCAGGTAGAGTCCGAGGCGTTTGTATTCCTTGAGACCAGCGGCTCCGAGGCGATGGCCGATGGACACCTGCTCGGCCGCTCGTTCGCTCCAGCCAGGTTCGTCCCAGCCTGCGTAGTCGAGGATCATGCTGTGGAGGAAGCGACCGGGATACAGACGATCGGCCAGTTCCTTTGATTTCTGAAAGCCTGATGGCTGCCCGTCTTTGGCAGTGACGGTGCCGGCCCCAAGGATGACTCCAAGCCCGACACCGCTGCGGTCAAGGATACCGATGGCCCGTTGAAAACGTTCCGGCGTTGTTTCGATGTGCTGGTGCAGGTCGATGATGCGGCGTTCGCTGCGCCAGGCGTCGGACGACAGAGCAGCGTGGCGCGGATCGGGAAGGTTGTGGGGCAGTTGAGCGGGACTCTGAGCGACAGTGACTGGCATGGCGAGCCACAGCAGCAGGCAGAGCGAGGTTGTTGCGGACAGGGTATGGCGGGGATAACGGGCGATTGGGCAGTGGCTGGCGGCGTGACGGTTGTGCATGGTGAAGGTCCGCTGGGGCTGGTGTTGGCGACGGTTAGGCGCAGGGTGGAGTGTACCCTGGGTGTTGCCTGAGGCTACGGTGTTGATGGCCGTTGGTCAAATTTGGTGCTTGTTGGGGGTTGGGGGTTGGGGGCCAGCGCGGGCTGCCCAGCGGCTGCTGGAGCAGTTCGATGTGGATCAGAGTGGTTTATTGACGGATGCGGAGTGTGCTGCGGCGCTGTTACCGGCAGCGTTTGAGTGGATTGACATGGACGGCGATGGTGGGCTGAGCACGGGTGAGTTGCAGTGGGCAGTAGATCGGGCGGCCGACCAGCTTCCCAACGTGGCGATACCGGAAATGAACAGTGTGGGTGCGATGGAACTGCCAGTGGCAGTGGCTGAGGGCGTGTGTGACTTCATCAGTGCCATGGATACTCAGCGGATCGCCGAATGGAATATGTGGTTTTATATTCTGAATTGTGGTTTTGCGCTGAAGGCTGCCGGTGAGCCGGATTTTCCGTGTATGAGCGGGATGGCGGTGGGGCAGGGTCGCAGTTATGTGCAGCTGGAAGACTCGTTGCGGGAGTCTCTGGACTTTGGTCTCTGGTGTCAGGGTCTGGCGGCAGGTCGCAGTGATGTCTCTGACGGGTATCTGCATGCCCTCGATTTTTGAGCGAAAGCGGGTGGTCAGGAAGTGACGACGGGGGGGCAGTTGCAGCTGCCGGGGGCGACTCGGGTGGCAGTGCGAACGATCATTGCGGCAGCGCCTGAGATGCCTGAGTCGATAGCGTATGCAAGTCGCGGCGAGCAGGACCGACCTCGATGGCTGGGGGATACAGTGACGCTGCATGGAGAGCGTTCTCGGCGCTGGATTGGTGGGGGTGAACGGCGAGTGGAGTTGATAGTGCGGGTGAGGTGGCGGAGATCCGTGTGATTCGGGCGGATGGTGCCGAGCATGAGCTGGAGTTTGAAGTATCGATTGAACGCAGCAGCTGGTTGGCGGTGCGTTGTTTTCCGCAGTTGCATACGAATCCGATCGAGGTGCTGGTGAGTGGGCGTCCCATTCGCATTTCTGCTACCAGTGCTCACTGGTGTGCCGAAACGATCCGGCAGTTATGGCGAGTGCGTGGGAGGAGCATTGTGGCAGTCGAGCGAGCTGCGGCGGGAGAGGCGTTTGAGCGGGCGATAGCGGAGTGTGAGCGTCGGGGCCGGGAAGCGACGGGCGAGTGAGACGTGGTCGGAGGCCAGCACTGGGGCGCGGATTGGGTGTGCGGTTGTGGTGATTTGGCAACAGATCGTCAGATTCGGCCTTGCTGCCCTGCTCCTGCGGGAATCGGCGGCATTTGTGCTTGCATTTGGTGGCGAGGGTGATCTGGGGGATGTTCCGTTCATGTCTGCCGTCGGGGCTGCGGATTCCCCACCGCTCTGCTCGGCGTGATCTGCTGCAGGCTGGCAGTCTGTCGCTGGTGAGTGGCCTGACGTTGCCTCGACTGTTGCAGGCGCGTCAGATGATGACTGCGCGTGGTGAGGTTGAGGGGCGGTTCAAATCGCGTGGTCCCGACTCTGAAATCGTGAAGCCCTTCGATCTTTCGGTCGGAGGGCTTTTTTCATGGGATTTCTGAGGCGGATCATCAAGATCTGGTGGTTCAAATTCCGTCGTCGGCTTCAGGGGGTTTCTTCGTGCCTATGCCGCAACTCGTTGCTGCAAAAGATATTCGTGCGGTTCAAACCCAGCCTTGGATTTCACGATGAACCGGTGGGGAAGTAGAATCTGCTTTCGCACTGATCCTGGAGACAAAGATTGAAGTCCTTTCTGGCAGGACTGATTCCATGACCCCCACCTTGAAACGCCTTAGATTCCCCACCGTCCTGCTGCTCGCGTCGCTGGCCTCGCTGCACGCCGCCGACAAACCCGCCAAGCCGAATCCGGATCAATCCGCAGGCATCGATCCGGACGACGGCACTGCACCTCCACCGGACAAAGCGATGCCGCCGAAGTTGATCCCGAATCCCGGCAGCACGGCGGACTACAACCGCGCCAAACGCACCTGCACGGGCGTGCCGAGCATTGCAGTTTCGCGTGGCGGACGACTTTGGGCGGCGTGGTTTTCCGGCACGACACCGGGCGAGATTATCGAGCGCTGCCCGAACGCCTATGTCGTCGTCAGCACCAGCGGCGATGGCGGGAAGACGTGGAAGGAAGTGTTCGCGGTTGATCCCGACGGCCCCGGCCCGCTCAAAGCCTATGATCCACATCCGTGGGTCGCCCCCGATGGGAAGCTCTGGGTGTTCTTCACTCTGCCTTACCCGCTGCACAAACACGCCTGGGCGATCACGGCGGAAAACGGAGATCAGGCCAGTCCCGCATGGTCGCCGCCGCGTCCTGTCTTCGAGGGCGTGCTGCTCAACAAGCCCACCGTGCTGGCCAACGGCGACTGGTTGTTCCCCACCTACGCGAGACGGCCGGAAAACATGGGCGCGATCCTCTCGCAGGTCTCCCGCGACCGGGGCCGCACGTTCACCGTGAAGGGTCAGATGCTGGCGAGCTGGGACCTCTTTCCCTCCGAGCCGATGGCGGTGGAGCGCAAGGACGGCTCGCTCTGGATGCTGGTGCGCACCACCAAGGGCATCGGCGAAAGCTCCTCCACCGACGGCGGCGCGACCTGGAGTCCGCTGAAGACTCCCGCCATCCCGCACACACCCTCGCGCTTCTTCATCGGCAGGCTGCAATCGGGAAATCTGCTGCTGGTGAAGCACCTCGGCATCGCCGAGGACCCCTTGTCGGGCGGCAAAGCCAAACAGCGCCGCGAACTCACTGCCTTCCTTTCGAAGGACGACGGCAAAACCTGGATCGGCGGCCTCGTCATCGATGAACGCGTCGGCTGCTCCTACCCTGACGCCCAACAAGCCGCCGACGGCACCATCTACTTGTGTTGGGACTATCTTCGCTCTCGCGAGCAGGATCTGTGGATGACCACCTTTCACGAAGAAGACGTGCTTGCCGCCAACAAAGAAGCCACCAACCGCGTGAAATCAAATCGTTGCCTCTTCAATAAAGGAGGAACGCCAGAATGAAGACGCCCGCCATCACCCTCCTCACTGCCTTCATCCTCGCTCCGCTCGCCGCCTTCGCCCAAGCCAAGCCCGAAGCTACCAATGCCACCAAGGCCGCGAAACGTGCTTGGGAATACGCGCCTGCCGAGAAGAAGGCACTGTGGCAGCAGCATCGCGAGGCTTTGAAGCACTTTGATCTCTCCGAGGACACGCCGCGGCAGATCGTCATCGCCCGCGGTTTGCCGGAGCCGGGGGCGTATCACGCGCATCCGACCACGGCGATGCTCGCGGACAACAGGACGATGTTTTGCGTCTGGAACATCGGCCACGGGGGTCACGCGGGGCCGATGGCTCGCAGCGATGACGGTGGTCTCACGTGGACACGCATGGATGACGCGCTGCCGCTGAACTACGCCAACTTTAAGAACTGCCCCAGCCTCTACCGCATCACCGATCCACAGGGCAAAGATCGCATGTGGGTCTTCGCGGCACGCACTTTGGCCGACAAGGAGAACCCGAAGCCGATCGAAGGCCGGCATCAGGGCTTCATGCCGCGCATCGTCAGCGAGGACGATGGCAAGACGTGGCGTGAGCTGCCGCCCATCGGCGGACGCATCGCGAAGGACGATCCGTTTCGCTGCATCATGACCTTCTCCAGCATCGTGCGGCTGAAGGACGGCACATCACTTGGACTCTTCCATCGCGGCAGCGGCATCGGCGAGGAAGGGACGCTGCAAGTGCTGCAATCCATCACGCGCGACGGAGGCTTCACCTGGTCGCCGCCCGTCGTGGTCTGCGATGGCACGAAGCTCGACGGCAAGCACCCGTGCGAGCCTTATGTCTTCCGCTCACCCGATGGCGAAGAACTCTGCTGCCTGATGCGAGAGAACCGCCGTAGCGGCACCAGTCTCGTCATGTTCAGCCGAGACGAGGGCCAAACGTGGTCTCAAGCCGTGGACGCACCATGGGGGCTCACGGGAGATCGTCACCACGGCATCACTTTGCCCGATCGCCGCATGGTCATCGTCTTCCGTAGCGCCACACCGCAATCGAAAGACAAAGGCGGCTTCATCGCCTGGGTCGGCACCTACGACGACATCAAGCAAGGCCAGCCCGGCCAGTATCGCGTCAGCCTGCTGAAAACCTTCAAAGACGGCTTCTACCCCGGAATCCATTTGCTAACCGACGGCACCATCGTCGCCACGACCTATGCAAACCTCGTCGCCACAGAGAACCCGTCCATCGTCAGCGTGCGGTTCACCATGAGCGAAGTCGATGCGCTGGCGGAGGCATCGCAGTGACCAGCCGACGATAATACATTGAGGTTTAGCGGATGCCCGCCCAAAATCGATTTCCAGGACTCCACGTTCTGATTCCCGGCAAAAAAAGTTCTAACGGTGTCCTGTCACCCCGGGGCAGCTCGTTCGGTGATCCTGTTCAATCTGCTGGGTGGTCCCAGTCAGCTGGACATGTTTGATCTGAAGCCCGGTGCGCCGCTGGAGATTCGTGGTTCGTTCCAGCCGATTCAGACATCCGTGCCGAGTGTGCAGATCTGTGAGTATCTGCCGAACACAGCGCGGATCATGCACAAGCTGTCTTTGATCCGTTCGGTGACTCACAACTACAATACTCCCAATCCGCTGAACATCATGACGGGTTTCAGTCTGGGGTATCCTGCTGCCCGGGTGCCGGATCCGGCTGATCCGCCGGATATCGGTGCGGTCTGTCAGTACGTGGGTCTGGGACCGGGTGACATGCCGAGAGCGGTTTGTCTGCCGTGTTATCCGGGCGGGGTGAAAGCAGCATGTACCTCGGCATTCGTCGTCCGGGGCCATATGGTGGCTGGCTGGGCAGTCAGCGTGGGCGATTGATCGTCTGGATTGGACCCAGCAGAAGGCTTTTGGGTTGCTGACCAGTGGACGTGTGCGAGCGGCGTTTGACCTGTCGGGGGAATCTGCCGAGTTTCGGCAGCGACAGTGCGGTTCGTTATTTGGCAACTGCAAGCTGGTGGCGCGTCGACTGGTGGAAGCGCAAGTCTCCTTTATCAGCGTACATGCTGGAATTTTCTCCCGCATGGTTCCTTTACCTATGACATGCACGAGAACAATTCTGCGATGTTGCGCGAGCTGGGTCGGTCGCGGAAGATCAACGCGAAGGCGGGTCGGGAACACTGGCCGCAGTGTGTTTTTGTCTGCTGGCTGGTGGCGGCATTCGGCGTGGTGCGGTGTATGGCAGCTCGAACGCGATCGGTGCCTCGCCGGCGTCGAATCCGGTCTCACCGGCCGACGTTGTGGCGACGATCTACCAGCAGACGGGAATTGACTTTCACCTGATGCTGCCGGACCGCACTGGTCGTCCGTTACCGATTGCTCACGGTGGCGTTCCAATTCCGGACGTGGTGGGGTGAGTTACCGTGAAGCCTGGTGAAGGTGTTCAGATGCGGGAATGTCGTGGGGCTGAAAGGGCAGTTCAGACCGGGTGAAAAAGACAGGGACGCGGACGGCGCCCCTGTGCTGTTGACCTCTGTCAGCGAATCAGGCTGATGCGGTCGGGACGTTTGGTTCGCGAAGAATGGCGACCTGTCGCCAGATGACCTCATCGCCCGCCTGCAGTTCAAACTGATCAAAACCTGTAAAGCCTGTGCCGTTCCCTTTCACGGGCGAATAGCCCGTGGGTGATGAGCCTGCGGCAGCAGGCAACTGTGATGCCGACACACCTGCGCGATAGACGTAGTACTGCCAGGCTACAACACCCCCCGGGATCCCGATTTCAGTCAGTTGATATGTTCCTGATGCGCGTGATTTCCCACCAAGTGTTCCCACAATATTCTTCTTATGGGTGACGCCCAGAGATGTGATTGAAAGATGGTCGCCGCGACGCTCGAACACGTATGTGAAATTCTCTTTGTTCCGCCCCGGTTTCAGAAATGCGGCTTCCAGTAGTTCGAAAATGGTTGGTTTGGCTGGAACATTTCGGCCTCTGAGGTCAATGGCTGGTGTTCCAGGCAGGCTATCAAGGCTGAATACTTCGTCGTAATAGATTCCGGCGATGCGAAGGCGCACTGGATTCTGTACTGCGGGCATTTTACGTGTCCTGAAATTAAGTTGTTACGCAACGGTTTGATGTGCACTTAGTCCGCACACCCACGAGGAAGCTTTGCAGTCTGGTCCTGAAGGTCAATGATGTTTTGCTGGGTTTTTTGGTTTATTAATAACTGTCGAAGAGAATTAAGTGTCTCAGAATAAACTGCACGTCGCGTAATTCAGGTGACGTTAGGCCGGGGTGTCGAGCCTTCAGGTGAAGCCGGTGTTTCGCGGGAGTGTTTTGATGTGATCTGAATGTCTGTCGCACTGAACGGCTATCAGATTGTGGTTCGGGATCGCGGATCAATGGGGGATTCGCTAGACTGCGACGAGATTGTGTCTTTGCCGATTTTACCGGAGTATGGCAATGGTTTCGTGGGTTGTGGATGTGTGCATGCGGCTGACGCTGGTGATGATTTGTGTGTGGGGTTCCTGTGGGAAGTCTGAGGGGTTTCAGGATGACCGGTCGTGGGCGCAGTTTCGGGGGCCTGGTGGGCGGGGTGTATCGGCTGGTGCGCAGGTGCCGGAGGTATGGTCGGCGACTGAGAATGTGGCGTGGAAGCGGGATCTGCCGGGTCGGGGCTGGTCATCACCGGTGGTCTGGGGGCGGCATGTCTTTCTGACGACGGTGGTGAATACGGGAAAGTCTGAGGATCCGAAGAAGGGTTTGTATTTTGGTGGGGATCGAACAGCTCCGCCGCAGTCGGTGCATCAGTGGAAGGTGCTGTGTCTGGATGTTGTGACGGGTGAGGTGCAGTGGGAGCATCAGGTGCACGAGGGTCCGCCGCAGTCTTCGATTCACATCAAGAGCAGTTTTGCATCGGAGACGGCGGTGACGGACGGCGAGCGGGTGTATTTTTGTTTTGGCAATCTGGGGATTTATTGTTTTGATTTCGCGGGTCAGCAGTTGTGGCGGCATGAGTTGGGGGCTGTGCCGATGCGTTTTGGCTGGGGTACGGCGGCTTCGCCGGTGCTGCATTCCGGGCGTCTGTATTACTGTTGTGATAATGACCAGCAGTCCTATCTGCTGGCGCTGGATGCGGTCACGGGGAAGCAGCTGTGGCGGACTGACCGCGAGGACAAGAGCAACTGGTCGACTCCTTTTATCTGGCAGCACGACCAGCGGACGGAGATTGTGACGGCGGGGACAGGCGGCACGGTGTCGTATGATCTGGAGGGGAAAGAGTTGTGGTCGATTCGCGGCGGGATGTCGAGCATCACAATTGCGACTCCGTATGCTGCGGACGGCCTGTTGTATGTCAGTTCGGGTTATGTGCTGGACCCGAATCGTCCGATTTACGCGATTCGTCCGGGTGCATCCGGCGATATTACTCCGGAAAAGGGCGTGACATCGAGCGAATACATAGCGTGGCTGCAGCCGACAGCGGCGCCGTATAATCCTTCGACACTGGTCAGCGGTGAGCGTTTGTTTGTGTTGTATGATCGAGGGTTTGTGGCGGGGTTTCATGCGCGGACGGGCGCGCCGTTGTTTGAGCAGCAGCGATTACCGAATGGTCGGGCATTTACGGCGTCACCATGGGCTGCGGGGGGCAGGATTTTCTGTCTGAATGAGGACGGTGTGACATTTGTGCTGCAGGACAGTGACAAGTATGAGCTGGTGCGAAAGAACGTGCTGGCTGAGGATGACATGGGGATGGCCAGTCCGGCGATTGCGGGTGATCGGCTGCTGATTCGCACATCAGCTCGGTTGTATTGTTTCCGGAACGGCGGGGCGACGGCAGGGTCGGAGTCGGATCAGTGAGGAGTTTGTGATGAGGGGGCTGTGTGTGGTGTGGTTGTTGGCTGTCTGGGGTTTGTGTACGGCGGGCGCGGGTGCTGACGAGCTGGTGGGTGCGTCTGAGTTGCCGACAGTGGCTGAGGCCAGCGGTTATGAGGCGACCAGTACTTCAGAGCAGGTGCAGATGTTTCTGCGGGCCTGTGATGAGCGGGCCGAGCATGTGCGTGGGTTTGAGTTTGGTCGGACGTCGCAGGACCGTTCGATGTCTGGTGTGGTGATTGCGGATCCGCCAGTGCAGCCGCGTGCGGGGGATCCGCGGTTAGTGATCATGCTGCTGGGCAATATTCACAGTGGCGAGTGTGATGGCAAGGAAGCTCTGCTGATGCTGGTTCGCGAGCTGGCTCTGACGGCTCGTCATCCGTGGCTGCGGCACGCGGTGTTTGTGTTTGTACCGAATTACAACGCAGACGGTAACGATCAGATGTCGTTGGACAATCGCCCGGGGCAGATTGGCCCGGTGCGTGGCATGGGGCGTCGCGAGACGGCTCAGGGGTTTGATCTGAATCGGGATTTTGTGCGTCTGGAGACCGCTGAGGGGAAGTCTTTGGTGCGGCTGATTGATCAGTGGAACCCGCACATGTTTATTGACTGTCACACGACGAATGGATCGATTCATCGGTATCCGCTGACCTATGACATTCCGCATAATCCGGCGGTGGTGTCTGAGTTGCGGTCGTATCTGCGTGAGCAGCTGATGCCGGCGGTATCGCAGGGGATGCGCGGTGCGGGGTTTGAGACGTTTTATTACGGGAATTTTGCGCGTGAGCATACGAGGTGGGAATCGTTCGGGTTTGAGCCGAGGTACAGCACTGAGTATCTGGGGTTGCGTGGCCGCATCGGGATTCTGTCAGAGTCGTACAGTTATGCGGACTATCGGACGCGGGTACTGGCATCTCGTGAATTTGTGCGGCAGTGTGTGAACGCAGCGATTGACCGTGCAGACGAAATCAAAAGGGTGCTGGGGGCGATTGAGCAGAGGGCTGAGGTCGTGCGAGCTGTGGGCAGCGCACCCGAGCAGTTGCCGTTGAATGCAGAGCTGCGGCCGTTTGAACAGAAGTTTCGTGTGCTGGGGCGTGTACCGGGCAGCAACGAGCCGCGGGATTATGAGGTGGAGTACTGGGGGCGGTATGACGCGACGAAGCGGGTAGAACTGCCGTTTGCCTATGTGCTTTCGGAGGTGCCTGCAGCGGTGCTGCAGAATCTGTTGCAGCATGGGGTGCGACTGGAGCGTCTGCGGGAGGCTGTGAGTGTGTCGGTGCGTGTGCAGCGAGTGACGGGAATTCATCGCAGTGCGACAGTGTTTCAGAAGCATCAACTGGTGCAGTTGGAGACGGAATCCATGCAACAGGTTCGTGAATTACGGGCGGGTTCAGTGATCGTGCGGACGGCGCAGCCGTTAGGTCGTCTGGCAGCGTGGCTGCTGGAAGCAGAAAGTTGTGATGGGCTGACGACGTGGAATTTCTTAGACGTGATGTTGCGTGAGGGCAGCGAGTATCCGGTGCTGGCGATTCCAGAGCGAGTGGAGCTGAGTGTAGAGGCAGTGGCAGCGGGAAGCGGGCAGTGACGGGCGTGATGGGGCCTATGGGTCTTATAAGTCTTATGGGTCTTATAAGTCTTATGGGTCCTATAAGTCCTATAGGACCTATGACGCCCGGGTGGGCGGGGATGTTAGTGCGTAAAAAAAGCGTGTTCGGCCTTGGGGGGCTGAACACGCTGTGAACACTGATGGAAGAATTGTCCCGGGCGGGATTCGAACCCACAACCTTCGGCTCCGGAGGCCGACACTCTATCCAATTGAGCTACCGAGACATGCGGACGAAGTTTTGCGTTGCCGTATTGTGTTACGGCGCTGTGCAACGACGGTCAGCGGTGGTGAGTGTGCCAGAACAGCGGCTGATTTTCAAGTGTCAGCGGGGTCTGCGGCGTGAGCGGATTGTGGACAGCGGGTGCAACCGCCCGTAATTCCTGACTTTTTGTCATAGTTTCACGGTAGTTTTGGGTTGACTATGACATGGTTTTAATGAGAATCGCGGAGATTCTCACCAATTGTTTTTGCCTTTCTGTTTTTGGGGCTGGAGCTGAATTTCCTGACAATTTGAAGGAGTGCTGCTGATGCATCGCCGGGCCTGCAAACCGCGACGTGCGTTTACGCTCATTGAATTACTGGTGGTGATTGCGATTATCGCGATTCTGGTGGCATTGCTGCTGCCTGCTGTGCAGCAGGCGCGTGAGGCTGCAAGGCGTACTCAGTGCAAGAACAATCTGAAGCAGATTGGTCTGGCTCTGCACAACTACCATGACACCTACAACGTATTCCCGATGGGCAACGTGGTGCGGGTGGATGCGAGTGGTAATTTGTACGGGGACGGGTGGAGCTATCATGCGAGGATTCTGCCCTATATTGAGCAGACGAACCTGTACAGCCAGGTGAGTGACGTGATGGGTACCGACGCTGGGACTCAGACGTCAGCCAGACAGGTTCTGGCGGGTCGCACAACGCGAATCGGCATTTATCAGTGTCCGTCGCATCCATCGGGGACCGGAAGTACGGCGAAGAACAACTACCAGCTCAGCACTTATAACGCTGTCAGTGGCACAACGTCATTCAACAATGATCAGATGGACCAGTTGACGGATATTGGGTATCGGGGCAATGGGATTTTCTTTCTGAACAGTCGAGTGCGGATCGGCGACATTACGGATGGCACATCGAATACGCTGATGGTTGCCGAGGTTCCGGACGATCTTCGCGGGGCGCCGAATTCCATGCCGGGCAGTGACCGGCGCTATAACTTCACAGCGGGTGGCGATGGGAATCCGCCGACCGATGCGACGGAGTCGATGATCGGGATGGAGACGGACGACCCGATCAATGCGAATACTCGAAACGCAGCCGGCCAGTTCAATGGTGACGGCGAGTATGCGGGCAGCTACCACACTGGTGGTGCTCAGTTCTGCCTTGCGGATGGCTCTGTCCGCTTTATTTCAGAGAACATCAGCATGACGACCTATCGTCGGCTGGCTACTCGCGATGGTGGTGAGGTGGTGGGCGAATTCTGACAGCTTCAGGTGTTGTCTGTGAGTGTTGCGTGCTGCGTTGAATTGCAGTACGCAGCTGGACTTTCTGTCAGAGTTCTGGATGAGGGGGCTGGTGATGGAGCGGGTGACTGTGCTGCGCGGTTTGTTGTTGCTGTGTCTGGCGGGTTGTGGTGGTGCGGCTTATCAGGTGGCCCCTGCCGGTGGTCTGGTCCAGTTCAAGGGTGCTCCGGTGTCTGCCGGGTCGATCACGCTGGTGCCGATCGCGTCTGCGGCGGATTCGGACAGTGGTCGCGAGGTGGGTAAACCGGCAAAGGCGGAGTTGAAATCTGATGGAACCTTTCAGTTGTCCACCTATGGGCAGTTTGATGGGGCCGTCGTAGGGCGACATCGGGTGATCTTCGAAGGGCCGGAGGGCGAGGGTGAAGCCGAGGAAATTGCGGAACCCGGTGAGGCGGATGAGAACGCCACAGAGAGTATCTCGGCCAATGCTTCCAGGACCCGCAGCCAGCGTGGCAGACAGATGGTGTTAAAAGTCCCGGCGGGGCTGGAGGTGGAGGTCAAGGCTGGCGGCGAAAATCAATTTACGATTGAACTGGAGGAGGGGCCGGCGGAGGAGGAAGAACCGGTCGAGTAGAGGTTTTTGAAGTGGGTTGCGGGCAAGGGAGTGCCGTGGGGCTTGAAGTCTACCGTGACGTGTAGTGGCCGGTGAAAAAGCCATTGCTGAGCTTCTGGACAGGGTGTTCTGGTGGTATACGAGCGGTCAGTAGATTCCGCAGGATCGCTGGATTCGTCACAGGCGGATCATTGGCCCCAGAAAAATTCCAGACCACTGAACATGCCGGCATAACCAGATCTGGTGATGTTGTGGTACGGAAAGTGAGACTGGGTAAAGATTTGCTTCTGCGTAGACGGGGAGGAATTTTTAGAGTTTGCGGCTTGTTTTTTGCAAGTTGTTGCGGTGGATGCACTTAAGCTGTTCAGCTGGACTCGAGTGCGGTGACTGTTAGGATCGTGGGCAGAAGGAATGGTCCTTCTCTGGCGGTTCTTAGTCATGCAATTCAGTCGCCGACAATCACAGCAGCGTAATCGTTCGGGCTTGCCGGCTTCCCGGCAGGTGCGACGTCGGCGTAGTGTTCAGGCGCCGTCAGCTCATCAGCAGCGTGGGCGCGGCCTTGCCGCAGGTCGCCACTTTGATGCTCCTGAAATCTGGCATCCTCCGGTTCAGGGTCCGTCCGAACAGCGTGGGTTGGATCCGCGGATTGTGGTTCAGACTGCGGGGGTCGGGTATATCCACGCCGTAACTGCGGATGATGTGCGTGAGCGTATCCTGCAGTTGCCTCAGTCACTGCGAAGTGGTCTGGACGTTGTGCAGCTCAGCCGGATGACTCGCAAACGCCAGTTATTCCCCTGCTATGGTCTGCAGTGGGGGACGGCAGTGTATCTTTATCCGATTGAAGAATCGCTGGAGGAGTGGTACGGACGTGCCCCTCGACCGGCTCAACGGATTGAGGCCGAGATGTATGGCGGTCGGTGGGTGCAGGACGGCCGATTCTGGCGTTTGATCTGGACGACTGACACGGTTCGGGATTTCTATCTGAACAACGTCCTGATGCACGAGATCGGTCACATCAACGATTCGCGGAACACCAGTTTTCGGAAGCGTGAACGCTTTGCAGATTGGTTTGCGATTGAATATGGCTATCGCAAATCGAGGGGATAGTGGTCAGTTGTCACTGGGCAGTGGTCAGCTCGTGGCGAACCGAAGGTGGTTGGAATGCCGTTACCGAGCTGGTGCTCGGTGTTCCCGGCGGGTGGAAGCCGTCGGGGTGATTTTGAGTCTGAGCAGTGGGATATCAGGGGGTGATGGCTAGTCCGTCCAGCCACAGCTGCAGGTCGGGGGCGCCCCAGGAGTCCACGCACAGGCTGACAGCGGCGATTTTTTCGGGAATCTGGCCATCACGGACCCAGTCTTTGCTGCCCTTGAGTGGAATCTGCAGTCTGCGCCACCCCTCACGCTGCTCGCTGAATTCCAGTTCGCGCATCAGATCGCGTCCCTCGGCCGGTTCCAGATGACACCGACTGCCATCGGTGCCGTGCAGCACCAGAAATGGTCCTCCCTGCCAGCCAGTCACATCAGAGTTGACGGTCTTCATCCAGACGCTGAGATACTGAGCGTCTGCGCCGGGGATTTTCAGCGAGTGGTCCTGTGGCCACGTTAAGGCGACTCGAAAGCCTGCATACGGCGCGATATTGACCTGCAGTGCCTGCTGGCCGATCAGTGTGGCGTCCGAGACGGAAGTGAAGCGAGCCTGCGATGTCTGCTGAGGGCTGAGCGTGCGGTCGTGGAAATCCGCGATGCCCCACCCTGCCCCGTTGTGTTCTGTTCCCAGCTCTGTAACAGCCTGAATGACATACACATTCCGCCATGCCAGTTCCACGTGGCCAGCCACCACAACGGTGACTCCGATCCTGTGAAAACCTGGTTCAGCGAACTGCCGCTGCACAGAGGTACCGGAGGTCAGTGCTTCACGATCCACCTGCCATGTGCAGGTTAAAGGATCAGGGAGAGATGCGGCATTGGTCTTCGTGCTGTGCCTGATGTCGACTGTCCAGTTGCCTGACTGTCCGATCTGCAGTACTTCCGGCCCATTGATGGTAACCTGCGGTGGGCTGTCCGGTGCTTCCGCAGGCAAGTTGGTGGCAAGTTCGGTCAGATTGGTGACGCCATCTGCCTGAAAGACATCAGCGGCTGAGTTCTGGCTGCAGGTGTTGTTGGCCAGCGTGATCCAGTCAGCGTACTGAGCATAAATGCCCCAGCGATTTTCCACCAGCTGATTGTGTTGCAGTACCCAGTGCCATGCGTGCCATTTTTTCCCCTGCGAAGGCTGATCGCCGATGATGGCGATTCCTGCTCCGTTGTTACCTGCACAACGATTGCCTTGTGCAAGCGTATGGCTGGAGGAGCCGAACATGAAGACGATGCCAGCGTGTCCGGAATCCGGCAGATGCGGGGAATTGTGATGCCCTGAGGCAAGTCCGTTGAATGACGCTTCGTTTCCGATGAGGCGAGTCTGATCTGAGCCACCCATCCAGAAGCCATAGCTGCTGTGATTGGCGCGATTAGCGACAAACGTATTGCGTGGTGCCCAGCATTCCACCGCATTGTTGTTGGCATAAGAACAGTCATTGCCTTCGAAGTAGTTGTCGGTACTGCACCAGCCATTGAGGACCCGAATAAAGATGCCGTCACCGCCATGAGTGCAGTCGTTGTGCAGCATTGAGTTGAAGCAGGATCCGCTTTCGATGAGGACGCTGGTGGAGTCACGTGCGTGGACTTCATTGGGAGCGATGCGGATGCCATGACTGAGCACATTGTGTCGTATGGAATTGCGGCAGGCGGTCCAGAGTTTCAGGCAGGTGTTGGAACAGTGTGAAAAATCGTTATCGACAAGCAGGTTGTCGTCGGAGTTCAGCAGGACGCAGCCATCCCAGACTCGATTCGCGCGGTTTCTGAGCAGGGTTGAGCGGGTGACATGGTCAAGCAGTATGCCACCGCGGCGACCGTTTTCGCCCCAGCCAAAATCCGGGTCATGAAAGTTATCAGAGAAGTTGCAGTTTTCGACGAGCCAGCCGGAGGCATTGCGGACGACAAGTCCGGTTTCCCAGCCGCGCGCATTGATGTTGCGGATCGTCACATTCGAGACACCTTCTGCAAGGATGGCTGTGCCTTTGAAGTTTTTGGCGGCCAGTCCGGAGTCGGTGGCAGAGCCGATCAACCACGCACCCTGCCCATCGATTGTGACTCCGCTTTTGCGAATGATCAAAGCGCCGTAGGTGCGAGCGGGATCCAGCTGAATATCGGCTGTGATTTCCAGCGGCGCGTTCTGCGCGGTGGCCAGCGGTGTGAAAAGCAGAAGGCAGACAAGAAAGCGAAGCATGACGGTTTTCGGTTTTCAGTGAGCAGTTTTCAGTGGGAGCTGGGGGCGAGTTTTGCCGTGGTAAGGATTCGGGGGGTGGAGGGGCGTTATGTTGGGGCGCAGCGGGGTGAGGCCTTTTCGTGTTAGTGGAAAGGCGGGAGCGGTTAGTGCGGCGACTGGTTTCAGGGCGTTTGGTAACAGGGACTGTGGAATTGCGGCAGGCGTCTTATTTTGCTGGTTCGGCGGGGGGCCCATTGATGGCCTGCTGGAAGGCGGCTGTACCGCCGACGACGGGCAGGTCCAATTGTGTCTGATTCAGGTCGACTGTCAGGATCGTGCCGGGGTCGGGCCACAGTGTGAAGTCGCGATCCGACGAGAAGATCATGAGGCCGATTTTTTCGCCGGCTTTGACGATCTGATCGTCCGGCTGCAGGGTGAAGTTCAGGTCGTAGAACTGGCCCGGAGTCAACGAATCACTTTCGGTGAGTGAGCGGTGATTTTGTGGATCCGCCCAGCCTCGCGTGATGACGTCATCAGTGATCAAGCGACTGTCGGTCCATGGCAGTGAGACCAGCCAGACGGACAGGTTGGCAGCCGGCTGACTGCTGCTGAGTCGAATTCGGATGCGTGCGGTGCCTGACAAATGCAGTGGTTCTTTCAGTTCCGGTGTGGCGTAGAGCAGTCTGTGGTTGGTCCAGTCGGCCTTGGCGAGGATAGCGCCACTGAATGAGAAATTATCGACGAGGGATTCCAGTTGCAGTTCGGTGGGTTTTGCATCAGCAGAGTTCAGAGTGAGTGCCCCGGCAGTGACTCCGCCCGGATTCGGCCGCAGAGTGACGGTTGCTGCTTCCGGGTGCGGGTAGTCGGGATAGGATTCCGGGTTGCCGCGGGTGGCTCCTTCGCGGACGACCCACGATTTGGGATCCTGTTCGACTCCGTTTTCAAGCCCGTAGAGATAGCGGGTGAACCAGCGGTTCATTTGTTTCATGGGTGGCGGACCACCATGACCTCCCTGATGGAAATAGATCTGGTGCGGCAGTCCTTTGGCTTTGACAGCTTCATAGATTCGCACGCTGTGTTCGGGCATGACATTCCAGTCATTGAAGGCATGCGCCATCAGCATGGCGGCCTTCATGGGTTGCAGTTGGTTGAGGTAATCACGTCCGGCCCAGAAGTCGTTGTAGTCCCCGGTGACTCGATCCTGATAGCGGATCATCAGGTTTTCGCGGAATTCGCGGTCGCAGTAGCTGCGGGTTGCTGTGGGGCCGCTGGCGATGAAGTCGTAAAGCACATCGATGTCTTCGCCCATGTATCCGCCGGGGTGTCGAACCAGTCCATTTGAGCGGTAGTAGTGATAGTAGGAAGTATTGGGGGCGACGGGGATAATGGCTTCCAGTCCGTCGACGCCAGTGGTGGCAGCGGCCAGTGGCAGTGTGCCGTTGTAAGATGTTCCGGTCATGCCGACCTTCCCGGTGCTCCATGTGGCTTCTACTTTTTCGCTGCCATCGGGCGATGTGTAGCCGGGGGCACGGCCGTTCAGCCAGTCGATGACAGCCTTGGGGGCGAGGGATTCATTTTTACCGCCCACTGTCGGGCAACCCTGGGAACGTCCGGTGCCTGGCGAGCAGGAGTGGACGACAGCAAAGCCGCGCGGGACCCAGTCGTTGACGTGCGTATCAGAGATCTGCTGCATGTCGGACTGGTGGGGAATTGGTTTGGGGGTCTGGTGCCGAGGTGGCACGGCATTGAGCGCGTGTCGCGGATTCCAGAAGACTTCCGGCGAGTTGGATCCGGTTCCGGCGTAATACGGGCTGGTTTCGTAGATGACCGGGACTTTGAGTTGTTGCGTCTCTGTCTGTTCCGGGCGCGTCACATCGACGTGCATCCGGTCTTTGCGACCATCGCCGTCTGAATCGAATTCCGTTTCGACCCACAGGACCTGACGAATCCATTTCTTGCTGTCTTTGAATGCCGGAACGATCTGTGCTTCCCCGTCTTTGAAGATGGGCCCCGCTTTTTCCGTCGATGAGGGCTCATCGGCAGCAAGGTTACCGGCGGTGAGGACGACCAGCAGCAGTACGAACTGGAAGCGGTACAGTTGAGACATTTGCGATTCAACCTGCATGACGGAAGCCTGTGATTTCTGGACGAGACGAAGAGTCGATGTTGTTGGCAGCACTGGCAGGAATTGCTGCTGAGGCGAGAGGTTATCTGAGCGGAGGGCGTTTTGCACGCGACCGGAGGGAAAGGGCTGGTGTTCTGCAGGGACTTGCGGGACCGCTGTGAAGTGTCGGACCGCAGAGCCCGGCTGAGTCACTGTGAATTCAGGCGATGTGTGGGGACGGGGCGACCGGGCTGAAAGCTTTGCATCGAGGTGACGGTGAGTGTACCGTTGATGGTGCTGATGGCGGCGTTCAGTTCGGTACGGACAAGTTGTTCGAGGGTTACCGGATCAGCGGCGACGCGTGCATTCACCACGACATCGGCGGTGCGAGTGGTAGCTACTGACGACAGTGACAGCTCGGGACCGGCCGCATTACTGACCAGATTGGCGACGGCGTAGCTGGAATCGCACAGACCGATGACTTTCAGGTGAGCTGCTTCGGCGCTGGTAGCGACCAGCTGAGCGTGCAGACGTTTGATCAGGTCCAGGAGCAGTTCGTCGAGTGCGAACGGGTTGGGGGCGTGAACTGCAACCTGGCTGTTGAGCCAGCCCAGTTCTGCTTCACCTTCGGCGTAGAGGTCATAGTCGATGTCCATGACTCGCCGTCCGAACTGACCTTTTTGATCGAGCATTTCCGTGAGTGCGTGGAAGCCTTCGCCGGTCCGAGCTGAACAGCGGATGATGGGGCGACCGGGGTAGTCGCGTTCGAGGAGTGTCTGCAGTTCGGTGACATCCGCTGCGGGCAGTTCGTCGATACGATTGATGACGACGAAATCGGCTTCTTCGATCTGTTTGCGGAAGATGTAGGCGGCTTTGGGTGAGAATCCGCTGCCTTCACCGCGGAGGATGCGGATTCCGTGGCTGGGTTTCAGGATGACGCCATAGGGTGCGATGTTCAGTGGTTTGCCGTAGACCTGCGCCAGAGGGCGAATGACAGTGGCCACGAGGTCGGTGCAGCTGCCGACAGGTTCAGCGAGAATGATTTCGGGAAGTTGCCCGGTGCCAAGCTGTTCGACGGTCGAGGTGAGTGCGTTGAAGTTGCAGCAGAAACAGGATCCGGCCACTTCGCCAACATCGAATCCCTGAGACCGGAGGTTGCGGGTATCAACAAGGTCGGTCGTTTGATCGTTGGTCACGATGCCCACATTTTTTCCGAGTGCCATGTAGTGGCGTGCCAGTCGGGCGACGGTGGTCGTTTTTCCGGCGCCGAGGAATCCGCCGATCATGATGTACGTGGGTGTCATTTGTTTCAGATTTCCGAAGGGGGTTCAGGAACGACTTTTTTCGGGAACTTCAAGCCGGCAGCAGCCGAGATCGACAGTTCGAGTGGCTCGCGGGCCGGAAATACGCAGGTCGGGATGCAGGTTGTAATACATGAAACGTCCCTCGCGACGGACGGACACGAGCTGGGCGTATTTCATGACTTTGAGATGGTGAGAAATCGTGACCAGCTCGGTTTCGAGCAGTTCAGCGAGGTCAGAGACGGTGAGTTCGCCGGGGCGGAGAGCGTCGATGATGCGGAGTCGATGGGGGTCACTGAGGGCTTTCAGCCGTTCGGCGCAGAATGATGCGCGAAAGGAATCCCTGGGTTTGTGTTTCATGGGACGTTCTCTGTGGCTGTGTGTGTCAGCCGGGAAGCAGGGGAAGGTTCGAGGGCGTGGGGATTGGAGCAGTGAACTGCGGAGATTTCAAGTGTGTTCTGATATTCAAATGTTTGTGAGAGGGTTGTTTTCGGGTTTCGGGTTTCGGGGGTTGGGGGTTGGGGGTTGGGGGTAAGACCTCTGGGGAGGGTGAGGTACCTCGCGAACCGGAGGACGGTGGTGGAGCGTGACCGAGTTGGTGCTCGGTGGTGCCGGGGGTGGGGGGCTAAGGCTGAGCGGAAAGATGCTCGTGTCTGACAGTGTTTCGGCTCAGCGGGAGCTTCGCCCTCCGGAGGGGTGGGGTAGGCTTGCGTGGCGGCTGGGCACTCGGCGAAGGGTTGCAAAGGGACAGTTTTCGGGTGCAGGTGCTTCGACCGTGGCTGGGGAGACTTGTATTATTGTGCCTTGGCGGGTGTTTGTGGTGTGTGTTGCGATGTGGAGGCGAGTTGTGGGGCGACGGGGATTTACATTGATTGAGTTGTTGGTGGTGATTGCGATTATTGGCGTGCTGGTATCGTTGATTCTGCCGGCGGTCCAGCAGGCTCGCGAGGCAGCTCGGCGGACTCAGTCGAAGAACAATCTGAAGCAGATTGGTCTGGCGGCAGCGATGTTTGAGGAGACGTATCGGCATTTGCCGACGAGTGGTGGTTACGACTATACGCCGGGTTTGCCGGGAAATTCCGCGGCATATGAGAGTCGAGTGAAGGGAATCATCAGGGCGACACCGAATGTCAACACGTTGATTCCCGGCTATGGTGCATTTCGGCCGCGGTGGGGTGATCCGGCTGATCAGCCGAAGTATCAGCTGGGGTCGACCTTTTACTCGTTGTTGCCGTTTCTTGAGCAGGTGGCATTGTTTGACGATCCGTTGACCTGTTACCGGACGGGCTTGCCGGTGTTTTATATTCCTTCGCGACGCAGCGGCGTCTTTGCGATTCCTGCTGCGGATACGGTGTATCCGGGATGGGGTTACAGCGACGGGGGTGAGGGGCCATGTGGTCGGACGGACTATGCGGCGAACGAGCTGGTGTTCTGGACGACGTATGCGGGCTGGGGCAAGGTGAGTCAGTATCGGGATCTGACGGATGGCACGTCGAACACGATATTTTTTGGTGAGAAGGCGATGGCTCAGCGGGCGTGGCAGGCTGGTGTGATGTATTGGGACGAGCCGTGGATTCTGGGTGGAAACGGTGGCGTGGGTCGGTGTGGGTACGAGTTGTACAGTGATTTTGAATTGAATCGTTTTCCCGAGCGTGCGAGTGGTTCCGGGTGGAGTGATGGTCAGTACAGTTGCGGTGGTGGCAACTGGGGCAGTCCGAGCCCCGGGGGGCCTCAATTTACCATGGGTGACGGCAGCGTGCGTGGATTGAGTTTCGGTATTGATCGTGGTGTGATGCAGAATCTGATTCGGCCGGCAGACGGCCGCGTGGTGAGTGTCGAGTGAGGATGGATTGAATGCAGGGTGGTTTGCTGTGACGTGAGAGGTTGTCTGCGGGGGGAGGAGGAGCTGTGGATCGGATGGGGATTATCGTCTGGTTGTGTTTGTGGCTTGTGGCGGGCTGTGCCGATGGTCGTCCGGAGCTGGTGGAGGCGACTGGTCGGGTGCAGCAGCAGGGGCAGGCGGTGACAGCTGGCTCGATTGCGTTTCATCCGGATGCTGCGAACGCGTTTCGGGGCGACGTGCCGACCAGTCAGTTGCAGCTGGACGGCAGTTTTCTGATGCAGACGTATCCGTGGGGTGAGGGGGTATCGGTGGGGCGTTATGTCGTGACGTTGTCGGCGCAACTGGCAGGTCGTCTGGGATTGCCGGAGTATGCGAATCCTGAGCAGAGTCCATTGCGGGTAGATGTGGGTGCGGAGGGGTTACGGGGGCACGTGATTGAGTTGCCAGGGTCAGGAAGTGCGGGGCAATCCGTGGGGCGAGAGCGTTAGGTTGTGGTCTGTGGTGGAAGTTGTGGCGGTGGCCGTTGGTGGAATGGGGAATGGGGAATGGGGAGAGGCGATGCTGGACCGGGGTCTGCGGCGAGTGATTAATCCGTATCTTGATTCTGTGGCGGGGTTGGTGCAGCGCTGTGGCTGCAGTGCGAACCAGGTCAGTTTCCTTGGATTTCTGGTAGGGATCGGCGGTTGTGTCCTGATTGCGTCGGGGCATGTGCGGCTGGGTTTGGTGTTGTTGCTGTTCAATCGTCTGGCGGACGGTCTGGACGGCATGATTGCGCGCCGCGTTGCGGCGACGGGGGCGCAGTCTGTTCGGGGCCATGATGTCGTCGGTTCGGATTGTGGTGGGTTTCTGGATATAGTGCTGGATCTTTTGTTTTATGCGGCAGTGCCACTGAGTTTTGGGTTGCTGGATCGGGAGCGGAATCTGTTGCCGGCGACGGTTTTGCTGTTCAGTTTTTTCGGAACTTCGGGGTCATTTCTGGCCTATGCGATTGTGAAGGCGAAGCGTGGGGGGGGGCAGCGGTCTGAGTGTGGTGGTAAGTCGTTTTTTTATTCTGTGGGGTTGATGGAAGGTTCTGAGACGGTGATGTTTTTTGCAGCGTTTTGTCTGTGGCCCGAGCGGTTTGCGGTGTTGGCGTGGGTGTTTGCCGGGTTGTGTATGTTGACGACTTTGCAGCGGATTCTGGCGGGGCTGCGTGAATTCCGCTAAGCGTTGGCTGCCTTGCCGGTGACGGAATTGGGCTGAGAACGAAGTGGTCAGTTTTCAGTTTTCAGTTTTCAGTTTTCAGTGGTCAGTGGTCAGTGGTCAGTGGTCGCAAGGGTCTCCTGGGGTGGTGAGGCTCCTGCCGAACCGAAGGTAGTTGAAGAAGTGTTACCGAGCTGGTGCTCGGTGGTCCC
>CAIOKE010000295.1 GCA_903858815.1 uncultured Planctomycetaceae bacterium | reverse complement strand
TTCGCTGAGGTCGGCCCTTCAGGCCTGGTGCGGGCCTCCGAGCGTGGTGTACGTCTCCGGGCCCTGGTTCTGCTTGCCCGCGTTTGCGATTCAGGCCTGAACGGCCGGCTTCCTAAAGCCGAGGTCATAAACTGCTGAATTTGTGGGTAACGACACGGGTTGAAGCCCATGCTACGACTACCGAGCATCAGCCTGGGGGGTGATGTCGTGGTTCGTCTTTGCTGAAGGTGGTCGGCCCACGGAATGGTTGAGCGATGGGCAAACGGGCGCCGCGTTGCGGCTGTGCGCGGGCCAACAAGGCGGCCGGGCAGGAATGCCCGGGCTACGGTTGTCGGCGAGCAACGACAACGGAACACGGACGATTGACTTCGGCTTGGCGGGAGCCTTCGCCCTCCCAAGGGGGCGCTGCAGCTGCGCACAGGATTTCCTGGTGATCCGTTTTTTGCCGCGTTTTGCCGGGTTTCCCCGGTTCTCTGCAAATCTTCTGAAATCTTTTCGGATTTCGCCAGGATTTCGAACCGGGTGACGAATGACATCCCCATTCCGCGAGCCCGGGTTTGCATGTCGCAGCCCTCCGGAACACGAACATCAATCTCCGAGGAAGCCAGATCATGCTCAGGAAACTTATCACCGGAACTGCCGCTGCCGCACTGGCCGGAACCATGCTGCTTGGCAGCGATGCATCCAGCTACATCAAGACGATGGGCAGCAATGTCCGTTCAGCCGTGCGTCAGGAAATCTCAGTGGAATTCGAGCTGGATCGGATTCGGCATGAGGTGGATGATCTGCTGCCGGAAATCCGTCGGCATCTGAAGACGGTGGCCAGCCAGACCGTGGATGTGAAGGATCTGGAACGTGATATTGCCTCGCGCGAGGCCAGCCTTGCTCAGCAGAAAGACGCCATTCTGACGCTGCGCAAGGACCTTGAAGCCGGGCACAGCAACTATACGTACCGCACGGTATCTTACAGTCGAGCGGAGGTTGAGGCGGATCTGGCTCACCGATTCGCTTCGTTCTGCACGGCGGAAGACTGTGTGAAGCGTGACCACCAGATCCTGACGGCTCAGCGGGATACGCTGCGTGCCAATCAGAAGAAGCTGGACACGATGTTGTCCCGTAAACAGGATCTTGCCGTCAAGATTGCTCAGCTGGAAGCGAGATTGCGTCAGGTGCAGGCGGCGGAGGCGATCAATTCGATGCAGGTGGATGATTCCCAGCTGGCTCGAGTGGAGCAGTTGATTCGCGATGTGGGACATGCGCTGGATGTCCGGGAATCCCTGCTTGAGACGGAGGGTACGGTGTTGGGGCGAATTCCGGTGGAAACTGACAGCCAGCCGGTGGAATCGCCGGATCTGCTGGGTGATATTGATCGGCATTTCAGCGGCCCTGGGGCCTCTGTTGAGGGTTCAGCGTCTGCGCCACCGGTCTCTGGTCCGCAGCTGTGACCGTGGTTGCCGGGCAGTCCCATCTTCGTGGAAACGTGACAGGTTTGAGTTTCCTGGAGTTTCAATAGAAAATGCCCGGACAGTCACTTCGTTCGTTCCGGCGGGAAATCATGACCGTGCCAGCAGCATCCTCTGACAGTTTTTTTCTCTGGATAGACGCCATCGGTGTCTGGCAGGTGCTGTGTCAGAATGAGTTGTTGATCGGGGCTGCAGCCGCTGTGGATGAAGTGGCTGACATTGCGTTGCTGGCACCGTTGTCCCGTCGGCATGCACGTTTCATTCGTGAGGAAGACGCGTGGTTCCTGCTGCCACTGCAGGCCTGTTCGGTCGGTGGGCGGCTGGTGACGGGAAAGACGCTGTTGCGGAACGGCAGTGAGCTGCAGCTGGGGGATCGAGTGCGGCTGCGTTTTCGCATTCCCAGTGTGTTATCGGCCACTGCGCTGCTGGAATTTGTCAGTGGGCACCAGCCAAGGCTCAGTCTGAGTGGCGTCCTGCTGATGGCTGATACGCTGCTGCTGGGCCCGCGTCAGGATTATCATGTGTGTTGTCCGACCTGGCCGGATTCCGTGGTGTTGTTTCGTCGTCAGCAGCAGCTGTTCTGTCGATCAAAAATGTCTCTGACCCTGTCTGATTCTCCGCTCTCGGAACAGCAGGATTTGTCTGCGGGAGCCATTCTTTGCGGGCCTGAGCTGCGGTTCCGACTGGAACCTGGTCGTACGAATTCTGCCGTTTGAAATCGGTCAGGACTGAAGATTCATGAAGTTCACATTCGGACCAGAAACCAGACCTCTGGATGGCTTCACCATCAAGCGCGCGATTCATCGTGGCGGTTTTGGCGAGGTCTACTATGCGGTCACGGATGCCGGCAAGGAAGTGGCTCTGAAGCTGCTGCACAACAATCTGGAAGTTGAGCTTCGCGGAGTATCGCAGTGTCTGAATCTGAAACATCCCAACCTTGTTACGATCTTCGACATTCGCCAGGACTCTGAACGCGACCACTGGATTGTGATGGAATACGTGGGTGGTCAGAGTCTGCATGATGCTCTGCAGCAGCATCCGCAGGGGATGCCACTGCAGCAGGTGTTGAACTGGCTGACTGGAATGACTTCAGGGCTCAGCTTTCTGCACGATCGAGGTCTTGTGCATCGCGATCTGAAGCCGGCGAACATCTTCAGTGATGGGGGCGTGGTGAAGGTTGGCGACGTGGGGCTCAGCAAGTTCATTTCTGAAAGTCGCCGCAGTGCTCAGACGCAGAGTGTTGGTACCGTCTACTACATGGCTCCGGAGGTTGCTCGCGGTCGTTATGGGCGTGAGGTGGACGTGTATTCGCTGGGCATCATGCTGTATGAAATGATGACAGGTCGGGTCCCGTTTGAGGGAGAGAGTGCGGGCGAAATTCTGATGAAGCATCTGACGGCGGAACCGGACCTGCAGCTGCTGCCGACTGAATTGCGTGCGGTCATTGCAGCGGCGCTGGAAAAAGATCCGGATCGCCGAATTCATGATGTGGAGACGCTGCAGCAGCGTTTTCGAGAGGCGATTGCTGCCACGTCACTGCCGCTGCAGCAACCCGCTGTGTTTCATTCGCTGCAGCCTGCGGAATTGCCGTCGCCACTGCCCCCTGCCGCAGGCAACAAGGCTCGTGGTCCGGCCGCTGCGCTGGCCGTTGGGACGGCGGCAGCAGGAACAGCGGCCGCTGCGGCGGTTTCACAGTCTGCCCGGCCTGCCGAGCTGGCGGAGGAGGTTCCGGGTCCGGCCGGAGATTCACTGGCGGCCGAATCCGGCCGAGTCTTCGGGGCTTTGATCAGTTTCTGGAACCACGATGTGCCAACTCCCATGCGCTGGATGCTGACGGGCGCCATGCTGCTGGTCGGACTGCGTTCCGGTCTGCTGACAAGTCCTGTCGCTCAGGGGTTGGGGATTGGCTGGCTGGCCTGGTGGATGTTCGGCAGTGAACGGCGGCGAGAGAAGTCGCAGGAGCAGCGCAAGAGTCCGAGTACGACTGGGCAGACAGGACGGGATTTTGAAGAGACGTTGATTGTTCCGTCGCAGCAGGAGTCTGTTGCGGGACCAGCGGGTCCGACGCGGCCACAACCTGTGGGCGCGGGCAAACCGCAGACAGGCTCGCCTGCGTGGCGTCCGACAGTCTGCACTCCGGCCACGCTGCGCAATTTCACATTCACCGAGCGACTGCAGAACGCCACCACGTCGATGGCCCTGGCGATGCTGACAGCTCTGGTAGTGACTGCAGCCGTGTTTTTCGGGACGAATATTCTGCGGACTCCGGTGGAAGCCGTGTATTTCATCACGGCGACATTGTTGTCTTCCTGGGTCCTGATTCTGATGGCGAAATTCTGGGAAGGACGACGTGGTGAAACGCTGTTCCGTCGTTTCTGGCTGGGTCTGTGTGGACTGGGTGTTGGAACTGTGTGCGGGTTGATGGCCGAGTTTCTGCTGCTTGTGAACAGTCCGTCGCCATCCGCTTTGTTCTTTACCGACAACAGCGGTTTGCTGGGAAATCGCGAAGCCGCCGGACTGCGAATTCTGGACTCTGGTTACCCGACGGTGATCGGTTTTGCTCTGTTTTTCAGCCTGTTGTTTATGCTGCGTCGCTGGTGGCTGCAGTCGGACAATTTTCGCTCGGCCAGGTTTCGCATCAGCACTTCGATTGTGGCATTGATAGCGGGGGGGCTGGTGGCATTTCTTGTTCCGTTTCCGGCTTCGCTGGGCTCGACTCTGGCACTCGCTGTTTCCGTTGTGGTTCAGGTGTCGTCGGTCTGGACGCCGCCTGAGCAGCGACTGTCACGGGACCAGTTCTGATTCAGGGTTTGTCCGGGGGCGGATGCACTGAAATTCAGGAATTCCTGTGTCAGGCCCGGATTTTTTACGTCGTTGTACTGCCCGTTGCGTCTTAGAATTCAGAACACCATCCTGATCTCTGGCGGGAAGATTTCCACATGGTCAGCTTCACAATCGTTGGCATGCTGCTTTTGCTGCTCAGTGTTGCAGCCAGCGTTCTGGTCGCGCTGCTGATTGGTTATATCTGTCTGAAGCTGGTGTATCAGTTGATCAGTCATTGGACTGGTGCGGCGTCGGGACCGGCGGTCAGTCGTGCACGGCCCTTGCGTTCGCAGCCGCCACAGAAACTGCCACCGCAAATGGCTGAAGCTGTTGTGAATCGGTCAGGAACTCTGGCACGAAGTTTCGGGACATTCGTGCTGCTGGGTCTGGGACTGGCAGTTGGGCTTTTGCCGGCCTTTCTGTTTTCCACCCGCGTTGTGCAGGCTCCTCCGCCTCAGCCAGTACCAGTTGTTGATGGGTCAACACTGCCGTCCGATTTTCTGCAGTTGCAGACCGGCAATCGCATCCAGATTCCCGTGGATCCTCGGCCGGCACTGGCAGATGGGCCATCTTTGGCTGGTGGCCGGACTGCGGAACCCGTGAGCGGTGCTGGTGCCTCGGACGTTGCCGCTGCGGTGGCTGCTCAGCCATCAACGGGCCAGCCTTCGGAAACTGATCGCAATCAGCTGCGGGCAGTGGCCAGTCAGCTGGGGCAGTTGTTTCGCTCACAGCTTGAGGGTCCGGCTGAAGCGGCAGAGTCTGCGGGCGCTGCCGGTGAATCGGCGGACGGGGACGTTGTTGTGTATCAGTTCTCTGAGCAGATGCTGGCGGACCTGTTCGGTTCCAATGCGGTGGATACTCTGCGTTCCATCAGTCAGCAGATGCCTTCGGGCATTCGCAATTCCTATGCATTGATCCCCCTGCCCGGCTCGGTCGGTGCCACGGTGCCTCCAATGAGGCCACTGTTGGCCAGCAGTGGCCTGCGTTCACTGGCGGATTCTCTGGTGGAGCTATTGAAAACCGGTCCATCGACTGCGCAGCAGGCCACAACGACTGCGGGGCCACCCGGTGCTGCTCAGCCCCCGACACCGGCGTGGGTCCGCAAGCCTGCAGCTGATTCCCGTGTGGCTCGCGCTGAAGTCCTGCCGGGCGAGCAGGTCGAAGAGAAGGTCCGTGAGTCGATTGCCGAGCTGTTGACGGCCGAGCTGCATTCGCAGGCCAGCTGGATTCCTCAGCAATTGCGGCGACCGGCGTCAACGACAGTGGTCGAGCTGGATGCGGAATCGGTCAGTCAGATTGTACAGAACCGATTTGAACGGACAGAGACGCTGGACGTGCCGGTTGCGGGGGCAGATCACCTGCGAGTGATCTGGACAGAGGTTAAGTTGCCCAAACAGCAGCTGTTGCAGCAACTTTCCGCCACGGCAGCTCGGAATCGCGGACTGCTGCTGGGCATTCTGGTGTTTACGGTCTGGAGCATTCTGGTGCTGCTGGCATTCACCGTTCGCCTGTGGGCTGGCGGTGGCATGATTTCGCGGACAGTCTCGCTGGCCACGGGCACTCTTTCGCTGTTATTGCTGGTGGCCTGCATCGCCGGCCCCGTCGCAGCCTTTCAGAACCGCTTGCCTCGCGAGCTGAACATCGTCGCCGGCTCACGGGCGTGGAGTATCAGCCCGGAAACGGAGCGCATGACGTTGTCGCTGTAGCGCCGGCCGTAATCAACCGGCGCGCGACTGCGTGTGTTGTCGTGTGGTGAGCCCCCGGCTGGTGCTCGGTGGTCGTAGCATGGGCTTCAGCCCGTGTCGTCCTTCGCGTTCAAGCACCCCAGTGGCGAGCCGTAGGCGTCAGCTGACGGTTGTTGTTGTTCGGCGTTACCGAGCTGGTGCTCGGTGGTCCCAGGGGAGTGCCCCTTGGG
>CAIOKE010000294.1 GCA_903858815.1 uncultured Planctomycetaceae bacterium | reverse complement strand
GTGCTGGCAGGCTTGGGCCTATCAATTTGCAACCCGGCAATTCGTCAAAGGTCACACTGAAGTTGAAAGCTGTTTGTCGGTATGCACTGGAGGTGAGTGCACATGCGCATTAATGAACGATGTTACCCCCATCCCGTACTTGGACATGCGAGCGACGGCCAGGAAGATGTTGGTGGCTCAATGTTCCAAGCGAGCATTGACGTGGGTTTCGATCAGACAGCGGTATTCTTCGACATTCACATGATCGTGAGTAATCCGACCATACAGAAGCTGCTGTCTGAAAAGAAGGCCGAGTACGTCGTTCATGTTGAATGCGGCCAAACGTTTTACCGTTGGGCTGAGAGATCGACAAGAGCGAATTGGTCTTTTGCAGTTTCCAAAGATTTGGTGAATGGCAGCGTCGAAGTGTTGCCGGTGATTTGTGCTCGCGAGCGCATCGAAAACTACCAAGTTCAGGGAGCACACGAAGATTTTGGAGACGCGTCATTCACAATCGAGGAGGGGGATTTCCTTGCAATTGGCGATCCGTTCGAAATTGATGTAGATGTTACGTTTGACGTCCTTCAAAAAGTATCCTCAATTATGGAATTGCAACTGGGTGACCAAGCGGACGGGGATCCATTGGAGGTTGACTTTAACTGCGACAAAATAATCGCGAGGGTGTCAAGGATGGATTTTGAAAACTTTCGGCTGTGCGAAAACAATGTTGCAATGCAGGAAGTTTCAGTATGCATGCTCAGTTTACCAGTCCTGATCGAGGCCGTTCAGAAAGTGATGGCTACAGATGACGAGGGATTGGGTGGGCGTCGCTGGTATAAAGTGTTGAAGGCGAAGATTGACGACCTTGGGCTTGGCGCAGGTGCCGAATCGCTGGAGATCGCACAGCGGATTCTCGAGTCACCTCTCAGACGAGCCTTCGCGATGCTATCACAGGAACTCGAGAATTTGGAGTAGTGATATGAGCGTGATCCATTGCTTTTCCCGACGATTTTGCGTTTCTTTGCAGAAGAGCGTCGCCGAGAACGCTGAATCCTATCGTGACGGAACCATCGGATCTTTGTTGAATGATTCACTGAATGATGCTGGCACGCAGATCGAAACAGAGTTCAGAATTGACCCAACGCTTGTATTGGCCCCGCCAACGGGTGGCAGCGGTGAGTTGCTTGGTGACGCGGAGAATGCAATACGCCTGCATCGAGCGTTGTCTTCGCTGACACCGTTGCAAGCATCTGATGAGCGGCTATGGGCATGGTTGTGTCACATTCCTTTCCGGGATTATGTGGCGCAGCGACACTTGGGGGATCTGTCCGGCGTGAAGTTGGTGAACAAAATTCGTTCTCGGTTTTTCGTAGCTGGAAGGGATTCGAGAGCCTTGATGCGCAATGCGTTGGCGCGATTGTGGTGGGGCGCCAGTCTCACTTACGACAAGGCAGCAGAGGATCCATATGAGTTGACAAGAGTTTTGTTTTTCCGTCAAGAAACAGTGAAAAACTTATTGGAGAATAATTTCGGCCGCTCAAGGCGAGTGCTGTCGACGGTTCTGAGGTACTTCGAAGAGAGGCCAGAATTCTTCAGAGATGCTGGTGGTGCCACAAAAAAAGTAGTCATTGGTTTGGCGAAGGAGTGTAATGCGCGTGGGGGATACGGTTTGCTTGATACGATGAGTGAGCAGCGACTGCAGAAGTTTCTTGAAGACTCACTAAGTCGAGTTTTGGGCTCTCTTGGAGTGTACGAGGATGATGCTACCAGCAACGATGAAGATGATACGGAATGATCGGCTTCGTCAATGGTGAGGTGTGGTTTCGGACGTCTGTTTGGGGGCTTTTGCTAATCTGAGAGGAATTGCGGTAGGTCAGATATTCCACACGATTTGACGGTCAGAGATCGTAACGAATTTCGTAGGGAGGATTGCCACGTGCCAGAGAGCCAAAAGAAATTTGAACTCAGCGAATTGTTTATCGCCTTGGAGGACATTGAAGATCCTCGCTCCTCGATTAACCCGAACTTAGCGGGTGAGGAAATCGTCTTCGGTAAGTGAAAAAACTGGATTTGCCAACAAAAGATGGCGAGTTGAAAACAATATTGTAGCCAGAAAATGAACAAAATGGACTGGCAGAGCCGGCTTTCTCCGCTATCGTCAAGGCATGAGCACTCAGACTCCCCGCAGCGTCCATGCGGGTCGGCAGCGTGAATTGCAGTACAATCCGGATCGTTTTCTGGGTCAGTCGATTTTTTCGGATGTGGCTGAGCAGCGATTGCGAGCGTTGCTGGACGATCGCGCGGGTCTGGTCACTGAACTGCAGCGGCGGCGGTCAGCCGGCGAGAGTGCTCAGGAGATCGGCACGCAACTGCAGCGACTGACCGAGCAACTGCGTGAGACAGCGGGTGCCGCGCGTAACCGTACAGCAGGGACATATGGGCTGTAGGTGCCGGGGCACCCCCGGAGTGGTTGCATCCCGCGGCGTTCGAGTGCAGTTGGTGGGGGGGG
>CAIOKE010000293.1 GCA_903858815.1 uncultured Planctomycetaceae bacterium | reverse complement strand
TCCTGACCGTCCGGACGCACGGCCACTCCCACCGGATCCAGTCCCACCGGAATCCGCGCAACCACCTCACGACTGGTGCTGCTGAGGACGTCCAGAGTGTCTGCGGCAGTATTCGCTGCGTAGACAAAGCCACCAGCCGCGGCCAGAGGTGTCGTTTGCGGACTGAGAAACAGCGGTTGTCCGGGACGCCGTACCACAACCTCAGCCGCTGCTGCCTCGCCCCCGGTCAGCGACAGACGCAACAGCACGGATGTCAGCATCAGCCACAGCGATACAAAAATCAGTTTTCGTCCAGTCATGGCAGCCTCAGAAGTTCCACATGGTTCAGTTCCAGAGCTTGATTCGTGACTTTCGTGAGTATGGTCAACGCAGACACATCCAGCAGTTCCAGATCCTCTGCCACTGCCAACGGCTGACCATCCCGCGGCAGAAAGGCAGACATCGGCAACTGCACCTGACAACGTCTGTCAACACCCGAATTCGCCGCTGCCAGATCAATCACGCGAGGGACAAAAGTTCGTCTGAAGGTGCAGACACAATTCAGTATTGCGCCCCCCCCCCCCGGTCGGTTTCAGGGACGGAGAGCTGCAGTTGCCCTGGCTTAAGATCCGGCTGCGGTTTTCTCCTTGTCGTAAGGAATGCCCTCGATACCTCTGATAACTCCACGCACCACGCCCGCAAATCCTGACACAAAAAAGGCGGACATCGCTGTCCGCCCACGGGATGCAGATGTTCCCACGAAGACGGCCTCAGCCCAGAGTAAACTCGGGCAAACGCACAATCTCGCCACCACGCATCGCAGACTCGTGAGCACAGATGCCCACGCAGGTCCAGTTGGCCGATGTCACGGCATTCGGACGCGGATCGCGATCTTCCACCAGTGCACTCAGCATCTCATGCGCCAGATGCGGATGCGATCCACCATGGCCACCACCCTGCAGGAAGGACAGATGGTCCGCATCATGAATCTCTGACGGTAATGTGAACCGACGAATCGGCTCCGGCAACAGATGTGCAAAGTCCGGCACAGTGACCTTCTCAGCAATCTCAGGCTCTGGCTTCTTCGCCGTGTGAATCACATGCGGCTCGTGCTCTACCAGTGTCCACTCAAAGCTTTTCTTCGTGCCATACACATCAAAGCTTTCACGATACTGACGAGCCACGTCGTAAAGGAATCGCCAGATGTGCGCCGTCAGGTCGCTGTCCTTGATCCTGATATGACAGGTCTCAACAGCGAAACGGTTGCCGGACTTCTGAGCAATGTCGTCGCGGACCGTCCCTGAACCAAAGCAGCTGACATACTCTGCCAGACCGTCCACCAGCCCCAGACACGGACTGACAACGTGAGTCGCATAGTGCATCGGAATCATCTTTTCCCAGTAACTGGGCCAGCCATCCATGTCCTGCGGATGCGAAGCCGCGAGGTGCTGAATCTTTCCCAGCTCGCCACGACGATACAGATCCCGGATGAACAGAAACTCCCGGCTGTACACAACGGTCTCGGCCATCATGTACTTCAGGCCCGTCTGCTTCACCTTCTCAACAATCTGACGACATTCGTCAATCGTTGTGGCCATCGGCACCGTGCACATCACGTGCTTGCCCGCATCCAGTGCCTTCAGCGACATCCATGCATGGTCCGGAATCGGACTGTTGATGTGCACAAAGTCGATGTCCCGATCCGCCAGCACTTCGTCATAGCTTGTATACCGCTTATCAATACCGAACTGGTCCCCGCACTTCTTCAGTTCATCCGGATTGCGGCGACAGATGGCAGCAACGTGAGCATTCGGGTGGGACTGATAAATCGGAATGAACTCGGCACCGAAGCCCAGTCCAATCATTGCAACATTGAATTTCCTGCTCATTCGAAGATTCCTGCGTGGTCTGAAATACTCTGAATCCGCAGCTGTCGCCACGGAAGGCCCTGCAGTCTATCGCGAAATTGGCGGTTTCGGGAGTCAGACGCAGGTGGCGAGCCCGAAAATTCAGCGTGAATCACCACAAACGCACAGTTTTCAGAATTCGTCTTTCCGTGTTCGGCAGATTCTGCTACTTAACCAACGGTACAGGATTCAAACCACATCAAATCCCTGCGGGGATGGTTCGCGCAGTCGGGGAAAGGATTCCCATGAACAACTCCATCTGGAAAATTCTGACAGCACTCGGAGTTGCCGGAATCGGCGTATTTTTCGTCATTCAGGTGCAGGGCCGGCTGGCTGCCCAGAAAAAGACTGACCCGGCAGCCGCCGTTGCTGCCGCAGAAAATTCGGCCTCCGCGGCCCCCGGTACCAGTGGCGACACAACCGCTGCTGCCAGCTCAGGCAATGAAAATCCCTTCAGCCTTGACGAAACTGCCACTCCGCCAGCCGCAACCCCGGAGAACAGCCAGTTCCAGTTCGAACTCAGCGAACCTGACGCCGAACCGACGGCCGAACCCGCAGGTGAAATCCGCACCGCAAGTTTTGAAGCTCCGGCCGCTCCCGCAACTCCACAAACCGGTGCCGACGCTGCAGCCACACCAGCAGATGAGCCATTCTTTGCCATCCCTGAAGACCCACCACGCGACAACACAATTCCAGCGACAGAAACCCCGGCAGCCACAGAATCACCAACTCCCCCAACCGACACTGTTTCTGCTCCCGCTGCTCCCGCCACAACCGCTGAATTCCCGGCCACTACGACAGACACCGCCGCACCACTCGCCCCAGCGGCCGCAGACGAATCCGGTGATGTTCCGACATTTGTCGTACCCGACGCCGTTCCAAACGTGCAGCCCGCCACTCAACCCGCCTCCGGAAACGCCGGCGAATTCAATCCGACAGAGCCCCAGCCATTTGAACGCGATTCCGATACGCCACAGCCTGAAAATTCCCCCACTCCGGCAAACACACCCGCAACGAAACCCAACCCTTCACCAGCACCCGCCAGCACACCAGAACCATTCCCGATCGATGCTCCGGCATTCGGCGATTCGGATGTCCCGACACCACTTGATCCCGCAATACCCGACACCGGTAAGGAACTCCCAGGCCTCGACAGCCTGCCCGGTGATGGAGATGGACGCAGAATCCCGTCCGCCGGTCAGCAGGCTCAGCCCGATACGCCCGATTCCATTCGGCCGCACCTGACAATTCAAAAGCAGGCTCCCAAAACTGCCACAGTCGGTGTCCCGCTGGATTATCGCATCATCCTGCAGAATCAGGGAGATATGACCGCCTATGACCTGACCATCGAAGATGAGCTGGGTGGCACAGCGGAATTGATCAGTGCGAATCCACCGCCCACAACCACTTCCGGTGGTGTAATGCGCTGGTCAGTCGGTGCGCTGGCCGCCGGTGCCTCACGAGAAATCGTTGTTCGCGTCCGCCCGACTGGTGAAGGGACGATTGACGGCACAGCCACTGTCAGCTTCAGCGCTCAGGTACGATCAGCCACCGTGATCCGCTCGCCAAAACTGCAGCTGGATGTGGCCGGTCCCAATGCCGTCCCGCTGGGCAGCGAAGTGCCAGTCCAGTTCCGCATCACAAATCGTGGCAGTGGCGATGCCGCCAACGTTGTCCTCCGCAGCGTACTGCCGCCCGGACTGCGACATCCTGAAGGCGGAGATCTGGAATACACCATCGACGTTCTGCGAGCCGGCGAAACAAAGTCCGTCGACCTCACTGTCGTTGCCGCTGAACCCGGGGAACGAGTCCGCATTACCGCAGAAGTCGAAGCAGATGGAACTGCCCCCACAATTGCTCGCGCTGAAATCCGCATCATCGGTGCACAGCTGGTCATCGAACGCACCGGCCCGGAAAAACGCTACGTCAGTCACCCGGCTCGGTTCCAGAATATCGTCAGGAATGAAACACAGTTCGATGCTGCCGGGGCATACGTTGTCGAACAGGTCCCCGAAGGCATGCGTGTCGAATCAATTGGCGCCAATGGCAAATACGATTCACTCACACGACAGGTACGCTGGGACCTGCCAGTGATTGGACCGGGACGACACGTTGTCCTCGACCTCGCACTGGTTCCAGAAGCTGCTGGTCAACTGGAATCGAAAGTTGTGGTGGTCGAGAACTCAGGCTTTCGTTCGGAAGCCAAGGACAACACCATTGTGGAAGTCGAAGGCATCCACAACGTCACGGCTGATATCAGCCGTCAGGATAAACCGGTCGCTGTCGGAGAACGTTTTGGCTTCACAGTGACGATCGACAATCGCGGTACGGCGGAAGCCCGCAATGTGCAGATTTCACTGCAGGTACCGGCAGAAATCGAAGTGCTTGCCGCCGGGACCAGGGAAATCCCCGGTAAACTGCTGCCGGGTAATGTCGTGCGTTACGACAAAGTCGTATCCATTCGTCCGAATGAACAGATGAAGTTTCAGGTTACGCTGCGCGGTCGCCAGATCATCCGAAATGCTGTTGTCCAGGCGCAACTGAAGTATGATGAAATGGATCGGGCACTCATCGTTTCAGAATCTGTCACAGTCTACGACGATAAACTCTGATCCGACAGCCGCAGCAGTCTCAGCGAACTTCAACTTCGGCCGGAGCCAGAATTCGGGACGCCGTGACATCCCCCTGCCAGACCGGAAGTTCGCACTTCGTGGCCTGCCAGCCGGGATGCACCAGACTTCCGGATGCCGGTGGTGAACCAGCTGCCGGCCCGGTCAGGCGAATCTTCGGACCCGGCGGATTGCTGACAGACACGTGGCTGCCCTCAGCCTGCTCCAGCACCGGACGAATCGCAAACTGCCGTTCAATAACGGCGGCACACTGCCGGTGAATGTCCCGCACTGCAGCACCGACCTGTGAGTCAGAATACTGTTCAATCGGTTCCTGCAGGAAATCCAGCAGTCGCCCCTCGCGCTGCAGCGCAGCCAGCAGACTGAGGGCGTCGCTGCGTCCCGCCGCCACCGCCTTTGCGGGTGCAACCGGAGCAGTGACTGGTGTCGAAGCAGCCGCGGTGGGGACGGCAGCAGGGGCCTGGACAGCGGCCACAGCCGGTTGCAGCTTCTGCTGCACAAGTTGTGCGAAAGTGCCATCAGTCAGGATTCGCCACGCCAGCGAGATTCGTCCCATTGCTGCATTCCGGAAAAGACTGGTTGCCACCGACGAGATTCGCCGGATTTCCCTGAGAATCGCAGAGTGTACCGCAGACGTCGCCCCCCTGCATCCACTCCGCACCATTGCCACTGTCAGGAACCGCAGCCACCAACAGTCAAAAGTTGGTCGATTGTCCCGCAATCTCCGCGTCATAATACCGGAATACCGCTTAGACTTCCCAGAATTCACACGCTGAACGTTTTCCGGATCCTCCAACATGCCCGCTCAGTTCATCGATGGTAAGCAGATCGCCGAACAATGCCGCCTTGAAACTCAGCGGCAGGTTGCAGCCCTGCACCAGCGAACCGGGATCACTCCACATCTCGCCGCCATCCTTGCAGGTGACGACCCCGCCAGTCAGGTGTATGTTCGCAACAAGGAAAAGGCCTGTGCCAAAGCCGGCCTGCGCAGCACTCTGCATCGCCTGCCGGCGAATGTCACCCAGCAACATCTGCTGGCCCTGATCCATTCACTCAACAACAACCCGGACGTCCACGGCATCCTCGTCCAGCTGCCCCTGCCCGGACATCTCGATACTGTCGCCATCCTTGATGCTGTGACTCCACTGAAGGATGTTGATGCCTTTCACCCGGAAAATGTCGGATTGATGCTGCAGGGACGACCGCGATTCCTGCCATGCACCCCCGCAGGAGTCATGCGGCTGCTGTCGGTCAGCCGGATTCCCACAGCCGGGCGACACGCCGTTGTGATCGGTCGCAGCGACATCGTTGGAAAACCCATGGCGGCTCTGCTGCTGCAGAAAGGTGCTGACGCAACGGTCACCGTCTGTCACAGCCGAACTCCGGATATTGCCGCACTGTGTCGCACTGCCGACATTGTCGTGGCCGCCGTGGGTATCCCGCATTTTGTTCGCGGAGACTGGCTGCGACCCGCAGCCATCGTGATTGATGTCGGCATTAATCGACTGGCTGACAAACTGGTCGGCGATGTCGACTTTGACGCGGCAGTCGGCCATGTCGCAGCCATTACCCCGGTTCCCGGCGGTGTCGGACCAATGACCATCGCCATGCTTCTCGAAAACACCCTGAATGCAGCGCGGCTGCAGTTGAAACATGAAGATTCAGCAGTTTCTTGAACACTACGGCGTCCGCATCAATCCGTTCAGCCAGGAAGATGCACAGTCTGATCACATCTTTCAGCGACACTGCGCTCAGGCTCTGTACCACCCGGCGTGGGACAAAGTTCTCGGGGACTGTCGCAATCCCAGCACAGCCATTGTCTTCGGAGAAAAAGGCTCGGGGAAGACAGCCATTCGTCTGCAGCTGGTCAAAGCGATTGCTGACCACAACCAGAAATGCAGTGACGAGCGAGTGTTTGTCATCAGCTACGACGATCTGAATCCGTTTCTTGATGCGTTTCAGGACCGCCTGCGAGGACGACGACGAAACCCGGATAACGCTCTGAAGGAATGGCGACTCTGGGACCACATGGATGCTCTGCTGACTCTCAGTACCCGTCGCATCTGCAAAGCACTGCTGGACAACACGGGGAATGATCCCGGTATCTCACCCGAACAGCTGCGCAAGCTGCCGCGACAGCAGAAACGTGACCTGCTGCTGCTGGCCGCCTTCTATGATCAGAGCTCAGACCAGTCACACACAGCCCGCTGGCAGCTGCTGAAACGTCAATGCGGATATTCCGCCCCGTTTGCCCACTGGCGCTGGCTGCTGGGACTGGTCGGTACTGTGCTGTTGACTCTGATCACCCTCCGCGATGTCCTCACCGCTCCCACCGCGGCTTTCCCGCGCCTGCTGCAATGGTGGTTTCCGCTGCTGCTGTTCATTCTGTGGCTGCCGTGGCTGAAACGCACGCTGTCACTGTGGCGGCGGGGCTGGCAGGTCGCTCGCCAGGTCCGCATTCTCGACCACGGCAGTGGCTCACTGCAGAAAATCCTCGCCGGCTTCCCCGCCGGTGAAATCGATGATCAGCCCATTCCATCCCGCGACCGCAGCGATGATCGCTACGAACTGCTTTCAAAACTGCAGCGATTGCTTACACCGCTCGGATATTCCAGCATCGTCGTTCTCGTTGACCGTGTGGATGAGCCCCATCTGATCAACGGGTCGGCCGAACGCATGCGTGACTTTCTGTGGTCCATGTTCGACAACAAATTCCTGAAACATCCGGGCATCGGTTTCAAAATGCTGCTGCCACGCGATGTCGTTTTCTTCCTCAGCCGCGAAGAAAAGGAATTCTACGAACGCTCGCGACTGGATAAACAGAATCTGATCAAGTCGCTGGAATGGACAGGGGAAAGTCTGTTCGACATGGCCAGCAGCAGAATTCGTGCGTGCCGCAATGAGGCTCAGCAGCAGGGCAGCCCTGAACTGACAATCCGTGATTTCTTCGCAGACGAAGTCTCACGCGAAGATCTGATCGCCAGGTTCGCTCGCCTGCGAGTTCCCCGGCATCTGTTTCGCTTCCTGTATCGACTGCTGACAGAACACTGCAATCGGTTTACGGAAGATCAGCCATCATGGAAGATCAGTCGCTCAACGCTGGAAACTGCCGCCGATGCCTATGCTCGCGAACAGGAAGCCTTTGAACGAGGACTGGGAACCGGCTGAAGACACCGGCACAGCGGCAGCCCCATACTTGACGCCTGCCGGAATCCATATCAGACTTGCCACTTCCTGTACTCCTATACCCGTGCAATCTGCAGAGGCAACAGACGATGAGCGGACCGATTGTCAGAACCGGTACAACTCCTGAGTTCTGGAAGAACTACGATCGTATCTTCGGCGAGAAGCAGCCGGCAGCGGCCAAAAAATCAGCTGCGAAACCTGCCGCCGCTGCAAAGAAAGCCGCGAAGAAGGCCGTAAAAAAAGCCGCTAAGAAAGCTGCAAAGAAGTCCACCAAAGGCCAGGGCTGACAGACTCAGGTGAACACCGCGTCTGAAACTGCAGAGATGCCGGCTGCCCGCTGCAGCCGAGCATCCGCAGCTTTCGTGTGGCTGTTCTTTACAGCCATCTCGTTCCTGATCGCGCCCCTGCCGGCCGTCAACGAGCCGCACTACCTGTGCAAAGCTCGTGCTCTCGCAGACCCGGCATGGTGCTCACGCGATTTCTTTCTGCAGTCTGCAAATGCTCACTATTGCTTCCTGCAGCTGGCCGGCGGCAGCACGCTGATTGCAGCCCCATGGCTCGTCACAGTCATCGGTCGGATCGTCTCCTGTGGACTGCTCGCGCAGGGCTGGGTCCGAGTAGCAACCGCACTGCAGCTCAGTCCCATCCTCAGCTGCCTCTCCGCCGTCCTATTCGCCGCCTGCAGTCTGGCTGGAAGCTTTTCAGGCGAATGGGTCCTTGGCGGATTCGAATCCAAGGTGCCGGCGTGGGGACTGTCTCTGCTGGCCATCGCCGGCTGGCTGGCAGCCGGCCAGCACGGAACTCCGCAGAAACGCTCACTCATTACCGCCGGACTCTGCAGTGGCCTTGGCAGCTCACTGCATCCCGTTGTCGGCGGCTGGCTGGCCGTCTGCCTGTGCTCCGCCCAGCTGCTCGCCGCTCCCGGAAACCTGCGGACTCGACTGCATGGCCTGCTGCTGTTCTCAGTGCCCGCACTGCTGGCAGCTCTGCCCGGTCTGATACCAGCGGTGCTGTTTCTGAAGGCTGGCAGCGGGAATGCCGCCGATCTCTCACGAGCCGGTTTTATTCAGGTCTTCTGGCGACTGCGACATCACCTCGATCCGACCGAACTGACAGCTCAGCAATGGGTCTACGCCGCTGTCATGATCACCCTGATTGTCGGCAGCTTTCGTCGGCTGTGCCACCTGCCAGCCACCACTCAGAATACGACTCAGAGGCAGTCGGCAGGACTGCTGCTGGCCCTGCTGGCTGGCTCGGCAGCAATCGCCGCTGCCGGCCTCGCTGTCGGCTGGCACACAGTTCCCGTCGAGCAGTTGACGGACTGGCGCTGGCGCGCAGCGCTGCTCAGGTTCTACCCATTTCGCACGCTCGATGCGCTGCTGCCCCTCTGCGCTTCGCTGCTGGCTGTGATGGCCGCTGCTGGCCATCACCGAATGGCCATTCAGCTCAGTCAAAGAACCACTGCGGTGCTGACACTCCTCGTACTGCTGGCAGCCTTTGCTGTACGTCCAGCCGCACCACCCGGCTATACCGAAAAACAATACGCAGAATGGCAGCAGGCCTGTGCATGGCTGCGGCAGAATACACCACCCGATGCCCTCATTCTGACACCTCGCGAATCCTTTGGCTTCAAATGGTTTGCCGAACGGGCGGAGTATGTGTGCTACAAGGACTGCCCGCAGGACGCCGCAGGAATCCTCGAATGGGACCGCAGACTGTGGCTGCTGCATGCATGGACGCTGCACAGCTCAGGCGATGGACTTTATGATGCTCGAGACCTGGAATCACTGCGGCAGCAGACGGACTGCGATTACATTCTGACTCGAATCCTGGGACCATTCGCAGCACAGCCCGTCTGGCAGGGCAGCGAATGGCAGATTCTTCGCGTTCCAGCCAGCCAAATCAGGCCTTAACCACACATGGTTCGGGAGCAACACCATGAGCAGACAGTGGAACAGCCAGCCCGCAGCAGACTGGCTGCAGAATGTCGCTGCCGTCGAAATTCAGGAACTGATCCAGTTCCTGAAAGAGCAGGGCACGTTTGATTTTCCAACACTGCCCGCAGGACTGTATTCCGCAGCGGCCGGCAGCGGAGCAGATTTCGAGGCATCCGGATATCGGTCAGTCTGGCTGCGTGACAACATGCAGATCGCGTGGGCACTTTATCGGGCCAATAACGAAGCGGACAGTGCCGTTCGCTGCGTCCAGACGATCGCCCGGTTTTATCGTCAGTATCAGCAGCGTTTCACGGACATCATTCACGGTATCGCAGATCCTCAGGATCCCATGCAGCGTCCCCATATCCGCTTCAACGGTACGGACCTGACCGAGCTGCCGGAAAAGTGGGCACACGCGCAGAATGATGCACTCGGCTATTTCCTCTGGCTGACCTGTCGCCTCGCACTCGATGGGCACCTGTCACCTGCGCAGATGCCGTGGGATGTTCTGGTCCTGCTGCTGGATTACTGGCAGCGAATTGCAGTCTGGCAGGACGAGGACAGTGGTCACTGGGAAGAAGTCCGCAAGGTGGCCGCCTCAAGCATCGGCTGTGCCCTTGCCGGCCTGCGAACTCTGGCAGAACTCCTGCAGTCGCAACCCGCATTTGCAGCCGCTGCCGCCAAAGCCGAACTGAATCTGTCATTGCTGGGATCTCTGCAGACAGCCTGCCAGACGGCCCTGCTCAGTATTCTGCCCGCCGAATGCATACAAGCCGACCCAGCGAAGAATCGTCGCTACGATGCGGCTCTGCTGTTTCTGATCTGGCCTCTGAATGTCATTAAAGATCCAGCTGTTGAAGATCAGATCATTGCTGATGTCCGCACACATCTGATGGGTCCGTACGGCATTCGTCGCTACCTCGGTGACTCATACTGGTGCGCCGACTATCGACAACTGCTGTCAGCCGATCAGCGAACGGCCGACTTCAGTGACAGTCTTGACGCCCGCGATCGCCTGCTGCAGCCCGGCATGGAAGCTCAATGGTGCATTTTTGATCCCATCCTGTCGTGCATTTTCGGGCAGCGTTATCAGCACAGTCGGGATCCTGCAGATCTGCAGCTGCAGCTGCAGCACGCCTCGCGTTCACTGCAGCAGATGACGCCTGCAGACGGTCGATTTCCACAGTATCGCTGTCCGGAATCATGGTTCTGCGAACAGGGCCACTGGATGCCGAATGACATCACACCCCTGCTCTGGACTCAGGGCAACCTGCTACAGGCCCTCAGGCTGCTGCAGGAGAATCTGTGACAACCAGTCGGCAATCTGTCGGCCGGTTTTTGACAGCGGCAGTTCCGCAAGTTCCTCCACTGCCGTCCACTTCCAGCCCTCCGGCAACCGTCGCGGCACACCCCGCACCCCGCACACCGCAGCCGTCAGACGCACACGAAACCGTGTGACCGAATACGTCAGCTGCAGTGCAGCCTGCACCGCTCCCACTCGAACCCCGCACTGTGACTGCAGCCGTTCCACCGAAGATTCCGGAATCGCCTCACTGAACTCCGCACTGAACAGCGAACGACTGCCGGCCTTCGCACGCTGGCTGACGTGCTCACCACCCAGACCATCCACGACCTCCGGACGCGTCTCCTCACGCCACGCATCCCACATCCCGGCCCAGCGTTCTCCGGCTTCCCGACGTCGCAGCAGAAACTGACGCTGACCACCATGCACACGAGTGGGAATCAACGCCAGTTCACAGATCGCCGTAATCGCCGCTCGCGGCGGCTTCCGCGGCAACTCATGCTGCAGACCCTGACGATATGCGGCACAGTAACCACTGACTGGACACGCCGGACAGGCCGGGTTGGTCGGAGTACACAGCTGCGACCCCAGATCCATCACGGCCTGATTGAAGTCCCCGGGGCGTTCAGCAGAGACAATCGCTTCTGCAAACGCCCACAACTGCTTCTGACCCGACGCAGAACGCACGTCGTCCTGCAAAGCCAGCAATCGCGCATACAACCGCTCAGTATTCGCTTCCACAATCGGAGCCGGCAGATCAAATGCAAATGATGCTATCGCACCAGCCGTGTAACGACCAACTCCCGGCAGTTGCTGCAGTAACTTCACGTCCCGCGGAAACTGTCCGCCGTACTCAGACAGCACCAGACCCGCAGCTCGATGCAGGTTTCTGGCACGACTGTAATAGCCCAGTCCCTCCCAAAGACGCAGAACTTCATCCAGCGGCGCAGCAGCCAGTGCCGCCACATTCGGCCACGCCGCCGTAAACCGCTGAAAATATGGGATCACTGCAGCCACAGTCGTCTGCTGCAGCATGATTTCACTGAGCCAGATCCGGTAGGGATCCTGCGACTGTCGCCACGGCAGCCGCCGACCAGCCACCTCATACCACTGCAACAGCTGTCGCTGCAGCATTTTCCGCCACCCCGGATCCTGCACAGTCGGTAAATCCACCGACTCCGCCAGCAACTCAGGGTCTGAACCTCGCTTCGAACCTCGACCCGCTCGCGACGGACTCATTCCGCTGCACCCCGCACCAGCATCACTGTCACCGCGACATCAGATCAAAACTGCCGATCCACTGGCAATACTGGCAGCCTCAGCCCAGCACATCTGCAATGCCGCAAGCGCCGTTTCGGCGGACAACGGACCCGCAACACGCCGACCACTCAAGGCATCAACCGCCAGCTGTAACTCGTCCGTAAATGCCCCACACCACTTGCCACTGCCACCCAGTTCAGGATGTGTCATTGTCCCATCACTGCCAAGAACACTCAGCGGACGACTGACAACCCACTCGCCCGCCAGCGTACCGGCATCAAACAGCACCGTCGCTCGCTCAAAATACAACTCATACCCATGAGCAAACTGGAGCGCCTTCGCGCCAATCCCGCCACTCACACAGGTCACCGCCGGACCGTCCGCATACAGATAACTGGTGTGCACGTGATTCACCAGCCCATCCTGCAGCAGCCCGCGAGAAAACACGCCCGTCGGACGACCACAGGCATGAGCAATAAAGTGGTTGTCGTGAATGTGCAGATCGATGCCCCAGCCACCCAGCTTCCGGAAATCCGACATGTCACTGGACCACTCAGGACGAGCAATCACACGCTTGAAATTCGCCGCCAGCAGACGTCCATAACGCTGATCCTGAATCGCCTCAGCCGCAAACCGAAATTCAGGAAAGAAGGGCAGCACGTGCGCAACAAATAAGGGTACCCGCTTCTCTGTTGCCGTCCGAACCATCGTCTCAGCCTCCTGCTGAGACACCGAAATGGGCTTTTCCACCAGCACCGGCTTGCCAGCCTCAAGACACTCCATCACCACTCGAAAATGACTGTCTGTCGGCAGACACACATCCACCAGATCCACATCCGGATCCGCAATCAACTGACGGTAGTCCGTGTACTGCTTCAGATGCGCTGTCTCGACGTGGCCACCCGGAGGACCAAAGTTGCCCTGAATCGAAGTCCAGTCTCCCGCCAGCTTCTTCGCGTCACGCGTCGCTATGGCTGTGACCGCAGCACCCTGCAGATCCCGCGCACCCTCAAAGTGCGTGTAACCCATGAAGCCAATGCCGATAATGCCGATGCGTACCACCTGCCGCCTCCCAAACGACCTCAGTTTCCCACCGAACCAGTCGCCGCCAGACACACAACGACCGCCCGATTGCAGGCCAAAAGCATACCTTCAGCACACTCAACTGACCAGTCACCTCTCAAATCCACCCCGATGGATGTGGCTTTTTCGCCACATCCCCGCAGATCCAGCACGACTCGACACCACTCTCGATAATCGCACCGGAATACACTGGACATCACCAGCTGTGACTACTCAATCGTCAAGGCATCGATATCCGGAAAATCGACCTGCACACCGCTGTCTGTCACCGCCAGTTGGTCATCACTGCCCGTCGCGGTAATCACACGCGCCGGACTGTCCACAGCCACCACCCGATCACCACCCGCAGCCCACCGACCGGTCGGCCAGCAGAAAGGCCGAAAAGGCGTCGCTGTACCTGTCCGATCCCGATACAGAATCGCTCGCCCCTGCCCCAGCATCGCTGCCGCCGGTGTGTCAATCAGACTGGACGAGTCCGTCTGATTCAGCCGAAATGCCACTCGTGAATCAAACTCGCGCAGCAGTGATGATGACAGCCAGCGCACGGCATTCGCATAGGTGTCTGACCAGATCATCACATGCAGCCCCACCGCAGGCCCGCGACGGATCAGATCCCCCAGACGCCCGGCAGTATTCAGTTCCTTCGCCGCACCAAATCCTGCCATCCCGAAATCATCTTCATCCCGTCGCAACTCGCGGAACTGACCCAGATTTCGAATGCACAGAATCACCGGATCACGCTGCTCCGCATCGGCCTCGCGAGCCTGCAGCAGATCCCACAGTTCCCGCAGCACCTGTTCCGCCTGCCCCGGCAGCGCCAGCTGCCAGCGCGCTGCATCCACATGCTCAAAGGTCTGCTGGAAATTCTGCAGAGACACCTGATCCCGACCGTCATGCAGCAGGATCACTCGTGACCTGACTGACCCCGCATGCAGACTGCCCGCAATCGCAGCCGCAGCAAACATCGCGTCCACCGCATCCGACTCCTGACCAGCAATCAGGACGTTCTGACCAGCGGCCGGCTCAAAACAGAGCTCCAGCGGTGGAGCAATCGCCACAGGCTCGCCAATCCACACCGGCAACCCCGAATTCCCCATGGGCCCGCTCTGCAACCAGTGCTGCAGCGGCCCGCACTCCTCGATCTGCGGTGGCACATTTCCCTCAAACACAATCGTCGCCCGCTGTGACTTTGTGCCGGGGCCTGGTCGCTGTGGCAGACCACTCAGCAACTCGTCACGCTGCTCTTCATCCAGCCACGCAATCTGGAACGGATGATTGCCCTCCACCAGACCATTCGCATCGTTGTAGATCGCTTCACCAGGACGCGTCAGCAGCCGAGCGGCCGAGTTGTCCTCACTCAGAATCAGATGCGCGTCGTTCTCACTGCACTGCAACGCAATGCGTACTGCCACCTGCCCCAGTGTGCTGCGAGCCAGCGAATATGCACCACCCAGCGTCTGTGACCCCAGGATCACGTGCATCCCAAAGGCTCGCCCCTGCCGAATCAAGCGGTCCAGCAGCAGCGCTGCACGCGAAGAAACCCGGTCTTCCGAGGTGAAGAATTCCTGGAACTCGTCGATCAGCAGCAACACTCGCGGCATCCGCTCTGCCGGATGCAGACGACGGAACGATGGAACATCCTGCGCCCCCCGCGCGCGAAACAACTCACCACGCTCCTGCAGCACCTGATCCAGACGCTCCAGTACACTCAAACCAAACTCCCGATCACTCTCAATCGCTATCACGCGAGCATGCGGCAGACGACAGGCCGCATAACTGCGAAACTCCACACCCTTCTTGAAGTCCACCAGATAAAACTCAATCTCATCCGGACTGTAATGCAGCGCCAGATTCGTCACCAGAATGTGCATCAGCGTGGATTTGCCCGAACCCGTCTTGCCGGCAATCAGCACATGCTGACTGGTACCACGTCCCAGCCGCAGATACTGCAGTCGCGCAGCTCCGGCCCGACCTATCGGCAGATTGATGCCCTCTGCCGTACTGTCCGACCAGTACAGCTCAGCACGCGGTGCAATCCGCTGAAATGATACCTCCACTCGCCGCGCATCACGACTGCGCTCACCCACCATCCGCACCAGACTGACACTGGTCGCGGAGTCCACCGCCGGTGTCACCGCAAATCGCAGCCGATCACTCAATGCAGCCGGCAGCTCCGCCAGCAGCGTCGGCTGCACCACACCCCCGCGAACACCAAACTGCAGACACTCCGTCCGCAGCAGCTCAGTGTCGAAATTCCGCGGCACAGGCTGGTCCGGCGACCACGCCACAATCGCATGCACACCACACCGCGGACCACTGGTCAGAATCCCCGACAGACTGCGACACGCCTCCTCGGTAAACCCCGCCGGAAACCCGGCAATCACCACAAAATGATACGGCTCTGCAACTTCCCCGGCCGCCCGGTTGTAGTCCTCGATCGTCTCAAACTCACTCCGCAGATACGTCTGAAACACACTCTCCATGTGCTCCGTCACCTTCTGCAGCCGATCACGAATCTGAACCGCATCCGTCCAGATCCGACTGTTGATCAGCAACTCGTCGAAATCCGCCAGATGCATCAGCGCGGAAAAACTCTGACCCAGACCGATCGGATCAATCAGAGTAAACTGGATTCGCCCCGGCAGCACTTCCGTCAGCAGTCGCAGCAGCAGCATCCGCATAAAATCCAGTGCCGCCTCACGACCCGCTGCGTCATGACAGACAGAAATCGAAGTCTCCGACGGAAACTGCAGCAGCGCAGGCATGCTCAGTTCCATCGGCAGACTGCCGGACTCTGCCAGCCCCGGGACTGCATCCGGCAGGACAGGGCAGGGCGGAAACACGGCCCGCACCGTTCCACAGGGCAACACAGTCGGCAACTGCTTCGGTGCAGTCCAGCCCGCCGCACTCCAGCCACGATCCGCCCCGGCTGCTGCTGTCGACTCGGAAGCCACTCCCTGCACAGCCCGCAATGCCCCAGTCCAGTCAGCCAACAGACCAGCAATGGTCGCTCGCAGACCACTTTCAGCCTGCTGCATGCGCTGCTGAGCAGCCTGCTGCTGACTGCGAAACTGCTGCTGCAACTGTGAAAATTGCTGCGCCTCAGTTCGCTCGCTCCACGCATCCGTTTCAGACTCCTCCCGCGATTCCTCCAGCGCCACTTCCTCCAGCAGCCCCTCCAGCTCCAGCTGCTCACGCTGCCGCTGCCGCTGCAGTTCGGCCTGCAGCTCACCAGTCTGCTGCTCCGTCTCTGACCGCAGAACAGAGATTCGCTGCGCACGACGCTGCTGCATCTCCTGCAGCCAACGCTCACCCACTGCCTGCAGTCGCGCAACCTCCTGCGCCGTCTTCTGCTGCCAGTACTGCGATAACGCTTGCGCATTCGAGGTACTCTGCTGCATACCGGCAAAGGCCGTCCGCAATTGCCCCTGCACTATGCTGACCATGATCAGCGATACCAGAAAGGCCACCGCGCCGCCAATCAGACACGACACGCCCAGCCACTGCCAGTCTGCACGCCCGGCCGCCGGATTCAGAAACAGCGAAATATCAGCCCGCGCAATCGTGCTGAACACAGCCACCGTCAGAAATATCAGCAACCCCAGACCCAGCACTCGCCAGCCAAGCACCCACTGCGGCAGCGATCGGCGGTCAATCTCCACCGCACACCGCAACGCGTCATCCATCTGCTCCGTCGCCTTCTGCCGCGCCTCCTCACGATTCCGGGCTTCCGCCACCGGCGACGGCTGCGTCTCGTCAGCTCGCGCATGGCACAGCCGCAGATAGTCCGCAGAGACCCCGATCCGCTGATCCAGATCAGACAACCGCTGCTGCAACCACTGCAACTGCGTCTGGAAATTCTCCTGCGCACGAGCCGCCTCGCTCAGCGGGGTGTCCTCCTGCGTCTCATCACACACCGATTGCAGCACCCACAATTCACTCTGCAGCTTCTGCTCTGCCGCTTCACACTCCGCCGCACAGCGAATCTGCAGCTCTGACAGACGCGACCGTGATGCCTGCTGCAGCTGCAGACGACGCTGCTCCCAGCGCCGCTCCGTCTGCTGACGACGCTCATGAACCTCAACCTCGTGCTGAGACTGCCACATCTGACGCTGCGACTGGTAACGAACCTGCAGCTCGCTCTGCTGCTCCTGCTGCTGCTGTCGCAACTCCAGAAGCTCACGTCCTGCAGCTCGCAGACGCTCAGCACTGGCAGATCCCGATTCCAGACTCTGCGACAAACGCCGCAACTGGTCTGCTAATCCCGCTTGCTTCAGACTGCCCATGACAACTGTCTTTCTGAACATCCGTCCGCTGCCCCCAGGCCCGCCGGACCCATCGCAGTGTACCCAGCCGACGCAGATTTCAAAACGGCAGGCAGCCGAATCGCTCCGGATCCGTCTGATCCGATTCCTGAAGTTTCCGGACTTCGATCAGCCCGCACCACCCCGCAGACAGCCCGCACCGGGCGTCAGGGCGTCGCGGACGAGCCCTCTGTCAACGGCTCCGCCAATGCCGGTTTTTCCGCGGCCGCCGTGCGCAACCTGCGCTGCTGCGTTTTCAACCGCCGACACTCCCGCCGCAACTCCTCCAGACGCACGTCCCCCGGCGTCTGCTCGTAACACCACTCAAACAACTTCTCAGCATCCTCATACTGCTGACGCTCCATCAGCAGCAACCCAAGGGCACGCCGCGGAGATTCCGCTGCCGCATCGCAGGCGATCGCCCGCCGCAACAACGTCTGACTGACCGTGTACTGTTTCAGATTCCACGCAATGCGATTCGCCTTCATCAGCACCGGTACATACTTCTCATAACCCTCCACCGGCTGTCCAGACTCCACTGCCAGTGCGGTACTCTGCTCACTGATCGCCTGCATCAGCCGCTGCATGTCGTTCGGCCGATCCTTCCGGCCGTAAACATCATACACGTCCTCCAGCTCCAGCAGATCCGGAGAAAAACTGGCAAGCAACGCGTCAGCGGACAGACGATCGGCCAGCAGCTGCAGCATCTGCAGACGCATGGCCTTCGTGGAATGAAACACCGTGTTCCACTGCGCTAACGCTTCTTCAGCACGACCATCCAGCGCCAATGCCTGACCGATAAAGAACCGTACCGTCGGATTATATTTGCCCAGCCGCATCGTCTGAGCCATGATGCGGGCATGCAGCGCATCCTTCGGATCATGAATAAAGCTGGTCAGCACCAGCGTCTTCCACGGGTCAATCTGCAGCGGACAGCTGCGCAGTGCCCGCCGCGCCATCGTATCAGCCAGCACAATCAACCGCTCGTTTTCGCCACAGGCCCGCTGCAGGAATTCACGCAGCTCCGCCTTCGTCCGAAACCCGGCATTCACGCAGGCATCGCGAATCTGCGCCAGAGGCATCGGATTGTCCGAAACCTGCTGCTGCAGCTCAAACAGTTCCAGACTGCGGCGAGCAATGTTCTGACACACATCCACCTGATCAGGACAGGCATCCTGAGCTTTCAGCAGGAAGGCCAGTCGCCGGCGGCACACCGCAATCCGCTGCTGCACAGTCGGCTGCCCCGCCGTCGTCATCACAGCCTCGTAATCGCTCAGTTCACCGGATCCATCGATCGGGCTGCTCGTCGTGTCATCCGCCGTCTCGGTCGCATCGGAAAACGGATTGTCCGAGGGTTCCTGAAATGCGGACATGTCACCATCAGACGACGCCCCCCCGGATTCCAGCAGGTTTGTGTCAGCAGCCGTATCAACCAGCAGGCCACCGTTGCCAGCACCACCCACCGCCGGATACTCCCCCTCTTCCTGCTGATCCAGCCCATCCAGATCCGGCAGTGGCTCGCCGGACTCCGACATGGAACTGCCGCCGGATCGCGAGGCTTCAAATGATGCCAGCAGGTACTGATGCCACCAGTGCTCACCAGCGATTCGATTTCCCAGATCAGGCTGCACCAGCACCAGCAGCGCACAGCAGCCCCCCGCCAGCATCAACCACGCTGCGCGCGGCACCGGTACCCCGGCTTCACTGCTGAACCCATCACACAACCGCAGACCGGTCACCGCCAGCGCGATTGTCGTCACGACGATTGCCGGCACATACCAGATAAAATCGGCCACGGCATGCAGAATGCCCCCGGTGATCCCGGCAAGACAGGCCGCTATCGCCGTTGTTCGCGCTGCATCGGAACCACGGATCACCGCCAGCAGCTGTCGGCCAACGATCAGCAGCAACCCGGCCGCCAGCAAGGCCACCCCCGCCAGTCCAGCCTCCAGACCCAGATGAATCCACGAACTCTCAGCATGCGAAAATGTAAAGGTCATGAAGTCCGCAAGGTCCTCCATGTACGCCGGATAGATGTGACGATGACTGCCAATCCCGGTGCCCAGAATCGGAAACTCACTCAACGCCGCGAGGTCAGCCTTCCAGATTGATCGACGTGCATTCGCAGGATCCAGTGTTGCGGCATCCAGGCTGGCAATATCAGAAACCCGCGTCTCCAGCGTCTGACCGCCAAACACGGCCAGACCACCCAGCGCCACGGCTGCCAGAGCCACCGTGGATAATGCCAGTCCGGAACTGATGCGACCAGCTTTCCAGAGCCCCGCAAAAGTCACTGCAGAAGCTGTCGCAGCAGCGATCATACCACCACGCGACAGCGACAGCATAATCGCCGCAAACACACCCGCCGCTCCCGCCAGACGCAGCAGCAGCAGCGGATCAACCAGCTGATCAAACTGCGAATGATTGCCTCGCGCAGGACCCAGCCCCTTCCGCTGCAGAACCTCCGCTGCCTCCTTCGGCTTCCGCGCTGCAATCGCCCACCACAACAACGGACCAATTGACAGCGCCGCAAACTGCGCAAAGTGATTGCGATTCGTAAACGCCCCTTTCAGAACCTCACGAGTACCGGTGAACGGATGCCGATAAAACCAGAAGAAACAGTCGTTCGATGTCACCAGCTGCAGAATGGCAAAACCTGACATCAGCAGACCTGACACGCCCACAGCCTTCAGCACCAGCCGACAATCCTGCTCCGTTCGCAAACGCTGAGCCAGCACCACACCGAACAGACCATAGGCCAGCAGTATCAGAAAGCCGTGTCGCGTCTCGCCCGGAATGAAACTGGCCGTTGACCACACCGCACTGCTGTCCGCAGTCACCCCCTGCACTTCACTCCAGACCGGAATCAATCGCTGGTAGCCGGACGACAGTCGGGACAGCACATCCGCCGGCAGCTCGCGACTCTGCAGCCAGACCAGCAGCAGACCAGCAGCCAGCAGTGGCTCCAGAGCCAGCAGTCGCAGACGACCACCCTCAAAAACACGATGCAGATGCCAGACAGTTCCCAGCAGAAAGGCCGTGGAAATCAGCAGCCACTGGCCCCACGCCTCACGCCCACCCATCACAAATGGCAGCAACAGCAGCAGTATGCCAATCAGCAGGTCCGTCAGATTCAACAGTCGCGGCCGCGCAGACAATTCACGCCACAGCGATCGCCTGACGGCTGTCGCGCTGAATCCGGTCTGAGAGGTTTTTCGACGACTGGACATGCTCCACTCTGCCTGTTTGTCCGACACGCCCGTCAGGCGGCGCGTGACGAATCCCCGGATCCACGGCTGCCACCCACCGAAATGCTGTATAAACCCGCTGATACTGACTGACCGGCCGTCGCCGACTGACCGCTCATCACACCATAGCCCGACAGACTCGGATGACTGCCAGCTCCGGACTGCTCGTCCGGTTCCTGATCATGACCATACCCGTACCCATATCCGTACCCATAACCATACCCGTAGCCATAGCCTCCGGCATCGTCCACGTTCAGATGATTCACCACCACTCCCAGCAGAGTACAGCCCAGAGTCCTGAGCGTTTCCGCCGCTCGAATCACCATCCGCCGGCGATCCTTATCCGGTCGCACCACAAGCACCACCGCATCCACGAGACGCCCGGCAATCGCCGGGTCACTGACTGCCAGCACTGGTGGAGCATCCACGACGATCTGGTCATAACGCGTCTCTGCCCATGACAGCAGCGCCGCAAACCGTTCCGACTGCAGCAGCTCAGCCGGATTCACCGGCCGAGGCCCGCAGGAAATCACATCCAGACCCTGCACGACCGTCGTCCGCAGATTGGCTGCAATCGCCGTCTCCAGATCATCCGCAGACCGCAGCAGACGCGACAAACCCACATCATCCCGCAGTCCCAGCAGTGTCGACAGACCTGGCCGACGCATGTCCGCATCAATCACCAGAGTCCGCTTTCCGGACTGTGCATAAGCAACCGACAGATTCATCGAAACTGTTGTCTTGCCATCACCCGGCTCGGTGCTGGTGATCACCAGACGATTCGTATCCTGCGTGGAAAACTCAATGCTCGTTCGCAGTGCACGGAACGCCTCCACCTCGCGTGAATGCGGACGCACATGACACATCACAGCATCGAAGCCTTCACCTGGAAGTTCAGACATTCGCGGAATCATCGACAGCACCTGCGTATCCAGATGCAGCTTCAGCTCCTCAGGTGTCCGGAACCGGTCATCCATAATGTCCAGCACCCAGATCACCGCCAGCCCGGTCCCTGTGCCAATCAGCAGCGACAGCAGCACCGCAATCGGCAGCCGCGGAGACACCGGACGAATCGGTACCGTCGGACGACTGGAGACCTTGGTACTGAGAAACGTATCCTTGTTCAGTCCAATCCCATCCGACTGCGACTGCAGTGACGACTGCTGCTCATACAAATGCTCAATCTGACGATCCAGATCACCCAGCTCGGTCAGCGTCTGCGACAGCTTCTGAGCACGCGACTGCTCAGCAGCCAGACGTTCCGAAACCGCCTTCTCATTCAGCTCCAGTTTCAGAATCTGCTGATTGAGGTACTGCACCAGTCGCGGTGCAAGGACGTCACGCGTCATCGTGTCAGTGCGAGCCCGCTGCATCTCCGGAAATTCAGCCAGATACTTTTCCTTCACCTGCAGCTCCGTTTCCAGCGCCCTGATGCGAGCATGCCGAGCCCCATACTTCTGCCGCGCCTCATTCAGATGCGACTGCAGATCCAGAATCTCCTGCATGATCCGCTGCACGTGATAGCTGTCCTGAGTCCCCAGTCCCATCGACTGTTCCACCAGCTGCCGGCCGGCCGAGTCCAGCGCTTCCATGGCAAACTGCAGGATATCCTCACCACCTGCAATCGCCCGCTGCAGCTCCTGCGAAGTCGTTCGAGCCTCCTCGGTCCGCCGCCGCGCATTGATATACTCCTGCGTCAGCAGCTCGATGTTCTTCGAAATCGTATTCAGACTGTTCTGATTGCGTTCACCCGTATCAACCAGCTCAGGTGCCGACGCCTTCAGTTTCAGCCGACGTGCCTGCAGTGACTTCACCTCCTGCTCAATCACCTCCAGACGCGTCCCCAGTGTCTTCAGACCCTGCTCTGACAGACCCTGATTCGTCTCGTTCAGCCACCGCTCATAACCCGCCAGCATCGCCGTCAGCATCGCCGCAGCAGCCCGCGGATCACGCGATCGATAACTGATGTCCATCACATTCGTGTTGTACGCCGAAGATGCCTGCAGATTATCCCGCACCTTACGGATCCATGCACTCTGCGGATACCCCTCAAGATCCACACGGCGGTACTTCTCCGGCAGTATCTTCAGAGCTCTGGCAATCACTTCCTCTTCAGACATCAGAGCAATGTAGGTCGGCATTTCCGTCACAGGATTGGCCGATGTGGATGTCGCGTCCGCTGTGACACCGGACCCCTTACGCACCACGTACAATGATGCCGTCGACTCATAGATCCGCTCAGCCGTGATGTAATACGTCATGCCCAGAATCGTGGACATCACCAGAGCAGCCACCAGGATGCCTTTGCGAAGCCTGACTGTGCGCAGAAAACGAAAGATCAGATGCAGCGTGGTTGCCGCTGCATTCTGTCCGTCCTGCGATCCCGTCAGGATCCGATCCTGTTCCGTCATCCTCTGGCCTCCCTGCCAGGCACACCCCGACAACCCGTTCGTCAGAACAGTGTTGTCGATCCCGTCACACCAAACCTGATAATATTCAGCACATCCATGAAGACAGTTCCCGGAGTCTGCTCCACCGAAATCACATCGCCCGGACCCAGACGGATGTTGGCTTCCGAGCTGCGTTTCGCCCGCCGCCAGCTGCTCTGAATCAGCACCGGCTCCGTCTGACCCTCAATCTGCCGCACCACAAAAATCTTGTCCGCCATCTGATTGGACATCCCACCAGCCAGCGATATCGCATCCAGCAGTCGCAGATCCTTGCCAATCGGATAGTCGTACTGATTCGGTGCCCGCACCAGACCCTGCACGAAAATCGGCGGCGGATCCCGCTTCTCAACCATCACGATCCCGCCATCCTCCACCAGATACTGACCCTCGCCCGAACGAGCCGCCGAAATCAGATCAATCGTGTAAGATGCCGGACGAACTGTCTTCCCGGCACTCGCCTGAATCAGTGGACTGTCCGGATTGCCCGCCACCGCCGGTGGCGTTGGCTCACTGGGCATCACCGTGCCTCCCGGATTGCGCACTTCCACCTTCTGGCCGGCATTCGAAGCCAGACCACCGGCTGCCGCCAGTGCCGACACTACATCACTCGAATTCGGTGACAGGTCGTACGTGCCCTCGTTCTTGACCGCTCCCAGCACTCGCACCCGATTCTTCTTCTGCTGCTTCACTGACACCGTCACCGTCGGATTGCGATACAGATCCTGCTTCACCGCCTCGGACTGAATCATCGCCTCGGCCGCCTGCGGCTCAAGACCCGAAACCAGCACAGCACCGATGTCCGGCAGAATGATCGAGCCATCCGACTGCACACGCACCGCCGTCGTGGACTGATCATTCTCATGCAGACCCGCAGCAATCTGCACTTCCAGCACATCACCAATCCCAATCTGCTGATTGCTGCCCGTGCCACCAGCCAGTCGCGACAGGTCGACTTCCTGAGGATTGGCCTGCCGACGCAGACGCAGATTGTCCGGCAGCGTACGGCCACCATACCACGGACTTTCTGCGTAAAAATGATTCGCCTCCCGGCAGCCACCCGAAAACAGCGGCAACACTATCGCCAGCAGCCACAACAGCCACAGATCACGCAGAGGCACCCGACGACTGCGCAGCACGACACCGTCCCCGGTGTTTCGGAGTCCTTTCCGAAGGCCTGTGCTGTCGGTTAATGCCCGCATGACGCTCGCATCGCTGCTGAATGTGCCCGTATTTCGGCAGGATCCCGGCACAGACCATGCCCAATCGGCAGATCTCGCTGGTTTCCCGCCGTTTTCTATGGCAACCAGCAGATTCGGGTCAATACGAAATATGGCCCGGAGGAAATGACACAAACAACGACAGCAAAGCACTTTACGGCAAACCCAACCAACCCCCGCTGAGCCCCGACCAGAAATCCCCACCCCGTTTTTTCCAAAATTCAGGCAATCTGCACAAAGCTGGCAGAGCACACAGGATCACCACACTGTTTGTCCCCCGCAACCACTGTTCCCCCCCGCACCATGGCCGAAGTCCATGGTTTGCGGTATCCTCAACGAAGCTCCGCAGACACCTCTCGTCGCCACACAGGAAACACTCCGATGATCCCTGCCACTCCTCAACCGCTCAGCCTCAACCTATCACGTCGCCTCTTTGTCATATTGACGTTCATGGCCTGCGTTCCCGCCATGCCACTGTCGGCCAATGACGAACAGGCCACCAGAACACCACCGGCAGCAGAACCTCAACCTGATACTGACGGCTGGCTGCCCCTGTTCAATGGGAAGAATCTCGATGGCTGGAAAGTCACCAACTTTGGTGGCGAAGGTGATGTGCTGGTGGAAAACGGGGATGTCGTGATCACTCAGGGCGCTGATCTTTCCGGGATCCACACCGAAAAGAAACTGCCAAAGTCCAATTACGAAGTGCAGTTCGAAGCCCAGCGCGAAGCGGGCGGAGATTTCTTCGCCGGGCTGACCTTCCCGATTCAGGACAACTTCTGCTCGCTGATCATCGGTGGCTGGGGCGGTGGAGTCTGTGGCATCAGCAGCCTTGATGGAATGGATGCCTCAGAAAACGACACCACCTCGTACCAGCAGTTCGACAAGGGACGCTGGTACCGCATCCGCCTTGTGGTTCGCGATAACCACATCAATGCATGGATCGATGACAATCAGATTGTCGATGTCGACACAAAGGATCGGCGAATCGGCGTGCGATTCGAAGTGGAACGATCCAAGCCGTTTGGATTCGCAACTTACGCCACCACCGGCCGCATCCGAAAAGCAAGAATCCGTTCTCTGCCCCCGGAATCAACCGCCAAAAAGACGCCATCGACAGAGAAGTCCGAACAGAATTGACGGATCACACCACACAGCAGATCGCCCTGAAACGTTTCGCAGACACTTGCAGAAAAGAGCTGACCCGTGCCGACCGCCGATTTTTCCTGGGAGCCCATGTTTCAGACCGGGGCTGATCACACAACGTGGCGACTGCTGACGAACGATCATGTACAGGTGCAAAGTTTTCAGGGGCAGGACGTGCTGTGCGTCGACCCGGCAGCCCTCACGCTGCTCAGTGCCCAGGCATTTCATGACATCAATTTTTTCCTGCGTCCCGCTCACCTGCAGCAGGTCGCAGCCATCCTTGATGATCCCGCAGCCTCGGAAAATGACCGCATGGTGGCACTGACCATGCTGCGAAATGCCGATGTGGCCAGCAAAGGTGTCCTGCCGTTCTGTCAGGACACCGGGACCGCCACAATCGTTGGTAAGAAAGGCCATGCCGTCTGGTCATCCGGTGATGAACAGGCCCTCGCCCGCGGTGTCTACGACGCCTACACAGAGAACAACCTGCGGTACTCGCAGAATGCTCCGCTGACCATGTGGGACGAGAAAAACACCAATACCAACCTGCCGGCTCAGATCGATCTGGCAGCCTGCGACGGCGACCAGTATCAGTTTCTGTTCGTTGCCAAAGGTGGCGGTTCTGCAAACAAGACGTACCTGTATCAGGAAACTCGAGCGATCCTGAATCCACAGACACTCGTGCAGTTTCTTACCACGAAAATGATGTCACTTGGCACTGCCGCCTGCCCACCGTACCACCTTGTCTTCGTGATCGGAGGCACCTCAGCAGAAGCCACTCTCAAGACCGTCAAACTGGCCAGCACGAAGTATCTGGATCATCTGCCCACAACCGGCAGCGCCGGGGGCCGCGCATTTCGCGATGTGGAGCTTGAAGCTCAACTCCTTGAAGCTGCTCGCAACTGCGGTATCGGCGCCCAGTTCGGAGGCCGCTACTTTGCACTTGATGTGCGCGTCATCCGCCTGCCCAGACATGGCGCATCGCTGCCCGTAGGCATCGGAGTTTCCTGCAGTGCAGACCGACAGGCAAAGGGCCGGATCACTCGCGACGGAGTCTTCCTCGAACAGCTGGAAACAGATCCCATTCGCTTTATCCCGGCGGAACTGCGCGAAGTACGCGATGAAACGGCCGTTCGTATCGACCTCAACCGCCCGATGCCTGACATCCTTCGCGAACTGGATCGATACCCGGTCACGACGCGTCTGCTGCTGAGCGGTCCGATCGTCGTTGCTCGTGATATCGCACACGCCAAACTCAAGGAACGACTGGACGCCGGACAACCACTCCCACAGTACTTCCGGGACCACCCCGTCTACTATGCCGGGCCCGCCAAAAAGCCAGCAGGTTATGCCAGCGGTTCGTTTGGACCGACCACAGCAGGACGTATGGACTCCTATGTCGATCTGTTTCAGTCGCAGGGCGGCAGCATGGTGATGATCGCCAAAGGGAACCGCGGTCAGCAGGTCACGGACGCCTGCCACAAGCATGGTGGCTTCTACCTCGGCAGTATCGGTGGCCCGGCCGCCATCCTTGCTAAGGAAAACATCCGCTCGGTGGAAGTCGTCGAGTTTGCTGAGCTGGGAATGGAAGCCATCTGGAAAATTGATGTCATCGATTTCCCGGCTTTCATACTCGTCGACAACAAAGGCTCAGACTTCTTTCAGACCGTCGGCGGCGGCTGTTCGCACTGACCGAAACACGCTGATGTTCCAGACTCTCCTCAGTACATCCCCGATCGGCCCGGTTCAGATCACTGGGACCGACGAGGGGATTACACAACTGTTGCTGAACGCCCCGTTGAAACAGCACCCCCGCGAGCAGTCAGCGCACCCGCTGGCTGTCCTCGCCGTGGAACAATTGCAGGCGTGGTTCGCCGGCAGATTGCGCACGTTCCAGCTGCCGCTGCGTCCTGCCGGCACACAGTTCCAGCAGAAGGTCTGGCTTGCTCTGCAGCAGATTCCGTGGGGACAAACCGCCAGCTACGCTCGGATTGCTGCAGACATCGGACAGCCCAGTGCCTGCCGAGCCGTTGGACTGGCAAATGGTCGTAATCCGATTCCCGTCATCATTCCCTGCCATCGCATCATTGGCAGCAATGGACGGCTTGTCGGTTATTCCGGTGGCCTTGAGATCAAACGTACATTGCTGGCGATCGAAGGCTCGCTGCTGCTGTGACACCGTTGCGGTTGCCCGCCAGCCCTCGGCTCGGTACACGCCACGCCCTCCCAAAGGGGAACTTTGCGTGCCCTGACAACTGGCCCCAGTGTCCCTCGGTGGTGAAGAATCACCAATCCTCAGACGGCACAGCAAACCCACGCACAGCACTTTACGTGCAGCCAAAAAAGAAAGGGGAAAGGCTTAAAGCCTTTCCCCTTTCTACCGTGAAGTCTGCAGGCAGACTCCTCGGCAGGAGCTTCCCGCTCGGGCCACGCACCCATGTGAGCGAGAACAGGCGAGATTCCTGACCTTCCCCTCCTTTAACCCCTGCGGAGTTCATGCAATCAACGGGTCCCACCACTCCGTTGACTGCCTCCGGGTACATGCAAATGCAAGCAGTGTGCCAAAGTAAGAAATTCGGCGCGGATTCGAGGGAGAAACTTCGTCAGTGCGGGATTCTTCAGGTTTTTCGCGACGGTTTTCGCAGTGATTTTTCTCTTCTGCCACGTTCCCAGCGCCTTCATCGGCTGAATTGCAGGCAGACATGCCCACGCTTTATGCAGGGGCGAAACACGAATGCGAAATCAGCGAGCACACCCAGTGAACGTAACCGTACAGCAGGGACATATGGGCTGTAGGTGCCGGGGCACCCCCGGAGTGGTTGCATCCCGCGGCGTTCGAGTGCAGTTGGTGGGGGGGG
>CAIOKE010000292.1 GCA_903858815.1 uncultured Planctomycetaceae bacterium | reverse complement strand
GTAATCAGTGGTCAGTAATCAGTGGGCGGTGGGCGGTGGGCAGTGGGGGTTGCGTTTGGGAGGGCGAGGCTCCTGCCGAGCCGCAGGGTGGTGTTGCGGTACGGGGGGTGGTTATGGGGGGGGGCGGGCAGGGGGTGTGGTGAGGGGGGGGGTACCGAGCTGGTGCTCGGTGGTCCCGGGCCGTGGGCGTGGGCCAACGGGTGTAGGTTGGGTGATGTTTTTTGCCGCGGAAGGACGCGGAAAAACGCGGAAGAGTGCGGGGATGGCTGGAGGGATTTGAACCACGGAAGGACACGGAAGACACGGAAAATTCAGGGGGTGGCTGGGGGGGTTATTAACCGCGAAAGACACGAAAGATACGAAAGTGTGTGCTGTTGGGGTGTATTGGGGCGAGCTGGGGTCAGGGGTCAGTAATCAGTAATCAGTGGTCAGTAATCAGTGGTCAGTGGTCAGTGGTCAGTGGTCAGTGGTCAGTGGTCAGTGGGGGGGCTGGTGTGACCGTTCAGGTGTGTGGTGTTATTGGTCGATTGAGGGTATTTTTTCGCCGCAGGCTTTCAGGAGTGTGTGCTGGACGGCGAGGTCATGTGCGGAGGGGAAGTCTGTCTTTTTTTCACCGCGAATGATTCGGGCCATATCGGCAGCGTCATCCACGTAGCGAATATAACGGGGGAAGCTGACGTCCTGAGTGCCGGCTTTGAAGTCGCGATACGGGGCTGACAGAGTCAGCACGGCGGCTGGATTGTCCAGAGGTTGCAGATGAAAGGTGCCCGCAGAGCCACAGACTGTCAGGTGTCGTCTGCGGAATCCGTCGACTTCCATCGCTGTTGTGCGAACAGTGGCAGTTGCCTGAGAGTATTCGAGCACGGCCAGCATGTTGTCGTTCAGGTTGTCTTTGAGTGGGGCTGAGTGTCGGATATACGGAGTGACGTCAGCTGGTTTTCCAAGGATTCCGACCACCAGATCGAGGATGTGGCAGCCCAGTTCGAACATCATGCCGCCACGAAATTCGGCCAGCAGGATTCGATCGGCGGCATCCACCACCTTACTCATCACGGCATGTACTTCGAAGATCTGTCCGAGACCGTTATCGCGGAGCAGCTGCCGCAGCAGAACGATGCCGGGGTTGTAACGATACATATAGCCCATCTGCACCAGCAGCTTCTGCTGTTCGGCTGCCTGCAGAATCGCCGCAAATTGTGGCAGCGACTGTCCGGCTGGTTTGTCGATGTGTATGTGTTTACCGGCGGCCACACAAACTGCGGCGTGATCCAGCAGGTCGCGAACTGGCGTTTCCACCAGCACTGCCTGCAGGCCGGGTGTGTTCAGCAGTTCTTCGCGAGTCATCCATTTCAGATCGCGATACGGATCGCGTTCCTGTGCAGCTTTGCGAAGTTGTTCATCCGGTTCCACAATCCCGACGACTTCGTAGTCGGGATTGTTGCGATAGACAGACAGTTTCGAGGCGTGTGCGTGTCCGACGCCGATCTGTCCGATGCGGATGGGTCCGAGGGGGCTGGCAGCGGCGCTGGTTGTGGTGTAAAGACCGGCAGCGGCGGTGGCCAGAAACGTTCGGCGCGCAACATGTGCAGACGGCATCTGATCGACCCTGAGAAAAGGCATTGAAACCGAAGATGTGTGTATCGCTGTTTGTGGTGGGGCTGATTGTGTTGTGTGTCGGTGGGCAGCTACTGTTTACGGGCTTTATTACCGGCTTTTTTTCCGTTGTTCGGTGATGGCTGAGTCTGCTGATCCGGCAGTGCGGGCAGGGGCAGGTAGTCAAAGTCCAGAATCATTTTTTCTGCGAGTGCTTCGCGCAGTTCTTTTTCGATGTCAGCGGTTTCCGGATGACCGGCGAGGTTGCGGAGTTCTGAGGGGTCAGCATCGAGGTCATACAGTTCATAGACAGGTCGGGGAGCGGTGAAGTAGGTACTGATCAGCGGTGCTGACAGGGTACCATCAGCAGCGGCAGCCTGCATCTGTTGCCAGCCTGGTCCTCCGGCGGAATCGACAGGTGAATAGGGGACCCAGGGCGTACAGTTGTAGATGAATTTCCAGCGATCGCTGCGAACTGCGCGAGCGAGGTCATAGCCTGAGCTGGAGATATCGGTACGTACGGGGGCATTGGATCCGTGTGAGCCTCGTTCAATGAACACATGACTTCGCGGAGTGAAAAGTTGGTTCTGCAGCAGGGGCAGAAAGCTGTGTCCGCTCATGCGTGGTCCTGCTGGAACTCCGGCCGCCGCGAGCAGTGTGGGGGCGATGTCTTCGCCGCTGATCAGGGCTTTTGAGTCTCCTCCGGATTTGACGTTGCCGGGCCAGCGGATCAGCAGTGGAACATTCGAGCCCGGGTCATAGAGCGAGCCCTTGCCGTGAGGCAGTGCAGCTCCGTTATCACCAGCGAACACGATCAGCGTCTGATCGTACAGGCCTTTCTGTTTCAGCACGTCGAGTACAGTGCCAATAGTGCGATCGAGGCGATTAATTTCGGCGAAGTAGTCTGCCAGTTGTTCGCGCATTCCGGGCAGATCAGGCCAGTGAGGCGGCAGCTGCAGAGTGGCCGGGTCCGGTCGAAATTCGGCCGGTGCATTCCATGGATGATGCGGGTCACTGAAGTTCGCCCACAGAAAGAACGGGCGATCGGCAGGTTTGCGATCGAGGAATCCGGCCATCTGTGTGGCGACTTCGGAATCGCCGCAGGTATTCAGGAAGTCGACTCGATCGGCGAAAGTGCGGAGCTGATTTTTGTCATAGATGCGGCTGAGTGCTGGTGAGTTGCGTGAGGCACCGTCGAGGTGAAAACTGCGACCGCAGATTCCGGTGTAATATCCGGCATGTTCCCGCAGCAGTTCCGGCAGGGTGATTTCGTCGCGAGGCAGCGGAGCAGAGAAGCGGGTCATCCGAGCGGCGACGGCGGATCGCCCGGTCATCAGGCAGGCACGGGACGGCACACACTGAGGAGCTCCGGTGAAGAATCGATGAAATCGCATGCCTTCTGCGGCCAGCTGATCGAGGACCGGCGTGCTGATGCTGGTATTACCGTAAGTACTGACGAACGGGTAACTGTGATCATCGCTGAGCAGCAGCAGGATATTGGGTCGATCGGTCGCAGCAGCTGCAGCGGTGCAGATCAACAGTGAGGCGATGCTGGCGCAGGCCAGCAGACAGCGAGCAGGAAGGCTGGCAACCGGGGTTAAGTGCATACAGAGAATGCTCCGCAGAGGTCCGGATTGTGTGGCGTGGTTCAGGATTGCAGTTGCACGTCGCACAGGGTATCGGCTGTTGTGGACAGAGACAAACCGGATTGCGGGCGGTGGCTGGAACCGTTCTTGTCGGTCCGACAGAAACTCGTCAGAATCGGAGCTCTGCAGACCGGATTTCGCTGGATTTTTCGGTAACCGGTGCTGGGGGCTGAGGAGTGTGGTGATGAGTTGGTCAGTCAAATTGAGTGTGGTGTGTGTATTTATATGGGGTAGTGTGGGGGTCGCCACGGGGTTTGCTCAGGAACTGCCAGCGGTTCCCGCGCCCCAATCTCCCCCGTCGCCACAGTGGGTATTGCCGGAAATCCCCGGCACTCTGGTGCAGCGTGTGCTGCTTGACAGTCCAACGGTTGGTCAGCAGATCAGTTGTTACGTCTCGCTGCCTCCTGAATATGAATCTCAGCCGCAGCGACGTTTTCCTGTGCTGTACTGGCTGCATGGCATGGGTGGCGGTAATGCGGGTGTCGCGCAGGTTGCTCAGCGCTACCAGGCAGCGATGCGTACCGGTCGTCTGCCGCAGCTGATCATGGTGTTTCCGAATGGCCTGCCTTCCGGTATGTGGTGTGACTGGAAGGATGGTTCAGTGCGGATGGAAACTGTGCTGATTCAGGAACTGATTCCGCATATTGACGGTGTGTTTCGGACGTTGAGTAGTCCGGAGGGCCGAGTGATTGAGGGCTTCAGTATGGGTGGCTATGGGGCTGCTCGTCTGGGTTTTCGTTATCCTCAGTTGTTTGGTGCGATTTCGCTGTTGGGGGCTGGTCCGTTGCAGTTGGATCTGAGTGATGCGCCGCGAGTGGGACCTGCGGGGCGTGAGCGTGTGCTGCAGGATGTCTTTGGAGGCGACCAGCAGTACTTTGAAGCTCAGAGTCCATGGCGTGCGGCGGAGGTGGAAGCTGAACGACTGCGAGTCGGGCGGGTCATTCGGCAGGTTGTGGGTGATCGCGATGAAACGCTGCAGCACAATCAGCAGTTCCATCGTCATCTTGAGTCACTGCAGATTCCGCATGAGTATCGGCAGTTGCCGGCTGTACCACATAATCCGAATGCTGTGCTGAATTCTCTGGGTGAGGACAACTGGAAGTTTTATCGGCGTGCGCTGGCTGGACTGCAGCGGGCGAATCTGACGCTGATGGCGCCGCGCCGTCCCAATATCGTGGTGATTTATACCGATGACCATGGCTGGGCGGATCTTGGAATTCAGGGGGTGGATCCTGATGTTCAGACTCCGCATCTTGATCAGCTGGCGCGGGATGGTGTGTTGTTTTCGAGGGGTTATGTGACGGCGCCGCAGTGTGTTCCTTCGCGAGCGGCATTATTAACGGGGCGCTATCAGCAGCGATTTGGAGTGGAGGATAACAATCGGGGTCCGCTGCCGCTGAGTGAGGTGACAATTGCTGAGCGTCTGCGTCCGCAGGGGTATCTGAGCGGCTGGGTTGGCAAGTGTCATCTGGATATCAGTGCGGCGAAGGGAGTCGAGAAGTCACAGCGGATACTGCCCGACCATATGCCGCATCAGCAGGGATTTGATGAGTATTTTCGGGGTGAGCTGCGTCAGTTTTATGCGTCTCATGATCTGCTGGGACGTCCGGTACAGAATCCACCGCAGCTGATTACAGACAATCGTTTCCGGGTTGTTGTGCAGACGGAGGCGGCTTTGTCGTTTCTGAATCGTCGGGCGGCGGAACCGCAGCAGCCGTGGTTTCTGTATCTGGCGTGGTATGCCCCGCATGTACCGCTGGAGTCTCCGGAGCCCTGGTTCAGTCGAACTCCTGAGTATCTGCCACTGCAGCGACGTCAGGCGCTGGCGATGATCGCTGCCATGGATGATGGTGTGGGCCGAATTCGTGAAAAGCTGCGTGAGCTGGGTGCGGATCGGAACACTCTGATCTTCTTCATCGGTGATAATGGAGCTCCACTTGGAACTGCGTGGGATGGTTCTTTGAACAGTCCGCTTGCAGGTCAGAAAGGCATGCTGAGTGAGGGCGGTATCCGGACACCGTTTGTTGGTGCCTGGCCCGGTCACTGGCCGGCCGGTCAGGTCTATTCGCAGCCGGTAAGCAGTCTGGATGTGGCTGCGACCGCGGCTGCTGCAGCGGGGCTGGATACAGCCGGGCAACTGGATGGAACAGATCTGACTCCGTATGTCACCGGGCAGCGGAAAGATGCTCCGCACGAACGTTTGTTCTGGCGCTGGGCGTCTCAGTCGGCTGTGCTGGAGATGCCGTGGAAGCTGATCCGGCTGGGCAATCGGCCACCGCTGCTGTTTGATGTATCGACTCCGGAGGGGGAGCATCTGTCGCGGAATCTGGCCGAGCAGCAGCCTGAGTTGGTTGCTCGCCTTGACCGTCGGCTGCGTGAATGGGCTGCAGATCTGCAGCCACCGGGACTGTCGGAGGAGGCCTCGGCTTTCAGTCAGCGGCATGAGGATCTGTTTGGTGAGCACAAGTTGATCCCGGCAGTTTCGCGGACTGCGGGTGGTGTTGAGGAGGAGGGAGTACAGGGCTGGATTGTTCGTAATGGTCAGCTCAGAAGGACCGCATCCGGTCTGTCGATTGAGTCGAATGCTGACGGGTCGAGTGGGCGGATGTTTCTGACGCATTCCCGGCTTGATCTTGTCGGCCCGGTGACTGCGGTGCTGCGGTTGCGTGCACATGCCGGGGGGGCTGGTCGTGGGCGCATCACGTGGCGTACTCGGCAGGCCAGTTTTGCTGAGCATCAGGTATCGGAATTCGAGTGGCCGGTTGGTCGGGAGTGGCAGGAAGTTCAGGTGACGATCCCGGAGGATGCGGTGATTCTGCACGTGCGGATTCACCCACCGGCGGATGCGCAGGGGCTGGAGGTTCAGTCGATTGAGTTTGAGGGCGGGGAAAATCGGGTGCGATTTGCATTCTGATGGCAGGCAGGGTCGAAGAATACTGCGGAAGCCCTGTATTTCTGCCGGGATTTACTGGCGTCTTCGGGGAATTCGCAGGATGATGGTGGCAGTGCATGCTGTCAGGAATCCGCGGGAGTTTTTCGATGAATATGCATCCACCTCGAATGTCTGGCGGGGTTTCACGTCGACAGCTGCTGCAGTCAGCGGGTACGGGACTGGGGTTGCTGGCTTTGCCGTGTTTGCTGCAGGCTGATGGTTCTGCGGAGCTGGACAGTCCGCTGTCTCTGAAAGCTCCTCTTCAGTCGGCTCGGGCAAAGCACATTGTTCACATTTATCTGAACGGTGGTCCATCGCAGGTGGACACGTGGGATTACAAGCCTGAGCTGACGAAGTGGGGTGGTCAGCGACTGCCGCTGGGTAATCTGACGACAGAGCGAGAGACTGGTGTGGCGCTGGCTTCACCATTTCGTTTTGAGCAGTATGGTGACAGTGGTTTGTGGTGCAGCGATGTTTTTCAGAAGACAGCGCGGTGGCATGCGGATCGGATCTGTGTCATTCGGTCGATGTACGCGAATACTCCGAATCACGAACAGAGTATGCGTCTGATGAACACGGGCAGTGAGCGTCTGTCGCGGCCCAGTTATGGTTCGTGGCTGACCTATGGTCTGGGGTGTGAAAATCAGAATCTGCCGGGATTTGTGACGCTGTGTCCGGGGTTGCCTGTAGCGGATTCATCCAATTGGCGCAGTGCCTTTCTTCCGGGGATATATCAGGGCACATGGCTGGACACTCGTAAAGCCAGTCCGGTGGAGTTGATCTCCAACATCCGCAATCCGCAGACGCAGATGCCCGAGCAGCGTCGGCAGCTGGATCTGCTGCAGCGTGTGAATCGTCGGCATCAGCAGTCACGGCAGGAAGACGCAGCGCTGGAAGCCCGGATTCAGTCTTTTGAGCTGGCATTTCGGATGCAGATGCAGGCGACGGACGCACTGGATATTACGGGCGAGCCCAAATCGATCCATGATCTGTATCAGTCGGGCACGGTGCATGGTCGACAGCTGCTGATTGCGCGGCGTCTGATTGAGCGTGGAGTGCGAGTGGTGCAGTGTTATCACGGAGATGTGCAGCCGTGGGATTCGCATGGCAACATAGCCGGGGAACATGGGCGGCTGGGTCGTGAGGCGGATGGTCCGATTGCCGCATTTCTGACAGATCTGGCGCAGCGTGGTCTGCTGGATGAAACGCTGGTGGTGTGTGGCGGTGAATTTGGACGGACGCCGGCGGTGGAAATGCCGATCGGCGGGGGGGCTCCAACAGGGCGTGATCACAATCACCATGGTTTCAGTGTCTGGCTGGCGGGTGGTGGAGTGCGGGGTGGAATGGCGTACGGGAACACGGATGAATTCGGTTATCGGGCGGTTGAGAACCGGGTGCATGTGCATGATCTGCATGCGACGATGCTGCATCTGATGGGCTTTGATCATGAGCGTCTGACATATCATCATTCGGGTCGAGACTTCCGGCTGACGGATGTGCATGGAAAGGTGGTCCATGAGATTCTGTCCTGAGCGAATCCGTTGGTTGACCGCGGTATTGTGTCTGCTGTGCGGTTTGTCAGCAGTATGGGGGGACGAGCAGGAGGCAAAGACAGCGCGCTGGAAAAAAGACTATGAGACTCGCGTACTGCCGATTATTCGCGAGCGTTGTCAGCAGTGTCATAGTGCTGAGAAGGCCGAGGGTGAGCTGGATCTGACAAAGTTTGTGACGGGCGACCAGGCATTCGAGGCGAATGATGCGTGGGAACGTGTCGCAAGGCGCATTCGTCTGAATGAAATGCCGCCGCAGGGCAGTCCGGGTCTGAACGATCGTCAAAAGGGCATATTCCAGAAGTGGGTGGATACTCGGCCCAATCAGGATTTGTGCAGCCAGCTGGCCTCCGAGGATACTCAGAGCTGGTATCGGGGCTATGTGATGAGTCGTCGACTGACTCAGCTGGAGTATCGGAATGCCATTCACGATCTGCTGGGGCAGAGCCTGCCGGTTGGCGAGGAGCCTCCGACGGACGGAGCTGGTGGTGAGGGATTTGACACGGTCGGTGATTCGCTGTTTACATCGACTCTGCATATTGAAGCGTATCTGCTGCTGGCTGATCAGCTGGTGGATCGAGCCATGCCACTGGATTTTCCGGATCGGCTGTCCGGGGATTCCGAGATTGTGTTGCCTGGTCTGCTGAGTGTGCCGCGGTGGCGTTTGCTGGCGTCTGCGGGTGCGGAAGCGGCAGGCTCTGCGGAGGTGCAGGCTGCAGTGCGTCAGCTGGTGACGGGTTTTTCCCATCGTGCATGGCGTCGACCGCCGACAGACGCTGAGGTTGATCGTCTGCTGCAGTTGTATGCGGCTGCTCTGCCGCAGCTGGGGAATGTGCTGGCAGCGGTGCGGCAGCCATTGAAGGCCGTCCTCGTGTCGCCTCATTTTCTGTTTGTGGTTGAGACGGAACCGGATGAGACGGGTGTGTTACCACTGACACCTCATCAGCTGGCAACGCGGCTGGCATTGTTTCTGTGGTCCTCGATACCGGATGAAGAGCTGCTGAGGGCTGCGGATACCGGGTTACTGGCGGACGACCAGCACTATCGACAGCAGATTGTTCGTATGCTTTCAGATCGTCGGGCTGTGGCATTGGGCGAGAATTTCGGGCTGCAGTGGCTGGGGTTGCGCAACTTTGCCAGCGTACAGCCTGATGCAGAGATCTATCCACAGTATTCCCGCGAGCTGGCAGCGGATCTGCAGGAGGAAGCTGTTCAGTTTGTGGCGGGTGTCTTTCGTGACAATCGACCACTGACGGATCTGCTGTCGGCAGATTACGTCTTCGTGAATGGTCGCCTTGCTCAGCACTATGGTTTGTCCGTGCCGGTTCAGTCAGACTGGCAGCGTGTGGCAGTGAATGACGGTCGTCGAGGAGGTGCGGCAACGCTGGGTGCCGTGTTGACGGCCGCGTCATATCCACGTCGAACCAGTCCGGTGCTGCGTGGCCGCTGGATTCTGGATGAGCTGCTGGGCACGCCGGTGCCTCCACCGCCGCCGGGTGTACCTCCACTGGATCAGTCGGTGGCGGAAGCGGGCAGTCAGACACTGCGTCAGCGGCTTGAGCTGCACCGGCAGAAACCGGAGTGTGCGTCCTGTCATGATCGCATGGATCCGCTGGGTTTCGGGCTGGAGAATTTTGATGGAATTGGTCGTTGGCGTGAGACGGATTCGGGACAGCCGATTGATTCAGCCGGGCGTCTGCCTGCGGGCGAGCAGTTTTCGGGGCCGGCTGAGCTGAAGACGGTGTTATTGGGTCGTCAGGGAGATTTTCTGAATCATTTCAGTCGAAAAATGCTGGGTTTTGCGCTGGGGCGTGAACTGAACAAGTTTGATGCGTGTGTGGTGGAAACCAGCGTCAGGAAGCTGCAGGAGAATGGGTATCAGAGTCGGATTCTGATTGAGGAAATCGCGTGCAGTTATCCGTTCCGGAACCGATATTACAAGAAGTCTGATCCGCTGCCGGATCCGGCAGGCGGTCGGGGATCTCGCTTGTTGCAGGCCTTGCAGCGGTTTTCTGAAAAGGCTGCGGAAGCTCAGAAGAAGGCTGCCGCAGAGAAGGCAGCATCTGAAAAGCCTGTTGAACAGTAGTGGCTGGAGTATTGGTCGGGGTTGGTGATTGCCGGGAGAGGTTGTGATGAGAGCCGATCAGGGAGTTGTAAATCGCGGGGCAGGGCGACGATCGTTTCTGCGTGGTTGTGGTGCACTGCTTGGTCTGCCGTGGTTTGAATCTCTGTCTGGTGTGCGTGCGGCCGGTGGCGTACCAGCGGCAGTGCCGCCGGTACGGTCTGCCTTTATCTATTTTCCGAACGGTGTCTGGGAGAAGTCGTGGGTGCCTGAGGGCACGGGTCGGGATTATGTACTGAGTCCGACGCTGCAGCCATTGGCGGATGTGCGTGACGACGTGCTGGTGCTGACAGGTCTGGACAAGAAGAACAGTCATGGTGGCGACGGTCACTATGCGAAGACGGCCAATTTTCTGACGGGGATGCCAGTGGCGAAGACCACGGGCAAGAATATCAGCAGCGGGGGCATCTCGGTTGACCAGCTGATGGCTCAGCACGTCAGCAAAGCGACTCCTTTGCCGTCTCTGGAGCTGGGGACCGAGCCGGTGATCAGCGGCATTGACAGCAACGTGGGTTATACGCGGCTGTATGGTTCGCATATTTCGTGGCAGTCTCCGACGCGACCTGTGGCGCGCGAGATCAATCCGCGACTGGTTTATGAGCGTTTGTTCGGACGTCGTCTGGCGGGCCAGACAGCGAAGGCGCAGTCGTGGCAGAATCTGCTGGATTTTGTACTGGAGGATGCTGATCGACTGCGAGGTCGTCTGGGCCGTGACGATCAGTTCAAGCTGGATGAGTATCTTGATTCTGTGCGGGCCGTTGAGCGTCGAATTGAGTTTGCTGTGCAGCCGCGGGCGACCGACTGGCAGCCGGATCCGTTATCAGCCGAGGTGCAGCCGCCGGCACCCGGGATTCCGGCTGATTTCCGTGAACATATTGCAATTATGCTGGACCTGATGGTGCTGGCGTTCCGCACGGATGCGACTCGAGTGGCTTCCATGATGTTTGCCAACGACGTATCGGGTCGGAATTTTTCATTTCTGGACGGTGTGAGTGGGGGGCATCATGAGCTGTCCCATCATGAGAAAAATGAAGCGAAGATTGCTCAGTATGAGCGGATCAATCGCTGGCATGTGGAGCAGTTTGTCGGGTTGCTGAAGAAGCTCAAAGAGATTCCGGAGGGTCAGGGGACGCTGCTGGACAGCTGTCTGATTCTGTTTGGTTCCAGTATCTCGGACGGTAACCGTCACGATCCGGATAACCTGCCGATTCTGCTGGGCGGTCGTGGTGGTGGGGTTGAGTCGGGTCGGCATGTGGCATCAGAGGGCAGCATGCCTCTGTGCAATCTGTATTTGTCGCTGCTGGACCGAATGGGAGTTGAGGTGGAGAGATTCGGGGACAGCACAGGCCGTCTGATCTGAATTCTTATGGCGGGCCAAACATCAGCGGGGTCGTGTGAACACTTTGAGGGTCCGTGGGGGACATTCCACCGTCTGTGTGTTTTGAAAGCGAACAGTTCGGGGTACATCAGACAGATTCCAGATGAGGCTGGTGTGTTCGTTTTCGTTTTGAAAGCTGACGGTCCATGGAGTGTCAGCAGAATCTGAGCAGTCGAGTGTCCCCAGTTGCTGAAACAATGAGATCCACGCAAAGGTTGCTGCCCGGGAATTGCCGGTTTCCGGCTGAAAGTCGGCGGGTCTGCTGTGCCATGCCTGGGCTGCTTCTGCCGGGTCGCACAGGGCCTGATACATCCACATGATGTCTGCCCAGCGATCGAACCTGCGTCCATCATTGCGATCACGAGCTGCATTTTCCTGAACCAGTGCGTTGAAATTGCGCTGTGGATAGCCGGGGTGACGTCCGAGGTAGAAGGAGGCTGAGGTGACCGGCAGAAAATTGATGCCATGCACTTCCTCAGGATTATCAGAAAACCACGTAGCATTCGCTCCTTTGCCGCCCCAGACCATGGTGACGACGGAAGCCGGCCACGAGGGAGGGCACAGTTCATCGCGGACATCGAACCAGTAGTCATCGATGGCGGCGGCTTCAACTGCCAGCATCCACGCTCCCAGATCGCGCAGCTGTTGATCCTGCAGAGCCTCGCCAAGGAGCAGAATACCGAACCATGCGTTGAGGGCTTCGCTGGACGATTCGTTGTTATTTCCATCACCAAAGCGGGCGTGACCGCTGGCCCAGGAATGACCGGCCCATGGATCGAAGCAGCGCAGGAATGGAAACATGGGATCCGTACGATCGGCGCTGGCGATATCCCGCACCAGCATCAGCAGGCTCTGCTTCCAGCGCAGCCCCCACTCCCGATCACGCAATGCCAGTTGTGCAGCAGCATGCAGGAAATAGCCGTAGTGAAAGTGGTGATCATTGAGCTGATCGTCACTGCCGTAGCTGGCTGGCAGTCCGATCAGGGAATGCCATACCGGATCCCAGGCAAACAATGACTCGGCCGGCCGCGTCACATTGCCGTCAGTTCCGTGTGCCGTCAGAAAGTCCTCAAGTACTGTGCGAATTCGCCGCTGGCATTCAGCCGCAAGCTCAGGCTGTGCAGCCTGTTCTGCCAGCGGCATCAGGACGGACCATTTCCCCAGTTGCTTACCCAGCCAGTAAGTATCTCCATGCAGCTGTGGCGGTGTCGCCAGATCGGCCTGCAGTAATGGGACAATATCACTGCGAGACTGCCGGGACAGCAGGGGCAGTGCCGGCAACAGCGGGGGCAGCGTATGCAGAGTCTCAAACTGATGGCCCTGCAGAACCTTCAGCGGGCCACGGATGGAAGCATACTGCAGATCGGTCAAGCGAGATTCTGTGAATCTCCATTGATGCGGATACAGACACATCAGTGTGTCGTGCTCGGTGCCTTCGCGAGCCGTGGTTGTAATCCGGAATTCTGTGCGAACCCGATTTTCCTGAGGCAGGTATTCCCACGTTACCTGGGAATCGACAACGTGCGCGGCGGCATGCCGCAGTAACAACTGCAGCGTAGCGGGCGATTCATCCGGCAGGACAGCGATTGTCAGCCAGTTTTTACCGGCGGTATCGGTACTCAGTCGTGTCGTTCCCTGTCCGGTCCAGCGAGATCCGGTGGGGGCAATCAGTGCATAGCGGCGATTGAGTACACGGACGACAAGGACCTGTGGCGGTGCATCGGTTGTTTCGATGCGAGGTGGCGTTTTGAACGAGACCGTCGGGTGCCCCCCGGCACAGACGGCAAAGACATATGGCGAGCCATGTCCGAATGTCAGCAGCAGAGAGTGCTGTTCTCGCTGCATGCGTGCAGTAACGAACCAATCGCTGAAGGAATCCACGGTGGCTTCAGGGAAACTGTTAACTTCTGAGTGTCCGAGGATCAGATCACTGCCAGGGCCACCGATATGTCCGAAGATGGCGGCCTGATTGGCTGTAATGGAGGGTCCTGGATAGGCAATCTGCAGTCCTGCGGGGACGGTCTGAACAGCCAGTGGGTGCGGATACATGGCTTCCGACAGCGGCATCCATGCGAGGGAACTCCACCAGTCGTTTGTAGGCATCGGGCCCTGCAGCTGTGGGCTGCGATAGATTGTACGCGGCGGCGTGCGGCTGCCTGGTGGAAGACCGATCAACCACGAGCCGGATCCGGATTCCGCTTGTACCACCTGCTGCGCGGAGGCAGCAGGCAACGGCAGCAGCAGGCAGCAGAAAGTCACCAGTAATCGGAACAGCAGTCTTCGCAGCATTGTGATCAGTCGATAAACATCAGTTCGTTACTCATCAGCACGACCTGTGCGAGAGACTCGAGGGAGTTTGCTGTGAGGAACTCTGTGAACTCGACCAGTTCTTCTGCCGTGGGGTCGCGTCCGAGGACGAGTTGACAGAGTCGACGGACGGTATTTTCCGGGGAGTCTGCCTGTGTGCGGGCAGCCAGTGCTTTTGCCCGGGCCAGCATAAAATCGGAATTCAGTGCAAACAGAGCCTGTTGGGGAACTGTGGTCTGCGATCTGCGAGGAGTGGAAGTATCGGCATTGGCAAAGTCAAAGGTCTGAACCATCGCCGGAATATTCTGTCGCTCGACAAATGCATACACGGTACGACGCAGGTTTGTGGGCTCTGTCACAACCTGTGGTCGACCGTACATGGCATCGTTCAGTTCGCCGGATACATACAGCAGCGAGTCACGCATCTGTTCGAAGTCAAGACGTCGGCGACTGGCCTTCCAGAGCAGTGTATTCTGAGGATCTTCGAGGAGTTGTTTTTTGAACGTTTCAGAGTCTGCGAGGATGGAGGATCTTTGCCAGGCTTTTGACGTCATGATCAGCTCGTGCAGAGATTTTGTTCGCCAGCCGTGTCGAATGAACCAGTCGGCCAGAAAATCCAGCAGGGGAAGCTGCAGTGGTGTTTTCGTCTGCAGGCCAAAGTCACCGGGACTTTCCACCAGTGGTTCACCGAAATGATGCATCCAGACGCGGTTGACCCAGACACGAGCTGTCAGTGGATTGCGGTCTGAAGCGATTGCATTGGCCAGATCAAGTCGCCCGGCGCCGTCAGCGAACGGCTGTCGGTCGGGCGTCAAAGCTGTCAGAAACTGTCTGGGGACCGGATTGCCTCGCAGCACCGGATCACCTCGCTGGAAGATGACGGGTTCTGTCAGCACGCTGTTGTCGGCCACGACCATGGCACGCGCCGCTGCTTTGGGATGTCGGACTGCGATGGCATCAAGTTCACCCACGAGGCCACGGAAGGCATCACCGGGGGTTCGGTCGAGGTAGAAAGTGGTGTCTTCCTGAGGAAACCAGACCGGACCTTCGCGACTGACCAGCAGGGCGACCAGCGGATCCGATTCATCAGCTCCGGATTCCCATGCGGCCCGCAGCACCTGCCCGTAAACCTTTGCCACTTCGGTGGGGTTGGTCGGTGCTGCTGTGACGAGCGCAGTCACAATTCGCGGGTCAGCACCGCGAGCCATCCAGTCATCGGGACGCAGGCTGGCGTCCTTCAGCAGATCGTGCCACGGTCCAAAGACAGGGTCATCCGGAAAGGCGCGTCGAGCGATTGTCTGGCGCCAGCGTCTGGTGATCTGCGGACGCAGCTGGTCGGGTACGAGAGAGAGGAAGAAAATGGCAGTTTCAGAGACGTCAGGTGCCGTGGTCACGACATGTACGAGGTAGTCGGCTGTTCGCTCGCGGGCCAGTTTCAGGGTGGCCTGATAATGTGCCAGTTCCTGATCGCGAACCTGTTTCAGTTTCTCTGAGAATTCCTTTTCATATGCAGCACCCGTCTCGGTGATGGTTCCGATGCGCGGGCGTTCAAGTGGTTCTGAACAGCTGGCAAATACACCATACAGGGAATAGTAATCAGCGGTCGGCACAGGATCGAATTTATGATCATGACAGCGAGCACAGGCGAGTGTCAGTCCCAGAAATCCGCGGCCCACAACATCAATCTGATCATCAATCACATCGTGCTTATTCCGATCAAACATGCGTCCCAGAGTCAGCAGACCAAGGGCCGCCAGCTGGGGGGCATCCGCGGGCAGGCCCAGTCGATCGGCTGCCAGTTGTTCCCGAATGAACTGAGGATAGGGCAGATCATCATTGAAGGCCTTGATTACATAATCCCGGTATGTCCATGCAAACGGACGAATCCGAGCATCACCGTACATCAGGACGCCGTCCTTGGCGTCTGAATATCGAGCAATATCGAGCCAGTGACGTCCCCATCGTTCTCCATACGCAGAGGAGGCCAGCAGTTCCTGAATCAGCCGGGGAAAATCATCGGCTGTTGTGGTCAGCTGTCGCGGTGTTGGTGGTAACCCCAGCAGGTCGAACGTGGCACGACGAACCAGCGTACGGATATCCGCTGGCGGTGTGGGTGTGTAGCCAGCGGACTGCAGCTGTTTGTCAATCAGAAAATCGACAGGGTGCTGACCTGGTTCGATCTGAGGAGGCTGTACGGGCTGAAAAGCCCAGTGAGTTCGGGCTGCGGTTTCAATGGGGTTCAGTGTCTGCTGACCATCTCGCGGGTCAAACGCGCCCTGCCGAATCCAGACGGCAAGATCTTCGCGCTGAGCGAGTGTCAGAGGCGGTCCCGAGTCCGCCGGGGGCATACTGAGTTCCGGATCCGCACCTGAGACGGCGCGGATCAGCAGGCTGTCTGCCGGATTTCCCCGCACGATCGCCGGACCTCGTTCACCACCTTTTTCCCAGCCGGATTTCAGATCCAGACGCAGGTTTCCCGAGGCTTCATCCGGGCCGTGACACTGATAACACCGTTCGATCAGCAGGGGACGAATGCGCGATTCGAAAAACTTCTGCTGCTGAGCTTCGTCTGCCGACAGACCGGCTGCGAAGCAGGGCAGAATTACCAGCAGCACAGCAACGAAAACAGAACGACCGAGCATATCGGCGACTTTCAGTGCAGTCAGATTCCTGCTTAGGAAGGCGGTCAGAGCCACCATTCCAGTATGATCTGCTGATTCGGCCGTGAAAAGCAGGCTGTGAGTATTTTTCCTCAGTCGTTCACGTTCTTTCGAATCGGCGAAATTCGCCACTGGCGACAGGCAACCCGTCAGCAGGCGGATCCCTGTCCGGCAGATTCAGCAACTGAGCGCTGATTTTGCGAGGTCTGAGGCTCCATCAGAGTTGATCGCGTTGGATCACCACCTTTCGACGATTCCCCCGGACCTGTATTCTGCCGGGCACTGCGGAACGTTAATCCGGGGCCCTGCGGGCCGTCTCGATTCGCAGAGCAATGTGAAGGTGTGTGGAGTCAGTGCAGGTTGATTCTGCCTGCTGACCTCGTGGAGATCTGTCTGAATGAAATCGCTGATATCTGTCTGTCTGGTCGCTCTGGCCTGCTGTCTGAATTCCGGAATTGCCGGTGCTCAGGAATCCTGGTTCGCAGCTCCGGTGTACTGTGAAACGCCTGCCGAGGTTGAGGAGTGTCCGCCACCGGATGCTGGTCTGCTGGGCAGAAGCTACGGAGATATTTCGTTCTTACGGCTGGATGTTTCGTCAGATGTGCCGGGTGTCGATTTTGATGCCAAGGGGTTCCAGACGTCATTCAATATTCCGGCGCGATGGAATTCGCGATTGCCCGATTTTATGGGGCAGGATGTGTTCATCACGACAACGTGGCTGGCATCCACGGTTGAAGACAGTGGAGTTCTGGCGGATGTCGATGCTCGACAATTCAGCACAGGTATCAACACGTATTTTTACCTGACAGAGGATGTGCGACCGTTCCTGCAGCTTGGCGTGGGAACCGAATTCGCGCGAATTCGTGTCAACGCACTGGGAGGCAGCATTGACCTTGGTGACCTGAACAGTCGCCTGGTGGCCAATCCGGGCCTTGAAGTTGATCTGATGGATGATCTGGCCTGGCGCAGCGTGATTCTGACTGCCACGGAAGATCGTTTTGATGAATCGCTGTACCAGTCTGAACTGATCTACTGGGTCAGTGACAGCATTTACCTGCGTGGCGGTGCTGTCGGTGATATTCAGAATGATGCCTTCGGCTGGATCTTCGGTGCCGGCTGGGCGTGGTGAGACTGTTCGTTGTGAACGCTTCGGATGTTCGCGACAGACGGCCCGAGCGCGATCAGTGGTTCGGCAGCAGATCCTGCGGGATGCCCGTCAGGGCTGACCAGCGTGCGCGGAAGTCTGCTTGTGTGAGCAGTACCGGATTCAGCAGTCCGTGAGGGCGGCGTCCCAGCGAAACGTCCAGCAGACTGCCACAGGCCATACGACCGATGTCGCGGAACAGCTCGTCTGTCCAGGCGATGGAATGCGGGGCAAGGAACACGTTTTCAAACCGCGCAAAGCGGCTGGGCTGCAGCACCGGTTCTTCAGTAAAACAATCCAGTGCCGCTCCGGCCAGCCTGCCGGCGTCCAGTGCGGCTTCCAGTGCATCTTCGTCGATGATGCCGCCACGAGCCGTGTTCAGCAACCACGCATCCGGACGCATCTGTGCCAGCTCAGCCGCACCGATCAGGCCCCGAGTCTGTTCGGTGAGCGGGCAGTGAATGGAGACGAAGTCCGAGGCCCGCAGCAGTTCTTCCAGAGGCACAAGGCGGACACCCAGCTGAGCAGCCGTCTCCGTGGACAGAAACGGATCAAATACCAGTGGCTGCTGCATGCCGAACGTCTGCAGCAGCCGCAGCAGTTCCCGACCAATGCCACCCAGTCCAATCACACCCAGCTGCCGCTCACGAAGCTCGCGACCCATGTAATCCGTGCGAGCCTGCCATTGTCCCGTGCGAACGAGGCGATCCTTGACCAGCATGTGATGTGACAGGGCAATCATCCAGCCCACGGTGGCTTCTGCCACGGGCCGATCCACGGCACCGGCAGTGATGGTGACCATAACACCCGCCTGCGTACAGGCCTCCACGTCAACGCTGTCATACCCGACACCGAAGCGTGACACCACCAGCAGATTGGTTGCCCCCTGCAATGACTCGGCCGTAACTTTAGGCGTCAGCACGACCACTCCGTGACATGTCGCCAGCTGGGCCGCTTCAATTACAGGGCTGTGCTGTGCAAACGGTTGAACCTGCACATGGGAGTGATCGGAAAACTGTGTCAGTCCCAGATCACGAAACTTCGGTTCGCCGGAGGCATTGAAAAAATCGGCCGTCAGAGCAGCGTGGAACAGCGGTCGAGCAGTCGTCATGGTTCTGATCCTTCACCGGCACATGCTGTCAGCGCCAATTGTTCATCAACAAGGATGCGTTCAGGTTGTGGTCCGGCATAAACCCAGATCATGGCCATCGGCTGATCTGAGTCATTCCGGAAATAATGGACGCGCCCTCGAGGTACCATTGCTGTCTGGCAATTCTGCAGCGCATGGACCTGACCTTCAACAACACAGGTGGCCTGTCCCTCAATGATACAGATGGATTCATCGAAGTCGTGCAGGTGCGCGGGCAGTCGCCCACCCGGCATGAAGCGGGCATAACCGCCACTCATTTCCAGCCCCGGCAGCAGGTCCGCATTGAAGTGATCCACAAATTCCGCTTGAGGTCCCACGCCCTGAATGCGTGCGGCCGTCTGAATTCGCGTGATGCGTTCGGCTCCCGGAAGGCCGCTGCATTCCGTTGGCATCTCGACTTCAGTAAAGGACTGAGCGACCAGCGTGCGAGCCGGCGTATCGGAAGCCATGGCCGTGTGCAGCACAGCCGGAACAGTCGGATCGGGATTGTGAGCAGCATGAGGCAGCCAGCGCGGGATCGTGATGTTGTCCAGAGGACCCAGGCGGTACACTCGACCCTCCACCAGCACCTCCAGCAGGCCCGACAGGACAGTGATGGATTCACTGAATGGATGTGTGTGATAATCCAGACTGGCCAGTGGCTGCAGAGTGACAAGAATGGTCGTCAGCCGCCGGGCTCCATTGTGAGCTCCGACCAGCGGGCGCACTGCGACTCCGGCCTGCAACTCCAAACCGAAACTGCCGTGCGGGTCGGCGATGAGTGCCGGCCGGTCAGGCTGCATACCGACCGGTCGATTCGGCAGGATGGCCTGCACCGGACGTCGCTCACGGGGATCAAGACTGGGTGCGGGCACACTGTCCCGTCCGACGCCGGCAAGTGTCTGATGCAGCGACCTCAGCAGCAGTCCGGAATCTGTACCCAGGCCCAGCATCCGGAATCCTTCGCGCTGTCGCTGCTGCAGGTTTTCGAGGCTGGTTGTGAGCAGTCCGCAGTGCCGTCCGGCGGACCGCAGAACATCCTTCAGTTGCAGAATCTGCTGGGCAATGCCGGGACCTTCCCACTGACCACGGAACCCGGCCGATGCGGAAAAGTCAGCCGGGCCGAAGAAGAAGACATCGACGCCGGGCACGGCCGCCAGCTCGTGAATCTGCGGAATCGCTCGAACACTTTCGAGAATCGGTACGACCAGCACCTGATCATTGGCCTCAGCCGTGTGCTGAGCCATGCACTGGCCCCACACGGTCGCTCGTTCACCGCCGATACCCCGTCGGCCGGCTGGCGGATAATGACAGTCCTGCACGGCTTCACGCAGCTGATCGGCCGTTTCAATCCACGGAATGACAACGCCATCCGCACCGATATCCAGAGCCCGTTTTGTCAGTGCCGTACTGCGTTCCGCCAGCCGCACCAGAACAACAGTCTCACTGCGCAGTGCCGCCCGAATATGTTCGTTGATGTCCTTCCAGTCAAGATGGCCATGTTCGGCGTCCACCACGACCCAGTCAACACCGAGTGCCACTGCCATTTCTGTCAGCGATGCAGACTCCAGAGTCACCCACAGGCCGACCACCGGTTCCTGCTGTTGCAGACGGTGACGGAACTTCTTCAGAGCAGCAGTCTTCATGGCGGAATCAGATTCTTCTGAGGTGTCCGAAGGAACTTTCCATAGCATCTTTCAGCAGACTGCCGTCGTTGGAATAGACGACGAATCGAGCTCCCTGGCGAATGGTCCGTTCGGCCTGATCACGCTTACCGAACCAGCAGCCGGCAGCCACGTGGGAGCGATTGGCAGTGTCGATGATTTTCTGCAGCTGAGCAATCAGGTCCGGATGATCGTATTCATTGGGAATGCCCATGGTGGTGGTCAGGTCATTGGGGCCCACGAAAATCGCATGGACTCCCGGAATGCCGCAGATGGCTTCCAGGTTTTCGATGCCGCGGAGTGATTCGATCATGGGGACAAAGACGGTTCCTGCACAGCGGTCATTTTCAATGTAGTCCCGCGTCTTCTGACCGGGCCACTGGTTATCACGCAGAACTTTTTCAAGAGCCGCTCCTTTCAGCGGGCGATACAGGGCAGCTGCAGCCAGACGCCGTGCATGATCCGGTTCCTCGACATATGGCACCACAACACCATCGAAGGAATCACAGACCTTTGAGACGTCGTCAGGATCGCGGCTGTGAGTTCTGGCGAGACAGGCAATGCCGCGAGCGGCGAGCGCGTATCGCATCGGCAGAAATTCGGCGAGGTCGAGGGCATTGTGCTCACAGGTCACGATGACAAAATCCAGAGCATTTTCGGGCAGGAATTCCACGATGGACGGCGTGGTGGTGTGCTGCAGAAAAGTGCCGAAAACGGTTTCACCGCGCTGCAGCTTTTCTCGCAGGATTCGTCCGGTGCGGGGCAGTGGCATGTGTGGGTTCCCGAGGAAGCAGGCAGGGACGAGGTCAGAATTGAGGTGGTATGATACTGTGGTATCACGTGCCCCGCCACCGGCTCACGAGCAGCCCCGTCTGCCGTCAATTGGCACTGCGGCAGAGTTTCTTTCGCGGGGATTCGACAGGAATGCCTGGAGGGACAACGGTGGTAGTCTGGGCTTTAGCCCGGGCAGGAAACTTCTGGTCACCCTTGAAGTTGTCGGTGTTTTTTGGAGGGGATGGGGCCGAGCAGGAATGCTCGGGCTACGGGTGTGGGGGAACTCGGGCTGAAGTCCAGGCTACGGGTGCGGGGTGTGCGGTGTGGACTCGGGCTAAAGCCCAAGCTACGGGGTGGGGTGTGGAGTGTGGACTCGGGCTGAAGCCCAAGCTACGGGAGTGGTGTGTGCGGTGTGGACTCGGGCTGAAGCCCAAGCTACGGGAGTGGTGTGTGCGGTGTGGACTCGGGCTAAAGCCCAAGCTACGGGTGCGGGGTGTGCGGTGTGGACTCGGGCTAAAGCCCAAGCTACGGGAGTGGTG
>CAIOKE010000291.1 GCA_903858815.1 uncultured Planctomycetaceae bacterium | reverse complement strand
GTGGCGGATCTTCAGAGCATGCTGGAAACCAGCGTCTCACAAACACCAGGCAGCGCCACCGTGGTGACAGGTGGCGGAAACCTGGTGGGGCTGTTTGAGTCGCGCAGTGATCGGGATTCGATTGAAGCTGCGCGAGCGTATGTCCGCAGGATACCGGGGGCAGTCAGCGGCAGCGGTGGCCACAATGTTACGTTCAAGGTGGCTCGGGTATTGGTCCGGGATTTCGCATTGTCTGAACACGATGCGATGACGCTGTTTCAGGAATGGAATGAGACGTGCGAGCCACCCTGGAGTGCGTCTGAGTTGCGCCACAAGCTGCATGATGCGAGCAAACTGGACAATCCCATCGGCTCGAAGTTGCGTCCTCGTGATGGAATGACGCATGCTGTCGGCAATGTGTCCGCAACGGGAGCGGGGGTGCAGCGTCTGGTGCCTTCGTTTCTGGGGGAGGATGTTGCCGATCTGGAGGGCCTGTTGTCGGTGCCTGTGGAGTGGGTCGTCACGGATCTGATTTCGAAGGATGAGACGTTGGTTGTGGCGGCACGATCGAAGGCATGCAAAACATTGCAGTTGGTCGATCTGGCCGTCAGCTTAAGCTCGGGTCTGCCGTGGCTCAAAACGTTTGACGTTCCGCAGCGGCGGCGGGTGCTGTTCATTAGCGGTGAGGCAAACAATCGACGGATGGCGGTGCATGTGTCCCGGGCGTTGAATCCCCGGGGTCTGGCCTTCGAGGATCTGCGCGGGTGGTTGCGGATCGAGACGATGCATTTCCCCGAACTGGCGAGTGATTGGTCATTGGAGGGACTGCAGCAGTCGGTACAGACGTTTCAGCCGGACGTTGTGATCGTTGATCCGTTATACCGGGCGCTATCGGGACTGGACAGTTACAAGCTGGCTGAGATGGGGCCGAAGCTGAAGGCTCTGGAAGCTGCATGCCGGCCTGCGATGATGGTGTTGAGTCACCATATCGTGAAGGCGGCGGCGCGGGAACAACGGGTGCCTGAGCTCGAAGATTTGACCGGGGCAGGCGTAGCCGAGATGGCTGGCCAGTGGTGGCTGGTGGGGCGTCAAGTGCCGTATGCGTTCGATGGGAAGCATGATCTGGCCGTTCATTACGGGGGGCGCGATGGCCAGTCTGGTGAATTGCGCGTGCTGTTTGATGATCAGCAGTGGACGTTCGACGTGTCGAATCTCAGTCAGTTTCAGGCCGAATCCCGGGCGACTGCGCAGGAGCTCAAGTCACTGCATGAACGTCATGCTGAAGAGCAGCAACGGGATGCGGCGCGGGTCCGGATTCTGGCTGGGATGAAACGGTTTCAGTCGCCCGTTTCGAAGAATCGCGTGAAGCAGTCGATTGGATTGCCGGACAAAAAGTTTGGGCCTGCCTTCGAGGATCTGCTGCAGGAGGAAAGCATCGTCATGCGTCCTTATATCGACGAACAAGGCCGGCAGCAGAAGTGCGGTTATATTCTCGCAAGTCATGTTGCGGAATACGACCGTCAGCAGGCTGAAGCTGAAGCTGCGGCAAAGCAGGCTGAGACTGAGGCAAAGCAGGCTGAGGCTGAAGCTGCGGCAAGTCAGGTTGAGACAAGCCAGGTGGGGGGGTGTGTGCCGACTCCTGAGGCTGTAAGAACACCCAAAAGGAAGCGGAAACCTGCGAAGCGGAAACCTTCAAAGCGGTGATGATAGCCGAGGTGTTGGTTCATGTTGGTTCGTGTTGGTTCGTGTTGATTCTGGCATGATGATTCAGGATGTTTGCAAGTGGGGGGGATGTGTGTGTGTTCTCCGGGATATATATATCCCGGAGAGAACACACACACACACCACACTTGCGAGCGGCGATATGACAGGTGGCGTTTTCGCTGAATTCGTTTTGTGAGAGAGGTGCTTTGTGGTGCGGTTCAAGTTGTGCAGGTGTGCGTTGTCGGTGAATCTGCCGGTGGTGCTTCGGTGTGCGTCTGCAATGACGTGGCGTGTGGTGCATGATCTGCTGGGGCTGGTCGCGTTGGCAGCGTTGGCAGCATGGGTGCGAGCATGACAGAACACACCCCCTGGCTCGTGGATTTGCAGACGGTGGCCGATCTGCTGGCCGTCAGCCTTCGCTGGGCTCGCTATGCGGCTGACGGTGGCAGACTGCCGGGCGTTGTGCGGATCGGACCACGGTGCATTCGGGTGCGGCGCGATGTGCTGGCGGCATGGGTCGCTGCCGGGTGTCCTGAGGTGCAACGGACGGCAACGGGCGGCAACGAAGGCAATCCGGCAGACGGATCTGGCGGCGGTCCTGAATCCGGCGATGATGTGGGTGGCGATGACTTCACCACCAGCATGACGGAATCAACCGATGGCACCACGAAAACAGATGACGGCAGAACCAGCACAGCAGGATTCGGGGCCAGCAGTGCGGGCTGTGTGTCCGCAGCGGGCGGCATGGCAGCGCCAACTGCTCCAGGATTCGCCAGCACTTCGGCAGCAGTACCGGGAGGCGTGCGAAGCCGTCGAATCGGCTCGGGCGCTGGTCGAAAGCGGGGATAAGTCCCCGCGTTATGTGCTGAAGTTTCAGAATGCGGCGTTTGAGCTCGCGGCGCGTTTGAACCAGATTGAGAACGATAATCCACGGTTGCTTCGGGAGTCGTGCCGTGATGCAGAACTGAACCGGCAGGCGGTGCTTCTGCTGAATCGCCGGAACCGTTGCCAGCAGGATCTGCAGACGATGCAGCAGGCTGCGGAGGATTGCGGGCGTCGCTGGTCGCGACTGTTGGCGGAAACCGCTGAGGCGTTTGGGACCGAAGGGTCTGACTGGTCGCTCTCCGAGGATACCGAGCTCGAAATTCTTCAGCCGGGTCGGGGTCATTCTGAGCGCTGGACGGATCGAGAACGGCAGCGGATGACTGCTGAGTTTCAGACTCGGCTTCAACGGTTGGGTGAAGAAAAGTCACTGGCCGATCTTCAGGCATCTGAGGCTGTGTCTGAGCATGACGCGGCGTTGCAGTCGTTTGAAGAAAACCGGCAGGCGCGAACGTGGTCGGTTTATTGAATGCAGGGTGTGGCGAACGGCTGTGCTGGCTGCTGTGCTGCCGGATCGCTAAACATTCCTTTCGAACGGCGAGATGCATCGCCGGTGAAACGCCGATCGTCGCAACGGCAGCGCGGGCCTCTCGGGGTCTGCCGACGATCGGCGATGCATCGTCTACGGGTCCTTCCCGGGGTAAAAGTCGATTTGCGGGCCTGCCCCATCCCTGAATTTTCGTTCGAATGACTTTCAAACTGGGCGTTGATAGCAGGGGATTTTCGCGATGGCTCCTAAACCTGCAAAACCGAGTCCCGCGGACCATGTTGGGGAGTATTGCCACGACGAGCGCGGGCGTCCTCGTGGTGGTTTGTGGCTGGATCTGTCGGACACGGCGAAAACCTTCGGGGTTTCGGTTGGCGCGGTGCACGCATGGCGGCGTGATGCAGACTGGAAACCACGATTCGAAGGTCTGCATGGGGGGAGGGTGTTTCTGAACGTGGTGCAGGTGTTTTTCTGGAGGTGTGAGCGGGCAGTCGCTGCTGGTCGTGAGATTGAAAGTGTCCCGTTCGAATTGCCGGACGATTACGAAACAAGAGGGCTTTATGTGTGATCTTCGATGGTGGGTTTCACGTCTGCTGGAAGTCGCTGGTGTGCTCTTGTGCTGCCTGTCGTGGTGGCTGGTGATTGGCTGAGGCTCGGGCTTCGAATTTACGGGCCTGCAATCGCTGGTCAGGGTAGTGTTGGCCTGCCTTCGTTGCGTGCGTCTGGTGGGCCTGCTGGGGCGTCCGCTGAGGCTTCAGTCGGGCGGCGTTCCTGGTGTGGTGTCAGGTGGTGGTTGCCTGCTGTTGTGGGAGCACGGATCTGTCACCAGTCGCGACACCTTCCGATGACAAGTAGCAGGTGGGGCCTGCCTTCGTTGTGGGTGTCAGTCGCCGGTGGTGCTGGCCGTCGCGGTGGTCTTTGCGGATCTGCTGGTCAACTGAATCTGCCTTCGTTGTCGTGGGTGTCCGGGTGGATCGTCTGGCGGGTGTCAGTCGCTGGTGGTGCTGGATCTGCTGGCCGTGATAATTCCGAAGGTGCGTCAGGTGATCGGGCGGCGGTGTCGATGACGTGACAGCGGGTGGCTGAGGCTTCGTCTGCCGTCCTGTAATCACCAGCCCGGGGGATTTCCTCGATTGGCTGGGCTACGTTCTGGCGGGCCTGCTGGGGCGTCCTATTGTTGCCGTGGTGGGCCTCCGGTCTGGTCGTGGTGCTGCTGGCGTTCTGGTGCGGTCTGGTGGCCTGTGGTGTTGTGGTGCTGAGTCGCTGAAGCTGGTCCTGCTGGCTGGTGTCGAAGCTGGTGCAGGTGATCGGGTGGGGGGGTAAGGATGACGTGGTGTTGCCTCCGCTGAGGCTTCATCCGGTGGTGTGGCTGTCATTCCGTTGGCGTGATCGGGGTGGGGCCGGTGGGGGCTGGTACAGGTGGGGTGCCGTAGCCGGATCTGTCACCAGTTGCGACACCTTCGGACAACTAGCAGGTGGGGCTTCTGTTGTGGCCAGTCGTGGGCCTGCCTGCCTTCGTGGGTGTTGTCAGGTGATCGCGACACCTTCGGATGACGTGGCATTGTATCCGCTGAGGCTTCGTCTGAGGGCCTGTTGTCGCCGTGGCGGGGATTCAGGCAGGCGGCGTTCCTCGTGTGGTCTGGTGGTCTGCTGGGGCGTTCTGGTTGGGGCCTGTGGTGTCCCGCCGGATCTGGTCCGCTGGCGAGCTCCTGGAGCTCGGGTGTCGTGGTCAGTCGCTGGCCAGTTGTGAGGGCGTTGCTGGTGCAGGTGATCGGGGCTGTGGTGCCTGAATCCACTGGCCGGGGCTGTTGTGGACAGCGGCAGGGCTGGGTGTCACAATTCAGGGGTGGTGGTCATCCGAAAATTTTTCGGGTGTGCTGTGGGTCCCCCTGAGGCAGATTTGCGGGGATACCACGTTCAATTCGCCACGCGTTTGACTTTGTTTTGTTTGCCCCGTCATGCGGGGGTGGGGGGGCCGTGTAGGCGCGTGTTGGTGGGTCCTTCCAGGGTGCCCCGGGGGTGTGCGGGTCATCGGCTGCATGGGGCATTCGTCGATAGGCAAGTTTTCGCCGGTCGTACTACTACCATCGAGTGTGCAGGGGTCGGGGGAAGGTACTTCCTGCGGAATCGCCGTGGAACCGCACTCTTCGCCCGAAACTACGGTTACTGTCTTGCACTTGTGGGCGCAACAAGAGTGCAATTGAGGGCCGTTGAATCGTGGTAGTACTACCACGAAAAGGCCAGTTTACCACCATTGAATGAGCAGAATTGAATCAGAATGAGTTGAATTGAAACGGCAGAAAAACACGATAAAATGCTGGGGAATGCGTGTTTTTGCCTGAATCGTCGAAGCG
>CAIOKE010000290.1 GCA_903858815.1 uncultured Planctomycetaceae bacterium | reverse complement strand
TGAGCGATTGAATCGCAGCACCGGTGTGATGGTGGTGGGCGGTCGCATTCAGCAGATCGTGATGGAGTCGGGGCTGGTGCTGGCGGGGCAGCAGTTTATCGATGCCACGTACGAAGGTGATCTGATGGCCGCAGCTCAGGTAAAATACACCGTGGGACGCGAGGCAAATTCGGTCTACGGTGAAACCCTGAATGGCAATCAGGTCCGCGCGAATACTCATAATCATCGTTTTCTGAAATCTGTGGATCCATTCCGCGTACCTGGTGACCACAGCAGTGGGCTGCTGCCAGGAATAGAGGATGCAGGAGCGGGTCAGGAGGGGGCTGGTGACAAGCGAATTCAGGCCTACTGTTTTCGCATGTGCATGTCGAAGTCGCCGCAGAATCGCCGCCCGTTTCCAAAACCGGACGGCTATGACGAGCAGAACTATGAGTTGCTGCTGCGAAATTTTGACGCAGGCGATCTGCGTCTGCCGCTGAGCCCCGACATGATGCCCAACCTGAAAACGGACACGAACAATAACTGTGCGGTTTCCACAGACTTTCTGGGCGGCAACTACCGCTATCCGGAGGCGGATTACGCTGAGCGGGAGCAGATCATTCGGGATCATGAGCGTTATCAGAAAGGTCTGATGTGGACTCTGGCCAATCATCCTCGCGTCCCCGCCTCCATTCGTTCCGAGATGGCTAAGTGGGGTCTGCCGCTGGATGAGTTTACGGACAATGACAACTGGCCGCATCAGTTGTACATCCGTGAAGCTCGCCGGATGGTGAGCGACTATGTGATGATCGAACAGGACTGTCGACGGGAACGGATGGCAGCTGACAGTGTGGGTCTGGGCAGCTACAACATGGATTCGCACAATGTCCGACGATTTGTGACTGCCGAGGGTTTTGTGCAGAACGAGGGTGACGTGCAGGTATCACCCGGCGGCGCTTACCTGATCAGTTATCGTTCGGTGATACCGGCGAAAGGGCAGGTCGCGAATCTGGGGGTGCCGGTATGTCTGGCGGCCTCGCACATAGCCTACGGTTCCATTCGTATGGAACCCGTCTTTATGGTGTTGGGGCAGAGTGTTGCGACGGCCGCCGTGATGGCTCTTGAGTCGGGGCATGGTCTGCAGGACGTGCCGTACGCTGCACTGCGAGCTCGACTGCTGCGGGATCGACAGGTGCTGGACCTGCCGGCAGCCATTCCGCCGAAGATCCTGATCTCGCGTGAATCGCTGCCAGGTATTGTGCTCGATGATGGCGATGCGGAGCTGCAGGGGGAATGGCGTGGCAGCAGTTCAACGGGGCGTTATGTGGGTGCGGGGTATCTGCATGACGGTGATCAGGGGAAGGGAGAGAAATCCGCGACATGGAAGGTGGCTGTTCCAGCGACGGGGACGTGGCGGATCGGGATCAGCTATGCGGCCGCATCGAACCGCGCTACAGCTGTGCCGGTGGAAGTGCAGGCGGGCAACCGAGAGTCGCAGAGGTTTGAATTGAATCAGCGCAAGGCGATTACCGGAAATGCCGTTTTTGAGGTACTGACGGGGGTTTCGCTGGTTGCAGGTGAGCAGTTGCGGGTGACGATCAGCAACAAGGGTACCGAGGGGCATATTATCGTTGATGCGATTCAGGTTCTGCGGGCGGAGTAAGTTGTCGGGGGTCGGGGGTTGGGGGTCGGGGGTCGGGGCGAGCAAAGTCTGTGTTGGGAGGGGGGAGCTTGTGCCGAACCGAACGCATGCGGATTAACCTCGACCTGGTTTTCGTTCCTCGGTCGTGGAGTTCCTGCTTCATCGCAGCGCGGGAGGCTGTGATCGGCGGAGGCGGAGTCGACCGCGGTCGTGGGCGTTCGCAGGGCGAGTTCCCACTGAGACGCAGAAACGCTGAGACGCATGCTGTTTGTTCATGTCTCTGCGTCTCTGCGGGACCTGGTTTTTGTAATTGCAGCGTCACCGAGCTGGTGCTCGGTGGGCCCGGGTGGCAGGAGGGTGGCAGGAGGGCGGTTAGCGACGGGAGCGGGGGCGGAGGAACCACAGGAGGATGAGGACGACGATTACGGCGGGTAGGATGGGTTTCAGGCGTGGCAGGAACCAGAGTATGAGGGCGAGGACGATCAGGCGTTCGGGGCGGAGGAAGGCCCATGCGGCCGGGCGTGTCCGGGTGGGGAAGCAGGCCCAGAGTGCGGCAAGGACGATGCCTATGCGCAGGCAGGCGGCGGGCCAGACCACGTTGGGTTCGGCAAAGATCAGACCTGCGATGCCGGCAGTCAGCAGTCCGACCGTGGCGATACCGGTTCGTTGTCGTCGTTCAGCATATTCGGTGTGCTGAGTATTCACAGTGGGAGGGGACTTTCGTCGCGAGTGAATTCAGGGGATGGTGTCTTCGGGCATCAGGATGTTGTCGGCGGTGATCCGGACTTTCTCCAGTTCCCGTCGGAGGTCAGCTTCAGCAGAGGGGCGTGCTGTTTCGCGTCGCAGTATGCGGACTCGAATTCCATTGGCATCTCCGGGGCACTGAAGTGCCAATTCGGGAATGCGATTGATGGCGGCGGAACGAAAGACGGGCGCGGGAGTCTCTGAGATCTGAATCAGAAATTTCCGTTCATCGATCAGGACCGTGAGGATGTTTCCTGAGATCGCTCTGCGTTCTTCGGCCGTGAACTGATCGAGTGAGCGTTCGTTGACAGTGACCTGCTTTGTGTCGGACGTCTGATTCTGTCTGGTTGGCTGGTCTGGTGCCGCTGTTGTGGGAATTTCGGGACTTGTGGTGGTGGCAGCGGTTCCCGAGCCGACTCCAAAGCCCCGAAACAGCAGAAACAGTGCCAGGCCGATCATCAAGGCTCCGGAGAACATCCCACCGCGGGATGCTGTTTTCAGCAGTTGCAGAAGTTTCAGGCGAGGCAGAGGATTCTGACTGGAGGCCATAGCAGTATTCCTGATGAGACTCGAATGACTGATTCAGCGAGGCTGCGTGGTGGGAGGTGGTTGTGGATGGATCACTGGGCCTGTGGGGCGGAAACCAAGGATTACGTAATCGTAGATGCGTCGGTTTTCGGAGTCACGTTTCAGGGAATCCCGCAGAATGGTCACAGCGCGGCGTGTTTTCTGCTGGGCGCCCAGTTGAGCATCGCCCCAGGTGACGAGCAGCAGGACGAGGCTGTGAGGATCTTCCAGTGATTTTGAGGCTTCGAACAGTTTTTCAGCAAGTTCCATTTCGGTGGTGAAGTCAACTTCCAGTGACTGTTGTCCATCCTGCAGTCGACATTTGCCGTTCTGTTGCAGGTGAATTTCCCAGAGCGAGACGTGTTTCTGCATTTCATCAAAACGAATGAAGAAGCGAAACAGTGCATCCGGATTCTGATCAAGTTGTGATCTGAGAGTGGTCAGGGCCTGCTGCAGGCGTTCGGCGTCTGCGGGGCGATTGTCGTTTCGCAGTTTCAGGACTTCAGCAAGGGCTGTCGCCGGGAAATCCAGAGTCTGATTCAGGAGGGTGCCGATGTTCTGATGTTGCTGCAGCAGACTACGGTACTGTGACTCGTAATTTTTGCGGAGTTCCTCCAGTTGGGCACGTTCGCGTGTCAGTTCCTCCTGTACGGCCATTTTCTGCTTTCTGAGTTCTTCCGCTGCCTCGGCCGAACGACTGCGGTTTTCAATGTATTGAGAAAACATGACGATCAGCAGCAGATCGAGCAACGGAGTGAGCTGCAGTGACAGGCGACGACGCGTCATCATGACTGAGGCTGCTCCTGAGATCGAGCTGCCAGACCAAGTTCGCGTTTTGCGACAGAGACGAGGTCGCGGACTTTGCGACGTGACTCAGAAAGCCCTGCGAACCGCACTTCGGCAAGACTGCTGACGAACATGAGGATGACGGCAGACAGAAGTCCGGCAAAGGTCGACCAGATGGAGTCGCCGAAGCGTTCCATGACCAGATTGACGCTGGACGTGTTTTGTGACGCTGCATCGGCCTGCAGTGCCGAACCAATGGCCAGTACAGTACCGAGGACTCCGGACAGCGGATAAGCCTCGATCATTGTTCGCGCAGTGTTGACGGCAGTATCAAAGCTGAAGGAGTCGAGGTACTGGCGACGTTCATCAAGGATCTGCAGACGTTCAAGGCATTGGCGACGATCAGCGGAACCGGGTGGACTGTGCAGTACGTCCTGAACATCCTGAACGAAGGCATCAATCTGTGCGTGGAGTGACGCTGAACGATCGAGAACACTGCGGGAATGTAACCCGCGTGTGTAATTGTCGAGCAGATCGACGAGGCTGCGAAGGTCCCGCCGGCACCAGATTCGCAGCCAGACAAAGTACATCAGATGAAAGACGGCGAAGCCGACGATGATGGGCGTTGACAGCGTTGACAGGAACTGCAGCCAGTGGCTGAGTGAATTTGTCGCGGGCAGCTGAAACGGCATGCTGAGCTTTCTGGAGTGGTGTGATCACGCCACGACGAGGTTGCCGGTTGCTGAGAGGGAGTCAGCGAGGGCATTGAAGCATAGTCTAAAGTTGTGCGGAAGGGGGAGAATTTGGCGGGGGAAATTGGGGTTCAGTGATGTGTTGGCGTCCTGCGGGGGCGTAATTTTATTGACATATCGGAATTTGTCGATACTTTAGGTGGGGTGTTGCCGGATTTACCGGAGTGGTTGGCGCTGAGATGGCGGTGTATTGGGCATGGAAGGGCGAGCCGGATGGATGTGACAATCCGATTGACGGAGCTGGAGGCACTGGGTCAGGCGGCCGAGTGTTTGCGAACGCTGGCTCATCCGCATCGTCTGAGGATGGTGCAGATGCTGTTACAGGGGCAGTACACGGTAGGAGAGCTGGCGGAGCGTTGTGCGATTCCGAGTGCGATGGCATCAGAGCATCTGCGGTTGATGCAGCGGTGTGGATTTCTGAGCAGCAGCAAGGATGGGCGACGGGTTTTTTACCGCGTTTCCGAACCACATCTGCAGAGTATTATGAGTTGTATTGAGTCTCGATTTGGCGTGTGTGAGGCAGCAGATGTGCGGGCGAGTGTGACTGAAGAGTGTGCAGACTGAGAGATTATACCGAGGAAGTGGTTGGATGAGTGTTTCAGCACAACGTCGTGGTTTTTCGGTCAACGTATTTCTGCCGACTGGTGACCCGCAGGGGTTGAAGGTGGTCGAGAAGTCGAACTGGACCGGTCGAGGTCTGGTGATTCCGAAGGCGATCTTCGGCACCAGCCGTCAACGTGAGGAGTTGAGTCGCACGGGTGTGTACCTGCTGGTTGGTCCAGGTGAAACGTCAGCGATGCCGATTGTTTATGTGGGTGAAGGCGATCCGGTGCGTCCGCGTCTTGAGCAGCACGTGTCGAAGAAGGACTTCTGGACTCATGCGGTGGTCTTCACCAGCAAGGATTCGAATCTGAACAAGGCTCATGTGCAGCATCTGGAGGCTCGCCTTGTGCAGCTGGCGAGTGCTGCGAAGCGGTGTGTTCTGGACAACGGGAATTCCCCTGCGCCGCCATCGTTGTCCGAGGTGGACGTGGCAATGGCCGAGGGGTTTCTGGATGACGTCCTGCTGTGTCTGCCGATTCTGGGCTATGGGTTGTTCGAGACGGGATCTGAAGCCGTTGCGGCAGCGCCGTTGGCTGAGGGCGAGGATCTGCATCTGACGGCGAAGGGGATTGAGGCGCGTGGGCGTGAGGTTGCCGCGGGATTTGTGGTTTTCCGAGATTCCGGTGCAGTCGGCAGCAGCCGAGTTACGGCATCACTGCAGACTCATATGTCATCGGTCAAGGATCTTCGCGATGAGTTGATTCGCCAGAAAGTCCTCGTGCCTCAGGAGGACGCGTATGTGCTGTCTCAGGACTATGTCTTCAGTTCGCCGTCAACCGCGGCGGCGGTGTTGCTGGGCAGATCAGCCAACGGTCGCACGGAGTGGAAGACTTGTGACGGTCGAACGTTGAAGGAGTTGCAGGAGGCAGCGGCCGGTCTGTGACGGACGTGCAGGGCTGGGCGGGGGAGGCCAAAGCAGGGCAGGGCGGGCTGAAGCCCGCGGTACAGTTGGGGTGGGGTGGGAGAAGATTACTTGGTGAGTTGTTGGAGTGCGTGGGAGCAGGCGTTGGTCATCAGTGTGCGGAATTTTGTTTCGGCGGTATTGAAGCGTTCGCTGCGGGAGCGGGCTTGCCATGTGCCATCAGCGCAGTAGATGACGTCGAGGGAGTTTTCCTTTTGCCGGTGCAGTTCCCGCATGAGAACTCGAGCATCGACTTCGACTGCGGTTTCGGGAGTGATGCGTAGTTTCTGCAGGGGTGTATCCAGCAGGGCGTTCTGATCGGCGTATTTCAGGGACCACGACAATTTGACCACGCAGTTATCTTCTTCGAAGGTTTTGCTTCCCGGCATTTTGAAGAGATGAATGAGTGTTTCGAGTAATTGGTCAACGGTGGTCAAAGGCGAGACCGTGACCTGCAGGATGGGATCACAGAATCTGGGGGCGATCTGCAGGGTGATGGCTTTCCGCCAGTTCAGGAGTGTCAGGCGAGTTTCGCGCAGCCTGACGTTTGCGGCCATCGCAGCAGCCTGCCAGAGAGTGTCAGGGATGGGAATGATGGGGCGGAACCACGGGTCGGATGCCGCGGGAAAGCGTGCACATTCGCTGATCCAGTGGCGTGGTGTGAGCAGTTCGAGGTCGCTGATAATTTTGCGATAGCGAGCGCGCTGCGTGTCGGAGGGATCTGCGTTGCAGCACAGGGCCGGAGGCGGACTGTCTGAGCGTCTGCGGGAGGCCATGTGTCTCAATGACTTCTGAACCAGATCATCCGGCAGCTCGGCAGATCTTCCCGTGTGTGACCAGACGCAAAGGCAACGGCGGGGACCGATCCGGATGAGTTCCTGAGCGGAGTCGAGGAGCTGAATTTCGGGGAGATGTTCGGGGTGCTGCAGTGCGAGCAGTGCGGCCACGAAGCGGGCCCACGTCTCGGCTGAAGGCTCACCGGTGGGTGGTCGAAAGTAGGGCGGGTGCAGGATTCTGTGCATGGCGGAATCCACCGCGAAAGGGGTCTGGTGTCGGGGTCGAGAGGTGGTCTATTTCGGCAGCGGCAGGTCGATGGCGCGCGGACTGGATTCTGGCGAAATTCAAAGCACTTGTCGAGAAAACCCAAAGAACCGGTCACTTCGGACTCGGGAACATGCGTGGAAACGGGCCGGCAGGCTGGAAAGTTTACGAGGACTTCGAAGAATGGGAGGGGCGAGTTTGAGATCGGGTGTCACTTCTGAAGGTTTGAGGTGTGTGATGCAGAAACTGAGATTGGTTCTTGGTCTGGTGGTTGTGTTGCAAGCGGGCATTCTGGCTGCGGATCAGCAGTCACAGGCGTCGTCTGATTCGGCAGCAGTGGCTGCTGCTGCAGGTGATGCGACAGCGTCAGTGCAGGCATCGGATCCTGCCGGGACGTGGTCGGGATCGTGGTGCAGCAGCAGGAACGGCCATCACGGACCGATGCGGGCGGAGTTCTGCCGGACCTGTGACAATCAGTATTCGGTGCGATTCCGTGGTAAGTTTTGGGGGATAGTGCCGTTTGCCTATCGCACGACCCTGCAGGCCAGCACCAACTCGGACGGCACAGTGACATTGACTGGCAGTCGTCGACTGGGTTTGCTGCTGGGCACCTTCAGCATGCAGGCGACAGTCACCGGGAATACTCTGAAGGCGACCTATTGTTCGAAGCAGGATCAGGGGACATTTACGATGAGTCGTTGTGGTGGCTGCAACGACTGAGCATCGCTGTTCAGCCCGATGAAGGCATTTCGACCGGCACGGTCCGGGAACGCGGGCCATTCGGCGATTCCCGTTGGGGTCTCATCCGACAGCTCGGGCCTGACCCTGATCGCGTCGGACTGGTGTTGACTGCGACGTTGAAACAGGCAGGCCAGACCATCCTGGTACACCAGTTGCCAGTCTTTGTGCTTGTGCAGGAAACTGACGGCCGGCCGATCCTGCCGTCGGTTGACAAGCACCAGCTCCGGCTGTCCGACGTTCAGTGCCTGCTGCTGACTGATGGGCCCTGATTCGGGGACTCGATAGCGTCTGGTGTAGTCGGGGCCGAAGAGCAGGTCGAAGTGCCAGTCGACGATCTGCATGGGATAGCAGGTATCATAGCGACCATCGAATGCGACGGTTGAGTGTGGTGTCAGTGCGGCGAGGGCGTATTGAGCCCAGTTGAAGCTGACGACAAGGCGGCCGTGAAGATTGTTGCGGTGCATAAATTCGAGGGCATTGACGGGGTATTCATCTCGCGGGACTCCGAAGCGAGCCTGAGCGAAAACGACGGCCGCCAGCAGCCCGGCCAGCAGCAGGCCAAGTTCCATTTTCAGCAGACGTGCGGCGACGCCCTGCAGGGGCGACGATGGCGCTGTGTGACGACGGGGATTAATCCGTTGCCATGCAGAGACCAGATGGGCGGGCATCCAAAACGCGAAAGCGATGGCGAAGAACGGCAGATGGCGAATATGTCCGATGGGTTGAATGGCGATGATCAGCAGCAGCAGGACCTGCACGGGGTTGCGTTGGCGAGTGGTCAGCAGCAGTCCGGTGGTGGTCAGCAGCACGAGTGCGAGGTAGCTGACCACTGCAGGGCCGCCATCCAGCAATCCAGCCCATTCCGAAACTTCCGGTCGCGGGGCACTGAGCGAAGTGGCGTACCAGCGGGGCAGGTCAGGGCCATAGGGATTGACAAGCAGTGAGCCAGCAGCGGCAAGGCACAGTGCTGCGCCTTCAGCTGCAGGTTTCCAATCGATGCGTCGATGCTGCAGCACGCTGCATGCCAGCGTGAGTACAACGCCGGCGATGAGCACACAAATCCCCGCAATGACTCCCCCGTGCGAATTCGTCCAGATAATCAGCAAGGGGATGGCCCACCAGAATCGCCGCAGGGGCGGTGGGAAGCCGGCAGTGGAATCGAAGAGCGTCAGCAGAGCAGTAAACAGAACGAAGCTGAACAGCTGCGGGCGGATCTGCCAGAATTCAGCGAGAGCAGCGGCAACTGGCAGCAGACAGACGGTGGCGGCCAGTCGAGACAGGCCCTGCCGTTGCAGTCGATGAGTGATGAAGGCCAGCAGCAGCAGTCCGAGCAGACACTTGGCTGCCATCAGACCGCGTCCTCCGACAAGCCGCTGTCCAAAGGCCACGGTCAGCTCGAACAGGTTCTCGTGATTAATCCAGGGATATTCAGAAGCTGTGAAGGTATGGGTTGCTGTGCGGGGCAGAGTGCCGCTGCTGATCCAGTCCTGACCATACTGAATATGTCCCCAGAGGTCCGGATCAACAGTGCGCCACGACAGCAGCAGTGCGAAGCTGAGCTGCAGGAGTGCGAACATACCGAGAGTCAACCAGCGGGGTGCGGGGGCATGAGTCGGCAACGGCAGTCCCTGTGGGGGCAGGACCGTGGTGCTGATTGAGGCGTCCATGGGGATTTCCCGAGTGCTTTCGGATTCGATGGAGTGAAACGCAGCGAGTCTGTGGTGACTGTCGGACAGTCGATTCACAGCAGTCAGGTTAGGTCATGGAGTGGAAGTCTGAGTTGTTGAAGTTGTGGTTGCCGGAAAAAACCATGTCGGCAAAACTGGCAGAATCGGAAGACTCGGAAGTCTTATGGGCTCGACGGACGATGGGACGGTGATCGGTAATTCGTAGTCAGTGGACGCGAAGTGTCCTTTGAAGGGCGAGGCTCCTGCTGAGCCGAAGGGCGTTGGATGACCGTTACCGAGCTGGTGCTCGGTGGGCCCGGGGTGGACCGAAGCGAGACGTTAGCGGAAGCTGAGGTGAGGGGTCAGTGAATGCGAAGTGTCCTTTGGGAGGGCGAGGCTCCTGCCGAGCCGAAGGGCGTTGGATGACCGTTACCGAGCTGGTGCTCGGTGGTCCCGGGGGGGGGTGTTTGGGGGGGGGGCGGGACAGAGAGCGAGGTTGTCTGCAGGAGATTACGGCGAGATTGCGGTGCCGGTCGTATTTGCGGAGCTGACTGCAGGATTTGCGGGCAGGACTTCGGCGGCGGTGTGTTCCTGCTGATACCGAGTCCAGAATTCTGCGGGGCTGGTTTGTCTCCACATGGCGAGGGCTTTGGCGACGTGCGAGTAGAAGGTGAAGTTCTGATCAATCTCGGCCTGGGGTGTCTGTTCAACGTTGGTGAGCAGCCACTGTGTCGCTTTGAGGATCTGTTCTCGGGGAATATGGAATTTCCGAGGAGCGATGGACATCCATTCGAGGTGGTGGCCTGTCGCGATGACTCGTTTGGGAATTTTTTCCTGCGGATCAAGGTGCATTTGATAGTCTTTGCCGTAGCACCAGCCGGGGTTCCATGACCCGTCGGGGAACTGTGAGTCGGCGACCAGTTGTCTGACGTCCATGATCCATGCTTCGGCCATCGTGGCAGCGTTTGGCGAGAGCAGGCGTCCCTGCTGTGATTCATTGAGTCGCAACAGTGCCATCAGGGTATAGATTCGATGTGTGCCCTGACAGACGCCCATTCGTTTGTGGTTTCTGACCAGTCGTTCGACGAGCATATCGAACGAGATGGTGCGACCGGCGCCGTTATGCCACTGAGGGATACCGGCTGGACCAAGCCAGAGTGCGAAGCAGAGGCTGGACCATTCGGTTTCGCCTTCGTCGAGACGAAAGTCGCGGAGTGCTTCGGCGAGGATATGGCGCAGTTGCAGAGCGCGGCGAGTGGTGTAGACATTGGCCGTCAATGGAACTCCGGCTTCAGTGAGCGCGGCAAGTGTGTGATCATGGTGCACGCTGGCGGCGGAGTCTTCACCGAAGCGGACAAAGATTCCTTCGGGGGTGTCTTCCAGCAGGGGTTTGACTTTGCCATCCCATGATTCGAGGTGTCTGGCGGAGTCGGTGAGGAATTCGACCATCTGGGGTCCGGAGATGGCATCCGGGTGACTGAAGGTGATTTCTGAGCCCCACGTTCTGAGTGCGTGTTCGATGAGGTTGGGGCGGAGGTGACTGCGACTGAAACGGGGGATCAGTTTTTTCAGGACAGCGGCCAGTTGTTCATCGCTGACAAGGTCGGGCTGATTGTAGAGCGGTGCTACGCTGCCGGGTGCGGGTGTCTCGGGAAAGACGTCCAGTGGGTAGGGGCGTCCCAGTGCGACGGCTGCCAGTGCGCGGCGGTCGGCAGACGGGGTCAGCACCCATGCGGAGAGCAGGCTGACGAGGACGAGGCACTGTACAGCCAGCATGGTTCGTGCGGAAACGTTGCGGTGGGGCCGGTTGTAGAGTGTATCTGTCATGGATGCATTCAGGGTGTGGGTCATGGATTTTGTGTTGCGGACCGGGAGTGTCTACAGGGGCTGGCGGCGAAGCAGCAGGACGCTTTGTCGATCATCGTAGAGGCTTTTCCAGTCAGCGGATTCGCGGATGCGTTTGAGCAGCAGGCTGTGAGCACGTTTGTCGACGACGACCAGATTGACACCGTATTCATCGAGGAGGTTGACCCAGTCAGCGCTGCCCGCAGCAACTCGCAGATAATCGCGCCAGACTTCTTCGGGAATCAGATGAACATGGAGGTTCACCATGGATTTGAGTGAACCCTGTGTCTGGTTCATGAGGAATCCGGCCCATTCGGCGGGAACCCACGCTGTTCCGCGGGGCAGATCCTGCTGTGAGCGGAGGAATGCAGCGAGCGCGAGTGGTGTTTCTTTTGAGAGCAGGCTGGCGGCTGCGGGAGGAGTTCCGGTTCGCAGCTGTGCGCCGAGGGGTGTAAGGGCCACGCTGCAGGCAGCCACGGCAAGGCAACCGACAGTGTAGAGCAGGGAGGGGCGAGCTGTTGGTCGGGCATTGAAGCGGCAGAGAACGGGTCTGAGAATGGCGGCGAGGTGTGTCGCGACAACGATGGCAGCAACGGGTGCCCACCAGTTGAGCATGCGAGCCGACCATGCGGCCAGGAGTGCAGTGCCGCCGAAGGCCAGGATTTCTGTGATTCGCAGGCGGCGGGGGCTGAAGCGAACGCAGAGAACGGTGATGGCCAGTACTGTGGCGGCGATTTGCCCATGTGGCATCCGCAGTGTCAGAGGCTGCCATTCAAACATGGAGGCGGTATTGGGATGTCCGCTGACAGCGAAGATTTCCGGGTAAATCAGCAGTCCATTGGGATTCAGCAGAACAGCCACGCTGCACAGCTGCAGCAGCAGGATATTCCGGTGGAACTGCGGATCTGCCAGCATCAGGGCGGCGCTGCGGGAGTGCAGCAGTACATCGAGAGCGCGGCCAACGGCAGCGATGGCCAGCAGCGCGAGCCCCATGGCGAAGGATCCGTGCAGATTTGCCCAAAGGGCAAACAGCAGAGTGAAACCGATCCAGTGTTTGAGGGAATGTTTCTGAGTTCCCAGTGTCCATGCGAGGGTGATGCAGTAACCGACCAGCCCTGCCAGCTGTGGGCGTATCACCTGCAATTCGTGCTGATTGACGAGAATGAATACGGTGATTGCGAGTAGCCCGGCGAAGGCGCTGCGCGTGCGGCGGGCGGCTTCACGTGCGGTCAGAAACACAGCGAAAGCACCGCAGCCGCCAGCCAGAAGTTGCAGTCCGGCAAGGCCGATGTGTCGTTCGGTGAGTTTCATGCTGACTTGAGCCAGCCATGGAATATTTACCATGCGGGTACCGGCAGCGAGCGGCAGCAGTGGTTCGGTGAGCGGTACGGCCTGCTGTTGCAGGATCAATTTGCCGTAGTTCAGGTGATCCCAGAGATCGGTGTGCCAGAGTCGACCGGAGGCGAGTGCCAGAAAGACACCGCAGCAGGCGATGGCCAGCAGGGCGGTCCGAGGTTGTGTGGCGAGAGGCAGTCTGCGAGTTCCGGCTGGTGAGGCGGTAGCCGTGGTTACAGCGGGGCCGCTGACGGGACTGACGACCGGTGCCGGCAGGTCGGGTGGCGGTGCGAGTGTTGCGGACATGTGGTCGATTCCGGGGTGAGGCAGAGATTCGGCGGTGGAGTCTACAGCGGGGAAGGCGGGGGAATCCGGAAGAAAATGGGCAACGTTCAGCGATGGTTGGGTGGTGGAGTGTGAGTGGTTCAGATGTAGCAGATACGCCGTGTTTCCGCGGTGTTGCGAAAGAGCGACAGGTGGGGCGTGGGGCCAACACAGCCGAAAAAACCTGTCTGATCTGAATTTTTGCGAACTTGTGAATTTGTGGGATTGTCTGGCGGGGTTGGTAGTTTCGTCTGCCGCCGGGGTGGTCTAGAATTGGCGGACTGGCCGGTACCGTGCCCGGGGGGGCTTACGGTGGAATTCAACGTCAAAAAAGCGGACTAACCTGACTGTTATGGCTGAGGCATATCTGGAACTGGATCATCACGATGAAGCGCGGGCATTATTTGGTTCGCGGGACGAGAATCTGAAGGTACTGAGTCGGGAGACTGGCGCGCAGGTGGTTTTGCGGGGCAGTCAGGTCAGGATTCTGGGTGACGAGGACCAGGTTCGGCGTGGTCTGGAGACATTGCAGAAGTGGCGCAAGGTGCTGCAGACTCAGCCGGAGGCGACGGTTGAGGAGCTGCAGTCTGGCAGTCGCGTGGCAGCGGCACCAAAGGAGCGGGCGGTGATGGGTGTGGGGGAGGGTTTTCAGGGGTTAACTCACGCGGGACCGGCGCCGGCGGGTGCTGGTTCCGGCGGAGGTGCAGTGTCCGGTCTGGAAAACTGGCCGGCGCGGGGGATAGCAGAATTCCGGACAGGTCGGGATCGGGTGGGACAGGTTCGTCCGAAGACGGACGGTCAGAAGCTGTACATGGAGGCGATCCGGAAGACGGATTTGGTCATGTGCGACGGTCCTGCTGGATCGGGCAAGACGTATCTGGCTGTGGCGCTGGCACTTGAGGCGTTGCGTGCGGAGTATGTGCGGAAGATAGTGCTGGTTCGTCCGGCGGTTGAGGCGGGTGAAAAGCTGGGTTTTCTGCCGGGGGACATGTTTGCGAAGGTGAATCCGTTCATTCGTCCTCTGCTGGACGCGATTCACGATATGGTGGACTATGATCAGGTCCGTAGATACATGTCGAATGACGTGATTGAGATCTTGCCGCTGGCGTTTATGCGTGGCCGGACATTGAATGACACATTCATGATTCTGGACGAGGCGCAGAATACGACGGTCACTCAGATGAAGATGTTTTTGACTCGAATGGGCCAGAATTCGCGAATTGTGGTCACAGGCGATTCAACGCAGAACGATCTGGAGCGGGGAGTACAATCCGGATTTCGAGACGCAATTCGTCGACTTTCCAGGATATCCGGGGTTGCAGTGGTGCAACTAACAGGTCAGGATATTGTTCGTAACAAGCTGGTGCGTGAGATCGTTTCGGCGTACGAAGCGGACGCGGTGTCGGGCTGATCGTCCGGGCACTCGTATCAAGCACTGTCTGGCGCGACGGACGCATCTCCGTCGGTCAAAACTTCAATGAACAGTTCATTGCTGGTGAAGCGGCTGTCGCAGGGCAGTGCGGCTGCACCGGCCCGGGCTTACAGTGTCCGTTTGTGGTGTCCTTGTCGCCTCGGTGTGTTCCCTGATGGTTATCTGAACCATCTCCCGGGGGGCTGAGGCGATGTCATTCTACGGAACTCGCCGTCACCGTCAGGCTCGTGTCTTCCGTCCGACACCAGGTCTCTGGGATCGCCTTTTGGGGGCGTTCCGCGACTACCGGGTATTGACTCTGGTGTTGATTTCAACAGCTGCGGTTTGCGGTCTGTTGCTGGCTGCTGGTTTGGGCAGTTCGGGTCAGCGGTGGCGTGAGGGAATGCTGGCATCCAGCGGGATTCAGGCGCGTGTGGCCTTCCGGATCGTGGATACCGAGGCCAGTCGCAGGGCGCGGCAGGACGCCGTAGAGAATGCTCCAATTGTGCTGCGTCAGAGCGGGGACATCATTGACCGTCTGGAGTCTCTGCTGCGAACGCAGTTAAGCGTGATTGCCAACACTGAGTCGATCAATCAGGTCAGTGAAGAACTGCTGTTGTCGTTCGGCATTCGCAAGGATGGCAGTGAGACTGAGCGAACTGCATACAGTGTGCTGCGCAATCAACTGAGTACTCCGGATGATTCCAACGGACGTCGTCTGGACGAGTTGATTGCCGAATTTTCGCAGTTCATTTCGGATGCTCGGCGACTGGGTCTGATTGACAGGCAATCGGCCATCCAGCAGTTTTCAGAGAATCCGAAGGCGACTGAGGCGGAGAGGGACCGTGCGATTCAGGTCGTGGACGCGGTGGGGACGGTACTGCACAACGGCGTTCTGAGTGATGTGCTGCTGGAGGACCAGTTGCAGGAGACGGGGCGTCTGGGGAAGAACTGGCAACTGTACGGGAAGCTGGCGATTTTGCGAAAGCCCGTTGAGGCGTGGTTGCTGGCGAATCTGAACAAGCAGCTTGCTCGGGACGCAGCGGCAACCGAAGCGGCTCGGCGTAAGATCGAAGAGAGAACTTCGGACGTCTATCGTGAGTATTCTGCCGGGGATACTTTAGTACCTCCGGAAAATCAGATTCTGGAGACTCATCGGGAGGTCCTGCGGTACGAGCAGGAGGCCTTTGAGCGGTCGCTCACGGGCAGTCAGCGGGGCCTGCGATTTCTGGGTCGGATTCTGTTAACAACGGTTCTTGTGTTATTGTTCGGAATCTTCCTGAAGCATGCTCGCCCTGGGATGCTTGAAGATCCGTCGCGACTGCTGTTGTTTCTGGGGATGTGCTGCAGCACCGTGTTTCTGGGTTCATGGGCCAGTCAGGATCCGTATCGAGCGGAAGTGATCCCTTTGCTGGCGGCGATCATGATCACGGCAATTGTTTATGGCCAGGCGGTGGCCATCATGACAGCCTTTGTGCTGACGCTGTTGTTGTCTGCGTCGACAACAGGCAGTCTGAGCAGTCTGATTGTGCTGATGATTGTCAGCGTGGCGTCAGTGCTGCCTTTGCGGCGGATTAAATCGCGGTTGATCATGATCAAGCTGGGTTTTCGACTGGCGGCAATTTCGTTTGTGGCGGTTTGGTCCGCAGGGATTCTGGAGCAGGCTTCGATTCCTGAGGCGTGGAAGAATTCGGGGCTCTTGCTGGTGGCTCTGAAGTATTCGGGTTCGGCCCTGATCTGCTGTTATCTGGTGGCGGGCAGTCTGCCCTTCATTGAGCAGGCCTTCGGGATTGTGACGGACATCAGTCTGCTGGAGCTGACGGGTGTTTCGCATCCGCTGTTGCAGGAGCTGGCGCGGCGGGCGCCCGGCACTTACAACCACTCCATGACAGTGGCTGCTATGGCTGAGGCGGCGGCCGAGTCCATTGGGGCGAACGGCCTGCTGACTCGAGTGGGAGCCTATTTCCACGACATCGGGAAGATGATGAAGCCTGAGTATTTCATTGAGAACATCACGGAGGGTACGGAGAACCCGCACAAGTCACTGGCTCCGAATATGAGTACTCTGATCATCATCGGCCATGTGAAGGACGGTCTGGAGCTGGCGGAGGAGAACAATCTTCCAGAGGCTCTGCATCCGTTTATTGCTGAGCATCATGGCACGACCCTGGTGGAATATTTTTATCGTGAGGCGGCGCGTAAAGCCGACTCGGATCATCGTTCAGAGGCGGATGAATCCAATTTCCGTTACCCGGGTCCTCGCCCGCAGACTCGCGAGGCCGCTGTGCTGATGGTGGCCGACGCGGTTGAGAGTGCCAGTCGCACATTGAACGAGCCGACGTCGCGGCGAATTCAGTCCCTCGTGCATGACATTATTCTGAAGCGGTTGCTGGACGGTCAGTTTGACGACTGCAATCTGCAGATGAACGAGTTGCGGCGGATTGAGGAATCGCTTGTGAAGTCGCTGCTGGCAGCGCATCACGGTCGGGTTCGTTATCCGGGTCAGCGGCACGCCTGAGTGGTGATTGGGCGAAGGTCTGGACAGGCAGAGAGAGTGGATGTGGCAGCAGTCAGGCACACAGTAACGGATTCCACAGCGGGGGCGGTTCTGGGTGCCCTGCGGAAGTGTGATGGCACGCTGACGTGGGCTGTGGCGCGCAGGCTGCTGCAGGAGCGTCGGCTGGGCATCAATGGGATTGTCTGCATTGATGAAGGCCGACGAGTGCAGTCTGGTGACGTGCTTGAGGTGCGCGAGCGTCCGTTTCCACAGATTCCGGGTGACGCTGACGTGCGGATTCTCTGGCTGGATCCGCTGGTGGTAGTCGCCGCGAAGCCTGCCGGCATGCTGTCGGTAAGGCACCCAGGCGATCGTGACTGGAGTGAGGAGCGGAAGCGGCAGCAACCGGCGCTGGAGGAGAGTCTGGCAAGGTTGATTCAGCGACGGGAGGCTCGCATCGCCCCGCAGGCTCGAACGAACGCCCTGAATGAGCGTGGTCGACGTGGCTTTCGCAGTGAGTCTGGCGGGAAGCCTGCAGCGGATACCGGACTGCTGGCAGTACATCGCATTGATCGCGAGACAAGTGGAATCCTGGTGTTCGCGCGAACCGTGGAGTCGCAGCAGTTTCTGATCCACCAGTTTGCGGCTCACACAGTGCTGCGACGTTACTTATGCGTCGTTCCGGGAAACGTGTCTGCCGGCACATTACGGTCGCGGCAGATTCGTGATCGAGGTGATGGGCTGCGTGGCTCATCGGATGATGAAACAGTGGAGGGGCTGGATATGGTCACGCATATCAAGCCGCTGCGTCGATTTGATGGATACACAGAACTGGAATGCCGTCTGGAGACGGGTCGGACGAATCAGATTCGGATTCAGCTGGCGGAGCAGGGGACACCATTATGCGGTGATGTGAAGTACCGTGGTCCCTATGGTGCTCCTGACGTACCTGACGAGAGTGCGGCACCGGGGCTGGCGCTGCATGCAGCAGAGCTTGGATTTCGCCATCCGGGAACAAAAGAGCAGTTGTCGTGGCAGCTGCCGTGGCCACCGGTGATGTTACGCTGGCTGGATCGACTGTCGCGCGTTCAGTGATTTGCTGAAGCGACCAGATCTTTGACGAGGGCGACGTCGGCTGTGATCTGAGCGATCAACTGGCTGGCCGAATTGAATGACTGCAGCGGGCGAATCTCGGACAAAAGATCCACATTCAGTCGCAGGCCGTAGAGATCCCCGGTGAATCCAGCGAGGTGCACTTCGATTTTTTCTCGCTGTTCCCCGAAGGTTGGATTAGGTCCGATGCTGACGGCGGCTGGCCAATGCTGTCCATTGACGTCTGCGGTTCCTGCGTAGACGCCGTGTGCGGGCAGCAGTGTTTCAATGCCTGTGAGATTTGCGGTCGGGAAACCGATCGTTCGACCGCGCTGGGCGCCGCGATGCACGAAACCGCTGATGCGATAAGGGCGACCCAGCAGACGCACAGCATCGGCAACGGCCCGGCGGCACAACAGGCCACGAATTCGACTGGAAGAAATCATTTCCGCACCGTCATCTGCCGGTGCTACAATGCGGCAGGCAATGCCGGCGTTGTGGCAGAGTGTCTGCAGTGTGTCGACACTGCCGGCCCGGTCGCGACCGAAATGAAAATTGGGGCCCTCCACCATGCCGCGAGCGTGGAATTTGCCGAGGACCACCTGTTCGAAGAACTGTTCGGGGGTCAGCTGCAGCAGGCTGGTGCTGACCGGCAGGACAAAGACGGCAGCAAGTCCACTCTCAAGCAGCAGACGCCGGCGTTCTTCGCGAGTCGTGAGCAGAGGCGGTGTGAATTCCGGTCGCAGGATGGCGATTGGATGTGGGTCGAACGTCACGACTGCCGCTGGTACGGAAAGTTCCGCTGCCAGTTCTTTCAGCTGTTGCAGCATGCTGGCGTGCCCGCGATGAACACCGTCAAAGTTGCCGATGCTGATGCAGACGCCACGGAGCGATTCTGGAACGTGAATCTCGGACATGGTCGGGGGTGCAGGGAAAGTAGCCGGTGGATGACAAAAGCGGGGCCGTGGCCAGCGGGGGAAATATAGGGTCATGGGAGTCGCGAGGCCAGCAGAGTTGGGGGTGGTGGCTGCGGGAAGCAGTGATTTTCAGCGGCAGGACCGGTGAGACTGCTGATTCTGACCCGATTTTCCGATTGCTCGGCTGTCTGCCAGAGAAGTATGCTGAAGCAAAGAACGAATGAATTGGTCGTTGAATCGACGTTGTCTGGTCATTACAGAATCTTCCCACCTATGGTTCTTTCCTCCCTGTTCGTTGTCGAGATCCTGACGCTGTTCTGCGGGATTGCATCGCTGATCACGATGCAGCAGTCAGCCGAACCGTCAGTTCAGCTGACGGCGGCTGACTTGCAGTTTTTCGAAGCTGAGGTGCGTCCGATACTGGTGCAGCATTGCTATGAGTGCCATTCGGGTGATTCGCGAATTCTGCGTGGTGGGCTGCGGCTGGATTTTCGTGACGGGGTGTTACGGGGTGGCGACAGTGGTCCGGCCGTAATTCCCGGGGACGTGCAGTCCAGTCTGCTGTTGCAGTCCATTCGTTATGAGTCGCTGCAGATGCCTCCTGCGGGCCGTCTGTCTGAGCGGGATGTGGCAATTCTGAGTGACTGGGTTCGCCGGGGTGCTCCGGATCCTCGGGCTGACGTCCCGGCAGCAAAACTTCGCCCGGTGGACTGGGAGGCGGCTGAGCAGCACTGGGCTTTTCAGTCGCTGGCTGCAGTGCAGGTACCGGACGAGCCGGAGCTCCTGTGGTCCGCGAACCCCATCGATCGTTTTGTCCGCGAACGTTTGAGGCAGGAGGGCATGGAACCTGCGTCCGAGGCGGATCGTCGCACGCTGATACGTCGAGCGACGTTTGATCTGACAGGTCTGCCACCGACAGCAGAGGAGACGGCTGCGTTTCTGGCGGATCCTGCGGACGATGCGTTTGCGAAGGTTGTCGATCGTCTGCTGGCTGCTCCGGAATACGGAGAGCGCTGGGGTCGTCACTGGCTGGATCTGGTGCGTTATGCGACGACCAATGGTGCGGACGAGAATCATGGATTACCAGAGGCGTGGCGTTATCGTGACTGGGTGATTCGCAGTCTGAACGCCGACCTTCCGTTTGATCAGTTTCTGGTTCAGCAACTGGCTGGGGATTTGCTGCCGGTTCCGGAGGATGAGCAGGCGGCGGGCGATCTGCTGACTGCCACGGGACTGCTGGTACTGGGGCCGAAGATGCTGGCGGAGCAGGACAAGGACAAGATGCAGATTGACATCGTGGACGAGCAGATCGACACGGTCAGCCGGACGATGCTGGGGCTGACGCTGTCCTGTGCGCGTTGCCACGATCATAAGTTTGATCCACTGGCAGCGCGGGACTACTACGCCCTTGCCGGCATTTTCTACAGCACTCGCACGATGCAGAATCGTGATTTTGTTTCCAAATGGATGGAACGTCCGCTGCCATCTCGAGCGATTGATGAGCAGCGTCGGGTGCATCAGCAGAAAATTGACGAGTTTCAGGCGGAAACGGAGCGTCTGCAGAAGTCGGGTGTCTCCGATGCGGTCAGCAGCCGGAGGGAGCAGCTGGAAAAGCTGCAGAAGGAGTTGCCGCAGCATGCGATGGTGATGGCGACGGAGGAGGGGCAGCAGGTGAATCTGCCCGTGCACCTGCGAGGGAATCATCTGAAGCCGGGTCCTGCTCTGATTCCTCGCGGCATGCCGACAATTCTGACGAAGGTGGTGCCGGCCGAGCAGATTCCGGAGGGTGCCAGTGGTCGCCTGCAGCTGGCACGCTGGCTGGTTTCACCACAGCAGCCGCTGACGTCGCGAGTGATGGTGAATCGGCTGTGGATGTGGCATTTTGGACGGCCGTTGATGGGCAGTCCCAGCAACTGGGGTCTGCAGGCGGAAAAGCCCAGTCATCCGGAGTTACTGGACTGGCTGGCTGGCGAGTTGATGCGGCAGGGCTGGTCATTGAAAGCCATGCATCGTCTGATTCTGAACAGTCGCACGTGGCAGATGTCCAGCAGTATTCGTTCGGGTTACGAATTGCGTGACCCTGAGAATCGACTGTTATGGCGTCAGAATCGTCGGCGTCTGGAAGCGGAAGCGGTGCGTGATTCCGTGTTGTACATGGGTGGCGGATTGGACCGAACCATGGGTGGTCCAGCCGTTGGCGTGGATGCTCCGCGGCGGGCCGTTTATCTTGCGATCGATCGTGCGGCTTTGTACGAGATGTTTTCGACGTTTGATTATGTTGAGACGGCAAGTCATATCGAGCAGCGTCCGACGACAACGGTCCCCAACCAGGCTCTGTTTCTGATGAACAGCAGTCTGGTGCACGAGCAAAGTCGTCGTCTTGTGGAGGCTCAGGGATGCCGAGAGGCGGACTTTGGGAGTGCCGGTGCAGGGGCAACTGACAGGGTAAGTTCGCTGTTTCAGGTGATTTATGGCCGACCGGCGACAATTTCGGAACAGCAGCGTGCACTGGATTTCCTGCGTGCTGTGGAGCCATCATTTACGGCGGTGGCTGATGGCAGTGAGGTTCGACTGCAGGCATGGTCAGCGTTGTGCAGAACATTGATTGCCGGTAATCAGTTTCTGTTTGTAGACTGAAGCAGGGGCGCACCAGTGCGATGTGATGTGGTGATTGCCGGGTCAGGGTTTTCGGGCAGTCTGCTGGGCTGGCTGCTTGCTCGAAATGGTCGTTCAGTGCTGATTGTGGATCGGCAGCGGCATCCACGATTTGCGATAGGTGAGAGTTCAACACCGACGGCCGACTTCCTGTTGGCGCATCTGGCCGATCGGTTTGCGTTGCCGGAGCTGGCTCCACTGGCCTGCTGGGGCACATGGAAGCTCGCCAGTCCGGAGGTCATTTGCGGTAAGAAGCGAGGTTTCAGTTATTACCGGCACTTTTCGGAACAGCGTTTTTCGGATAATGCTCAGCATGATTTTTCCATGCTGGCAGCGGCCAGTTCCAGTGATTACTGGAGTGACACGCACTGGTTGCGAAGTTCGGTCGATCAATATCTGGTGCAGTGTGCGACTCGGGCCGGTGTCAGCGTACTGGAGGACACCACGCTGGTGGCTGCTCAGTTTGACTCGTCTGCTCATTTGTGGAACCTGCAGCTGCAATCCGTAGCAGATTCTTCCGGGGCTCTGCGAAATGTGCAGTGTTCATGGCTGATTGACGCCACTGGTGCCGGTCAGGCAATTTCCAGACTGGTGAATAATCCGTTCGACGATGACTGGATGCGGACTCGGACGAATGCGATTTACGGTCACTTTCGGGATGTGCGGGGGTTCAACGAGGCGGCGTCAGCGGATGATCCTTTCAGCGGTGATGACGCAGCCCAGCATCATCTGCTGGATTCAGGCTGGTGCTGGATGCTGCGGATGGACAACGGCACGACAAGTGTTGGGCTGGTAGAGCCGGAGCGAATGAGTGGAATGTCGCAATTACGGGCGGGAGGTGATGATGTGGGGAGCGGTGAAACTCCGCGAGACTACTTTCAGCGGCGGATGCGGCAATACCCTTCATTGGGTGATCTGTTTGGTTCATTGAGCTGTTGTGCGCCTTCAGACCGCATGGGATTTCAGCTGCGATTGAGTCGCTGTCGTCGCCGGGCAGCCGGGCCGGGCTGGGTGCTGCTGCCGATAGCGTTTGGTTTTGTGGATCCACTGCACAGCAGTGGCATCGCCCATGCGTTAAGCGGAGTTCTGCGTGTTGGTGAAGCGTTGCTGCAGGATCTGAAGGAGTGTCAGAAGCGGCTGCAGCAGTACAGTCAGCAGGTGGCGGCAGAAGTTCGGTGGCTGGACCTGCTGACCGGCGGGTGTTATCGGGCCATGCCGGATTTCCGCCTGTTCTGCGGCTTTGCAGCGTGGTACTTTATGGCAGCGATCGAGTTTGAGAAGCAGTTAGCAGCAGATCCGGGACACTGGCCGCAGGGGTTTCTGCAAACGGGTGACGAAAAGCTGTGTGCGGCGGCAGAACGATGTTTTGACCTGTGCGCCGGGACGTTGCCAGCCCGGCAGTCTGCTGCGGTGTTTGACACGATGCGGCGTGAACTTGAGCCGTGGAATCGAGTGGGACTGCTGTCCGAGCCGCTGCGGAATCGACTGGCCCACACTGCCGCACCGAAATACGCTGCAATTGCAGAACGGAGAACTTCTCAGCCACTGCTCTGAGTTCCATGCTGGGCCTGCAGTTGATGAGCGAGCCAGCCCAGACCATGCAGAGCGAGGCTGTCCACAAATCGTGCATCGGGGAGATGACTGGCCAGTTGTCTGCCGCCGCCACCGCTGATAATCAGTGCCGGTCGTCCACATGTCGGAGCGATCTGGTGAGTGGCCTGTTCGAGACGATGAACAAGTTCACGAACCGATCCAAGCTGTCCGAGGAACAGTCCGGCAAGGATGGCATCCTGGGTATTTCGCCCGGGTACAACCGGCAGCTGAATCAGGGATTCATCCACATCCAGCAATGGCAGGCGGGCCGTGTAGTCGTGGAGTGCGCGAGCGGAAAGACGCAGTCCGGGAAGGATGCTGCCGCCGCGAAAGACGGGGCCCGGTGTGATCAGATCCACGGTCGTGGCAGTCCCTGAGTCGACAATAATGGCCGATTGATCCTGCTGAATGAGAAACTGAGCGGCGAACGCATTCAGCAGGCGATCAATACCAACCTTATCGGGGAAATCCACATCGGCCTTGACGGGGATCTGCGTTCCCGAGCGGACAACCAGTGGTGCCGGGAGAGCCGCCGGCCAGTTTGTCAGCAACTGATCTCGACAGTCCGGATCACTTCCGGCGATGACCACGGACTGAACACGTGAGGCAGCTGTCTGATGCCACCACTGCAGCAGGGATTCGGCAAGCTGCAGACCGTCGTGAAGGACACTGGCTGTGACTTCGCCGGTTGCCCCGAGCGAGGGGCAACCAATCAGGCCGAACTTGGCGCGAGTATTTCCGATATCGATGGCGGCAACGACACTCATTTTGACTCTTCAGCACGTTCCGCAGCGCGGGCGATCCACGTTGCAGGATCATCTTCAAAAGCTGCTTTGCAACCGGAACAGCAAACCCAGTAGGAACGGCCTTTCCAGGTCACTTCTGTGGTTCCCAGCCCTTCGGAGATGATGCAGGTGCGTTCGGCATAGCCTGTATCGCTGAGGGCAAAAGAGGTGCCTTCGCGCTGAGTCGAAACGGTATCAAACCGAGCAAAGTCCGCCTTTCCTCTGCGCTTCCCGACTTCGAGCAGGTAGCGATTATTTTCCTGCTGGGCAATTGCCAGTTGCCACTGTTCGCCGGCAGTGGCCAGCTCTTCGTGAAGTTCCAGTCGGAATACTCGGTGCTGCTTGTCATCACTGCCGGTGACTTCGTGCGGAGCCTCAGTGAAGTCACCGACAAGTTTTCGTTCGCGGCCTTCGGCATCCACACCCGTCAGAACAAACTTCTGGTTATCAAGGTCCCAGGAAAGTCTTCCCGAACGCAGGTAGGGACTTTTATCGGAGGCCATGACGAGAGCCGGTTGTTCCGGGTTGGTGCGCAGGTCCCAGACCCATTCATGGCTGTCCACAGCCTTGAAACTTTCGTATTCACGGCGAGTGGTACCACGCCACTTTCCCAGCAGAATCTGAATTGGCTGCAGATGACTGATGACGGATTGGATTTTCTGGCTGACGGACATCGTACTGGTATCGCTGGCCGTTGCCTTTTCGGTTCCGCCCAGCCCACTGAGTGCGAGTGGTCGGAATTCGCGAGCGGCAGATTTTTCTGTCTTTTTCTGATCTTCCGCGGCAGCAGTTGGCTGCGTGGCGGTGGCGTCCGCCGCCGGGGCAGAAGCAGCGGTCCCCTGAGCAACTGTTGCGGTTTCCTGCGGCGATTCAGAACACCCGGGCACTGACAGCAGGCCCGACAGCAGCAGCAGGCGGAAGATCGAGTGGCAGCAATGTGCCCGAAGGTTTGTGCTTGCAGTCATAATTCACCTGTGTTAGCGCTGATAAATCGGCAGAAACCCGCGATCCAGCTGAAGCATAATGCAGTTGACAGCGGTGGCATACACAGTGCCGACCTGCAGATCCTGCCAGCCACCGCCCTGCTGCATTTCCCGCAACAGCTTTTCGTGAAGTTCACCACGGTACTTGTTCCAGTCATCGCCACCCGTTCGATAGACGACCTGAGCAAAGTAGAAGTGCATGTAGTGCCAGAAGCCGTCGGCGGCGGCTAAGTCGCGTTCGGGCCAGATTCTCTGCCGACAGTATTCGCGCATGCGTTTGGTGACATCGGTGTCGTACTCGCCAGCGTTGAACATGGCAGCCAGAGCAGCCGCGGTGATGGGTGCTCGAGCCCCGCCACCTCGGATGCTGTATTGCACGCCGCCTTCGCTGGTCGTGCACTCTTCGATGTACTTTTTCGCGCGATCGATGATTTCTCTGGATACTGGAATGCCGGCATTGCGACAGGCCCGCAGTCCCTGCACCTGCGTAATACAGGTTGAACCTTCATCAAAATCGTTGCCTTCAGCCGCTGAGACATAGCCCCAGCCACCGCGAGACGTCTGAGCGTCCGCGCAGAACTGCACAGCTCGACTGAGCACTTCACGCAGTTCTTCGCGACGTTTCTCATCTTCCTCTTCCCCGAAGACCTGGCTGAGGAAGACCATGGAGTAGCCATGTCCGTAGGTGTAGTGGAAATCTTCGCGATAGCCAATGAGCCCATTGGGACGGCTCATCGACAGCAGGTAGTCAACCGCCAGTCGGATGGGTTTGGAGTACCGACCGGAGGTTGCCGTGGAACCTTCCGCCAGCATGGCAGTGCCGGCCAGTGCGGTCATCGCGACGCGGTACTGGCCCTTGTTGGCTTCCCAGTAGCCCTGCCGCTTCTGCAGTGACACGAGGTAGTCAAGGGACTGTTGGATGGCATCCTGAGTCCGCTGATCGGGCGGAGCGGCGGGAATTCTGCCCATTCCCAGGAACAGCAGCAGGCCGACGGGTATGCAGCAGGTCACCGCATATCGCAGATTAGCAGCAGCACGGAACACGCGAGCACCTTTGCAAATGGGCAAACGGAAAGTCGGATTCTGTGTTGCTGTGTGCGGGAAAGCAACAGCGATTCAGGCCGATGGCCAGCAAAACTGGCCGTTTGGTCCAGATTCCGCACCATTATCAGATTTGACAATCTGTAGATCCTTATATGGTCATCAAGTCGCGTTGTGAGATCGTCCTGCGGAGCGGCAGGCGGACTGGGAGGCCTGAAAACCGGTAGTTTCGTCTCTTTCGGGTCACACAGGTGATTCCACGCGATGGAGGCTGCGGATTGCCGGAGCTTTTTTCTGTGAAAATAAAACTTTTTCCCACGAACACTTTCGCTTTTGAGCGTTGGGGTGTCAAAGTGTAGGCGCGGTGCGCCACTGGGGTGGACCGCAGCAGTCCCGACTCCAGGACAGCAGGTCCCCCTGCTTCCCCCCGAATCTCGCATCCTGCGGGATTGTCACAGGAGAAGTTTTCATGCAGCGAAAACGACGTGGACTCAGGAAGACGGAGAAAAAAGCACCTCCCCTGACTGAGTTCGAACAACCGAAAAAGCGAAAACCGTTTACCGTCTTTCTGGTGGAAGATGATCAGGAAGTCAGAGCAACGCTCGTAGAGGCCCTGAAGACCCTGAAACTTGATGTCCGTGACTACATGACGGCCATGGAGTTTTATCGTGATTACCGCGAGCGTACACCTGGTGTGCTGGTACTGGACCTGCGGCTGCCCGGTATGACCGGTCTGGAACTGCAGGAGAAACTGGCAGCAGACAAGTTTGATCTGCCAATCGTAATGATCTCAGGTCATGCCGATGTGCCAATGGCAGTGCGTGCCATGAAGAACGGCGCCTTTGATTTTCTGTGCAAGCCACTGCGGATTGACGACCTGATCGCCGGCGTCGGTCGTGCCTATGCGTACTTCTACGACGTAGAGGACGACCGGTTCACTGACGATCTGGAAGAAACCGAAGAGAGCATCAATCGCCTGACCAGCCGCGAGCGGCAGGTGCTGGACATGGTGGTTGATGGCCTCTCAAGCCGCGAGATCGCAGAGGAACTGGACGTCAGCACGAAGACGGTGGAAGCCCATCGGGCTCGTATCAATGACAAGATGCGAGCAGAAAATGTGGCTCATCTGATTCGTATGAGCTTTGCTTATCGCGAAGAGCAGAACGGCTGATTTGACGGGCGCAGTGATTCCTGTGAAAGACTGAAACGGGGCACTTTCCGGCGGGAAGATGCCCCGTTTTCATTTGTAGTGTCTTGCTGCATCAGCAATTCATGGAGCGGCAATCCGGTACAGAAACTCATCGGTTCGCAGGTACATTGAGGCATTGGCAAACGCAGGAGTTGCCAGTGTTCGTCCTGGAACTTCGCATTTGCCGACGGTCTCGAAAGACCGCGTGGGTTTGATCCATGTGGCATGCCCGGTTTCGTCCATGAAGAGCACGTGTCCATTGGCGAATACGGGTGATGCCGAGAAGTTGCCACCCAGTCGTTCCATCCAGTAGCGTTCGCCCGAGACGGCATTCACGCAGGACGCGATGCCATCGTCCGAAACGTAGTACAGATCTTCACCGATCAGGAGTGGCGTCGGAGTGCTTGGGGCGCCGCGTTTTTGTCGCCACGCCACGTGCGTTTCTGTCACGTCGCCCTTGCCACCCAGACGGACAGCCATCAGCTCGGGGTTGTCATAATCATGGTTATAGATGACCAGACCATGAGCAACGATTGGCTGCGGGACAACGGACCAGCCGGGAGCCAGCACTCGAAAAACTTCGTCTCCGGTGTGCAGATCATAGGCTGCGAAATGGTCCGGTCCGGGGGCCATCACCAGTGCTTTTCCATCAACTTCGGCCACCGACACAGTGACGAACGAATGACTGATGCGGGCTTTGATCGAGCGGAACCGTTTCCAGAGGACCTTTCCGCTTTCGGCTTCGACAGCGGCAACGAACGGGTCGGTGCTGCCGTCGCAGACGATTGCCAGCAGGCCATCGTGCAGCACTGGCGATCCACCGCTGCCGTGCAGTGGCGGGTAGACAAGTTCGGTGTTCAGCCAGACGATCCTGCCGTCATTGGCATTCAGCCGCGCCATCCCAAGGGCTCCGAAATGCACATAGACAGAACCTTTGTCGACGATCGGCGTAGGGCTGGCATGGCTGTTTTTGGAGTGAATCTTTGGAACTTCTGCCACTTTCCGTACTTCGGTATCCCACAGTGTGTTCCCGGAGTCCGCGTCAAGACACAGGCAGCGCAGTGAAAGTCCATTACCGTCAGGAACAGCGGTGGTCAGCCAGAGACGTTTCCCGACCACCGATGGCGATGACCAGCCCAGTCCCGGCACGGGCACCTTCCAGCGAACATTTTCCGAGTCGGACCATTGCATGGGAGTGGGCGGCCCCGGTGCGTGGGCATCCGCCTGTGCTCCGCGAAACTTCGGCCAGTCATTGGGCAGCAATAACAGCAGCATCAGACACAGACTGTGCATGGTTGGTATCCGCAGAGAGGTGAGTGGGCAATGAAACGGAAGCAACGCGGGGCAGGGAAACGGGGCGGGGCCGCACGTTCGCTGGCAGTCGATTATTCCAGCGTGTGTACGAGCAGTCCGCTGCGCAGCTTCGGCTCAAACCACGTGCTTTTTGGTGGCATGATTTCGCCGGCATCTGAGACCTGCATGAGTTGATCCAGTGTTGTGGGAAACATGGAAATCCCGACTGCCCAGTCGCCTGGAATACACAAACGTTCCAGTTCCGCCGTACCACGGATACCTCCAACGAAGTCGATCCGGGGATCTGTACGGACATCGTCGATTCCAAGAATCTGCTGCAGCACCTGGTGTTCGAGGATTGAGACATCCAGCGATCGAATGGGGTCGTTGACGAACAGTGGATCCGGGGGAATCGTCAGGCTCCACCACTTGTGATCGATCAGGAAACAGAAGGTGCCGGGGGCGTTGGGCACGGGGCTATCTGCCGGTTGCAGGTCTCCGATCGCGTCCAGTCGTTCAAGGAACTGGCTGACAGTGAGTCCGTTGAGGTCGCGTACCACGCGGTTGTAGGCCAGAATTCGCAGCTGGGTGGAAGGGAACAGTACGGCGAGGAACCAGTTGCATTCTTCATCCCCGGTGCCCCCGTTGGGCAGTCGTCGCCGCAGTTCATTTCCGGCCCGCCACGCACTGGCCGCACGGTGGTGGCCGTCGGCGATATAGAACACGGGGACGCTGCTGAGCTGTCCCGTCAGCTCGGCACAATCGGCAATTCGCCAGACCGTGTGTCGAACGCCATCGACAGCGGTGAAGTCGTACAGGGGTGGCAGTTGCATGGCCTGCGCCACGTGCCGGTTGACCGATTCCTGCTCGCGGTAAGTCAGGAAGACCGGCCCTGCGTTGGCGTTCAATGCAAGCACATGGCGAGTGCGGTCATCTTCTTTGCTGCGACGGGTCTTTTCGTGCTTCAGGATGAGGTTATTTTCGTAATCGTCGATGTGGACGCAGCAGACAACGCCGGTCTGAGCATGCTGACCCTGAATCTGGCGATAGGCGAACAGACAGTCGCTGCCGTCACGAGTCAGCACGGCATTGTTGACCAGTTGGTCGAAGTTCTGTCGTGCACGATCGTAGACTTCCGGAGCATACGGGTTGTGTTCCGGAGGAAAATCGATGTCCGGTCTGACGACATGCAGAAAGCTGAGCGGATTTCCTTCTGCGAGTGTGGCCGCTTCATCACGATTGACCACGTCATAGGGGACCGAGGCGACCAGAGCCGCTTTTTCGGGAACTGGTCGCAGGGCGTTAAAGGGCTTAATCCGGGGCATGGCAGGTTTCTGGAAAAGGCGTCCGAAATCAGAGTCGTACAGCAGCCAGAGGCGATCCGGCTGCGGGTTGCGGGAGTGTATCGGATCGGGGGCCTGTTTGTCTTGTGATTTTGGAATTTCAAGGGCAGAATAGTGGGTGGCATCAGAGCCAGATCTGTGGCCGGCCTTTTGTTCTGACGACAGGACTCCTGTGGCAACCGTCTACTGCACAGCCTGCAATGCTCAGTTTTCCGCGGATTTTTCTCAGTGTCCGCGCTGCGGTATGCGTCTCAGCGGCTCGGGGAGGGCGTGGCAGGGCGACACGATCATAGCCAGTTCGCCGCTTGCCGCTGCCGAGACTGCGGGGGTTGAAGTTGAGCTGGATTCCCTGCTGCTGCCGGGGCAGATGCTGGACATTTACCAGTGTCAGAAGTTGCTGGGGCGTGGCGGCATGGGAATTGTCTACCTTGCGCGGAACACCAGCCTGCAGCGATTGTGTGCTTTGAAAATTCTTTCGCCGAAACACATCGAAGCTGACGACGACTTCATCCGACGTTTTCAGAACGAGGGCCGTGCTGCCGCGGCTCTGGTGCATCCCAACGTCGTGACGACTCACGCGATTGGCCAGACGGACGACTTTCATTTTCTGGAAATGGAGTATGTGCCTGGGGGATCGCTGCAGGGCGAGATCGACAGGGAGGGTCCGATTGGCCCGATTCGCTCGACAAGTATGGCTGCCGGAATCGCGGCTGGGCTGGCGATGGCCCATCGGCTGCAGCTTGTGCATCGCGATCTGAAGCCTGACAATGTGCTGGTGACTCCGGGCGGTGTTCCGAAGATTTCGGATTTCGGACTGGCGAAGCGGGTGGTGGGCGAGGACCTGCCGACTCCCAGTCTTGCCGGCACGCCCTACTTTATGGCTCCTGAGCTCTATGAGGGCAGTCCGGCGACACCGGCCAGCGATGTCTATGCACTGGGGGTCTGCTATTACCTGATGTTGACGGGGCAATTACCGTTTCAGGGTGGCAGTATCAACGAAGTCATGCGTGCCATTCTGACCACGGCACCAGCCAGCGTGCGTCGTCTGAATCCCAGCATTCCTCTGGACATGGCCGAGTGTGTCTCGCTGTTGTTGCAGCGTGATCCCCGGCAGCGACCGAAGGACGGCACGATGGCGGCGCAGATGCTGCGAGCCGTTCTGGGAACGACTCGGGACCTGACCGACCTTGTTTATGAAGCCTTCAATGGTCTGCCGGGTGCAGCGTGGGATGAGGAAGCGGACGGCAGTTTCCGGGTGCATCTGACGTTTCGTGATGAACGCAGTCAGGTGGTGCATCTGGAGAACAGTGAACATTCGGCGGGCGAGCGATTGCTGTTGATTTACAGTCTGTGCTGCGAGGCCAGTCCATCGTTTTACGAGGAAGCGCTGCGTCTGAATGCTTCGCTGCAGCACGGGGGAATTTCCATTCGTGACATCAACGGACGGCCGTGTTTTGTGATGGTCGACACGTATCCCCGGGGAACCGTCACAGCGGAGGACATCCGTCGCAGTGTCTTTGAGCTGGGCAGCCGTGCCGACTCGATTGAGAACCGTCTGACCGGCCGCGATGTGAATTGAGTGTGAGTGTTCCAGGTGCGCTGCCCTTCGGCAGGCTGACCACCCTCGGCGCCTGCTCACGCACCCCCTCAATCGCCGATTGGTGACAGACAATGCCAGATTTCGTTGACCTGCCAATGGCAATAGGCAACGTGGCCAGTGGCAATGCCCGAGGAGAACTGTAGATTCGTGCTTACCGTCTGACCATTGCCCACTGTTTGCTTGAAAATCCACAATGAATGGCGGGAAAACAACCGTGATTTAAAATGCTTCCGATGTGCCCGGCAAAGGTGAGACTGATACCCTGCAGCATTTCTCCCAGGAGCCGGCGTTGTTCCGAATCTGATTGTCAGACTGGATCTCAGACGATTCATGACGAAAGTGCGTCCATTATCCACGAGAATCGGTAAGCATTCCTGCCTTCGATGTCACGCCCTTCATTTATCGGGACGAGGGCCAGCACTTTGAACGCAAGTCTCTGTTTGAGGGGCTTGAGGGTGGCAAACGCCCACGGGATCGGCGTACGGTTCGGGATCAGGTGGCGGAATATGTGGCCGGATTTGCGAATGCGGAAGGTGGCATTCTGATTCCGGGCAGCGAAGATGATCATACCGTCACGGGGCACAATCTCCCTGATGATGTCCTTTTGATTCTGCCGACAACTCGCTGGCTTCCGAGTGTTTCGAGTCATCGGTACCGAACGACGCACGGGGCCGGAACATAACGTCGAGGAGCGTCCCCGGATCGAGGGCAACCTGCCTGCTGTTATCGAGGATGCCTTCAATACTGTCAGCGGACTACTGCGTCGACCGTCACGGCTTGTTGGGACCCGTTTTCGGTCCGTTCCGGAATACCCCGAGTTTTCTTGGAAGGAAGCACTGCTGAATGCTGTCGCCCATCGCGACTCCAGTATCGAGGGAAGTGGCACAGAAGTCTGGTTCTTTGAAGACCGACTGGAAATTGTCATTCCTGGAGGCTTGCCCGGCGATCTGACTGTGGACGTCGTGCTTTCGCTGAAACGCATTCACCAGAGCCGCAACCCACGCGTGATGAGAACCCTCGTCGACCTCGGCGTGGCTCGGGATCAGGGCGAAGGCATTCCCCGAATGTTCGCAGAAATGGTGGATGCTTCCCTGCCAACTCCCCGGATCGACACCAGTTCTCGCCGTGTCCATGTCACCCTGCAGAACACTCCCATCCTGACGTCCGACGACAGTGCCTTCGTCGCGCGACCGGGAAGCGCAGAACTCAGCGATGACGAATTCAGGGCATTACTGCACGCACAGCGTCATGGTCGGGTCGAGAACTCCGATTTGAGGCTGCTTGCGGGCGTGGACACACTCAACGCCAGTCTACTGCCACGGAAACTTTGCGACCGCGGTCTGCTCGACCTGCATCCGCACGGAGCCAACAGTGACTGCACTTTAGCCGACACATTGTTACACGATTTGGATGGGGGGGAGCGGGACGCGGATCGAGGGGAGCTACCGCGGAAAGCTATCGACGCAATTGCCCGGTTGGGTGTCCGCCCACGTAGTCAACGGCTGCGGGAAGTTATTGCCCTCATCTGCAGTCACCGCACGTGGACTACTCCCGCCGAACTGGCTCGCTGGTTGCAGATCATGCCTGAAAATCTCACGACCCGTCATTTGTCCCCGATGGTCGAATCCGGACAACTGGAACGTCGATACCCAGACAAACTCACGCATGCCGAGCAGGCGTATCGAGCGACGAGGTTGTCGCTGATCGCGCCGAAGGAGGACCTGTTGTAAACAAGTGGCTGTTGGGTGCGTTTTGAGGGGCTCTGGGCTGGATTTGCGGCTCGGCGGGAGCCTCGCCCTTCCGAGTGGGCGGGCAAGGCGTCCGGCTCGGCGGGAGCCTCGCCCTCCCGAAGGGGCGGGTTGGCGGGCGGCTCGGCGGGAGCCGCGCCCTACCGGGGGGCGGTGGAAGGGGCGCAGCCGGGCACGAATGACGCCAAAGACGAAACGTAGCCCGAGCATTCCTGCTCGGCCCCATCCCCTCGAAAACACAAGGGCATTTCAAGGGTGACGAGGAGTTCGAGCCTGGGCTGAAGTCCAGACTTCGACGTGTGTTCCAATGGACACGAATGACGCGAGGGACAAAAGTCGGCTGAGGCCGTCCAATTGACTCCAGCTCATCGAAAAACATTGTGTTTTTGCAGTACGGGGCCGAGCAGGAATGCTCGGGCTACGTTTTTGTCCTCGGCGTCACGAATGCACGGGCTACGTTATTGAACAGGGCAACACAGCGGGGGCTGGATTGCTCAGGCTTCGTCAAGCAGCTCCACGGCGGCGAATTTTTCGCCTTCCAGCATGGCGAGGCTGGCGCCGCCGCCGGTGCTGACGTGAGTTACCTGATCGGCAAAGCCCAGCTGCTGAATGGCCGCTGCACTGTCACCGCCACCAATGATGCTGGTGGAACCGCTGTTCGCAATCGATTCTGCGACAGCGCGAGTCCCGGCGTCAAACGGAGGCATCTCGAAGACGCCCATCGGGCCGTTCCAGACCACCGTGCCGGCGTTGGCAACTTCAGCGGCGTACATGCGAGCGGTCTCGGGACCAATATCGAAGCCCTCGAAGTCGTCCGGAATCTGACCGGCCCTGACAACCACCTTGTTGCAGTCGCTCTTGAAGGCATCACCACAGTGTGTGTCTACCGGCAGTACCAGCTTGCTACCGCCACGCTGCAGCAGTTCCTTCGCCAGTTCCACTCGATCCGGTTCGACGCGGCTTTTCCCAACCTTGCCACCAAGTGCCAGTGCGAAGGTGTAGGCCATCGCTCCGCCAATCAGCACCTTGTCGCAAACGTTCAGCAGATTACTGATGACTTTGATTTTGTCCGAGACTTTCGCACCGCCAAGGATGGCGATGAATGGTCGTTTCGGGCTGGCAATGGCGTCGTTGAGATACTGAATCTCTTTCTGCACAAGGAATCCGACGACTCGAGGCTTACCGGCCATCGCAGCGGGCACAGCGACCATCGAAGCATCCGTGCGGTGACAGGTGCCGAACGCATCGTTGCAGTAGATGTCGGCGAATGCTGCCAGCTTGCCGGCGAATTCCGCGTCACCCTTCTTTTCACCTTTGTTGAATCGCAGGTTTTCAAGCAACACGACCCCGCCATCGGTCAGAGCAGCGACTTTGGCAGCGGCATCGCTGCCGACAGTGTCGGTGGCAAACGCAACCGGTCGCCCGAGCAGTCCCGCCAGAACGGCTGCGGCTGGTTTGAGGCTGTACTTCGCCAGGTCTTCGCCGTCCTTCGGCTGGCCGAGGTGGCTGCAGAGCACGAGGCGGCCACCGCGATCCACGACGGAGCGGATCGATGGCAACGCTTCGCGAATGCGTCGATCGTCGGTCACATTGCACGCGGCATCCAGCGGCACATTAAAGTCAACTCGCATCAAAACGGTCTTGCCGGCAACGGCAGTTTCACTGATAGATTTTTTGGCCATGAGAGTGCTTGATATCTGAAGGTTTGTTTAGCAGCCCACACCACAGTCGGTCATCCGAGCCGATGCGGGGACGTGCGGGGATGTTACAGCAGGGGGTATTCCAGAGGCAATCGACTGGCCGGGAGCAGGTGTCGGAGATCCGGATCCGGAAAAATCGTGGGGAATGAAGGCTGATTTGCACCTGGAAAAGGCTGAAAATGACCCGATTCTAAGGCCTGCAAGAGCCAAAGCTGCGGAAGTGTACACTGCCGAACGACTCGCCAGTTGACCGGCCGGGAAAGCGGGTCTAGAGTGGGTCGTCGCGTGCCGTGCATGTTTCGCGCCCAAATTCGTTCAATTTTCAGTAAGCAGCCGCCTATGTCGGGATCGCCGGAGTCACCGTCGGAAAACGGGTCAGGAAACCAGAATGCTCCGAAAGCACCGCGGAAGGACCGCAGTCAGTCGGGTGGCAGTTTCTGGTATCTGCTGGTGGCTGGCATGCTGGCAGCCGTTCTGTTCTCTGTGGTGACTCGCGGGTACAAGGGCGAGAAGGTTGAGTTCAGTGAGTTTATTCAGCGAGTGCGTGACAAGTCGCTGCGTGCGGATCAGGTACACGAGCTGAAGATCACTGAAGCGTGGATGACGTGGCAGGATCAATCGAAGGACGCAGTCACGACAGGCAAGGCGACTCTGGTCCGCCGTTATTACACTCCGCTGCTCAGTGCCAGCGAACAGACTCGCAACGAACTTTGCCAACTGCTGGATCAGGCCAGTATCAAGTATGGTTTTTCAGAGCCGGCCCCGGAATGGCAGCAGATGCTGCCGTTGCTGGCAACGACTCTGCTGCTTATCGGTGGCTTCATATTCGTTGTGCGTCGTGTTGGTGGTGCGGGCTCGGCCATGTCGTTTGGTCGCAGTCGCGGGCGATTGTACGCTCAGGAAGACGTGCAGGTCACATTCAACGACGTCGCGGGGATTGACGAAGCGGTTGAGGAGCTGAAGGAAGTTGTGGAATTCCTGAAGACCCCGCAGAAGTATCAGGCCCTTGGTGGTCGCATTCCGCGGGGTGTCCTGCTTGTGGGTCCTCCGGGAACCGGCAAGACGATGCTGGCGAAGGCGGTCGCTGGTGAGGCGGGGGTACCATTTTTCGGACTGTCGGGTTCAGACTTTGTCGAGATGTACGTGGGTGTTGGAGCGGCTCGAGTTCGCGACATGTTCCAGCAGGCTCTGCAGCGTTCTCCGGCGATTATCTTTATCGACGAACTGGACGCACTGGGTAAAGTGCGTGGCAGTGGTGCCCCGGGCGGTCACGACGAACGTGAGCAGACTCTGAATGCTCTGCTGGTGGAGATGGATGGCTTCGGAACCGATCACAGTGTGATTGTGATGGGTGCAACGAACCGCCCTGAGACTCTGGATCCGGCACTGATGCGTCCTGGTCGCTTTGACCGTCACGTGCTGGTGGATCGTCCGGACATCAAGGGCCGCGAGAAGATCCTGAACGTGCATGCTCGACGGATCAAGATGTCTGACGAGGTCGATCTGAAGCGAGTTGCCAAACTGACGCCCGGCTTTGTGGGTGCGGACCTTGCCAATCTTGTCAACGAGGCGGCACTGCTTTCAGCCCGGCGTGAAGACAAGCGTGTGACGATGAAGTCGTTTGAAGACGGCATTGAACGAGTGATGGCGGGCCTGGAGAAGACGTCTCGCATCATTGTGGAGGATGTCAAACGCCGGGTGGCGTGTCACGAAAGCGGGCATGCACTGGTGGCTGCCAGCCTGCCGCACACGGACCCCGTCCACAAAATCTCCATCATTCCGCGTGGCATGGGCGCACTGGGCTATATGCTGCAGTTGCCCGAGGATGATCGGGAATTACTGACGCAGTCCGAACTGCAAAGTCGTCTGGCAGTACTGCTGGGTGGTATTGCAGCCGAGCAGATTGTTTACAACGAAACTTCGACCGGGGCGCAGAATGACCTGCAGCGCTGCTCAGACCTTGCTCGTCGCATGGTGACTGAGTTTGGTATGAGCCCGCGCATGGGCCGAATGTACTACAGTGACGCTCAGCGTTCTCCATTCCTTGCGGGATCCGGAGCCATTGTGTCTGAATCCATGCATGCTGAGGCCACGCGGCGCGAAATTGACCTTGAAGTCAAGCGGCTTGTGGACGAAGCCTACCGCACTGCTCAGGACACACTGACTTCGCAGCGTACAACTCTGGAACGGCTGACCGCAGACCTGATTGAAATGGAGACGATGTCAGCCGAGCATATGCACCGGGTGATCGAGGAAAATCGTCGTGGACCAAAACTGATGAACGTGCCAGCAGCAGCTCTGGACGCCCCAGCAGAGGCTCGCGGTGAAGACAGTCATCAGCATGACACATCAGGTGACGGCGATCGCAGCGTGCAGGTCGTTTAAGCGATGCACGTTCGGCATGCAGCAAGGTTCAGGCCAGCACTTCAGCGATCGGATGGGCCTCCTGTACGCCGGTCAGTTTCTGATTCAGTCCGCCATAAAACCAGGTCAGACGATTGTGATCCAGTCCCATCAATCGCAGGATGGTGGCATGAAAGTCCCGCACGTGTCGACGATCGACGGCTGCTTCAGCTCCCAGATCATCCGTTTCGCCGTAGCTGGTGCCCCCCCGCACTCCACCGCCCGCAAGCCAACAGGTAAATCCTTTGGGGTTATGATCACGCCCGCCCTGATCGCCCTGTGACACGGGCTGTCGGCCAAACTCGCCACCCCACACGATCAGAGTCTCATCCAGCAGCCCGCGCTGTTCAAGATCCTGCAGCAGTGCTGCCATCGGGCGGTCCACCTCGGGACAATGAATCGTCAGATTCTCCTCGACGCCAAAATGGGCATCCCAGTTCTGCTGCTGATGCCCACCACCGCTGTAGATCTGCACGAATCGAACGCCGCGTTCGATCAACCGACGCGCGATCAGACACTGGCGACCGAAGGTGGCAGGGCCGACCGCCAGTCGATGGGATGGGTAGTCATCGAACAGGCCATACAGTTCCTGCGTCCGGCGTGTCTCAGTGGATAAGTCCAGCGCTTCCGGGGCACTGGCCTGCAGCTGGAAAGCCAGCTCATAGCTGGCCATGCGAGCCTCCAGTTCTGAGGCTTCCGGATGACGCTCGCGGAACCGGCGATCCAGTGACTGTAACGCCTGCAGCTGCTGACGCTGCAGATGCAGGGGATCCAGCGTGTAGGGTTGCAGATCAAGCACAGGCTGGCCGCTGGTGCGGAAAACTGTTCCCTGATGCTGAGCCTCCATGAAACCGGAGCCCCAGTTGGGCGCCCCGGGAATGGGCCCACCTCGCGGATCGAGCATGACCACATAGCCCGGCAGGTTCTGGTTCTCGCGACCAAGACCGTAGTTCAGCCAGGACCCCAGCGATGGGTACCCCTGCACAATCCGACCACAATTCATCTGCAGATTGGCAGATCCATGAGCGAACGAGTCCTGCCAGAGACTTTTCACCACCGCCAGTTTGTCCATATGTCGAGACAGGCAGGGCAGAGCATCACTGCACCACAGTCCGCTGTCTCCGTGCTGCTGAAAGCGTCGTCTGGATCCCAGCAGTCGGCCTTCTTTCACGTCCCGCCGCCGCAGCTCGATCTGAACCGCCTGACCATCACGCCGCTGCAGCTCGGGCTTGTAGTCGAACAGGTCCATTTGGGAAGGACCGCCATACATGTAAAGAAAGATGCAGTGTCTGGCCTTGTGTGGCAGCAGCGGGCCATGCGAACCCGACTGAGCATGCCCACCGTTTGACGTCTCCTCGGCCAGCAGAGCAGCCGACGCCAGTCCGGCGAAACCGGCACTGCTGGACCAGACAAATTGACGCCGTGCCTGCATGCGACGAAGCAGCCTGTCGTGAACTGAGTTTGGCAGAGGATCAGTCATCAGCACAGTCCCTATTCCAGATATGCAAATTCACTGAGACTGAACATGGTGCGACAGAGAGCAGCCAGTCCCAGCTGTCGCCGCTCCTCGGCAGCATCCGTCTCCGGAAGTAGCTCGACAGCGTGCTGAGGCCATACGACAGGTTCCGCTGGTGGCTGCCCCGTTGCCTGAACCTGCAGGTTGCGAAACTCAATTTCGGAACCCCACGTACGTAATCCCACCAGTCCGCCCTGCAAGCGGTCAGGCAAAGCCTGATCAACCACTGGTTGCGATTGGTGATCAAGGAACACCTGCAACCGATCAGTGCCCAGCACAGCACGCAGATGATGCCAGCGATCCACGGCCACGTTCGCGGCCTGTTGACTGAGCAGTCGGAAGTTATTGCGATGATCGCCCACCAGCACACTGCGTGCGGGAATATTCAGACTGACTTCATAACCAAACCAGTTATCAGCGCCGATCTTCGGTTCACTGACACACAGTAACAGTCCACCGATCTCTGCGTTCCCTGCCGGCATCCGCATTTCGACGGTCACCTCACCAGTGGTCAGGGTTTGCTGATCCCGGACAATCTTGCCACCGCGATCGGCAGCGACCCGCCAATGAGTCTCACTGACTCGCTGCCAGTCACCACCATATTGGCTCCAGCCCGGCGGGGCCGCAACTTCCTGCTGGCGACTGCGACGAGCAAGCAGGGCAAAAGGCATCGCAGATGCCTCTGCATCGCACCATTCCACGTCGCGCAAATCAAGCCGCCCGCCCCAAACAGCCACTCCCACCCGACCTGATCGCAGTTTTTCCGCCGAAATCGGTACCGAAAGCAGAGGATTGTCGTTGTTTTCAAAGAACACTCTGATCTCAGTACCAATCTCCCAACGGAATGGTATCCATTCGCGGTTGCCTCGGTTCCACGGTACCTCGGCAAGGATCTGTTCAGCGTCACCGGCCGGGTGAAACCTGAGTCGGATACTGCCGGACTGTTGATCGAAGGTGAGCGCTAGCCCGGACCAGCCAGCACCGGCGGGGGCACCCTGTGCCAGCAGAGTGGCTGTCTCAACCGACCCATCCAGTCTCAGCATTCCTGACAACGTGCCGTTGGCCAACTGACCGCCCGTCCAGAATGCATGTGGTCCCGATCGCTTGTCAACAACATCGATCCCTTCGTAGCCACCGCCCCAGACACCACTGCGATACTGCCACATCTCCCGAGGCCCCAGCAGGAATGCGTCCGGTGGCAGCTGCTGTCGATACAGCCCATACAATGACTCGGGGACATCCGGACGAAACGACACCTGCTCTCGTTCCAATGGCAGCTGCTGCTCCCACTCCGTCACCAGTTTTTCGGCCGTCTGCAATTCGTGGGCAGTAGGCGGGCGTTGCAGGATCTGCTCATAGATCAACTGAATCTGAGCCGTCAGGTCGCCCGCAGCACAGGCACGCCGAGCCAAAGCCATGGCTCGCTCTGCTGTAAACCGGCCGTGCAACAGGATCAGAGCCTGCGGCGAAACCGTCGTCACCGGACGTTCCGTCAGCGGTGTCGCGGTATTCGTGTAGTCGAGTGCTTCCAGCACCGGATCGCGGACCCCGCGTTTGACGATCGCGTAAAGGCTGCGACGAGCCTGCTCGGTCGCCGAACTGGTCTGCCAGCCAAGGCCCGGTTTTGACTGACCGGCCAGAACTTCGCCACTGAGCTGTGGATACATTTCCTGTCCGCCCACGGCCGAGTTCAGCTCACCGCTGCTGAACAGCATCCGATCCCGAATCGATTCTGCTTCCAACCGCCGGAATGGAAATCTCCACAGCAGTCTGGCAGCGGGGTCCTGCTGTTCGGCCCGCTGCACACTGGCAGCGTGGCCGCTTGTTGTCTGCGAGCTGCGACGCCAGGCGGAGGACGTCAGAATGCGCCGATGCAGCTGCTTCAATGACCAGCCCTGTCGCACAAAATCGACAGCCAGCCAGTCCAGCAGTGGTTGCAGTACCGGAGCCTCACCCGCACGACCGAAATCCGCGGTTGTGCTGACAAGACCCTGGCCGAAATGAAAGTGCCACGCACGATTCACGGCGACTCGAGCCGTCAGCGGATGATCGTCCCGCACGAGCCACCTCGCGAACGCGAGCCGACGCCCGCTGGAGGGAAACAGATCGGCCAGCGGCGACTGCGAGTGCATCTCTTGCAGCAGCAGTGAGTCGGCCGTCGCAGTGGCTGAGCCGGACAACACCTGCGGAAAACCGGGTTGTACAACCGCTGCCGGATTGGCCGCCTGTCCTCGCACAAGAATACGTGTTTCGGCAGGCTGCACTCCCGCTTCGCGCACTGCCAGGGTCCATGTCAGTTCTGGTGGGGCCTCGCCGCTCTGCGGGGTCAGAGCACGTCTGACCACCGCAGTATCCTGCAACGGCAGAGCTGTGGCACTGTCCAGCTTGTCCTCGGGGTTTTCGTAGCGACGAATTCCGCGAAAGAAACTGAGCATGCGGTAATAGTCTTCCTGAGGCAGCGGATCGAATTTGTGATCGTGACAGCGTGCACATCCGATCGTCAGCCCAAGCATTGACGCGCCGACAGTGACAAGCACATCATCAAGGTCATCGAATTCCGCCTGCCGTTTATCATCCGCTTCGTCGTCCCAGACACCTACGCGATAGAATCCGGTTGCGGCGCGAGATTCTCCGGTGCTGTCGGGAAGTTCGTCACCCGCCAGTTGCTCCACAAGAAATCGATTCCAGGGTTTATCCTGCAGCATGGCCTGCACGACATAGTCGCGGTACCGCCATGAATATCGTTTGTAGCCATCGCGTTCATAGCCGTTCGTCTGTCCAAACCGCACGACATCCAGCCAGTGCCGCGCCCAGTGCTCGGCATACGCCGGGCGAGCCAGCAGGTCGTCCAGCAGGGCTGCAAAGCCGGCTTCATTGAGTGCATCAGGAGTAGGGCTGGAAATCTGCTGAGTCCAGTGTCTGAGTTCAGCAAGGGTTGGTGGCAGGCCGGTCAGAGTCAGAAAGGCGCGTCTGACCAGGATTTCCGGAGCAGCCTGTGGCAATGGCTGCAGGCCCGCCTGCTGCAATCCGGCCATGACCAGAGCATCAATGGGATGCTGCAGGTGAGATTGTGGTGGGGTCAATACCGTCCGAGGCGGTTGAAACGACCAATGGCGGCGATCCGTGTCTGTCACCTGCAGAGATTTCTCCGGCTGACCGGGCGATCGAGCAGACTCGGCAGGCCATGGTGCGTTCTGCTGGATCCACTGTTCAAGCAGGGCCACCTTTGTGTCGGGCAAGCGTGCCGTGGGTGGCATTTCCAGACCATTATAGCGAACCGCCTGCACCAGCAGACTGGCTGCAGGATCGCCGGGAACGATGGCCGCCCCGCTGTCTCCGCCCTGCAGCAGTGCATGGCGACTTTCCAGATTGAGTCCACCTTTGAGTCGGTCACCCGAATGACACTGATGGCAGTGTTCCACCAGAAGTGGTCTGATCTGTGTTTCAAAGAACTGCAGCTGACTGGCAGTGAATGACAGAGGCTGATCGGACTGTGCAAGCAACAGACCGGTGGTTAACAGACTGATGTGCAGCAGCACCAGCAGAGTGTTCATGGGCGGCAAGCAATTTGGGGGACTCGCTGAGGAATTGGAATCCCAATTCTCTCAAACCGCCTCGATTGACTCAAACCCGATCTGCTGCCTTTCTGCGAATGTCATTGAAATGCAGTGAATCAGCGATCAGCACAGCACACAAGGCAGAGCCGGCACCGATCGCAGCAGCGATGATGCCATTGGCAGAGAAATCCAGTGTGCACAGGAGTCCGGCAGAGAAACCGCACAACGCCCCCAATATCTGCCGAACCGACGGCAAATGCAGCACCCCGCGCAGCAACCATGCCACCACAGTGAAGCCACCAAAGACTGGCAGACTACCGATCGCAGCGACCCAACACCCGAAGAAAAACGTGAACGGAGAGGGGAGAATCAGGCAGCCAAACAGGCCACCCCCAAGCACGGTTCCGATGGAGACGGCGATAACCCACTCACTCACTCTCGGTCCTGCGATCGCAGTAACAGCAATCCTGCTGGGACAAAGGGGATCACTGGCAACATTGCAGTTCAACATGTGAAAACTCCTTCTGGATTCATCCAGACGAGGACATGAAACGGACAGAACATCCAGATATTCGTCTGCGGCACTCAGTTGGTGCACAGGGATGGCGTCAAAGACGACGATCACCACACGAAAGGAGCACTGTCGACAGTTTCAGCAAAGAGGTATGAGGTGACCGCAGTCAGTCCGATGCATGCGATTGCCACCATCACTCGAATTCGCAATGAACAGGGCCCCGACGTGACAGCATACCTCAGGGCTCTGAAGGAGCCTGCACAAACTGGCCATGCAAGGAGTGGTGCCACTGGGAAGAATTCGCCGAGGAACACTGCTCCAGTAAGAACTGAGCCAGCGTAGCTGACCCAGAAGCAGCGATCCAGCCAGCCAGCCCTGAAGGGCGAATTCGTGGCTTTCAAAGTGTCGGTAGTAGTGGCAGAGGCAGGACGAATCAACACTGCCGGAGCCCAGATCACTGGCAAAACAAACACAGAGCACACAGCCCAGTAGTAAAGCTGAGACAGCACAGTTTCCGAGATCGCTGCAAAGCCTGATCCATCCCATGCGGCACGTGACGCAACGCTGAACGTCGACACCAGTGGCAGCAGGAGAAACACTCGTGTCAGGATTTCAACTCGCCCGAAGCGGCTGAGTGAACGAGACGCGACCGAGTTGATGCCAATCGACGTTTCTGCAGTTGAATTCATAGCCTGTTTCCTTTGCCGAGAGTGCCGTTGTCACTACGAGATAACCCGCTGGAAATCGTTCACGATTAACACTGCTGCAGAAAAAAACTGAGAATCTTCGAGGTTTGCCCATTGAATTTGTTCGACCGCTGTCCGCGGAACTGGACGGACTCCACGAACCACCGCAAATGTGGCAGCGGCGGGATCAAGGCCCGGCGACGGTGTCGATCCCGTCGGTCAGCGTTCGTTTGGTTTTTCCGAGGCTTCGTTTTGCAGGTGTGTGGGGACAGGCAGCGAAGGCAGTTTCAGAGGATCGTTCAGCAAGGAAAGTAACAATCGTCGTGGTTCACGAAGCTTTCCCTCAGCCATGTCAACTGCTGTGAGCCTGAGCATGCTTATCTGAGCGAGCAGAAGAGCGAGTTGGCCCCAGGAGCGCATCCACGAGGCAGTTGCCGGTAAATGCTCCAACGGCTCCCATGACACCCGCGACAATCATCGCTGCCGGCAGACCGCAAAGGAGCAGGCTGGTGGCTCCAGCACCACCGCCGCAGAGCACTGACCACGCGAGGCGATCGGCTGCCGATTTGCCTCCGGCGGCGTGCAGCAGGAGACTAACCAGCACGCACGCGGGTACTCCGCAAATCAACGCAAACACCATACCGCTGGTGAAAACCCGGGCACTATCGCTGAACCACTGCCAGTCCTGGCTGTCGCTGACAAACACCCGACCGGCCAGACAAGCAAAGAAGCCACCCGCCAAAGCGATTCCCAGCAGTGTACCGGCAAACCAACGCAGCAGGTAAAAGCGATCAGTATCGTGGTGCATTGTTGGATGATCTTTCATGTCCATGGGAAGCCTTTCGGGGTTCCTGTCGATGTGGACGGCCGTCCCGACACCGGATGCTTTATGCTGGCACGATGCGGTCGACCAACAGATGGCACGTTTTTCCGGGAGTGCCCAGTCGTGTTTTTACGTGCCAAAATTTTTTCCGTCGGAGTTTGGAGCGTCCACATCTGAACGGACCGCAGCAGACTGCCTCCCGTTAACCCGATAAAGGATTGGGGACACACTCGCGTGTGTCCCGCTTGAGATGTGCAGAGTGCCTTTGGCGCCCCGCGAGTCTATGTAGACTATGGTCGTTGACCCCGGCGGCGACGCGGGTGGGCCATGGTCTTCGGTCGTTGACCTTGTTCTTACACACGCCCCCCGGGCGGGCGAGGAGGCGGTCGCGGAGTGTGTTGGGTTTGTGCCTTGGTTATGTCTGCGATTCGGGCCTGACGGGGCGGTCTCTGGTCGCCCAGTTCACAAACACCTGAATTCGTGGGTCATGAGGAGGCGTTGCCCGAGGCCAGGTTGACGATGGCACCCGTCAGCTTACGCTGACGGCTTGCCTTTGCGGTGCTTGAACGCGGTGGACGACACGGGCTGAAGCCCATGCTACGACCACCGAGCACCAGATCGGTGACGATGCGACGGCTTTGCGTTGCTGAGTGAGTATCAGACCATGGTACGGCTCAGCGACAGGCGAAGGTGAGCCGCGTTGTTGCTTTGTGGGGCCGAAGGGTTTCCGCGCAGGAATGACGCCGAGGACACAAATGTAGCCCGAGCATTCCTGCTCGGCCCCGTACCGAAAAAACACGATGTTTTTCGATGAGCTCGAGTCAATTGGACGGCCTCAGCCGACTTTTGTCCCTCGCGTCAGGAATGCCCGGGCTACCGTTGCCGGCGAACAACCAGCACAGAACGCTCACATTTGATTTCGGCTCGGCAGGAGCCTCGCCCTCCCAAAGCGAACTTCCTCGGGACCACCGAGCACCAGATCGGTGACGATTCGACGGCTTTGCGTTGCTGCGTGAGTATCAGACCATGGTACGGCTCAGCGACAGGCGAATGTGAGCCGCGTTGTTGCTTTGTGGGGCCGAAGGGTTTCCGCGCAGGAATGACGCCGAGGACACAAATGATAGGGGTAGGGAGGACCGATTGAGTTCGGCTCCCCCCTCCCTCCGAACCGGACTGGCGGATCTCCCGCATCCGGCTCTCCGGTTGATGGTCTTACCTTCGTGAGGATTGACAGGCTGAGGCATGGGCTGCGACAAGACT
>CAIOKE010000289.1 GCA_903858815.1 uncultured Planctomycetaceae bacterium | reverse complement strand
TCGGTGAATTCGTGTGGTCTGCAGGTGACTCCGGTGTCGCTGCGGCATCCAGTACCGACGCTGGGGTTTCTGGTGGATGATGGTGCTGGCTGTGTGGCGTTTATCACGGATACCTTGCCGACAGAGCGTGTCTGGGAACTTCTGTCGCAGCGTCGGAATCTGCGGGCCGTCTTTCTGGAGTGCAGTTTTCCAGCCAGCAGTGGCTGGCTGGCTGAGAAGTCGGGGCATTTGTGTTCGCGTACGTTTGCGGCGGAGCTGCGGCATATTCCGGCGGAGATCCCGGTATTTGCCTGGCATCTGAAACCGGTGTTTTTTGAGGAGATTGCAGCGGAATTGCAGCGTTTGCAGAGACCGGGTCTGACGATCGCCGAGCCGGGGCGAGTCTATGTCTTCTGAGGGCGAGGACGACTTGCGGACGGAGGCGTCGGTGCCGTTGTCCGGCAGTGAGCTGAGCGAGTCGACTCATGTGCTGCGTTGCGTGGGTTCCGGTGCGGAGTCGGCGGGTGTAGCGGACGCGGAGGATGGGCTGCAGACGATTGTGCAGAGTGCGGGTGCTGGTCAGTCAGCGTCTGAGATTCTGCCGGTGATTGGTGACGGGCGATATCGTCTGGATCGTCTGCTGGGGGAGGGGGCATTTGGGCAGGTGTATCTGGGCTGGGATACATCTCTGCAGCGTGCGGTGGCGATCAAGGTGCCGTCTCCGGGGCGATTTGGCAGTCGTGCGGAGCAGGAGACATATCTGGCAGAGGCGCGGATGGCTGCGCAGCAGGATCATCCGAACGCAGTGACGGTGTATGATGCCGGGCGGACGATATCGGGTGGCGTTTATGTGGTGTCGCAGTTTATCGATGGTCGGACGCTGGAGGCCGAGATTCGGGAGGGGCGTCTGACGGAGCGGGAGACGGTGCGGCTTTTGATTCCGGTTGCGCGGGCACTGCATGCGGCTCATCAGCGAAAGATCATTCACAGGGACGTGAAGCCGGCCAATATTCTGATTTCGCGGGAGGGTCGAATTCCGTTTGTGGCGGATTTTGGTCTGGCGATACATGGCGATCAGCATCCGGCGGCCTATGCCATTGCGGGGACTCCGGCTTACATGAGTCCGGAGCAGGCGCGGGGTGAGGGGCATCGTCTGGATGGTCGGAGTGACTTGTTTTCGCTGGGTGTGGTGATGTATGAGATGCTGACGGATTCGCGTCCATTTCGCGGTGGTTCACTGCGTGAGACGCTTAGTCAGGTGATCTCAGCAGCCCCTCGTTCATTGCGGGAATTTCGGTCGCGAATACCGAGTGAGCTGGAGCGGATCTGTCTGAAGGCGCTGGCAAAGCGAGCGGTGGATCGTTTTGGTGATCTGCAGGAGTTTGGTGACGAGCTGCAGCGCTGGCTGGACAGCAGTACGGCGGGAGAGAAGTGTGAGTCCGGGGCAGTGGCTGTGGCGGCGGTTATCCCGCGTGGTCTGCACTGTTTTACTGAGGATGATGCGGCAGCGTTTGTGCGACTGCTGCCGGGCCCGATGAATCGGGATGGCGTACCGGAGTGTGTGTCGTTCTGGGTGCGTCGTCTGAGTGGTCTGGACACGGGGCCTCGTTTGTCTGTGGGAGTGATTTATGGTCCGAGTGGTTGTGGGAAGTCTTCGCTGGTGAGGGCAGGGATTGTGCCGCGGTTAGCGGCGGGGCTGGATGTGGTGTTTGTGGAGGCATCTGCGGGTGAGACGGAGCGTCGTCTGGAGGTGGCCCTGCGGCGTTGTGTACCGGGGTTGCCGCAGGGGGAGGATGCTGCGGGGCTGCTGGGGCTCATTCGCCAGGGTCGTCTGTGCCGTCTGGTGCTGGTGATTGATCAGCTGGAGCAGTGGCTGAGTGGATCACGGGCGGATGCTGACAGTCTGCTGGTGCGTGCTTTGCGGCAGTGTGACGGGGACCAGCTGCGTGCATTGCTGCTTGTGCGAGACGATTTTGCTTTAGGGACAGCGCGTCTGATGAGTGCGCTGGAGATCCCGATGCGACAGGGTGAGAATACGGCAGTTGTTGATCTGTTTGACGAGGAGCATGCTGAGCGTGTGCTGGAGCAGTTTGGTCGTGCGTGGGGGCGGTTACCGCGTGAGGGCGGGTTGCAGCCTGAGCAGCTGCAGTTTTTGAGGATGGCGGTGGAGCAGGTCTCGGAGTCCGGTCGGGTGGTTTGTGTGCGGCTGGTGGTGCTGGCCGAGCTGCTGCGTCAGCGTGAATGGTGTCCGGAGGCGCTGGTTGAGCTGGGCGGGGCTGAGGGAGCGGGGGTGGCCTATCTCGATTCGGTTTTTGAGGGTGCGGGTGCCAATCCGGCTCTGCGGTTGCAGTCTGTGGCAGCGCGGAAAGTGCTGCGAGCGATGCTGCCGGCCGATCAGTTGGTGATTCGCGGGGCGGCGAAGAGTCGGGAGGTGCTGCGAGCGGCCAGTGGTCTGGCTGAGGGCGAAGCGGCGTTTGATCGGCTGCTGGGTGTGCTGGATCGTGATCTGCGGCTGGTGACGCCAACGGAAGTTTTTGTGTCCGAAGGACAGTCAGAATCTTCTGCAGGTGTGAGAGGTGAGCGGTATCAGCTGACGCACGATTTTCTGGTGCCGGCGATTCACACTTGGCTGACTCGGCGACAGCGTGAAACGCAGCGTGGGCGGACGGAGTTGTTGCTTTCTGAGCGGGCTGGTACGTGGTCGTTACGCGCGACGTCGGGCAATCTGCCATCATTGCGGGAGTGGATCTGGATACGGTGTCTGGTGCCGGCGAAGCAATGGAGTCGTGATGAGCGGCGGGTGATGGCAGCTGCGGGTCGGTTTCATCTGCGTCGCTGGGGCGTGTCTGGACTGGCGGTTTTGCTGTTCTGGGGCAGCTGGAGCTGGAATCAGCGACGTTTGTCACAACAGTCACTGCTGCAGCGGATGGTTGCAGAGGTGGATGCGCTGCGTGACGTGCGGGGCACGGAGTTGACTCGAGCTGTGGCTGAGCTGACGGACGGGCGTTATCCGAAGGCGTTGCTGCGGGAGCGACTGATTGGGGAGTCGGTGAGTGAGTCGGAGGCCGGGCGTCGTTTGCCGCTGGCACTGGCGAGTGCGGCGATGGGTGTGGATGAGACAGAGTTTCTGGCGGGGCAGGTACTGAATCCTCTGCTGCCCGATTCTTCAGTTTTGGTCGCAGCGCTGCGGGATCGTCGTGAGCGGGCATTGGAGATAATCAAACAGCGGATCTCGCGATCGGGTGGTGGGTTGGAGTTGAGCGAGCGGGCGAGACTGGCGTTGCTGGCGATGCAGCTGGGGGATTTCTCATGGTCAGAATCCATGTGTCGAACAGCGGTGGCGGATCCGATTGAGCGAGTAAGCTGGATTCGGGAGGTATCGCAGTGGGGCGGATTCGGTCGCGGTGCGGGTGAGTTGGATCTGGCTGGCAGCAGTGATCTGAACTCAGCAATGATGCTGGCGCTGAAGTCTGCGATTGGTGTGAGGATGACTCGTGAGTCTGCAGAGAGGCTGCTTGACCGGGTGCAGTTGCTGGAGCGTTCGGGTGATGCGGGCGAGCATGCTGCGGCTGTGCGATTGTTGGAGGCGTGGCGACGGACTGAGGGCGAGGAATCGGGTGGCTTGAGGTCGGATGTGGCGGTGGTGGGTGAAGCGAACTGGCGGGTGGTCGAGGGGTTGACACTGGTGCGAGTGCCGTTGGAATTGCGTGGGGGCGAGAGTGCTGAAGGATCGGTCTGGATCTGCGATCGGGAGGTCACGCAGGGGTTGTTTCAGCGGTTTATGGACGACGAGGGAACGGCAGCGGATCAGAAACCGCAGACGTGGGAGGGGCCTGACCTGAGTGTGGGTGAGGGGGGTGATCAGCCGGTGCAGCAGGTCAGCCGGACAGATGCCGTATTGTTCTGCAACTGGTTGAGTCGGCGGAGTGGGCTGTCGGAATGTTATGAGCGTGTGTTGAATGCTGCCGGGTCGAGCGAGTGGCGTCAGCGTCGGGGTGTGAGCGGGTTTCGTTTACCGACCGAGGCTGAGTGGGAGCGAGCCTGTCGGTGGGGAACGACAACGGCATTTCACTGTTCGGACGACGAATCGTTTCTGTCCGACTACGCGAGGATTTCGTCAGCCACGACATTGCCGGCAGGTTCATTGCTGCCGAACGGCGGGGGCCTGTATGACATGCATGGAAATGTGATGGAGTGGTGTGAGCCGACGGAGCCGTCTGTGGATGGGGAGTATCCGCTGCGAGGGGGCGCATACCTGACTGGTCCGGCCGATTCGGAGGCTGGCTTTTCGCGGCGATTTCCGGGTGATGACCGGTACGATCTGGCGGGATTCCGGGTGGTGCTGGATCAGGGGGAAAACTGATCAATCGTGAGTAAACAGTCCATCCTTGAGTTTTCGACCGATGGCTCTTTGTACGAGGGTGCGGTCGATTGCGCTGACAATTCCGTCACCATTTCCATCCCGCTCAGAATTGGTACTACCCAGCGCGCCAAGCACAAGTCCTGTATCAAGAGAATCTACTTTCCTGTCGCCGTTGACGTCACCCAGCAGGCGATAGAAGTACCGTTTCGATTCAAATGCTCCATCACCGTCCATATCAACGGCCAGCTCGTAGTAGCCGTCGCCGACATTGCTGTTGCGATTGCCGCCGATGCCCTGAATACCAAAATCAATTCGCGCACTATTACCGACTGCAGTGAACATTGAGTTTGAAAGTGGAATATTTACAGGGTTAATTCCATTCAGATCGCTTCTGATCAGTTGAAACCGTTGATTATTGATCATATCCAGCAGATCATCAGGGCGGTCGAAGAGAATATCGAGATACCGGACGTAAGATCGCTGAGTGAGTCCCAACTGGACATCGATCCCTCCCAGTTCCGTGACATTCACGATATTGACTATGAGAGTTTTTTCGAAAGACAACCCACCCTGGTCTGTTGTTCGCACTCGGATCGAGCGAGTATTCATCTCTTCATAATCGAAACTGCCTGTGGTCTTGAGTGTATTGCCTTCGATTGTGAAGAAAGAGTTGTCTGTGTCACCGGCTCCAGCGACAAGTTGGTAAGAAAAAGTGTTTCCAGCATCCTGATCAGCAGATGAGATCAGGGCAACGGTAACCCCGGCAGGCTGATTTTCGGGCACGCTGCTGGTGGACAGGGTGATGTTATGTGGAGCTTCATTGATGTCTGATACAGTAACATTGAACGTCCTTTCAATCCAAAGGCCCTGCTGGTCGGTCGATCGCAGACGGATTGCGTAAGTGTTCCTGGTTTCGTAGTCGAACCCACTGATCGCCCTCAGCGCAGCGCCGTCGATTGTAAAGGCTGCATTGTCCGTATCGTTAATGCCTGCAGCAAGAGTATAAGAGAAAGAATCTCCGGCGTTTACGTCAGTCGTGGTAAGACTTCCCACGAAAGCATTGCTACCGGCGTTTTCCATTATGACATTTGGATTGATAGTGATCCCGACATGTCGATTTTCATTCAGTTTGTGTAGTTCACTTCCGAGGTCATATTTGACAGAGTAGTAGAGTGTGTCGTTAACAACCGCCGGTGGATTGAGGTCCATCGAATCCACAAGATAGTTGTTCACTAATGTTCGCAGTGGGCGGGTACCGGCGGTGGTTCCATCAGAGAGCCACAAGGCACCGTTTGGATTGAGGCCTCGAAAATACAGTGTGCCGTTCAGATTTGTCATGTTTGACACACTTTGTGCGGCACTGGTCGTGTTGACGTCAAGAATCAGTGACGTCCCCGCTGCAGTGCCATCAGACTTCCAAAGGGCATAGCCACCACTTGCGGGGTTATTTGCTTCAAAGAACAGTGTTCCGCCGACGTTGGTCAACTGGCGTGCGAACGAGTGATTACTGCCGACATTGATATCCCTGACAAGGACTGTGCCGGATGAGGACCCATCGGATTTCCACAGTTCGTAGCCTGATATTCCATCGTGGGCCTGAAAGAACAGGGTACCATTGGAATTCGTGAGCAATAAAGGATTACTCCCCGCGCCGCCACTACGAATGTCTTTTACCAGTGATGTACCTCCTGGGGATCCGTCAGATTTCCAGAGTTCGTAGCCGGATGTCCCATCGTTGGCTCGGAAGAACAAGGTTCCGTTGACGTTGACAAGGGCGCGTGCTCCAGAGCCGAGGGTACCCGGCCGAATGTCACGAACGATATTGGTACCGGTGACTGTGCCATCTGACTGCCAGAGTTCCAGGCCCGTGACACCGTTAGTTGCCCTGAAAAAGAGCGCACCGTTGACATTCGTCAGGTAGGAAATGGTGGATGAGCTGCTCCCTGCTCTGATATCCTTGACCAGCACGGTTCCGGTTGCTGTTCCATCTGATTTCCATAGCTCTTCACCATTGGTTGGGTCGGTGGCGGAAAAGAAAAGAGTGCCGTTGATATTCGTAAGATATTTTGGGTTACTACCGAGTGTACCAGTACGAATATCCTTCACGAGTTGCGTTCCCGCAGTCGTGCCATCAGATTTCCAGAGTTCAAACCCGTTGATACCATCGTCAGCGATGAAGAACAGAGTTCCGCTGACATTTGTCATTCGATCCGGGTTGGCATTTCCAACTGAATTGATCTCGCGTACTTTGGCAGTTCCGGTTTCAGTTCCATCTGTTTTCCAGAGTTCTCGTCCAGCTTCCGATCCATCGTCTGCGGAGAAAAACAGTGTTCCGCCGACAGTTGTCAATTTCGACGGCGTGGAACCAAGGCTGCCGAACCTGACGTCTCTGAGTAACTGGGTACCTGCAGCAGTCCCGTCAGACAGCCACGGTTCCTGGCCTACGGATCCATCGTCTGCAGCGAAGAACAATTTGCCGTTGATATTGCTGAGCGAAACAGGCAAATTACTCTGGTACTCTTTGATTCGCAGAGGGGTGGAACCGTCCAGTTTGAAGAGTACCTTCTGGCCGTCCGGGGCTGCAACGAAGAATAAAGTGCCGTCAACATTTGTCAGACTCTTGGCCCCTTCATCAACTGTCGTGTTCAGATCGGTCAGCATTCGCGTGCCGGCCTCTGTTCCATCGGTGGTCCAAAGTTCGTTTCCGTTGGTTCCGTTGTTGGCAGTGAAGAAGAGCGTGCCGTTGACGTTCACGAGGTTTGTGGGGTACCCACTATTATTCGCACCGGGGAAAAAATCCTTCACCAATAGAGTTCCGCTCTCAGTTCCATCGCTTTTCCACAATTCGTAGCCGTTATTCCCGTCAGTCGCGCGAAAGTACAGCGTTCCATTGACATCAGTCAGGTTGCCGGGGTTGGAAGACAAATAGCCGCTGGCGATATCGCTGACTTGATCGACGTTGCCCGTGCCATCGATTTTCCAGAGTTCTTTACCCATTGCGTCTCCGTTGTTCACGAAGAACAGGGAATCACCGGATTTTGTGAGTTGTTGGACTCCGATACCGAGGTGGGCAACTTCCTCGGTGCCGGAAGCCGTGCCGTCTGTTTTCCATAGCCCGGATGCTGTCGTAAAATACAGACTTCCGTTGAAGACCGTAAGATCCTGTACCATCGGGTTTGTGGGGAAGTCCTTGACAATAACGGTTCCTGTTGGCGAGCCGTCTGTTTTCCACAATGTATACCCGGAGGAACCATCATTGGCGGTGAAGTAGAGTGATCCGTTGACGTTGGTTAACTGGGAGGGAGTGGCGGATGCGGCGCCTGGTCTTATGTTTTTGACGAGTGTGGTGGTTTCGGGTGTACCGAGTGATTTCCAAAGTTCGAGGCCGTTGGCGCCGTCGTTGGCAGCGAAGTAGAGTGTGCCGCTGACGTTTACCAGACGTGATGAACTGGATGACTGAGTTCCAGGTCGGATATCTTTGACAAGCCGTGTTCCGCCTGGTGTCCCATCTGTGCTCCAGAGTTCGTCTCCGGTTTCAAGATTTGCTGCTGTAAAGAAGGTCAATGAACCGGTGGAGGTGAAGTTGCGAGGGTTCGAATGGGCGATGCTCGGCACGGTATTGATATCCTTGACCAGCATTGCGTCAACAGCAAGCAGGTCACGGATTTCGAGAATTTCGGCGAACCTGCTGTTGGGGCGCTGACGCAGCGATCTGCGACGTTCTGTTTTTCGATTGATGGCGACAGTGTCGGCAAATACCTGCAGTAAGCGGTGAATCATGATGAGCCTTGAGTAGATGAAGTGTTGTGCTGACGGGTTTAGTGTTGAGAGTGAATTCCGAGGCAGTCAATGACCGCTTGTTCGAAACAGCGTACTTCAGCGATATCCGAGAAGAGTGCATGGCTTTGTCGTTGGATGCTGGTGGTCACATGATGTCGGTATTCGCGATCCATTCCTGTCTTCAGTGCCAGTTGGATATAGGTTTCAGTGCAGTCGGCGATGCATTCGGTGAATCGCATACGGCGGTACAGTGCACTGGTTATGCGACTTCGCAGAAAGGGGCCCTGTCGTGTGATGACAGGTGTCCCCATGGCGAAGGCTTCGTAGCTGCTGTTTCCACCGCTGAAATGCAGTGGATCAAGCAGCACATCGCATTCCAGCAGCAGACGCAGGAAGTTTTCGTGATCGAGTGTTGGCAAAAATCTGATGCGGTGCACCACGTGGGGCATGCTGCGAGTCCACCGCTGGACAAGGCGTTTGGTCCATTCGGGGCGGCGGGCTTCTATACAGAGGATGATTGCGTCTGGATCCGCCTCAAGTATTGCGCGGAATGTTTCGTCGTCGTCGGGGTGAAGTTTGAAGAGGGTCTGGGGGCAACCGTAAATGTTTGCATCTGCGGGGATATCAACGAGGGCACGAATCCGGCTGGAATCTGCTGGTACGGCGGGTCGTTCGTAAAACGTTCCCAGCAGTGGCATTCGTATGAGTTGTTCGGTGTAATGGTCCTGTGAATCCGGGTTGTCCAGCAACTGGCTGGATAGAAAGAAATCCATGTAGGGACTGCCGGTTGTTATTGGGTGGCCCCACGTAACGCACTGCACGTGACACAGACGTGAGTAGGCGAGTGTCGAGCAGAGAGCGTCCATGCCCACATCGGCGAACAGCAGGACATCAAGATCAAGGCTACTCAGGGTGTCGATTGCCTCAGCGACATTATGAGGGATCTGGATAAAGCGATCCGCTGCCCTGCGAAAGCGAAAGCCATAAACATCTGAGGGTGGTGATGGGGAGCAGACTGTGACGTGAAATCGTGTTCGATCGAGGTGTTCGATCCTTCCGATATTCAGCCTTCCGATGGTGTGGTTGCGGAAGCTTGCTGACAGGAAGCCGATTTTGATGCGGTCTGGGGATGCATGGGATTTCGGCTGGAAAGACGATTTCTGGCGAGTGTTCCGGCCCTGAATGACGCGTCCGCGATTTGCCATGATTTCAACATCGTTCAGGCCCTGGTAGGGGAAGAAGAATGCGGTGGGAACCAGTTGTTGTGCAGCGTCAACTGAAGCGTCTTCGTTGACAAGGGCTTGCAGAGTATCAGATTGTTGTTTTCTCCACCGCTTGAGGTCAGTGATAGAGTCGTAGATGATTGGAAGTATCGACGCGGAGAGCAGCCGATTGAGAGGCGATGGGTCAAGCCTGAGCAACTCCTCGAATGCTTCGCGGGATTCTTCAGCGTGACCAAGATTTGCGAGAAGATAGGCAAGGTTCTGTCGGGCTGCCGTCAAGTGTGGCTGAGCGGCAATGGCCTTTCTGTAACAGTCAATCGCTGCAGGCTGAAGGTCCTGATTCTGTCGCAGGTTACCGAGCGTGATCCATGCTGCGGCATCTCCTGGAGAATGCTTAAGCCAATCCTCCAGTTGTGTCGTTTCAGATTGGGCGTTTTCAAAGTAGGTAGTAGAATCCGGGCTGAGTGGTGATTGCAGGCGGTCTGAAATTAACCGGGTGCTCTCGCGATGGGCGTGTTGCGTACATGGGTTGGAAATCTGCGTTGGGACGTTTGTCGCAGTGGCGGGCACAACCCAAACCTCCTGCTGGCGTTCGCCGCAATTTGCGCCGCCAAAAACGAGACTTGAGAATCCGGGGATCACGTTTACAGCAAAGATTTCTTCGACACCTGACAGGAATCGGAACGTTGCAACTGTGCGACCGCTTGACAGGTCCACGACCGTAACGCCGCAACAGAGATCACTGCGCTCGCCGATCGGTAATCCGCCAAAAATGTTGGTTTCGCGGATTCTGGACAGACCGATGAAGGCAAACTGTTTAAAGAACGACAGCCCGCGTGTGTAGCCGGGCAGACGTTCGATTGTTGCTAATTGGCCAGAGCGGCGGTCTACTAGCGACAGATCGCCGAGTCCGGAATTCAGTACGTACAGATGATCGTTACGGATTCGTGGGGAGTGTGGCATACAGAGCGAGTTGTTCAGTGAGTCGCCACTTTGTACATCAATCAGACAACCGGTTCTGGACTTATCAGATCTCCAGCCTGCTGCGGAATCGGAAGTGGCGAGCGAGGTAACATATCGGGGAGCTCCATGCTCCATCGCGAGGCCATTCAGGTGGCATCGGTCTTCGTCAGCAAGTGTAGAGATGAATGGTGGTTTCCAGCGCGGAACGAAACTGTGAACATCATCAAGCGTGCAGAGGCATGAGAACAGGGTATTGACGATCCAAAGGCCGTCCGAACCCCATGCGAGGTCGTGTCCAAGGATTCGTCCGGTGTGTCGGCTGGAATGTGGCACAAAGCATCCGTCATAGCGACCACTGGGCTGAACATTTTCAGCTACGGCGTGACTGGCTTTCAGAAAGTGGACGGCGTTGGCAACGCCCAAGGCAATTCGGTCTGCTCCGACTGCGATTCCCATAGGCCGATCGTAGTCAAGAAATGAAATCGACAGTTGTTCGTTGTGTGAACCGAGGACAAGGATCTTTCCGGCCTGGTAGGTGGAGAGAATAATTGATAGCCGCAGGTGCTGAAGAAGTTCGACGAAACCCGGCGAGTATTCGTAGGACACCGCTGTGCGTTGATTTGCAACGGATTTTTGGGGCAAGGAGTGCATGTCTGTCATCAGTGTCTGTCACTTTTCCGGACATGCATTTGAGGAGGTGGGTTGTAATCGCCTTTTGTGCAGTCTTCGGCGATAGGCTAGTGCACCGCAGGTCGCCACGCCCATGCAGAGAACAAAGCTGGAAGGTTCGGGAGTAATGACCGTGATCGTCAGGGGCAGGTAAGAGTTACCGTCGATGGTCAGGGGCAGATATGCTGGATCGAGGAACTCACTGCCGGAACTGAGCATCTGAAGTGTGTACTGGTCGCCGACCTGTCCGGCGAGAGCGCTGAGATTGAGTTGAAACAGAACGAAGGGAGACAGTGAATTGTCCAGTGGAACGCCGAGGCCGTCGAGCGTTGCATCGCCGCCGGCGTAGGTGTCGTTCGGGTGAGTGAAACTGGAGACTGTACCGATTGGGCCAGGTGCGAACAGGCTATTTCCGGCGAAGAGGTAGTTTGGGTTGCCGAGTTGTGCATCGCCCTGTGGATCAACGAACTGAAGGCCGTTAACTGGAGCAGTGCCTACGGGTGCGATTCGAAAGAGAGCGGAGAATGAATCAACGATGTCGGGGCTTGAAGCGAGGGAATCGCTGGAGACTCGAACAGTTACTACCGAGGTCTGACCGTAGACGATGGTATTCCCATCGAGGTTGACAATAATACCGGCGAGCAGAGGTTTGGTTTGAGCGATCAGTAGCATGAACAGCAGGGTGGCGACATGGCAACGGTGAGGCATTGTGACAGATCCCGGTGTGCGGAGGGAAGCGGATGTTCACGGGAGATGCCGTCAGAAAACACCCTTCGTTGAGCAGAACGACATTCTGGTTGCCTACCGAACGCACGCTTTCAGGATTTCCTGAAATTTCGGCAGGTTGAGGATCTGGCCGTAGATCCGCTGTGGGCTTGCAGTTGTCTTCTTGATTAAAACCAACTGATCTGGCAGACTGTAAGTGAGCGAGAAGTCATGTCTGGGACTCGGTGAATCCGAATGATCTCCTGCTGATCGTTACGGGGGTGTTTTATGTTGCCGGAGGCGGAGGGTGTCGTGAGGGCCCAGCGATTTGGCTGTGTTGGGCCGGAGTCGGCATGTCCTGGGGTTGTGGGCTCAGGCATGTCAAATGTCGACGTTTCTGAATTGCGTAGTTTGCGAGCATCGTTAAAGGCAATGGCAGCCGGCATGGTGCCTGCATGGCTGAGAACGCGTGTTGATGATTCCGATCTTGTTCAGGAAACATTACTGAAGGCAGTACAGTATGTGCGGCGTGCCAGTGACCAGACATCATCTGACTATGAGGCAATGTTGAAGCAGATCCTGCGCAACACGATTACTGACAGTGTGCGTCACCACCTGCGGCAGCAACGGAGTCTGCTTCGCGAACAGGAGCTGGAGTTGGAAAAGGTGTATTCGGCTGATCCGACGGCAAGCGAACTTGTTCGTCAGGCTGAAACTCGTGAGCTGTTACTGCAGGCGATTCAGCAACTTCCTGCTGACTATCAGACTGTGTTGATGCTGCGACAGCAGTCGGAACTGACGTTTGGGGAGATTGGTTATCGGATGCAACGTTCAAGTGATGCTGTTCGCATGCTTTGGGGGCGTGCTGTTGTGGCTTTAGGAGAGCGTCTGAGCGGAGCCGGTAATTTGCGAACCATTGGCCTGCGGAAATCGGATAATGTCGACGGCTGATGAACCTTTGGATTTGCGAGTGCTGTCATCATTACTTCAGTTTGATGAGCAGGTGCGTTTGGGTGTTGGAGCTGCGGAAGGCACCGGCGTGCCTGAGTGCACGGACGACCGGCTGATTGAAGTTGGGAAGCGTGCCCTGGAGTGTCTGGAGTCCGTAATGCCTCGGCGCAGTCGATCCATACCGACGTGGGCGCCTGGTAAAATCGGCAGTTTTGAACTTGTTTCGGTATTGGGGGCGGGTGGCTTTGCGGTTGTCTATCAGGCGTACGACCCACGACTCAATCGGGATGTCGCATTAAAAGTTCCGCGACCGCATGCACTGGTGGATGCTGGGTTTCGTGGCAGATTTCTGAAAGAGGCCCGGCTGGCAGCAAGCCTGGACCATTCGGCGATCGTGCAGGTCTATGAAGCGGGAATTGATGGAGACCTTCCGTATATCGCCTGTGCTTTATGTGAGGGTCCGACACTGGAAAGATGGCTTGCGCAACAGGGCGGTCGTATGCGTGGAGCCCTGGCGGCGCAGGTAGTGCGGGATCTTGCTGACGGGTTGCACTACAGTCATGAGTGTGGCATTCTGCACAGGGATCTCAAGCCGGCAAATATTCTGCTGTTTCCCGTAGTTCCGGGCACTCAAAATGAGTTGCCATTTGTGGCTCGCATAGGTGACTTTGGGCTGGCACGGTTGATTGAGGATCCCCTGCTGGAGAGTCGCACAAGCCAATTGGTAGGGACTCCGCGTTTCATGGCACCGGAATTACTGAATGGTACGTCTGGGCAATCCAGCATATCTGCTGACGTGTATTCACTTGGTGCTGTTTTGTATGCAATGTTGACGGGGCAGCCACCGTTCATGGCTGAGTCGCTTGCGGAAACGGTGCATAGAATCTGCACGGAGGATGCAGTTTCACCGGCTGAGCGAAACCCTGAAATTGAGAGGGATTTGAGCCTGATTTGCCTGAAGTGTCTGGAGAAGTCTCCGACGCGTCGATATCCCAACGCGGCTGAGTTGCGCGACGATCTGGATCGTTTTCTGAGTGGACATTGTATCGCTGCTCGCCCCGCGTCGTGGACCGTGCGCGTCAGGAAATGGTATCTGCGAAATCCGCTGCGGATTCTGCTGACCGTTGCGTTGTTTACATTTCTGTCGTTACTGACCGTGATTTCCTACCGTTATACATTCAGTATTCGGAAGCTGCAGAATCGTCTGGTGGATGCGAATACGCAACTCAGGGCAAGAGTGCATGAACTGGATGATAAGGTGCAGCAGGTAAATACAAGTCGAGAGGAGGCGGATGACGCCACACTCAGGGCTCGCAATCTGCTGCAGATTGCCGATATTAACCTTGCCGGGCTGGCCCTCTTGCGAGGTGACCCGAGGTCGGCCAGCTTGTTGTTGAAACCCTGGACGGGCCGAGCAGGCGATGATGTTACGGCGGAATTGACGGGGGTCGCATTGTCGAAGCGATATTTGTTGTATCATGTGTACCCCGAGTCGCAAATCCTTGCAGATGTGCAGCAATCTGTCTGGTCAATGAGTCGGGGTACGCGGGAGGGTGAAATTCTTCTGGCAGGCAGTGGCGGTCGACTAGAGTCAATTGATTTGCCTCTGGCTGATGCTGTCATTGCAACGGACAGTAAGGTTTGGGATGTTTTGCCTGCGGAAATCAATTGTGTAACGCGGTCAGATGATGGAAGTCTGGTAGCAGCCTGTGGTGATGATGGGCAGATTCGAGTCTGGTCTGTTCAGCGTGCAACTGGATTGTCACAGCGGTATAAGCTGCGTCATGCTCTGGCAATTCCAGCTGGAAAAGCCGCATATGGTGTGCAGTTTCTGCCGCGTCAGCATTGCATGGTGTGTTGCGATCGAACATCCAGCCTGTCTCTCTGGGATGCAGATACAGGAGTGCTATTGCGGGAGATTCGAACAGGTCACCGCAATTCAATTGAGTCTATGACGATGTCCCATGATCAGACCCTGTTGGCTACAACAGGGGCTGATGGTTCGATTGAGTTGTTCAGGATTCCTCGATTCGAATCCTTCTGTCGTATCGACGCGGGGTCAAGTGCTCTGTCAATGGTTGCATTCAGCGAGGATGACCGATACCTCGTTAGTGCTGGCGGCCGGACGCTGAAGATGTTCGAATTGCCGGCTGGGCGTCTGATTTCGCAATACTCATCGCTCGCACGATTGCATTGTGTCATCAGCAATCGTGACGGTGAATTTCTTGTTGGTGATCAGGACGGGACATTGCAATTGTTCGGCTTTCCGACAGCCTCGGAATCCTCCTACCCTCGCAGTAGTGGCAGCCTGCAGCGGCCCATCCGATCCTGGATTGGGCATGATTCTGCAGTTTCAGCCATCTGGTGCGGCAGTGCGGTTGAGGGTACTGGAGCGGGGGCCTGGGTGACTGCCGATCGCGGTGGCATCGTACGTCTCTGGCATGAACCTGTTCCGATGGTTTCCACCCAGAGGCTATCGCCGCCAGAGTCTGCTCCGATAACCGAGACGGATGTTTCTCTTGTTTCGGCGTCCTGCAAACTGCGATCGATCAATGGGGGAATCCTCGTTACTAGGACTCATCCGGTGCCGAAGGAACGACTCCTCATGACGCATGGACGTTTAACCGGACTTGTGCAACTGTCGCTGGATGATTTTGCGGCATGTGATGACTCGGGCTGGGTTTATCGAATTGGGCAGGTTGATGGTGAGCCTCAAATCACTGCGGCACGTCAAGTTTCTGAGAACAGACCTGTTCATCGTATTGTTGTTTCTGCGGACCGGCAGACTTTCGGTGTCATTGATGAAAGCTGGCGGGGGCTGATTCTGAATCGAAATCTTGAAGGAGTTATGCGTACGGTTGACGGGTGTGCTCTGGCAGCACTTGCGGGCAATCGGCTGATTCGTTCGTGCCCGGCACGAAATGATCTTGAAGTGGTGGAATTTCAGTCTGGCAGGGTGCTGCAGACTCTGAAACAGCACAAATCCACGATCAACAAATTACTTTTTACTCCCGATGGTCAGACATGTGTGACAGCAAGTGCTGACCGAACAATTTGTTTGTGGGACACCTGGACGTGGGAGTTGCGACATTGTCTGACCGGACATAATTCAGCGGTGCGGGCCATTGCTGTGTCGGAATCTGGTGATCTGTTGTTGTCGGGTGATGAAAACGGGTGTCTGCGTGCCTGGGATATTGCATCTGGCCGGCAGTTGCTGGAAATTCTTGAGAGGATTCCTGAAGAAATCAGCGGACTGACAATACTATCCAATCCGCCGTCGATATGTGTTTGGACAGCAGACGCAAACTGTTTCAGCATTCGATTCTGATCAGCTGACGGCGCGTTCGGGGATGAGCGCCAGAGCGGGAGGGGTGACGACGGGCGACTGGGCCGGCTTTTTGCGGAGCGGCGCCATCAGGGTGTGCAGCGTCTGCTGTACCGGTTCCATATTTCGGGCGAGGTCAGCAAGCCATTCCGTGAACTGCCCGCGAGCGGCGTCTTCGACGCGGATGTGTCCGATGACGAAGTTGTCGACGACCAGTGGAAATTCGCATTTCCAGAGTTCGTGAGCATCAACACCGCGAGCGTTTCGATACGTGGCGTGATAGAACTCGCCAGCGCTGGGGATGTTGACTGTCAGTTCGGCGAAGTGCAGTCCATGTGTGATGGATGCCTGCATCAGCGAGTCCCACAGGAGTGCCCATTCGTGATGTCCCTGCAGACGAATCTGTTCGTGGTGCAGTGTGTTCCCGTCGCGTCGGCGTGAAAACATGGACATCGTTACTCGCCGCAGACGATTGGCCATCAGTGTCATTTCGGTGTGCCCGAACGACCGAGAGATGATCAGCAGTGAGAGTGCTGTAACAACCGAGGCAACTGCGTAGACTTCATTGTCGAAGAATGCGCTGGCAACAGCGCCCATACCCGTGATTGTGCAGAGCGTGCCTACCACCAGCAGCAGTCTGGCACCGGTGTGCCCTTTGCGCTGCAGGCAGTGATGCAGGTGACCGCGATCTGTTGCATAGATGCTGCGACCGGTCAATCTGCGGCGAACAATGGCCATGGCCACGTCAAAGATCGGTACGGCCCAGATTGCGGTGGGCATGATGAGTGCGACGGCGGTGTACTGTTTGACAGAGCATTTCAGGGCAATTGTGCCCAGAATCAGCCCGATCAGCATGCTGCCGGAGTCTCCGAGGAACATCCGAGCCGGGGGGAAGTTATAGACAAGAAAGCCGAGCAATCCGCCAGCAAGAGCCAGTGCGATCAGCAGTCCGTCGTTGCGACCCTGCTGCAGGAACGTGACAGCAGCCACCGACAGGCTGAGCACAACGCCGGTGGTTGAGGCGAGCCCGTCCACACCATCGATCAGGTTGAGTGCATTGATGGCACCGACGATCCAGAACACCGTGAAAACGAGTGAAAACACGCCGAGTGTGACTGGCTGACCGAAGATTGTGACGTTTTCTATTTCAATTCCGGACGGCGCCATGATCAGAGCGGCCAGTACCTGCCCGGCCAGTTTCTGGCGACCACGGAGCCCAAAACGGTCGTCCAGCATGCCAACGGCGACGAGCACGGTTGTGGCGAGAGCGAGGCAGAGCAGGAAAGTGGCGTCACCGCGAGTCGCGGCAAGCACGTCCGGTTGCCATGCAATACCCGCTGCGACGGCGCAGACGATGGATACGAGCAAAGTTGGACCGCCCGTAAGTGGCACGATAGACGCGTGCAGTTTGCGGTGCCCATCAGGCCGGTCCACAATCTGCAAATGTCGGCAGACCATTGCGACCAGAGGCGCAACAAGGACAGCCACCGAAAAACCCACTACCAGAGTGAGTATCATGAAATTCATAGCGAAGGCTCGCAGGCACCCTGGCCGAGTGTTTGTCAGATCCGGAGAACCGGATACTTATCGGGGACATTGCTGCCGCGAATTGCAGGAGAGCAAATACCCTGCCAGGGATTGTTCAGATGGTTATCTGAGGATATCACGGATGTCAAATACGTAAACTCAGAAGGTGAGGTAATCTGTGTTTTGGGCGAATTCAGGACTGAATTCTCTGAGCAAAAAACGGGCAAATTGTTGTGGATTACGCCGTAGCCATGTCATTGAAGGTGATGTTTTCGCTGCAGAGGCCTGATTTCCGCTGTGGCCTGCCAGCAATCCGGTGCTTCAGATGAAATTTCTACCAGAGTGTGTGAGTTCTCCAATTTTACGGGCAGCGATGCCGAAAATGTTCGCAGTAAGTTTATTGAAAAAGGCCAATTGATCGCTTTTTTGGGCATCATCGATGCAATCGGACCCTGAGCAGTAGTTGGTCTGGGCTGTCTTGTCTTGTACAAAGATCCGTTGGAAGTCTGGATCACGAAGATGAACATCGCGTTCAGGTCGGCTTGACTTTCTGTATTTTAATCGGCAGAAGTTGCTGGTGCGTGCGGGTTGAACTTTGAAGTCGGAGCGTGCAAGCGGGGCGATGATCGCTGTAAGTGTTGCATCTGCTACAGTCGTCACTGGCAGGATCAGTGGGCAGTGGGCAGTGGGCAGTGGGCAGTGGGCAGTGGGCAGTGGGCAGTGGGCAGTGGGCGAAGGGAAGGCTGGGGGTTGATGAGTGGAGGGGTCTTGAATTGACAATACGTTCTGGTCTGGGTTGAAGTCTGTGGTGTAATTTTGGGGGTTGTGTTGGGGTGTTCCTTGAGCTGGTGAGTGTCTGGCTGCGGAAGTGAGCAGATTTTATGGGTGACGGTGAGTCCGAGCAGAGTTTTATCAATGCAGATTCTGCGGGGCAGACGACGACGAAGTACGTGCAGTTGTTTGAGGCACCGGGTCTGCTGCGGATGTCCAGTGGCGAGCATCTGGGGCCGGTGACAGTTGCCTATGAGACGTACGGCGAATTGAACTCTGACAGGAGCAACGCGATTTTTGTCTGCCATGCTTTGACTGGCGATGCTCACGCGGCGGGCTGGCATACGGCAGCCGATCGGAAGCCCGGCTGGTGGGATGGATTTATTGGTCGTGGTCGAGGTCTGGATACATCGAAGTATTTTGTGATCTGTGCGAATGTTCTGGGGGGGTGTCAGGGGACGACTGGTCCTGGTTCGGTGAACCCCCGGACGGGTCGTCGTTACTGTCTGAGTTTTCCATTTCTGACGATTCGCGATGTGGTGAGTGTGCATGCGGAGCTGGTGCGTCATCTGGGGATTACTCAGTTGCTGGGCGTCGTGGGAGGCAGTCTGGGTGGGATGCAGGTGCTGGAGTGGGCGGTTCGATTTCCGGAGCAGTTGCGTGCTGCGATTGTGCTGGCTTCTGCACCTCGTCTGACAGCCCAGGGGATTGCATTCAACGCGGTGGGTCGTCGGGCGATTTATGCGGATCCGGGCTTCTGCAACGGCGATTATTATGACTCGGAGGGGCCGCGTTACGGTCTGGCGCTGGCGAGGATGGTTGCGCACATTACCTATCTGTCAGAGAACTCGATCGAGCTGAAATTTGGCCGTCGGCTGCAGAACAGTGAGAAGTTTGCTTACAGCATGCAGAAGGAGACGGAGTTTCAGATTGAGAGCTATCTGCATTATCAGGGTAAGCGGTTTGTGCAGCGATTTGATGCCAACAGCTACCTGTATCTGACTCGGATGATGGATTATTTCGACCTGGAGGAAGGGTTTTCATCGCTGGCGGACGCACTGGATCAATCGCGCTGTCGTTTTTTTGTGGCGTCTTATGACACGGACTGGCTGTTTCCGACCAGTCAGAGTCGAGAGTTGGTGTCAGCGCTGCTGAAGATTCGGCGGCACGTCAGTTTTCTGGAGCTGCGTTGTCCGTTCGGACATGACTCGTTCCTGATCGATCTGCCACCGTTGGCGGCGCTGGTGGGACCGTTTCTGGATCGGACCTTTGCAGCGGGCTGAAGTGCGGTTTCAGGCGATCAGTTCGTCGACGACCTGACCGTGTACGTCAGTCAGTCGGAAATCTCTGCCGGCGTAGCGGAAGGTGAATTTTTCGTGGTCGAAGCCGATGAGTTTAAGGAGTGTGGCGTGCAGGTCGTGGACGTGTACCGGTTTTTCGACGGCTTTGAAGCCGAATTCATCGGTTGCTCCGTGAGCATAGCCGCCGCGGACTCCGCCACCAGCAAGCCACATGGTGAAGCCCCAGTGATTGTGATCTCGTCCGTTGATTTTTCCGGCGTTGGCCCCTTTGGTGGGTAATTCGACGGTGGGTGTGCGACCGAATTCACCGCCCCAGATCACCAGTGTTTCTTCCAGCAGTCCGCGTTGTTTGAGGTCAGTGAGCAGTGCCGCGATGGCCTGATCGCACTGGCGTGCGAGTCTGGCGTGGTTGACTTCGATGTCATCGTGGTTGTCCCATGGCTGGCCTTCACCATGCCAGACCTGTACGAAGCGAACTCCGCGTTCCACCAGTCGTCGGGCGATCAGAATCTGGCGAGCCTGGACCCCTTCACCGTACATTTCAAGGATGTGCCGGGGTTCGCGTGAGACATCGAAGGCGTCTGCTGCATCTGTCTGCATGCGAAAAGCCAGTTCGAACGACTGGATGCGGGATTCCAGCTGAGCGTCACCGGGCCGTTGTTCGAGGTGTTTTCGGTTGAGTAGTCGCAGCAGGCTGAGCTGCTGTGTCTGTTCGCTGGCAGAGATGCGATCGTTGCGGACATTTTCGATCAGTTTTTCCAGTTCTGTGTGGCGAGTATCGACATAGGTTCCCTGGAAGATGCCTGGCAGGAATCCGGCCTGCCAGTTCTGCGATTCCTGAATAGGGTATCCACCCGGGCACATGGCAACGAATCCCGGCAGGTTCTGGTTTTCGGTACCGAGTCCCCATGTGAGCCAGGAGCCCATGCTGGGGCGTACCAGTCGGGCATCGCCACAGTTCATCAGCATGAGTGAGGGTTCGTGGTTGGGGACATCAGCACGCATGGAGTTGATGATGCAGAGGTCATCGACGTGGGCTGAGGTTTTGCGGAACAGGTCGCTGACCATCAGACCGCTTTGTCCGCACGGTCGGAACCGCCATGGGGATGGGTAGAGAGCTCCGGTGGGGCGTTCTGTGGCGAGGTTTCCGGCGGCAATTTTTTCACCTCCGCGACGCTGCAGTTCCGGTTTGTAGTCGAAGGTATCGACGTGTGAGGGTCCACCATTCATGAACAGATGGATGACGTGTTTGACTTTTGAGGGGAACTGTGGCTGTCGCGGGGCCATGGGATTGAGTGGTTCGCCGGCTTCGGCCTGCTGCAGCAGATCGGCGAGTGCGAGTCCGCCGAACCCCATGCCGCAGCGGGCCAGCATACCGCGGCGTCCCACGACGATGGGGGACTGGTCAGAGTTGACGAATGGGAGGGGTGTGGAAGTGGACATGGTGGCCTTCGAGTCAGTCGATGAACAGGAATTCGTTGGTGAGCAGCAGTGTCTGGGCCAGTTGAGCCCACGGATCCTGGTGCGCGGCAGGTGCTTCGCGGAAGTCCTGTTCGGAATTCCAGATGCGTGCAGGTTGGCCGGTGACGGCCTGAGTGATGACGAACCTGGAGCGGTAGGAGTCGTGTGCGGAGGCTGAGCGACAATCGACGACGAAGTCGACGGATTGTCCCTGCTGGAGAGGAATACCACCGGCGGCGACCGTCTGGGTGCCATTGGTGGCGACTGTCTGAGCGAGGCTGCGACCGTCTGGTCCAATGACTCTTAGGCGCACCCCGTCTCCCTGGTCGGAGGTGTGTGTGAGCACGCCGTGAAAGAGAATGCGGCAGTCGGCACTGGCGGTCCAGCGACGTACGGCGCAGTGCTGCAGGTCATTGCCCGGGTGACCTCCGGTGCGATTCAAAAAGACCCAGCCAAGTTGGGGATCGGGCAGTTGATCGCCACCCTGCAGTCGTCCTTCGCGGATGACGGTGAGGGGCTGGAAGTTGGTGAGTGTATGGCTGTCTTCGGGCAGGCTGCCGTAGCCGAGGTGCCAGCCGCCCTGCCCTGCTGTCTGCTGCAGGCTGTCGACCGAGTGCAGGAAGCTGCGGCAGGCGTCAAGTTCTGCGGGGGCGGGGTTGCGGCGCAGGACACTGCGGAAGATTGCCGGAATGCGGTCTTCACCGGCTGTTGCCGACAGGCGGGCGATTTCGGACGACTGATTCAGTACAAACGCATTATTCAGGTAGAACAGGGCCTGCTGGGGAATGGTGGTCTGGTATCTGCGTGGTGCATGAGCATCGGGGCTGGCAAGGTCGAAGGTGCGAAAGAGACCGGGCAGGTTCTGTCGATCGATGCGGGCGTAGACGGCCCGTCGTGTAATATTGGGGTCAGTGGCGAGGTCAGCTGAAGGACCACCGACTGTGGCGTCCAGTTGTTGTGAGGCGGCGAGGACGGAATCGCGCTGGGCTTCGAAGTCAAGTCGCAGTCGATTCATGCGGGACAGCAGGCGGTTTTCGGGATCAGCAATTTCAGCGTCCGGTCGTCGATCTGAACTTTGACGCCATGTTTCGGACTGCAGAATTGTTCGCAGCAGTGCTTTGCGGGACCAGCCACTGGCGATGAATTCGGAAGCCAGCCAGTCAAGCAGTTCAGCGTGCTGAGGTTTTTCCGTGCGGACGCCGAAGTCGCCTGGTGATTCGACAAGTCCGCGACCGAAGAGGTGCATCCAGATCCGATTGACTGTGACGCGGGCAGTGAGTGGATTGGAGGCATCGGTGATGGCTTTTGCCAGTTCCAGTCGGCCACTGCCGTTCTGCCATGCGGGTGTATCCGGGGCGGCGAGTGCTGAGAGGAATCGCCGGGGGACGGCGGGGCCGCGATTGCCGGGGCTGCCGCGGAGGAAGATGACAGGTTCAACGGGCTGAGGGCGATCGATCAGACGCAGGGGGGATGGCTCACCGCCCGGTTCTTCCGACGAGGCAAAGACGCCGTAAAGGCTGTAGTAATCTGCCTGGCTGATGGGGTCGAACTTGTGATCATGGCAGCGGGCACAGGAGACCGTCAGTCCCATCAGGCCGCGGGTGATCAGATCGATGCGATCATCGATAATGTCGTGGGGGTTGTTCAGGAATCGTCGTCCGAGCGTGAGAAAGCCCATTGCGGCCAGCTGTGCGGGATCGTCAGCTCCGGGAAGCCGGTCAGCGGCCAGCTGCTGGTGGATGAACTGATCGAAGGGCTGATCGCTGTTCAGCGAGCGAATGACCCATTCCCGGTACCGCCAGGCCTCGGTGTATTCCCGATTCTCTGTGAAGACGTAGCCTTTGGTGTCGGCATAGCGAGCGACATCCAGCCAGTAGCGTCCCCAGCGTTCGCCGTACTGGGGCTGAGCCAGCAGTCGTTCGGTGTAATCCGTCAGCCACGAATCGAGCGAACCGGCGGTGTGTGCCGCTGCGGCAGCCTCAATATCTGTCAGTGCGGGCGGTAATCCGGTGACGGCATAGGCGAGGCGGCGGGCGAGTACAGCGGGGGCAGCCCGGGAGGAACGCTGCAGGTTGACGGTGTGCAGTTGCCGGTCGATCAGGAAATCGATGGGTTGAATGTGCGCGGGTTGCGCCGAGAGGTTGGGGCGCTGAACAGGCTGGAACGCCCAGTGTTGTTTCCAGCGCTGCAGTCGGGCGGTGGCATCCGCTTCAAGGTTGGCGGAGTCCGGCCATGGAGCCCCCTGCAGGATCCAGCTTTGGACGGCGTCGAGGCGGGCTTGATCAAGTTTGCCGGAAGACGGCATGCGGATGTCATCGGGGGCGTGCTGGAGTACCTGCCAGAGGCGACTTTCCTGAGGTTTTCCGGGGACGATCAGCGGGACATCGGATGCGGACCCGTGAAGAACATCTGTGCGGCGATCCAGCCGGACCTGATGTTCCTGCTTTGCTGGCCCATGACATTCGATACAGCGATCGAGCAGCAGCGGACGGATGCTGCGTTCAAACAGGTCCTCGGGGGCTTCTGCCGCCTGCGGGGCAGCAGTCGCTGCGGGAAGCCAGAGCAGGCAGGCAAGACTGACAGCCGACAGAGATCGGTACATGGAAACGATCCGGGCGGGAATTCAGAGGAGAAGGGGGGCAAGCAGGTAGTGGGCAGGCGTGACTGGAATGCAGCGGGCGACTCTCCGACTTTAGCGAGAAATGTGTGCGGAACAACAGTAAGTCGGTCAAACGGGGGAAATCGCCGATGGCGAGAGAGCAGTGAGCGGGGCTGTCGCCGGCGGGACATGGCGGGTGCCGGCATTCGGTCTTGTGGTGATCAGCGGATTTCTGTTACTAGTTCAGGTGGCCTGCGAAAATTGCCGGAGTGGGTTGGTGTTTGAGCCGGCGGGGTGTTGCCATTGGCAGACAACACACTCGTTGAAAAATTCCAACAGTTTGCTCCTTGAATCCGGGTGTTTTGGCAGAGTTGTGGTGTTTCGTCAGCAGTCTATGCAGCCGCGTGTTGCCGCAGTGCCACAAGCGGACGTTTTTGGCAACAAAATCCCCTCAAAGTCAGGATCCTCAGAACAGACGGAGCTCTCAGTAAAACTGATCGGATCGAGAAACGCGGAATTGTCGTGTCTGCGGTGCCTCACTAGTTTCTGGTGAGGCGGCGAAGACAAATGCGACAGAACGTGGTGTTTGTGTTCTGCTGCCCGAAACGGGTGATCTTTCAGTGATCACCAGCCTTGTGTGGGTGTGCAGTTGCCTGGATGGCACAGACGTCAGGTTCTTTCGGATTTGCAGGCCACAATTCCGGAAGCAGCAAGGCGAGCACCCTCAGATGACCGCTGCAATCGGCAGATTCTGCCTGTTTGATTGCGGATTGGTTAGCCCCTGCCGATTCTCTGACCGTCCTCTTTTGCTGTGCCAGTGTGCTGCCGACACAGAAGTAAAAGCTGTCTGTGGTTCAGGCGCTGCACTGCAGCCGTTTCTGGAGTGTGTAAATGATAAATTTTGCCAAACCGTCGAATCGACGCCGATCGTGGATCCGGACACTGTTGTTGATCGTGGTGGTATTCGCTGCGGAATCGAAAAACGCTGATGCGGAAGTGATTTACGGCACCTGGACGTTTCAGGACAATGTCTCATCTGGGAAAGACGGATACCTGGTCGCAAACGACAATGCTCCATTTTGTCAACCGCCGTTTTTTCCGTTTACTCCAGATCTGTACGTATATCCCGGGGGACCTCTGGGGACTTGGGGACCCGGTCCCAACCCTCCTGGGGGAGATGTCTTCACCCCGGATAGTTCAATTCCAGCAAGACTGCAGGAATCATTGCTGTACATGGCCAGAATTAGTTCATCCGGCGAGTATTTGTTCCGCGTGGGATCATTTGCTGATTTTGAGCCGCGTACAAATACCTTTCAGTTCGCAACTTCGGGCACGCTGAATAGTAGTTATGCACCGAGTTCAGACCCAGCATGGGTTTATGATGCGAGCACGCCAGGCAGTGGTCGTTTTCTGGCGACAAACTTTGCTTTGGGGACGGAAATTACCGCTGCCAGTTTCGGTGCTGCGACAGATCAGGCAGTGCTTATGTATACGAACCCGGGCAGCAGTGTGGTGGAGGGTAACTTTTCTCCCTCGATCAACGGCGGGTCCGGATATCTGGGCTTCTATCTGGATGATCCCGTCGCCTCTATGGAGTACTACGGTTGGTTGCATCTGACTGACATTACTCTTGATAGTACGAACAACAATTACAGTTTCAGGCTGCTGGAATTTGCGATGCGAGGAACGGGTGCCGGCGAAACCCCGGGGATTGTGGTTGGTTCCAGCACGCCAGGGCAGTTTTCTGCAGTACCGGAGCCTGGAGTGATCTGGCTGATGGGAGGGTGTGTTGCAGTCTGTGCTGTCAGGCGGTACAGATTGCGTCGCCGGGCCGTCTGATCTCGGCGATCGGTTGAAGAGCAACGTCTGTGGTACGTAAGATCCCGCGCAGTTGGACTGCAGCGGGATTTTTCTTTTGTACGGTAGTATCGGGCATGTCAGTTGAGCGAGTGTTTCTGGGGACTGATCGACCGGCGCTGGCTGAGAGTGCGGACTTTCTGGTCAGTCGATTTGGCGTTGGAGACGAGCTGGATTTATCGGGTGTGGTTGTGGTGGTGCCCGGCCAGCGTGCCCGCAGGCGTCTGCTGGAGCTGTTGGTGCAGCGTCATGGGGAGCGGTTTCCGGGTCTGCGTCCACCGGTGATTGAAACGTTCGAGCAGTTTCCAGAGCGGTTGTATCCGGTGCAGCGTCCGCCGGCTCCTGAGTTGACTCAGCTGCTGGTGTGGATGTCGGCATTGTACGCGGTACCGGCCGAGCGTCTGCGTGCTGCGATACCGCATCGTCCTTCGATGCAGTCTGTGCCGGCGTGGCTGGCGTTATGTCAGTCGCTGCGACGTCAGCATGCGGATCTGGCGGCGGAACTGCATTCGTTTCAGGGTGTTGCGCAGCATCTGCAGGGGGCGGGTGAGTTTGAAGAGGCAGCGCGTTGGCGAGCACTGGCGGAGGTGCAGGACGAGTATCATCGTCAGCTGGACGGGCTGCAGTTATGGGATGTCCAGACAGCTCGGCGGGTGGCTGTGGAGCGTGGTGAATGTCGTTCTGAGCGAGCGGTGGTGCTGGTGGGTATTGCGGAGATGTCGACGGTCATTCGTCAGATGCTGACGCAGTGCAGGACTCAGTGTGTGGCCCTGATTCCAGCAGACAATTCGCTGTCGGACGACTATGACGACTATGGTTGTGTGGTGGCGGATCGCTGGGATTCACGACTCCTGAATATTCCGGCGGGGGCATCCCGGATTGCGGGCAGTCCGTCGGAGCTGTCCGAGGCGGTTGTTGCCGAGGTGCGAGCCGTGGCGGCTCATCTGCGAGCAGATGACATTACGATTGGTGTGGCGGACGAGGGATTGGTGCCGTTACTGCAGCAGGGGCTGGCGGATGCAGGTTTGCGGGGCAATCCGGCAACCGGGCGTCCTTTGAAAAGAACGCGACCGTGGCGTCTGCTGGAATCCGTATCTCTGCACCTGGCATCGGCTCGCGATCAGCTGCCTCCGGATTTTCCCTCGCTGCGGGATCTGATTCGGCATCCGGATCTGGCGGCGTGGCTGGACGTGCGGGTGGCTGACCGAGCGAGTGCTGACGGTGGCTGGCTGGAGGCGGTGGACAGTTACACGAGTGAGCATCTGCAGATGACTCCGGGCGTCATGCTGGGCAGTGGCCTGGTGCCGACGGTGACAGCGGAGGTGTGTCGTGGTGTGGAAGAGCTGCTGCGGTGTCTGCTGCCGTCTGGCGAGCAGTCCGAGTCGGCGATATCCGCGGTGGGCAGGATCCATCCGGATGGTTCGATTCCGGCGCGTCAGAAGACACTGGACGAGCTCTTCAGTGCCGCGGAATCGATGCTGTGGTATCAGCTGCTGCAGCCGCGTCCGATGACGGTGTGGGCGGAGGGGCTGGTGCGTCTTTTGTCGCTGGTGTATGGCGGTCGCCAGTATTCGGTTCAGAGTGAAGCGGATGTGGGGATCTGTCGTTGTGTGGAGGCTCTGCAGGATGTGTGTGATGAGCTGCGTCGTCTGCCGGCAGCGGCGGTTCCGACCTGTTCAGCGGCGATGGCACTGGACTTCTTTCTGGCGCGGGTTGCCGATGAGCGTTTATCGGCGGTCTGGCATGAAGACGGCATCGATCTTCCGGGCTGGCTGGATCTGGCTCTGGATGATGCTCCGTTTCTGGTTGTGGCCGGTTTCAATGAGGGGAATGTTCCTGCGGCGAGGAGTCAGGACGGTTTTCTTCCGGACAGTCTGCGAGCGGTGCTGAATCTGAGTGACAGTCGTCGGCGTTGTGCGCGGGATGCAAGTTTTGTCTGGCAGCTGCTGCACAGTCGACGGCGGGTAATTTTTGTGCTGGGGCGACGCGATCAGGACGGAAATCCGCTGATTCCGTCGCGTCTGTGGTTTGCCTGTGATGCTGCCGAAATCCCGCTCAGGGTGCGACAGTTTTTTGCGGAGTCAGACGAAGGCGGGGAGTCGTCGGAGCTGCTGCGAGATGGTGCAGCGACGGGTGGCTTTGTCATTCCTGCACCGGCGAATGTGCCGGAGGTTCCGGATGTGATCGGGGTGTCGTCGTTTCGGGATTATCTGAACTGTCCTTATCGTTATTTTCTGCAGCGGGAACTGTTTCTGGGGAATGTGGCGGACGATGTTCGTGAGCTGGATGCGGCGGCTTTCGGCAGGTTGATGCATGAAGTACTGAATGGTTTTGGCACATCGCCGCTGAAGGATTCTGCGGACGCTGCGGCCATCGCCGAGCTGTTGCGGCATGAGCTGCAGCGTCAGGCACTGACTCGTTTTGGGCGTTCCAGATCGGCCACAGTCAGCGTGCAGCTGAAGATTCTGGAAACTCGACTGGAGGTCTTTGCAGAGCGGCAGGCGGAAACGGTGCGCGAGGGCTGGCGAATTCTGTACACGGAGCAGGAGCTGGTGGATACAGAGTTCACGGATGTGCGGGGGCGAAAAGTGGCGATTAAGGGCCGGGTGGACCGGATTGATCGCCACATTCAGACGGGTGTTGTGCGGATTCTGGACTACAAGACCAGCGAGCAGGCGCACAAGCCGGATCAGACGCATCGTTCGCAGGATGAGTGGATTGATCTGCAGCTGCCGTTGTATCGCAGACTGGTCCGCGGGCTGGGTCTGACCGGAACGGTTCAGCTGGGCTATGTGCAGTTACCGGGTGACACGAAGAAGATTGGTTTTGAGCTGGCGGAGTGGAGTGATGCTGAGCTGGAGTCGGCTGAGCAGCTGGCGGCAGTCGTGGCGGCCGATCTGCTGGACCTGAAGATTGTGGCAGTGGAAAGTGACGGAAACTACGGTGCGACAGCGTTGAGTGGGATCTGTCAGGATTCGGTCATTGACCGTCGGGCACCGTGGCTGAAGACGTGGCGGGGCCGACCGCAGTCCGGCCAGCCCCGTGACGAAGCGACATCAGGCTTGTGACGCCAATGTGGCGGCGAGTGCATCAGGACCTCCGGCGGGCAGCAGGGTGACCCTGCTGGCAGCCCCGGGGGCCTGCAGCAGTGTGCCGAGGGTCTCTTTCGATTCACCGGCAACGGCGGTCCGCAGCGGCAGGCAGAGCGTGAGCAGGCTGGGCAGGTCGCCGTATTTGACGGCGCCCGGCAGCAGATTGACGTCACGGATCTGAGTCATGGAGCCGAAGCGGAATCCCTGCGTATCAACGGCAAGGCTGGCCAGTTTGTCGTGGGCCAGTGCGGCTGCGCAGATGGCATGCGGGGCGGCACCGTTGAGTGCCAGCAGATGCACTTTGGCAGGCTGGCGTTCGTGGAAGACCGCCGAGGAGATGAGGGTCAGCAGATCATGAACTCGCTGGCTGAACAGCGGGTGATTGTAACCCAGTGTGTAGCCGGCAAATTCCCGCGGATTATTGACTCGCGGCTGCTCACTGACCGGTTTGCCATCCGGTGTAAAGTCGCCGGTGAGATACAGATCAACGGCACCGACGGCATATCCGGCGGCGACAAGTTTGCGAATGGCGGCCAGCGGTGTGGAGCCATCAGCGGCGAACAGTCCACGTTTGCCCTGCCCGTCTGCCCACAGCACAGCTTCGCGATTCCAGTTTGCAGGCAGCAGCCAGACACAGGGCAGCTCTTCACCGCGAGCAGTCAGTTTGAGCAGTCCGCGGAAGAGCGTCCACGAGTCATTATCGTGAGCGGTCTGATCCAGTTTTTCGAAGGTTGTGCTTCCGGCGGTCGGCAGCGAACGCCCGATCATCACTTCCAGGGCTCCGCCGATCACGCGACGGAATTCGGGCAGATCGGCAGCGTTGCGGGGCAGCAGTTTTTCAAGCTGCTGGCGGGACGCCGCATCGAACGCCTGCAGCATGGCCACTTCGGAGTCTGCTGTTTTCGGTGGTGCCGGATGGTCGGCAGTGAAGACCGTGGCTTCGTCGCGGGTGAGTGGCTGATATGAGCGTTCACGAATCTCGCTGATCCCCAGCTTCAGATGCTGGTTGAACCATTCGTACATCATCATGCGACTGGGCAGATTGTAATTGTGTGGGAACTTGCGGTAGCGGGCCTGCACGTTGTCCGGGGCACCGAGGAGTGAGTAGAGCTGTCGCAGTTCGGGAAAGCCTTTGGTTTCGATATCAACAGTCCAGTCATCAGCGCCGGACATGGCGACGGGACGCGGGGCGGCGAGTGCCGCGAATTCAATATTGCCTGTTTCGACCCGCAGATAAGACGCATTTTCGCAGGTGCAGCCACCCTGCATCGCGGTGGACACCATCACAGCGGGGAAGGCTGCAGTGACTCGTTCATCGAGTGCAGTGAGGATGAACGTCTGTGTGCCGCCACCACTGGCTCCTGTACAGCCGATGCGGGTGGTGTCGCAGTCAGGTCGGGACATGATCCAGTCAAGTGCGCGGAGCGAATTCCAGGTCTGCAGGCCCATCACGTTCAGGCAGCGCAGTTCGGACTGGGCACTGAACAGTCCCCAGCGTTCCGGGCTGCTGAGATCCGGTCGCTGTTTGGCGAAGCCATGAGCAAGCTCCTGAGTGAGTGAACCGCCGTCGGCGTATCCCAGCATGTCGTAGATAAAGACCATACATCCCATGCGTGCGAGCTGCACACAGCGGGACTGCAGGGGATGGCGACCGCAGACGGGATCTGTTTCACCGCCGGAGGCCAGTTCCTGTTCGATGGTTTTGTCACCGTGATCGTGAAATCGTCCGTTTGCCCAGTGACCGTGTGGGCAGAGTACTGTGGGCAGTTTTCCGGTGGCATTTTTGGGGAGATACAGGCTACCGGTGACGAGCAACCCGGGAGCACTTTCAAAGATGACTCGATCGACGGTGTAGTCGTCGCGTTCGACCCGCCCGTGGACAGTGGCCTGAATTGCCGGTCGAGCGGGCATGGGCCAGAGTCCGAGAGCGACCTGGATCTGCCGAATGACCTGTTGCTTCCGTTGATTCCACGCTGCGGCGGTCGCAGGTGCTGTGAAGGGGAAGTAGCCATTGAGATCTTTCAGGCCCTGAAGTCGTGAATCGTTGGGCAGTGCGAAGGGGCCGGCTGAGCTGACTGTGGCAGCAAACAGGGCTTCAGCGGGCAGTACTGAACCTGCAGCAACAGCGGCGGACAACTGCAGCAGAGCACGACGATTGAGAGCAGACGATGTCATCTGAGAGAGCTCCTGTGATTAAGGCGGGCGGACAGTGGCGGACAGCCGGCAGGCGGGAATTGAGGCTTCGTGTGCACGAATTACTGTGCGGACTTCTGCAGTGCAGGGTCCTGACGAGCATTTTCCTGATAGTACAGCGCGGATGGAATCAGGATTTCGGGTGCGAGATCATCACCGCGGAAGTATTTGTCGATCATCACAACGGTTTCGCTGCCCATGCGTTCCGGGAACTGAATGGGGTCGCAGACGATGCGTCCATCAAGGATCGCCTGTTTGCCTTCCGGGGCACCGTCGAAGCCGATGATACTGACGGCGTCAGCTTTGCCGGCATCTTCGAGGGCGACTCGCGCGCCGAGTGCGGACGGATCGTTGATGGCAAAGATTGCGACAAGATCCGGGTGAGCCTGAATGGCATCACGAGCACAGCTGTGCCCGGCTTCGCGGGCACCGCGACCGTTCAGTGTGGTGGCAATTTCAATCTTTGCCCCGTCAGTCGTCTCGTTGTGGGTTTCGATGACTTCCCGGAACCCTTTGACACGCAGCTGGCAGGATTCCACATCGGGGTAGTCGATGATGGCAATTTTGCCACCTGTTTCGCCGATGAGTTTCACCATGGCTTCGCCGGCCAGTCGTCCGCCCTGCAGATTGTCGGTTGCAATATGGCAGACGACAGTGCCGTCTGTGCCATCATATTTGATGTCATTTGTGAAGACGGGGATGCCGGCTTCGTTGGCTTTCCGAATAGCCGTGCCGATGCCTTTGGAATCGCAGGGGTTCAGGACGATTGCAGCGACGCCCTGAGTAATGAAGTCTTCGACCTGAGCGGTTTGTTTGTTGACATCCTGTTCGCCGTCCACGAGGACCACTTCGTATCCCATGCGAGCGGCTTCAGCGGTCATTGAATCGGCGATGATGCGGAAGAATGGGTTACCGAGTGTCAGGGTGGAGAAGCCGATTTTCTTTTTGGCGGCAGCAGGTGCAGTGGCGACGGTGCCGGAGGGGCCTGGTGCGGGGACGTCAGTGCCTGCGGGCGGATTGCTGCTGGTGCCACTGCAGCCGGCTGCGGCGAGGCTGACGAGAGCGAGGAAGTGTCGGCGGGTAGTCATGGGGTTTCCTTCAGGCTGATGTGGGAGCCATTCTGCTGCTGGAGTGTACCGGGACGGGACTTTTCACGCGAGCAACCTTGCCCGGGAATGCTGCAAACCTCGGGAATCAGCCGGTGTGCAACTGACGGATCCTTGTTGTGCCGACTATACTACCGGCGGCGTACCGGGGGTGTCTGCATCTGGGGGTGTCTGCGTGCGGTGTTTTTCCCGCGTGTCTTTGTCGGGTGGCGCGATTTCATGAATCTGTTGTCAGAGATTAAAGGGCGATTTCTTCCGGCGTTGGCTGGCCTGTCCGGCGACGTGGCTGCCTTGCTGGACATGATCCGTCCTGCTCAGGACGCGAAATTCGGTGACTTCCAGGCGAATTTTGCGATGCCGCTGGCAAAGCAGCTGGGACGTTCCCCGCGCGACGTGGCGACGGAAGTGATTGGGCGTCTGCAGATCGCGGATCTGTGCGAGGTTCCGGAGATTGCCGGGCCCGGTTTTATCAACCTGCGGGTGCGGACGGACGTCCTTGCGGCGCGGCTGTCGCAGATCGCTTTTGACGACCGGCTGGGTGTTGCGACGGTGGCTCAGCCACGCAACGTTGTCGTGGACTTCTCGTCGCCGAACGTGGCCAAGCCGATGCACGTGGGGCATCTGCGCAGCACAGTGATTGGTGACAGTATCTGTCGCACGCTGCGGTTCGCCGGACACTCGGTGACCAGCGACAATCACATCGGTGACTGGGGGACTCAGTTTGGCATGATCATCTACGGATATCGTCATTTTCGTGATGAGTCATCGTGGCAGGCCAGCGCGGTGGGTGAGTTGGCGCGACTGTATAAACTGGTGAATCAATTGTCGGATTATCATGCGTCCGTCGCGCTGCTGCCGGCGATGCAGCAGAATCTGGAAGACAGTCGGCAGAAGCTGAAGCAGCTGCAGGACGGGCCGGACGACGAGCGGAAGAAGAAACTGCTGGCCACGATGCGGAAGGGTTTTGCCGCGGCCGAGTCTGAGCTGCAGGCAGCTCAGGAGAAGGTGGACAGGATCCGTCAGTCCCCTGCTCTGCTGGCTGCTGCCGAAGCTCATCCGGACATTGCGCGAAGGGCGCGGGAAGAGACGGCGAAGCTGCATGCGGGTGACGCTGAGAATACTGCCTTGTGGAACCAGTTCATGCCGGTCTGTCTGGCTGCTTTGCAGCAGATCTATACTCGTCTGAAGATCGGGTTTGATCTGACGCTGGGCGAAAGCTGGTTTAATCCATTTCTGGCTGGCGTGGTAGAGAGTCTGCAGCAGCAGGGGCTGGCAACTTTGTCTGAGGGGGCACTGTGTGTGTTTCCCGAAGGCAGTACAGCTCCGTTTATTGTGCGAAAGACGGACGGAGCCTACACGTATGCCACGACAGATCTTGCGACGATCCGGTACCGTCGCGATCAGTTGGCCGCGCAGGAGGTGCTGTACGTTGTGGACAGTCGGCAGTCCGAGCATTTTCAGCAGTTGTTCGCAACGGCTCGGCTGTGGGGCTGCGGTGATATGACGCTGAAGCACGTGTCTTTTGGAACGGTGATGGGCAGTGATGGTCGCCCCTACAAGACTCGGGCTGGTGACACGGTTGGTCTGGAGAGTCTGCTGGACGAGGCGATTCTGCGAGCGCGGCGGATTGTGGACGAGAATGACGATCGCCGTGAGCAGCCATTGCTGTCGGCCGAGGAGCGGGGGCGAGTGGCAGAGATTGTAGGGCTGGGTGCTGTGAAGTACGCGGATCTGCATCACAGTCGGGACAGCGACTATGTCTTCGACTATGACAAGATGCTGGCCACGACCGGCGATACGGCGACCTACATGCAGTACGCATATGCTCGAGTCTGCGGCATTTTCCGCCGTCTGCAGATCAGCCGTGAATCGCTGCGGGGGCAGGCTGCAGCGATTGAACTGGGAACACCGGAAGAGCGTCGACTGGCGCTGCAGTTGCTGATGTTCGGCTATGCCATCGAGAGTGTGCTCAGTGATTACCGTCCTCATCTGCTGACACAGTGGCTGTTCGAGACGGCGAATGCCTTCAGTCAGTTCTTTGATAAGTGTTCGGTGCAGAACGCCGAGTCAGAGTCATTGAAACGCAGTCGGCTGGTGTTGTGTGATCTGATGGCTCGGGCCATTCGAACGGGGTTGTCTCTGCTGGGGATTGAAGTGGCAGAAGTCCTGTAGCAGGTGCTGCGTATCACGTTGATTTCAGGGGAATTCCGGAGACGCTCTGATGCGAATGGGAGTGCTGTCGATTCGTGGCTGCCTGCTGTGCCTGTTTGTTGGCGGATCGCCGATCTGGGCAGGTGTCGTGTGTGATCGGGTGCGGGCAGACGAGGATGCCGTTGTGCGGCCGGTGGCATCAGGTGCGGTGCGGGTAGCGACATTCAACTGCAGCCTGAATCGCGAGACTGCGGGGCAGTTGGAGCGGGATCTGAGCACTGACGGTGACGTGCAGGCGCGTCGGGTTGCTCGGGTCCTGCGGACTGTCCGTCCGGATCTTGTGCTGCTGAACGAGTTTGATTTTACCGAATCAGGTCAGGCAGCGCAGTTGTTTCTGAAGAACTATCTGGCAGCTGATGTGTCGTGGTCAGCGGAGCCGGCGTTGGAATATGAGTACTGGTGGAGTGGTCCGGTAAACACGGGGGTGCCCACGGGGCTGGATCTGGATCATGATGGGAAGACGGATGGGCCGGGCGATGCATTCGGGTTTGGGCGATTTCCGGGACAGTACGGGATGTTGTTGCTGTCGAAGTTTCCGATCGATACGGCGCGAGTCCGTACGTTTCAGAAGCTGCTTTGGCAGCAGATGCCGGGGGCATTATTGCCGGTGGATCCGGGGACTCAGCAGGGCTGGTATTCGGCTGGGGATCTGCAGCAGTTTCGTCTGTCGTCGAAGAGCCACTGGGACATCCCGGTGAAGCTTGAGGGCCGCGAGCTGCATGTGCTGGCCAGTCATCCGACGCCACCGGCATTTGATGGTGCTGAGGATCGAAATGGCCGGCGGAATCATGATGAGATTCGGCTGTGGAAGGATTACCTTACGGCGGGTGCTGACGGCTGGATTCGGGATGATGCGGGTGTCTCTGGTGGTCTGGCAGCCGATGCGGCCTTCGTGATTCTGGGGGACTTGAATGCTGATCCGGTGGACGGAGGCAGTGTCGGCGGTGCGATCCAGCAGTTGCTGGGACATGCGCGAGTGCAGGCGGTTCCGGTGCCGACAAGTGCTGGTGGCGTGCAGGCGGCAGCGTTGCAGAAGGGTGCGAATGTGCAGCATCGCGGCGTATCGGCCGAGGATACGGCGGATTTTTCAGATCGCAGTGTGGGCAACCTGCGAGCGGATTATGTGTTGCCTTCGGTGGGAGTGCAGATTGAAGCTGCGCGGGTGTACTGGCCGGCCACGGGTGAGTCGGCGGAAATTGTGGAATGTTCCGACCATCGCCTTGTGTTTCTTGATCTGCGTTGGAAGTAGAAGTTTGGTCCTGGGCGTGCGGGAAATGTCGTGATCAGGTGACGTGATCGGCAGGCCGTTGGCGGGTTGTGTTTAATATGTGCCTGTTGCCGGCTGCGGGGCGAACGTGTGCCGCAATGTGGATTTTTGTGGGCAAGAGGTGGCCGGGCAGGAATGCCCGGGCTACGGTTGTGGGCGAAGAAGGACAGCGGAATAGTGACAGGGACTTCGGCCTGGCGGCAGCCTCGCCCTCCCGGGGGAGGAGGAATTTGGCCCTCTGTGACTACTGATTACTGATCCCGGTTGTCAGGGCTGCACCGGTGGGATCACGGGCAGGATCAATCGTGAGAGTGTTTCGGGGCTGTGGTGGACCTGTTCATTCGAGATTGCAGTCTGGTGACCGAAGATTCCGGCGGCGGTATTGGGATTGCGATCGAACAGGGGGAAGAGTGAGCCGCAGATATCGATCTGCAGGCGGTGACCGGCGGCAATGGTGGCTGCGCAGGGTCCCAGATCGATAGTGAGTTCGCAGACTTCGTTTGGTTTCAGCAATTCGGGCTGCTGCAATGATTTGCGGTAGCGTGCTCGCTGCAGACCGGTTGCCAGATTGAACGCGCGGCCGTCGGGGTGCACATCGATCAGTTTCACGACCCAGTCGGCATCGACGGTGTCGGCGCTGACGAACAGCCGCACCTGCGGATTGCCGGCGAATGTGATGGGATCCTGCAGTGGTGAAGTGCGATAAACAAGCACGTCATCGCGGTCTTCAAGTGGTGCGTTGTCAACGGGTCCCCAGACAGCGGCCTTCAGTGGGCGTTGAGCGGTTACTGGTGAAGCGGGTACGGGGTTCTGCGGGTCGGCTACAAACAGATCGGCCGGTTGTTTCCTGGCTGGCGGAGTTTTCAGCAGCAGTCCGGTGCCGCTGCGAGTATTGGCGTGGCCATCGGAGTGCAGGTACCAGCTGGTCGGCTGATTTCCGGCAGGCGGCCATGCCTGAGCATCAACCCAGCGATTGTCCCCCATGGAGAAGTATCGAACAGGGGAGAACGGCCGACGAGCAGCTGCGGGGTCCTGTTTCAGGAAGCGATCGAACCATTCCAGCTGATTCTGATTGACGTCCAGTGCCGCTGCCGGGCCGAAATCCAGTTCAGCGACCTGCGAACGACCGATGGTGCCATGGTCCCATGGCCCAAGAATCAGTTGCTGCTGCTGTCGCGTTGCAGTGTCTTTGGCGGTGGTCTGCATCAGCACGAAATTGTCGACCGATTCTCGTGAAAAGAAGTCGTAGTACCCGACGACGTGCAGAACCGGCAGCTGCAGATCGGGCAGTTTCCGGGTCAGATCCAGTCGCGTCCAGAAGCCGTCGGGTTGTGGGTGCGTGAGGTAGGCATCGAGCCATGGCATGGGCCAGCCAATGGCTTCATCGACATCGCTGAGGGGCAGTCTGAAAAGTGCCTGATCCATATCGGCGGCCGTGATGCCTTCGGGTTTGGGCGTGTTTCCTGCAAGCCAGCCCGAGATGAGTGCCAGCCTGACAGCACCTCCCAGATACAGATTCCGATAGAAGCTGCTCCATGTGGCCTGCGGTGCGATGACCACAAGTCCGGGCGGCGATTCCACAGCTGCCTGCCATTGAACAGCCCCGACGTATGAGCCGCCGACCATTCCAATGCGACCGTTGCACCATGGCTGCCGAGTGATCCATTCCAGTGTGTCGAAGCCATCCTGACCTTCGTTGTTGTAAGGAGCGAGGACTCCTTCGGAGGCACGAGTTCCGCGACAGTCCTGAGCGACAAACACGTAACCGGCGCGAACCCATTTCTCAGCGGCGTCCTTTTGACGTGTGCGGTCGTAAGGAGTGCGGATCAGTACCACGGGTGCGTCTGTCAGCTTGTCACTGCGATAGACATCAGTCGCCAGCCGGATGCCGTCACGCATGGTCACAGTGACAGTTTCCATACGGATTTCGTCGGCTGCCAGACGATGGGTGGTGATCAGGAGCAGTGAAAGCAGGAGCAGTTGCGTACTGCGCAGCGTGTTATTGAGAGGATGATGCATGGTGGACACCCTGGGTGGTGGTGAGCTGAGGTGAGGTCAGTCGAGAAACCGAGCGCGTTCGGCTGGCGAGGGGCGACGACAGGCGTCCAGTTTTCCGAACAGTTTGTAGCGAATGGACGCGACGCAGCGATAGCCAAAGTCGCGGATTGGTTGCGGAATCAGCCACAGCAGAATGCCACAGAACCACCAGAAGCCACCGAGCAGCAGGAGAATGCGACAGACAGCAGCGGAATGAGTCCAGATGCGTCCATTGTGTCGCAGCACGACCGAGGACAGGTGCTGCCGCAGTTCGGGGGCCAGCAGTTGTTCGGCAGTCGTTCCCTGCAGCGGCGCCAGCAGAAAGCGACCTTGAGTATCGCGCTGAAGGATCCAGTTGACGGAATGATTGCAGAAGCCGCAGACACCGTCGTAAAAGATCAGACTGCTGGTATTGAGATCCTGCACGTGAGTTACCTGCGGTGATAGCGGGGTGATGGAACGTGTCAAGGCTGACTGGAGTGCTGCGTGGTCTGTTGCCGGGATTCTGACCGCAGAACGTGATGGATGCTATCCGGAATTTTTTGCTGTGGGGAAGGAAATTCGGAAGAAAGTTGGGGTCTTTGAGGTGAGTTGTCAGTTGTCAGTGGACTTGAAGTTCCGTTTGGGAGGGTGGGGCTCCTGCCGAACCGCGGGTGGGTGAATTTGCGTGACCGAGCTGGTGCTCGGTGGTCCCGGGGGGCGATTGGGCGAGCCTTTGGCGTGAGCCGACGGGTGTTGTTTTGGTGCTTTTGAGGTCGTGTTCTTTCACCACGGAAGGACACGGAAGGACACGGAAAAAACACAGTGACAACCGGTGGGCCGTGTTCAGTTTTCAGTGTGCAGTTTTCAGTTTTCAGTGGACTTGAAGTTCCGTTGGGGAGGGTGCAGGTCCTGTCGAACCGAGGGTGGGTGAATCTGCGTGACCGAGCTGGTGCTCGGTGGTCCCGG
>CAIOKE010000288.1 GCA_903858815.1 uncultured Planctomycetaceae bacterium | reverse complement strand
TCGGCGGAGTTCTCGGCTGCGCCGGCACACTGCCCTTCAACGGCCTGTCCACCGGCACCGTCAATCAGTTCAGCGAAATCACGTTTTCGTTCCGTTTCGGCCCCCGAGTGCTCCTGCAGGGCGTTACTCTGGCTCTCGTCATGGGACTTCTCGGCGGCATCCTCCCCGCCGTCCGCGCCGTTCGACTGAACATCATCACCGCACTGCGGGAACGCTGATCACAAAATCACTTCGACGGCCCACCCTCCGTCACCCGCTGAACACTCGTCAGCAGCGAAACACCCACAAGCGTGATGAAGCCCAGAGGAATCGTCAGGATCCCAGGCTGGCTGAACGGCACAATCGCAGAAGCTGCGTCCAGCCCGTATACCCGCGAATAAGCCTCACCACTCAACAGAATCCAGGCCATCGAAGACACCATCCCCACCACGATCGCCGCCACAATCCCCTGCTTCGTCACTCGAGGCCAAAACAATATCATCACCAAAGACGGTAAATTGGCAGACGCCGCCACACTGAACGCCCAGCCCACCAGAAATGTCGGATTCATCTTCTGAAACAAGATCCCCAGCACAATCGCCGCTGCTCCAACCACAACAGAAGAAATCTTGGCCAGACGCACTTTCTCAGCGTCATTCATCTTCACCCGGAAGACACTTCCCAGCAGGTCATGAGTCACCGCGCCGGCCGCCGCCAGAATCAAACCACTCACCGTCCCCAGCACCGTTGTGAACGCAATCGCGGAAATCGCAGCAAACAGCCACGTATTCATGCCCTTGGCAAGGAGCGGTGCAGACATGTTCTCGTCACTCACATCCAGCTCGCCGCTGGTCATCGCTCCTAATCCCAAATACAGCGTCAGCACATAGAACACACCAATGCTGGCAATGCCCACTATCGTACTGCGCCGAGCACTGGCTGCGTCTTTGACCGTGTAATATCGAATCAGAATATGCGGCAGAGATGCTGTTCCACAAAACAGCGCCAGCATCAGCGAAAGAAAATTCAGCTTGTCCGAAAACTTCTCGCTGCGAATCCCCCGAAAGGTCGGATGCTCCCCCGGACGCAACACCTCACCCCCAGGCGTCGGCTTCGGGTAATACACTGTCGTTTCACTGCCGTCGCCATGCACCAGCTTCTCGCTCCGCCACAACACCACTGTACTGTCCTGAAGAGTTCGCAGAAAACCAACCGCGGACAACGGTCCCGTTTCCGTGATCCCCCCGGGAAGCGACTGCACGTAGCCCACCGGATGCAACTCCGGTTCACCCTTCTTCACGCCCTTCAGACGACCATTCACCAGTCGTTTTCCATCCGTCATCTTCGTCATCGTCTGAGCTTCATGCAGAATCCAGTCAGCCGACTCGCCCTCGCCTGCGCGACGAGCCAGCCAGACCGTCGTCGCTCCCGCAGACTCCAGCCGCACAAATCGCTCCTTCGCCTTCTCCCAGCCATCCGCAGCTGAAAGGATCCGCACGTCCGTCAGCGATCCCAGCACCCCGTCGTCATTGCCAAAATCCTCTGCCGAAATCCGCAGCTCAGCAAACGTGTGCCCATCCGCGCCACCAGTCGCCACCTGCAAGCCACGGTCAAGAATCATCCATGTGAGCAGCGCACTGAAAACCACCAGCAACGCACCCTTCAAAAACTGAACCCAAGTCGTGGATACCATCCCCGCTGTTACCACAATCAATATCACAACCGTTCCCACCAGCACCACACCAACCCACTGATCGAAGCCCAGCAGCGGAGTCACCAGAGCTCCCGCACCCACCATCTGCGGAATCAAATAAAACACACTCACAACCAACGTGCTGATGCCCGCAGCCAGCCGAATACCCGATGACTGAAACCGAGCATCCAGCGCATCCGCGAAGGTGAACTTACCCAGCTGCTTCATGGGTTCCGCCACCACAAACAACGCCACAATCCAGCCTGCAAGATAGCCAATCGAATACAAAAACCCGTCGTAGCCGTAAAAGGCAATCATCCCGCAAATGCCAAGAAACGAAGCCGCTGACAAGTAGTCGCCGGCAAATGCCACTCCGTTCACAAACCACGGAATCTGTCCGTGAGCAGCAAAATAACCTTCAGCTGATTTCGCCTTCCGACCCAGCCAAAAACTCAGGCCCAGCGTAAAGCCGACAAACAGAAGAAAGATCCCAACAGCCAGGCCTGAAGACTCATAGATCATTGGTAATACCTTAGAAGACGCCGTCAGCGAGTCAGATGGTCAGTGGTCAGGTGTCAGTGGTCAGGTCTCAACTATCAGCTATCAGCTATCAGC
>CAIOKE010000287.1 GCA_903858815.1 uncultured Planctomycetaceae bacterium | reverse complement strand
CCCCCCCCCCCCCCCAAGCACTCTCTCGCCCCAGTAGGCCCCGCGGCCCAAACGTCTCATCATCCGACGCAGAGACGCGATCCCATCCGAGCACCCGTTCGAGGTGATCGGCAAAGGTCTTTTGAACGAGGCGGTCTTCGCTGTTGATGTTTGGGAATGCCGTGAATTATGACTCATCCCGTCCGGCCGATTCGATTTCAGAACGGCCCAGCCAATAGCACGCCAGTGATGCCGGGATATTCAGCAGTCGAGTCGCCGCACCGAGTTCCGGGACGGCCTGAACCCTGAAATCAGTAAGATCTCGCGTGACAACATAGCCACGCTGAATCTTACGCTCGCCGCAGAACTCAATCATCCCCTTCAGATCTGAAAGCCCGGTGTGAGCTGACGCTCGATACTTGACTTCAAAGGGCACCAAATCTCCCTCCACGTCTGCAATGATGTCGACTTCGCGATCTTTTTTTCCACGCCAGTATGAGAATCCAACGCTGAGCGCATAGAACCGAATGAAGACATGTTTGAAGAACGCAGTCTCCACGGCACGAGACAGTCCTTCGGCATCTTCAAGAAGTGCTTTCCCTTTCAACAGCAAACTCGGTCCGATGGCGGCATCAGCAAGGTAGACCTTGACGCGGCCACGCAGAACCTGCTTGCCGTAACCGAATGGACGCAATCGATGGATCAGATGTGTGGCCTCCAGCAAATCGATGTAGCTGCTTACGGTTGGCCGTTTGGCTTCCAGAGCCGCACAAAGAGACTGCATATCCAGCAATCCGCCGTCGTGCAAACACAGATAAAGAAACACCTGTTCCAGTTCCAGCACTCGCCGAACACCGAACAAAGCCGTCATATCACGCTTCAGGACCTTATCGACGATGTCTTCCCGAAGCAGCTTCTGGGCCAGAGGAATACTTTCGACCAGCGCGCTTTGAGGAAATCCACCTCGCAGCAAATACTCGTGGAACAAGCCCGGCAATGGGCGTGCATCTGCGCTGACGCTGGCGAATTCTGTCGGGGACCAGTCAAACAACTCACGCAATGAACCAACCGGGGCCAGCGCTGGCACCCGCAGCTTTTTCAACTGCAGGTACTCGTAAAACGACAGCGTCGCCAGGCGAATCGTCTGCCATCGTCCGACGCCTGACTCCTGTCCTTCCGTCACAAGCGGAGTCGCGGAACCTGTCACTGCAATGCGCCGTCGCTTTTCGAAATCGACCTGATGCTTCAGCCACGTCTGCCAGTCCCTCGCGACCTGGATTTCATCCAGAAAAAGGTACTCCGGGCCCCCAAGAGCTGGCTCCAGTTCCCGCCATAACTGAACCAAACCGTCCAGTCCCAGCAACTTCAGCAGCGGATGATCAAACGTGACATACAGAATGTTCCCAGGGGAAACTCCCTGAGACAGCAGCTCGTCAATCGCCTGCAGGAACAGGGTGGTTTTACCGACCTGCCGTGCACCAGAAAGCAACAATGCTCTGCCACCCGGAGGCGATTTCGCCCAGGTTGTGATTTCGCGAAAAGCGGCACGCCGCCAGTCCGGCAAGTCTGGAAAACGACCACCACCCCACCACGGGTTGTATTGACGAAGTACGGCGGTTAACTCTGGCTTTGAAGCTATCATGCGTCACTTTTTACCAAAAACAACATTTTAGTGCAAGTGTGTTTTCACTAAATATCTCCTTTAGTGCGTTTTCGTTGTTTTTCCGCCCGGAGTACCACGCCGCAACACATGAACATTTACACCCCTATCGCGTCGCGAACCGACTCATGAAACATTCACAGGCATTGGCTGTGAATTCGGTAGCAGATTCAGGACCTTTGAACCACGTCCATCGGGCGATGCCCGAGGTGACGTTGTGGCGCGCCGTTGGCCGACGTCAGGGTTGGGGCGCGGCATGCTCCGGTCAACCATCACTGCAGCACAAGGGGGCATTGCTGACGCAAAGGACAAAAGTTGGCTGAGGCCGCCACATCGACTTCAGCACATCGAAAACCACCGTGTTTTTGCAGTACGGGGCCGAGCAGGAATGCTCGGGCTACATTCTTGTCCTCGGCGTCAGGAGTGCTCGGGCTACATTTTTGTCACTCGCGTCATTGCCGCCCGACCGCGAAAACAACACACGCCCTGAAATCGGCCCTTCAGGCCTGGAAACCAATTTTGGGGGGTGCCCCAGACCCCGGGCTGCGCCCTGGGCTATCAGAAAACGGCCCTTCAGGCCTGAACCGCAAACGCGGGCCCCCGACACCCGACACCCGACACCCGACACCCGACACCCGACACCCGACACCCGACACCCGACACCCGACACCCGACACCCGCTTAGAAGCTGCTGACGTCGTCCGGCAGAGGCGCTGTGGCGTCGAAGATCAGCAGAGTCTGCTGGCCACAGTGCGGACAGGGGATGTGAAACCGAGTCGTAGCTTTTGTTACGGCCTTCAGGTCCGGGTTCGCAAGACACAGGTTGCCCAGTGGATCCAGTCCCGCAGCTTCGGTGCCGGAGGGTACTCGAGCAAGCAGTGTGGGACCGTCAACAGGGTCTGCCTTGACCTGCGAGCGATCTGAGACGTGGTACAGTGCGAGCCCGGATTCACCGGGGGCCTGCGGAGCACTGCGGGCCAAAGTCAGAAAGCGACCACCAATGCCCGGCAATAGCCGCAGCGAACCTGCCTGAGCCTGTCCGGAGACGGCCAGCACGCCATCTGCACTGACCTGACACACCAGACCGTTCTGCAGCAGGGCCACAGCAGATTCCGCCGGGTTACTGCCCAGATCCAGCAGAGCAGACGGCAGCTGAGTGATACAGGTCTGCTGCCCGTCCGTACCGATCTTCCATAACTGCTGACGCTGCCCGACAAAAAATTCACCAATTGAATTGCGAGTAAACGCAATGGCAGGGAATCGCAGCGTGTGCAGATGCACGGTCAGGCCTTCCGGAGTTGCCTGGTACAGATGGGATTCCGCACCCACCACCGTCAACACATACAGACCGCCATCCCGATCCAGCTGGATCCGACTGATGCCCGGCAGATCACGAACCGCCAGACTGACCTGACCATGGCTGTCCAGCCGAAACACACAGGCCGCCTGAGCATCTGCGACAAAGATCTGCCCATTGGCCGAAACCTGCAGATCCACCGGTTGCAGAACCTTCACTGGCAACCGTTCGATCACCGGCTTTGAACGCACCACGATCGGATCGTGCCGATGAGTTGACAGAGCATTCAAAGGAGGTACGGCTGTGGCCACCGGTTCGTCGGCACACGCTGTGACCGCGATCACACCGGAGGTAAGCCAGAGCAGGGCCGTGGCAAACAGCCCCGCGACCCGCCGAACGGGCAATAAACAGCCCGCAGACCCCGTCGGTTGCCCGAACACGGTGGACGCATTGATCACGCCTTGCGGTCGATCTGAAATCATAAAAACCTGCATATCGCATCCGCAGAACTTTGGCCCGCCTGCCAGATACGCGATTTCCGTTCGCTCCCGAATTATCCGACCACAACTTGACTCGGTCAACAACCGGTCCCTGAGAACCCTGCGGAATTTTGGGAAAAATCGGAGCTTTAACGGGGCGAATTTGCTTGACTCGCGCAGAAACCAGAATCGCTTTCGCTCGAGTTTCCTGTCAGAATCCCCACCTTCCCCAGGTCACACCACCCTGACGGCAGCAGAAGGCCAACCGTGGGCGCAGCCGCACAGCAGCCAGAAAACAACCGTGGACAGCGCTGGAATCGAGCGGCTCTGCTGATTCACCAGACGCTGTTTCGCATTGCGTGGATCTTCAAAACGGAAAGCGTCATCATGCCCGCTTTCCTTGACACAATCTCAGAATCCGGGCTGATTCGCGGGGCCCTGCCCCTGCTGAACCGTGCCGGCCAGTCGCTTGCTCCACTGCTGCTGGCTCAGCGTCTGTCGCAGGCCCCGCTGAAAAAACTGTGGCTGAGTCGCACCACCTTTCTGATGGGCGCACCCTTCCTGTTTCTCTCCGCCTGCATCTGGTTGGGACAGGCTCGCCTGCCACCCTCGTTCGCCGGCATCTTTCTTACTGCCTACGTCATCTTCTTCTGCATGCATGGCATCAACGAGATGACGGCCAGTACGGTCCTTGGAAAACTGATCGTCGCCAACCAGCGAGGTCGGCTGCAGGCTGCCGCCAGTACACTTGGCACGTGCGCCGCGGTCACTCTGGCCCTGCTGCTGCTTAGCCGCTGGCTGCAGCAACCCGGACAGGCCCCCTTTCAGCAGATCTTCGGCTTCGTGGGCACCATGATGATGCTGGCCGGAATCTCCTCGAGACTGCTGCGCGAGTCCCCCGATCAGCCAGCCCCCACTGCCACTCGCTCGGTCAGCACCGCCTTCATCGACACGTGGCTGCTGCTGCGTCAGGACCCCGTGCTCAGACGCCTGTGTCTCGTCGCTGTCCTGTTCATCTTCTCTCAGACCATCTTTCCGCATTATCAGTCCATCGGGCTGGCACGAGTCGGGCGATCCAGAACCGTGCTGATGCACTGGGTTGTGGCCCAGCACATCGGCGCGGCGTGCTTCAGCGCGGCATCCGGATTCCTTGCCGATCGCACCGGAGTCCGGGCAGCGTTGCGACTGCTGCTGCCCTGTGCTGCCTGCGCCCCCCTGCTGGCCGCAGCACTCGCCAGATACGCACCTCCCCACTGGTACTGGATCACCTTCTTCTGGATCGGACTCGTCCCCGTCACGCTGCGTATGCAGGTGAACTATGCGATCGAAATCACCGGTCGACAACGACACCCCGAATACATCAGCACGCTCAATCTGTGCATGGCTCTGCCATTCCTCGCGTCTCCGCTGATCGGAGGCTTTGTGGACTGGGTCGGACACGAACTGCCGTTTTTCGCAGTCTCGGTGATTGTTGGCTCAGGCGCTGCTCTGACATGGACGATGACCGAACCGCGCAGCCAGAATTCCGCCCCGACAGACAACACTGCCACCACCTCAACCTGATGTTCAGAACTCAGACTTCTCCCGGAGCCCTGGCCAGTGACAGACAGCCTGCCACCGCAGTTCTCACTCACACAACTGGAAACACCAGCCGGTCGTCAGCAGGCTGCCGATCTGTATCAACAACTGCTGCTCGACGATTGCCTCGCGTTCTGGTTCCCGCGCTGCCTCGATCTGCAGCACGAGGGCTTTCTGCATTGCCTTGATCGCGATGGGACCCTCGTGGATACCGACAAGTCCGTCTGGGCTCAGGGACGGATGAGCTGGATGCTGCAGGCACTGGCCGCCACCCCGCAGCTGCAGCAGGATCCGCGACGAGCGACCTGGCGCCGCTGGGCCGAATCTGGACTCACCTTCCTGCGACGACACTGCTTCGATGAACCCGCCGGACAGATGTATTTCCATGTCACTCGCGATGGACAACCCATTCGCCGTCGCCGCTATGTCTACAGCGAAGCCTTCGCCTGTATCGCCTTCGCTGCTCATGCCGAATGGTCTGGCTCAGAACAGTCCCTGCAGACTGCGTGGGACCTGTTTCGCACGTTCACGCGAGTCAATTTTACGCCGGGAGCAATGTCGCCCAAGTTCACCGAAACTCGACCGCTCATCGGACTGGCGCCCCGCATGATCGCACTTGTCACGGCCCAGGAAATGCGCCGCCGCCTCGGCTCGCACCCGCTTCTGCACGAATGGATTGATCGCTGCATCCACGACATCGAAACCCTGTTCTATCGCCCCGATCTGCAGTGCGTGATGGAAACCGTGCAGCCCGAAGGACAGATTTCTGATCACTTCGACGGCCGCCTGCTGAATCCGGGACACGCGATCGAAGGCGCGTGGTTCATTCTTGAAGAAGGTCGCATCCGTCGTGACCAGCGACTGATTCAGCTGGGCTGCCGGATGCTGGACTGCATGTGGGAACGCGGCTGGGATTCACTGCACGGAGGACTGTTCTATTTCCGTGATGTCTATAACAAACCCGTCCAGGAATACTGGCACGAAATGAAATTCTGGTGGCCTCACGACGAAGCACTGATCGCCACACTCATGGCATGGCGACTGACCGGGCAGTCACGCTACCTGCAGTGGCACTGCGACGTGTTCAACTGGGCCTTCACACATTTCCAGGATCCTCAGCACGGAGAATGGTTCGGCTACCTGCATCGCAACGGAACCCCGTCGTCCACACTCAAAGGTAACTTGTGGAAAAGCTTTTTTCATCATCCGCGCGCGCTGTGGATGTGCTGGCAGCTGTTGGCGGAAGAATCGCCGGGCTGACCCATTTGCCGAACAGCCAGAGGAACTCTATGATTCGCCGGCATCCCGTCTGCGATAGCCTCACCGGCAATCGAACATCTTCTGTCAGGAAACTGCGATGAGCGAAACAGTGATTCAGGTCCGCGATAATGGTCCCTTTCTGATCACCGGCCCCTGCCGAGTCACCGATGCCGCTGGTAACGTCTTCGACCTCAAAGGCAAGGAAACTTTTGCCCTCTGCCGTTGCGGTGTGTCAGCCAATCGACCGTTCTGCGACGGGGCTCACAAAGGCTGCGGATTCCAGTCCTGCGAACGCGCCGCCACCTGACGGCCACAAGCACTCAGAAAATGCCTCGGATCAGTCAGCCTTGGCGGGTTGGCTGCCAAAGGCAACTTTGCAAAAGTTGAACACGGAGCACGGGAAACGGCCCCCGCCCCGGGACCACCGAGCACCAGCTCGGTGACGACCCACAAACGCACCCGTCAGCTTACGGTAACGGCTCGCCTGGGCAGGGGCTTGAACGCGGAGGACAACACGGGCTGAAGCCTCGTCATTACCCATAAAAATGCAATGTGTGTGATGCCGCTCGGCTGCTGCGGACGAGTACATCAAAGGTTTTCGGCCGGGGTTTTCCCTGGGCGTTGCCCAAGGCTACGTTAACTATGGCCGTTGGCCAAATTAAGAGTGGGTGAGCGGTGGGATCGGGTGCTGACGTGCGGTGGGCCATTTTTTAATCAAAGCATGGTTGGTCGTTACCGCGGCAAGCACCTCACCCAGAGCTGTGTTCTGGGCTATCGGAAAACGCCCCTTCAGGCCTGATCCCAAACATACCAACGGCACAAATCCAACACACGCCGCAACGGCGTCCTGGCCCGACGGGTTTCGTGGGTAATGACACGGGCTGAAGCCCATGCTACGACCACCAGGCACCAGCTCGGGAACGATGCCGAGGCTCCCCTTTGATTAGTGGTTATCAGCCCACGGCATCACTAGCAACGGGCAAACGTGCGCCGCGTCGCGGCGATGTGTGGGCACAAGGCGGCCGGGCAGGAATGCCCGGGCTACGGTTGACTGCGGCTCGGCCCCCGAGCACCAGCTTGGGGACGTACAACAACAACACCCGTCAGCTTACGCTCACAGTCCCAATCATTGTGGCTCGGCAGCAGGCAGCGGTATTCGCAGTGGCCGGTCGCGAATGTTCTCTGCAAATGCAAAGCTGACGATCTCAAGGATGTTTCGCTGCTCCATTTCAAACGCAGTCCGCGGAGCCTGACTCGCTGGTGTTTTCGCCGGCACGTCTGGCGACGAGACCTGCACACTGCCCTTCAGAGTCAGCCGTGTTTCAATGATCCGAAAGGGCGGTCGAGCATTCACTGAGTTCAGGGAATCGTTCAGAACCGTACCTGTCAGTGCAGGCTCTTCAATGCGGACGGCTGACAGTGGCAACTTGATCAAATCGGTCGATTCCGCGATCGAGTCCGGCGGTAACAACGGCAGAAAACGCGGAGTACAGGCGATGCTGAGCATTGTTCCGGCACCATCGGGTGCCGGCTGCGGCTTCAACACCGATTCGCAGACCAGAAGGCCAAAGGGACCGATCGCCTCCTGATGACGAATCGTCCGTTCCGCAGCATCAGCACGGATCATGTCCCGCTGCGGCAGCCAGAACGGTCGCCCCAACCAGTTGGCCCACATTTCGCTGGGGCAGGCATCCCGCAAAAACCTGGCATACTGTTCATCGCCACCGGACAGTTTTCGCAGCAGTAGCTCGTGCCCGTCTGCAGGATACAGTTCAGCGATGCCTTCCGGATCAACTTTTAACCGCAGACTGAAACCATTCAGGCGGTTCAGTTCGGCAGCACCAGCACGCCAGTTGCGAGTCACAGCGCCTTCAGCCGTACGCTGAGCCCTGCGAATTGACACCACAAACACAGCATCGCCGCCCGGCAGCAGCGTTTCCATTTTGTAGCTGACAATCTGCTGATCAGCAGTTTCCACGGTCGTTGCAGCCTCAGTTCCTGCGTTCATGGTGGTCCGCCGAGCGACCACCGTGCGGACGTCAAAACTGTCGCCCACCCTGAGCTGCCACACAGGCTGCACGGGACCGGCAGCATTCGGAATGCCCGGAACCGCACCCTTGGGAACCTGTGCTGGCAACTGCAGCCCGTAGACCGGCCCGCACAGCACCGCCAGCAGGAACCCACAGGACAACAGCACGTAACAGCCTGTACCCCGAATGCAAAACACAGCAGCACCGCATTCTGAAACACGTGAAAAAGCAGGCCGATCAATCGCCGGAACATCGGCACTGACAGAGATTCTGGCAGATTTTCAAGGAGAATCCACAGCGCTGCGGGCAAAATCGCTGCCGGATGTCAGAGTTTCCTCGTCGCACTTGACAGGCTATCATTACGGCTTCAGGATGACCGCCTCGTATTCGACCGACCCCTGCAACACCACCACCTCCTGTTCCTGCCCCCGCCCCTGCCTGCCTCGCCTTCACTCGACGGAGTCTTCGCCCTGTGAATCCCCTTAAAGAGCTGCACGATCTGGCAGGACTGTTCCCGGAACCCGCTGACGCCCCGCTGTTCCTCAACGCTCGCCACGTCGCCCGCGAAGCCACTCCGGAACCCTATCGCACCATGCTGGTTCACGAACATCACATGACCATCAGCATGGAAAGCTGGCACCACTGCAGCGTCGATGTGGAAGTGCTGGAATCACGGTTTCAGGACGGCCTGTACCTGCGTAAAATTCGGCTGCTGAAAAGTGGCACCAGCCGAGTCGTGCAGTTCGGTTATGTCCGCTTCAACCTCGAACTGGTCACGGAACCAGTGCGGCGGGAAATCCTTCAGGAACGCGTTCCGCTGGGGCGCATTCTGATTCAGCACAACGTGTTTCGCCATGTGGAACTGGGCGCCATCCTGCAGTTCACAGCCGGCCCGGGACTGGCTCACTACCTGCAGATGCCCGCTGAAGCTGATACCTGGGGACGACTCGCCACCATCTTCTGCAATGGTTCTCCAGCCATCGATCTGCTCGAGATCACTGCTCCGCTTGAATAATCAGGCCACCGCCGGCCAGCTCAGGGCTTCTCGGAATCTGCACAGCGACAGACCATCTGGCCACAGCCCGGGCAGCCTTTGCCATACTTCAGCTCAATGGCCTCCGTCAGACTGATGCCTGCCACATTGGCGATTGTTGCCAGCCATGCCAGCACATCCGCAAACTCCTTCGCAATCTCTTCCTTCGAAGATTCACGCAGCGCGGCCGCCAGCTCACCCACTTCTTCCATCAGCCACATGAAGGTCCCTTCGACTCCCCGCGCATTGTCCTTGCGAGAATACATCCGGGAAATCAGCTGCTGCAGTTCATCCAGTGTCATAACGGCAAATCCAGGCTCAGGGGATCAGGAAATCAGCACGCCACCGCCACGGGCGGCAGACGCCACCCGGCTGGCATACCGGACACAGCATAAACAAACAGGCCCGGACTGGTAAACCAGCCGGGCCCGCGGCATGCAGAGTCCATGGACAGCAAAGTTTCAGTAGTTCCAGTTCACACCCACGCTGATCGTGTGCTGTGTGAAGCTGTGGCGATCCGGTTTGACACTCGGAAACATGTTCAGCTGGGGATTGGACGTATAGACGACAGACTGCAGCGGGTCGGCCACCTCACCAATGAACAGGAATGTGTATCCCAGACGGAACTTCGCGTCTTCCAGCAGTTTCATGTTCGACAGCACAGGAACTCGTGAGAACAGCGGAATTTCGGCAGTCAGTGTCTGCTCAAATAACGGAGACAGATGCACCGTACTGTAGCTGCTGCCGTAGGCGTTCGCAGACGGACCGTTCAGGTTGTTTGTATCGAATCCGTCGGTCGGCGGAAACAGACCGGTCACAGGGTCAGGCGTGGCTGACACAGCCATGTGGTTGTACAGGTTATCGCCACGAATCGTGATCTGCTCGTTGTTGAACATCGCGGCCAGCCGTGATGCTCCCACAAGTGCGATCCCTTTGTCGTCACCCAGCGTGTAATGAAAACCAAAGTCCGGACCAGCCAGATTGCTGGTGACTTCCGCCATATGGGTGGCTCGCACCAGAATCGGATCAAAGGAATTGATCTGCACAAAGTCCGGATCGTCGTCCTCGGCAAGATTGTCGACGATGAAGTCATCATCGTCATCGATCCCGTCGTACGGCGGTACAACCTTGGCATTGTCCGGTGTGTCGTCATCACCGCTGCCAAGATACGCCAGTCCGGAATCTATCCCAAGGAAGGAAAACTGCTCTTTGATCTTCTGATACCGTCCCCCAATGATTGGGTTGACTCGAATCCCGCCGTGTTCATACACCGGGGCAAAGGCAACAGCACCTGACGAGCCCATCGCAGACAGGCTGTGCTTCATCAAAAACTGAATATCGTAGGGAACGGAAGCACCAAGCAGGCTGCCGTCATCGATCGGCACGCTGTACAGATTCAACAGGGCTCGATCAAGCACATCAAAAGTCGAGCCAAAGGCTGCGTAGTCGTTTGCGTCCTGATCGTCGAACGGTACGCCCGGGGCCAGAATCTGGCCAACCGTGATGTCATAGTCGCTCTGACCGTTCGTGATGAACGGACGATTGATCACATTGCCACCGCTGGAACTGAGCGCCAGTGCTGTCGATGTGTCCATGCGGCGAGCCATCTCGATGGCTCGCGCATCGAACGTTTCTGAATCATCAACCTGCCAGCCAAAATCCAGCAACAGCCCGGTTCCGTCCACATTCCAGAATCCGCCACTGGCACGCAGGCCGTGGTTGGTCAGATTCGGAATCAGTGTTCCGCCCGCAGCATCAAAGTAGCGATAGAACGACAGGTCATCAACAATTTCATCACTGTCCGGGTCATTCTGCTGGTAGTACGACTGAGAAGTCGGGCTGCCGAACACGCCGTGCAGCTTACGAGTCTTCGTGTTCGTGTAATCCATGTTCAGGAAGAACTTGCGTGGCTTGTTGAAAGCCCCGAAGCCACTCCGCTGATCGCTGAACCACGTCCCGTTGTCGTTGTACGTCTGCTCGAACATCGGGTCGTAGGGCGTTCCACCTGAGTAGGGGGATCCGTAGGCGGGCAGATAGCCGGCCGGGACGCTCGACGGAGGAGCACCCTGCTGGCCTGCGGCGTTACGACCAGCCGCCAGCATCAGAAGAAAGGGCACAAACGCCTTGAATGAATGCCGAATCCGCATTGATCCATCCCTGGAAAAGCTGCAGTAGTGCACTGCTCTCGCATGGTCTCCGACTGAATCTCGCATTCGCAGGCAGGGGCGCTGCTGCAGTTGCGCACTCAGTACGGCATTATCGAGGGTATCGGTCAGGTAATTTGAGAAACTGTAACGATTGTTCCGTACGTAGCTGTTTTTCGGGTCGTGCCGGGAAATTCGGGTAGTTTCCGCAGTTTTTGCGGGCACTTTCCCCCGGCCTTCCAACTCGATTCCCGCTGCACTTCGCACAATTCCGCAAAAATTGCCGAACACTGTCCTGCCCCCACAACACCGGAAAACGGCCTGCTGGGTTGAGCTTTCCCGGCGTTTGGATAAGTTCCACCTCACACCAGTCCTCACTCGGACTGCTCCGCCGGATGCCGTTTGATCACAGGGAGGTTCCTTGAAAATCGGGCTGACTTACGACCTGCGCTCGGAATACCTCGCGCTGGGATACTCTCACGAAGCAACCGCTGAACTGGACAGTGAAGCCACCGTCTCTGCTCTCGATCGCACCCTGCAGGCGCTCGGACACCAGACCGACCGCATCGGACACCTGCGGCAGCTGACCACTCGCCTCGCCGCCGGCGACCGCTGGGACCTCGTCTTCAATATCTGCGAAGGCATGCACGGTCTGTCCAGGGAATCTCAGGTTCCCGCCCTCCTCGAAGGCTGGCAGATTCCCTGCACCTTCTCTGACTCCTTCACCATGGCCGTCTGCCTGCACAAAGGTCTGACCAAGGCCATTCTTGAACGCGCCGGACTCGCAACCGCCGCCTTCTGCGTCGTTGAATCCGCAGCCGAGATTTCAAAGGTCCGGATGCCGTGGCCGTTGTTCGTGAAACCCGTCGCCGAAGGGACCGGCAAAGGAGTCTCGGCAGCCTCCGTCGTCCGATCTGCCGCCGAACTTGATGTCGCCTGTCGCAGTCTGCTGGACCGCTTCCACCAACCCGTACTCGTCGAACGCTTCCTGCCCGGACGCGAATTCACTGTCGGGATCCTCGGCACCGGCTCGGCAGCCCGCGTCATCGGAACCATGGAAGTGGAACTGCTGCCCAACGCCGAACAGGGCTGCTACTCGCTGGAAAACAAGGAACACTGGCAGGATCGCGTCAGATACACACTGGTGCAGCCAGATCAGGATCCGGAAGCTGCTGCCGCCGCCGAACTCGCACTCCAGTCATGGCTGGTACTCAACGGACGCGATGCCGGACGCATCGATCTCCGCTCCGATGAACACGGACGGCCCGCATTCATCGAAGCCAATCCACTCGCCGGTCTCAACCCGGACTACTCGGACCTGCCCATGCTGGCTACCAAAGCTGGCCTCACCTATCAGCAGCTGATCGGCGGTATCGTCGATTCAGCAGCTCTGCGGATTCGCCAAACTCCCTGAGTTTTTCGGGACAGCCAAGGAAGACACTGCCTGATGGCCATGGTCGTTCTGCTTTACAATCGCGTGTCCACCACGGACTCAGCCAGCGAACTGGATGTCCTGCGGCAGTGCTCCGCTGTCGAATCCGCGCTGCTGCAGCTCGGCCACCACGTGCAGCGACTGGACTGCACACTCGATCTGCAGAGCGTCCGTAATCGTCTGCGGCAGCTGCAGCCGGACGTGGTGTTCAACCTCGTCGAAGCTCTGGGAGGCACAGATCAGCTGATGGGGCTGGCAACACTGCTCCTTGAGTCACTCGGGATCCCCTTCACCGGGGCCTCATCGCTCACAATGCAGCTCACCACCCGCAAACCCCTCGCAAAACAACGTCTCGCAGACCTGCGCCTGCCCACTCCCGCATGGCTGCTGCCCGGAGATCAGCACTGGCGAGGCCGCACATCAGCTGCTCACTCACCGCTGCAGGCACTCGTCAAAGCTGCCTCCGAACACGCTTCACTCGGACTCAGCGATGACAGCGTCATCGACTGTCAACAGTTACGCAGCCACGAACGGCTGCAGCACGCCATGCACACCGCTGCAATGCACTATGCCACCCCGTTCTTCGCTGAAGAATACATTCATGGACGGGAATTCAATCTGAGCCTGCTGGCGGATCATTCAGAACCACAGGTGCTGCTGCCCGCTGAAATGCTGTTCGTCGGATATGCCGAAGAACGTCCACGCATCCTTGGCGCTGCAGCCAAATGGGATGAACTCTCCAGCGACTATCACCAGACAACACGCAGCTTCCATTACCCCGCAACCGATCAGCCTCTGCTCGATGAACTCGCAGCACTCGCTCGCAACTGCTGGAACGCCTTCGATCTGGCCGGCTATGCGCGAGTTGACTTTCGAGTGGATGCGGACGGACAACCCTGGATTCTGGAAGTCAATGCCAACCCCTGCCTCTCGCCCGATGCCGGCTTCGCGGCGGCACTCGAACACAGCGGGATCTCGTGGGAACAGGCCGTCGCTCGCATCCTGAACGATGCCCGTCCATCACTTGAAACACCCCGCACTACCACAGGATGATCTGCATGTCCCGCACGCCGCAGTCCCATTCATCCACCTTCGTCTTTCGCGATGTCGTCCTGCCGCAGGATCTCGCCAGCATCCGCGACATCGCACAATCCACCGATGTCTTCCACCCGTGGGAAGTGGATATCGCTGTGGAACTGGCTGAAGAACGACTGACAAAAGGCGCCGCCTCCGGTTACTCATTCCTCTTCGCTGACTGCCAGGGCAGCACCGACGGCTGGGTGTGCTGGGGCGAAATCCCCTGCACCCGTGGCAGCTATGACGTCTACTGGATCGCTGTCCGAAAATCCAGCCAGGGGAAAGGACTGGGCAGACAACTGATGCTGCTGGCAGAACAGCACATTCAACTGCAGGGAGGACGCCATATTTATCTGGAAACCTCCGGACGCCCCGATTATCTTCCAACCCGCCGATTCTACGAACACTGCCACTATCGCATCGCCGCTGAACTGCCGGACTTCTACGCCACCGGCGATGCCAAAGTCATCTACGTGAAAGTACTGGATCAAGCACCGGAGCCTTCCAATGGATCAGTGGCTGCAGGCCATTCGTGAACAACTCAGTGACCACGGTATCAAGTATCTCACCGCCGCCGGCTTCACCCTCGCTGGCTGGCTGGCCGCCCGCTGGAAAGCCGCCCGCGACTGGCGAAAACGCGAATTCTTCAACCGCCTGAATGTCTCGCTCAATTCCCTGCACGACGGACAACTGCTCATCCGCACGGTCCTCGAAAAATCCTGCGCCGAAATCTTTCTCAATTCGCTCGCAGCACAGCGGCTCATTCAGGCCGCTCAGAAAACAACACCCGAAAACCCATTCATCCCCATCCGCAACGAAGATCGCTGGTTCTACCTGAACGCTGTACTCAATGAACTCAGCGAACGATTTGCCAATGGACTGTTCCGTCGCGAAGCCGGACTTCCCGTGAATGCCCAGCGATTCCTGATCTGCCTCACCAACGAAGCTGATGGCGATGTTCGAACTCGCAAAATTCGCGCCATGGTGATTCGCAAAGATCTGCTGGAAAATCTCCCCGATACTCCTCAGACACTCGAAAAACCAAGCCATCGAGTCCGCTGGAAAACCCTGCAGCTGATGCAGCAGAAATGGAAATCCGACCCCACCCTGTTCATCGAAGTGGAAGTCGTCGTCTGATTCCCTGCCAGTACCCTGCAACACTCCATCCAGAGGCGCCCAGTGCCCCGCGTTTTCCTCCTCATCGACGGCTATAACCTCCTGCATGCCGCAGGATTCGGACGCCGCCGATTTGCCAAAGGCGGACTGGAACTGGCACGCAACAGACTGCTGCAGAAACTGGCCAACAACCTCCCCGGATCGCTGGCTCACGATACCGTCGTCATCTTCGACTCCGGACGAAATACCGAAGATTCCTCCACAGGCACCACAGACACCATCACACCCGCGACTCGCGAACCCGGATGGCCCTTCCTCGTCAACTACTCAGCGCTGGGACAGTCGGCGGATGACGAGATCGAAACAAGACTCGCCAGCCACAGTAGTCCCCGCCAGATCGTCGTCGTGTCCGGAGACCATCGACTGCATAAAGCCGCCAGCAGACGAGGAGCCCGCGCAATCGACAGCGATCAGTTCCTCTCGGATCTCGAAAGCAGTACCGCAAAACTTCTGAAATCCCTGAACACACAGAAACCCGGAATTCGATCGCCAAAACTCCGCGAAAATTCCGGTACCGCCAGCAGCCCCCTCACCACCCAGCCAGCCGCCGACAAACACTGCGTCCCACCGGAACAGATGACTCAACTGAACGAACAACTCCTCGAAATGGATCTGTCCGACCTGCTGAAACTCGACCTGCCCTCGTGGAACCCGCCAAAAGCAAAAGCACCGCGGAACAAAAAAAAGTGAACTAAAGACCACCACCCCAGTCAACCGCTCCGCCCACTGCCATCTGCGAAAACCACGATCTCCGACGCAGTCCCGCACCACCCTCATCCTGAAAAATTCAGGGGTTCGGGGCGGATCCATGGTCGCTCCTGAGCCCAAACCTGCCGTCTGCCCCCTGCTTCGCTCCTGATGTACTCTGATATCCAGTCCAGGGAAGGCTGCGTCATCGACTCGTCGTCACTGCTCAAATCCGCACAAGCCCGCGCTTTCCCCCGTTTTTTGGGTAAGAAACACCACCTCAATTCGTCTGTTTCCGTTGAAATGGGGTATATAGACGTTTTGTGCGGGCAGGCAGCAGATTCCCGCACCAATCAATCCAGCCCATCAGTTCCGGGAAAATCCGCGATGTCAACCGCTTTGATTCGCCAGCTCTGCAGCCTCTTCACTCCACGAATTCGTCGTTCGTCAGTCCGCCGGCACCGCGTCAGCGCCAACCAGCATGAGCGACTGGAATCTCGCTGCCTGCTGGCCGGTAATGTCAGCGTCTCTCTGTCGGCGGCGGCTGTTGTCGTGACAGGCGACGATCTGGCAAATGACCTCGAAATGGTTGCCTCACCCGACACCATCACACTCCGCGGCCGCAACGGCACCACCATCAACGGTGCGGCCGCACCAATCACCCTCAGCAGTACGGGCACCACCCTGAACCGACAACTGCTCGTGCGCCTCGGCGCAGGAAATGACGTCCTGTCCATCGGCTCCGACATTCGGTTCGGCCGACTGGTACAGATTCAGACTGACGCCGGTGACGACTCCGTCAGCCTCGTGGGTTCCACACTGGATCGCCCGTTCCTTTACAGCGGTGGCGCGGGGAATGACTCCATCGTGCTCAGCCGCCAGACCCTGTCCTCAGACGTCAGCATCACTGCGTCCGGCACGCTGCAGCTCGCTGTGGCCGACAGCACCTTCGGTCGTTCGCTGACTGTGGATACGGCCGCCGGCGATGATGCCATCGTACTCACCGGATCCACCGTCAACGGTGCCGTCGTGCTGCTCACCGGCGCAGGCAATGACAACATCGCGTTCCGGAATTCCACACTGAAAGACACTCTGTACGTCGATGCCGGACGTGGGCGCGATGTCGTGCTGCTGGATGGCACAAAAGTCAGTGGACGTACATCCCTGTGGATGCGACAGGGTGATGACAGCATCCTGCTGCAGGGCAATACGGTTCTTTCGCGTCGTCTGATCGTCGGGGCTCTGCTGGGGTCCGATCAGCTGGAGATTGCCGGAACCAGCACTGCAGGACGAATCCGTCGTTACGGTCGACCAGGCAGCACCGTGGAAACGTCCCAGAAAGACCGGATGACAGCAGCCACCACCGGAGCGCTGGCGAAGGCAGCTGCAGCCGTCAGCGAGGCTGCTCCACAACTGACTGCCACACTCAGTCCTGCGTCTATCTCCGAAACAGCCGGCTCATCTCAACTGACAGTCACTCGCACCGGCTCTGATGCTCTGCCTCTGATCGTTCAGCTGTCGGCGGATAACTCCACGCGTATCACTCTGCCCACTTCGCTGACCATTCCGGCTGGTAGCCTGTCTGCTTCCGTCAGTGTCGCCGCTGTCGGCAATGCTGCAGTTGATGGCAATGTCAGCCCTCAGTTGACCGCTGCTGCTCCGGGCTTCAACAGTGCAGTTGTCACCCTGACCGTGACCGACGACGATGATGCCGTCCTGAATCTGGCTCCCTCAGCAAACTCCGTCGCCGAAACTCTGACGGATGGTCTCTCTGTCACAGTCTCGCGCTCCAGCAGCGACAATTCCCAACCGCTGACCGTGGCACTGTCGTCAACATCAGCACGCCTGACTGTTCCTGCCAGCGTGACAATTCCTGGCGGAGCCGCATCCACAACCTTTCTCGCCATTCCGACTAACGATCAGATCGTCAATCTTCCTGGTGCGGCCGCGATCGCTGCTGTCGCCACCGGCTTCACCTCCGGTACCAGTTCCGTGACAGTCACCGATGACGAAACAGCCACACTGAAACTGGAACTGTCTCTGCCGTCAGTGTCCGAGGGTGCTTCCGTCGTCACTGCCCTCGTCTCCCGCAACACCGAAAACACAGCACAGCCGTTGACGGTCTTCGTCGCCATCGGCTCTGAGCGCGTCAGTGGACCAGCTACCGTCCAGATTCCCGCCGGCCAGACCTTTACCACATTCCAGCTGCAGGCCGTTGAGAACTCCGTGGTCGACGGTTCAGCCACAGTACAGATCTCCACCTCCGCCGTCGACTTCGCTCCCGCTGTCGTTACACTGACTGTCAACGACAATGATGTGGCCCCGGCAACGCTTGGATTGGCTGCTGAGACCGCTTCTATCGCCGAAAACTCCACCGCCGGCCTGCAACTGACAGTCTCACGCTCCACACCCGATATTTCTCAAGCCCTCACAGTCACACTCGATGCGGACTCCGGGGCCCTCACAGTTCCGGCCACCGCAACGATTCCCGCTGGACAGGACTCTGTCACCATCCTGCTGGAAACAACCAATGACGATGTCGCCCTCGGCAACGTCACTGTCAACGTGTCCGCCACTGCCACCGGATACTCCTCAGCAGAACTGGGCATCACCGTCCTTGATGACGAAGTCCCCGCTCTGGCCCTGTCGTCTACTCAGACCACACTGACCGAAGGGGCACCAGGCAACGTCACGTTTACCCTCGCTCGTAACACCAGCGACATCTCTGCACCACTCAGTGTCGCGCTGTCTTCTCCGTCCACCCGCCTCACGTTGCCCGCTTCAGTTGTGATTCCAGCCGGACAGAAACAGACCACCTTCTCTGTCGACGATGTCGATGACCAGATTGTCAACGGCAGCAGTTCCGCAACTATCGAGGCCACAGCCACAGGTTTCACTGTCGCTCAAGCCTCCGTCAGCGTCACTGACAACGACGCCTTTACGCTGACAGTGACACCGGCCTTCGCCACAGTGAACGAACTGGTCGGCCAGGTCGCTACAACGATCAGCCTCGGAAAAGCCACTGACACCAGCACCACAGTCAGCCTCAGCTATGCCCAGCCGGATCTGCTCAGTGGTCCAGCCAGCATCACCATCCCCGCCGGACAACTGTCAGCCAGTGTCGATCTGACTGTCATCGCCGGATCCGTCCCCGAGAACACTCGTACCGGCACCATCAACGCCACCGTTTTCGATACCGGTTCAACAGCATCTGCCAGCGTGGTTGTCCAGGACGGCGACAGCTTCGCTCTGACCACTGATGTCTCTGCCAATCAGGTGGAACAGTCCAGCGGAATTCTGTTGACCCGCAGCAGCACCTTCATCGTTGACGGAGTCACAGCCCCCAATTCCACGCTGGCCGTCGACAGCGATGGTGATGGCCAGTATGACGATGCTGCTGCAACAGCAGACTCGTCCGGTATCTACAGCCTCAGTGTTCCATTGACCGCAGGCGGTCAGAATCAGGGCGACCACAAACTGATGATTCGAGCGACCGGAGCGGCCGGCATCGCCGACCAGACAGTCAGCGTCCACTATGCCACCGGTACTCTGATCCGCTTCAATACCACAGTCGGTTCGTTCGACGTCGAACTCTATGATGCGGATGCTCCACTGACCGTTGCCAACTTCCTCAGCTATCAGACTTCACCCGACTGGTCCGGACTGATCGTGCATCGCAGCGTACCGCAGTTCGTGATCCAGGGCGGCGGTTTCACTCTCAACGATGGTCGCATCAGCAGCGTTCCGACCAATCCCCCCATCCAGAACGAATTCAATCCGGCAAACTCCAATGTCCGCGGCACGCTTGCCATGGCCATGGTCTCCGGAAACATCAACAGCGGAACCAGTCAGTGGTTCATCAATGTCGATAACAATCTGTTCCTGGACGAAGGGAAGTACACGGTCTTCGGTCGAGTACTTGGAGGCGGCATGACGGTCGTTGATCAGATCAACGACTTCACAACCTACGACGTCAAGGGAATCTATAACAACGGAGCTCTCGGTGAAGTACCTCTGACCAAATCTCCGCCCCCAGGCACACAACTTACCGGTACCGTCAGCCTGCAGGCCGGCAGCACGACGCTGACAGGTACCGGAACCGCCTTTACCACAGAACTGGCGGCCGGTACTGACATCTGGATCAACAGCGTTGTCTATCGAGTACAGACGGTTGTCTCCAACACGCAGGCTGTGCTGACGACAGCCGCAAATGCCGCTGTCACCGGTGCATCCTCATGGAAAGACTTCCTGCCAGCCGACGCGGACTTCATCGTCTTCAGCAGCATCGACGAACTGCTGCCGCTGCTGCCGTAGCATTTGTGCCGGCCGTAAACTTGGAACCCTCTGACCGCAGACAATCCCGGCTCAGGAATTTCCCATCAGTTCGCGAATCGGCCGAGCCTCCTCGGGAAGAATCCTGACCGGACGCTCGGCCATGTCGCGAATATACGTGCTGCTGTCGATTCCCACGTTGTGATAAATCGTTGACAGCACATCCCGATAGTGAATCGGACGATCGGCGGCATAGGCCGCAATCTTGTCCGTGGAACCGATGATCTGCCCCATCGGCATCCCACCACCGGAAAACAGCACGGATTGCACCGGAGCCCAGTGGTCACGCCCAGCCTTGTCGTTGATCTTCGGAGTCCTCCCGAATTCCCCCCAGACAACCAGCGTCACATCCTGATCCAGTCCTCGGTCATACAGATCACGAATCAAAGCGGACAGACCGGTATCCAGAGTTGGCAGATGCGCACGACAGTGACCGAAGTTGTTTCCATGAGTATCCCAGAAGCCGTAGGCCACCGTGACAACTCGCACACCGGCTTCCACCAGACGTCGGGCAATCAGCAGCTGGTCGTTCCACAGCGGAGCCCCATCGCCAAGATGCTTTGACGAACCACGGCCGTACATGGCAAGAACCGAGGCATCCTCACGCTCCACATTCATCGCCTCAACCAGACGCGATGATGTCAGTACGTCAAAGGCCCGCTGGTAGCTCTCCTGCATGTTGTCCAGATTGCGAGAATCCGCCTGACGACGAAATGTGTCCAGCTGCTCAAGCAAGGACTGCCGCCCCTGGAACTGGCGACCCTCAATGTACCGTAACTGCATGCTGGCAAGATCTTCACCGTCTGCACGCACCTGATTGAACGCACTACCCAGATAACCAGCACCCGTGCTGTTGTAAGGACGATGCTGCATCGTGGGAAACAAATCGACAAACGGCGGAGTCACTTCATTGACCTGACCCCACGTTCGAGCTACCACGGAACCGAAATTCGGAATTCCGTCTCGCTGCACTTCCCCCATCGTGTAACCGGTCAGGTTCTGAAAACTGGAATGCTCGTCCCGCTGCCCGACACAGGAACGCACAATCGAACACTTGTCCGCCACCATCGACAGTTTCGGCAGCAACTCACAGAACTGAGTCCCCGGGACAGTCGTCTGGATCGGCTGAAACTCGCCACGCACCTCCGCTGGTGCCGCTGGCTTCATGTCAAATGTGTCCTGATGCGGCAGACCACCGGACAAATACACCATGATCACCGCTTTGTGCTGTCGCCCCGCAGACCGCGGCTGAACAGCCTGCAGATCCGCCAAAGACAACCCGCCGGCAGCCAAACCACCAATCTGCAGGAAAGAACGCCGAGAAACCCCATCACAGTAGCGATGTGCATGACCGAATAACCTAAGCATACTGAACGGTTCCAGCGGTAGGAAATAACTGAATCGATTGCGGTAGTGGCCCGCTGCGGAATTGAACCAGATCATCCCCGATCAATGTTGCAGCACAACCACTATCATAGGTTATTCGTCGGCTGATGCGATTGTCACCAGCAAAAACTCGAAGACGCCGGGATCTTCAGGAATTTCCACCACCCCACTCGCAGACTGGACAGGCCATCCCGAAACTGCTGAACTTACGTCCGCGTAATTCCCTGCCAGTTCATCACTTGCGAAAATGTTCACGGAGCTGCCAATGATGTCAGCATCCAGGCTCTGCTGCCTGCTTCTTGCTCTTACCTGCAGCTGTTCGATGCTACAGGCTTTCTCCGAGCAGATTCCTGCTCGACCAAACATCGTCCTGATCCTCGCCGACGATCTCGGCTTCCAGGAACTCGGATGCTTCGGACAGCAGAAAATTCGCACCCCAAACCTTGATCGACTGGCGGCTCGAGGAATGCGGTTGACCAGCCACTACGCAGGCAATGCCGTCTGTGCTCCGTCCCGCTGCGTTCTGATGACCGGAAAACATCCCGGTCAGGCCTGGATTCGAAATAACAGCGAAGCCCAGTCGGAAGGCCAACTGCCCATCACCAAAGACGAATTCACGCTGGCCAGAATGCTGAAACAGCAGGGGTATGTCACAGGAGCATTCGGGAAATGGGGGCTCGGCGGTCCCGGGAGTGACGGGGATCCACTGAATCAGGGCTTCGATCATTTCTTTGGCTATAACTGCCAGAGACATGCTCACAGTTACTACCCGGACTACCTGTGGCAGGATCGCGAACGGATCCCACTGCAGAATCAGCCGGCTGTCCCCGGACATGCCAAACTTCCGGCCGAGGCTGATCCGCAGGACCCCCAAAGCTATGCACAGTTTCAGGGCGTCGACTACGCGCCCGATCGCATTCGAGATGCTGCAGTCAGCTTCCTCCAGCAAAACAGCAATCGACCATTCTTCCTGTACTTCCCCTCCACACTGCCTCATGTCGCTCTGCACGTACCGCAGTTGGATCTGACACCCTACCTGCAGCAGGGCTGGACGGACCCGCCCTTTACCGCCGCCCGCGGGGGATACACGCCGCACTTCACCCCGCGCGCTGCCTACGCAGCGATGATCAGTCGACTCGACCACGATTGCGGCATCCTGCTGGATGAACTTGAACGGTTGCAACTGACACAGAAAACCCTCGTCATCTTCAGCTCAGACAACGGAACCACGCACCTCAGAGACGAAGTTGATGCCCAGTTCTTTCGCAGTGTCGGAGACCTCCGAGGACTCAAGGGGTCGCTCTATGAAGGCGGAGTCCGAGTCCCCACGATCGCAGCCTGGCCTGACAGAATTCCCGCTGGAAGTGTCAGCAACTATGTCAGTGGATTCGAAGACTGGATGCCCACAATTGCCGAGTTCGTCGGCGCCAGAAATCTGCCCACTGACGGAACTGGAAGAGTCAGCCTCGTACCGACGCTGAGCGGACTCGAACAGACGGAACGACCATGGCTGTACCGCGAATTCCCCGGCTACGGGGGACAATTCAGCCTTCGAGCAGGCCCGTGGAAACTCGTACGTCAAAACCTCAACAAGGGTGGGGACCCACCAGAACTCTACAACCTCGAAACTGATCCCGCAGAAACCACAAATCTCGCCTCGCAGGAGGCCGGTCGAGTCTCTGAGATGGAGAAATTGGTGTCCACGATTCGGAAGCCATCTTCCCTGTTCCCACTCATCCCTTTCGATCAACCCGTTCCACAGGGCAAGGCCAAAAAGAATCAGAAGAATTAAATAGTGAAGACCAAACCGTCGGCGACTTCCAGCATTCTTCCTGTCGCAGTCACTCGGGTGACAGGCTTTTCCTTCTGGACATCCCGCGGTGAAAACAGGGGTAAAACAGGGGCTACCGGGGAGATCGGCTGGGAAAAATCGCCAGGATGTTCCACTCCGCCGCACCAAAAACAGCCAGGAATTTCCGGATCAGGACACTCGGGACGTGTAATTCAATCAGAAAATGTTAAAGTCGGGGCAGGGATGCGGCAGCTGTGCGCCGCTGGTCCCTCCATTCAAACCTGCCAAAATGTCACGGGGACTACAAGAATGAAAAAGCTGATGGGTCTGTTTTCCGTCGCAGTGCTGTGCCTTGCTCAGGCCGGCTGCGGTGAGCCTGCTTCCTCAACCGCCGCTCCTGGCGAAGCTCCTGCTGCTCCTCCAACCGGCGAAATGGCCGGCGCTCGCGAAGCCGGCGTTGCTGGCCACGGTGCCGACGCTGCCGCCGCTGCTCCGGCTGAAGGTGCCGCTCCAGCCGAAGGCGCCGCACCGGCTCCTGCTGAAGGCGCTGCTCCAGCCGAAGGTGCTGCTCCAGCCGCTCCAGCTCCTGCGGAAGGTGCCGCACCAGCTGAAGGCGCTGCTCCAGCCGCTGACGCCCCAAAGGCTGAATGATCAACGGTGCTCATAAGCATCAGAATTCTCGACCCTGTGGTATCCGCCACAGGGTCTTTTCATGCGCACCACACTCCGTACGCCACCACCACGTCGCCACCCCCACCCTCGACATTACGCAAACTAACCCCCAATCGGCACTGTCGCCATTTGGCAACACACCCCCCAGCGTTCTGCCTCCTGCGTTCCCTCCCTTGCTCCATACCCTTGCTCCATACCCCGCCTCCATGAAACTCGCTGATAACACCAGCTATTGCAAAAGCCACAGCCCCCGTTTCAATGAGTGCACACCCCCCAAGCCCCCCCCCACCGCACGACTGGCTGTCGACATCGGACAGCCAATAGTGGATGGCCCCAGCGCATGCCCCCAGGCGGATCTCCCGAAAGACCGGCCCCAAGTGGACAACCCCCAGTGGATGGCCCCATGAGATGGCCCCATGAGATGGCCCCATGAGATGGCCCCATGAGATGGCCCCATGAGATGGCCCATCCTCGATGATCACATCCAGCAACACGCAGCTGACCTGCATTCCGCACTTGCAGAAACACATGTCCTCATTCCGCAACACCCCACTGCGGTTCCCCCAGCCAAATGGACACGCAACAGTGGATGGCCCCAGCAAATAGCCCCCTCAGTAGACAACCCCCAGTGGATG
>CAIOKE010000286.1 GCA_903858815.1 uncultured Planctomycetaceae bacterium | reverse complement strand
CCCCCCCCCCCCCCCCAGTTGGCTGTTGACCGATAGGAGAATGGAATGCGGCGAGGTAGACAGTTAAAGCATCTTTCGTCGGGCACGGTGGGTAGGTCGGCAGGATCCTGGATATTGGATGTTCCCGATTGGGTGTGGTGTGTCCCCGCGAGCCCCGTGAGTCGTCGGGAAGCGTCCCCGGTCCGAGTGTTTGCGCCGGAGAGCTGTGGTGCGTGTTGAGTTTTGGCGACATGTCTGGGAATCGCGCCACCGGTTGCAGTGGTGTGTCCCCCGGATGTCTGGTGTGTCCCCGCCGGTGTGGTGCGTTCTTCAAGTCGTGGTGTGTCCCCTTGGTCTCGTTCACGGTTTGTGGTGTGTCCCCGTTGTGGGTGCCCAGCGGGGACACACCATGCCGAGGCGTTGTGTCTTTGCCTCGGTGAATCAAAGCCGCAACGTTTGCGGAAATCGGAGTCAGGTCGTTGGCCGTGGTGTGTCCCTGCGGCCGTGTGCTCAAGTCGTGGTGTGTCCCTCCGGTGGGGGCCGGATGTGTGCTCGGCGGTGGGCCCAGTTGGGACGGCCCAGCGGGGACACGCCCATTCCCAACTCCGCGGGGACACACTCTACCGTGGCGTTGTGGCTGGGCCTCGGTGAATCAAAACCGCAACGTTTGCGGCTACCGGAGTAAGGTCGTCGGCCATGGTGTGTCCCCGCGGTTTACGCCAATCGGTTGCAGTGGTGTGTCCCCGCCTGTGTCGTGCGTCGCTCAAGTCGTGGTGTGTCCCTCCGGTGGGGGCCCAGCGGGGACACACCCCGTTTCAGTTCCGGGGGGACACAGCATGTCGCGACGTTGTGGCTGTGCCTCGGTGACTCACAACGGCAACGTTTGCGGAAATCGGAGTCAGGTCGTTGGCCGTGGTGTGTCCCCGCGGATTGTGGTGAGTCCCTGCGGCCGTGTGGCCCCGTTTGTGAATCACGCCAACCCGTTGCAGTGGTGTGTCCCCCGGATCTCTCCGCGGGGACACACTCTGCGGTGGCGTTGTGGCTGGGCCTCGGTGAATCAAAACTGCAACGTTTGCGGATACCGGAGTGAGGTCGTCGGCCGTGGTGTGTCCCCGCGGTTTGTGGTGTGTCCCCGCGGTTTGTGGTGTGTCCCCGCGGCCGTGGGGTGAGGTGAGGTGGCTGGTTGTGCATGGCAGGGATGACTGCTGCAATCACTGCAATCGGTGGCACCGCTTCGTCAGGAAGTATCGGCACAGTCCTCCCGATTCGCCCAATTTTGTTACTACGTGATGAAACCGGGAAATCCTCGCTGACTTTTCCTTATCTCGGGCCAGGCTGTTTGATTAGTTAGGTAGTTTTCCCCATCTGCGCGGGGCCTTGTTGTGTCCTCGCGGTTTGCACTGGCGATTCCTGTATGATTCCGTTCAACAAGCCATTCATTGCCGGCCGTGAGCTGTACTACATCGCTCAAGCGGTCACGCTGGGGAATCTCAGTGGCGATGGGCATTTCACCAAACGCTGTGCTGCGTTGATGCAGGAGCGATTTGGGATTCCGAAGGTCCTGCTGACACCTTCGTGCACTGCATCGCTTGAGATGGCGGCACAGTTGTGCGATATCGGTCCGGGTGACGAGGTGATTATGCCTTCGTATACCTTCGTATCGACGGCCTCGGCCTTCGTCCGCATGGGGGGGCGTCCGGTCTTCGTTGATATCCGCCCGGACACGCTGAATATTGATGAAACGCTGATTGAGGCGGCGATTACTGCCCGCACCAAAGCCATCTGCGTGGTGCATTACGCCGGTGTGGCCTGCGAGATGGATCGCATCATGGCGATTGCTCGGGGCTACAACCTCAAGGTTGTCGAGGACGCAGCTCAGGGGGTCAATTCGTGGTATAACGGTCGGGCTCTGGGATCGATCGGTGACCTCGGGTGCTACAGTTTTCACGAAACAAAGAACTATATCTGTGGTGAGGGTGGGGCTCTTTGCATCAACAATCCTGAGCTGATCCAGCGTGCTGAGATTATCCGGGACAAGGGGACAAACCGGCAGCGATTCTTTCGTGGCGAGGTCGACAAGTATACGTGGGTTGATGTCGGGTCCTCATACGTACCCAGTGAGATCTGCAGTGCGTTTCTTTACGGGCAACTGGAGGAAATGGACCGGATTTCGGACCGAAGGCGTGTGCTGTATCACAACTATCGTCAGGGCCTGAGGTCACTGGAAGTTTCCGGACAGATCCGTCTCCCGCGGATTCCAGAGGACTGTCAGAGCAACTATCACTTGTTTTATCTGCTGCTGCCTTCGCCTGCAGTCCGTGATGCGCTTCTGCAGCGTCTGAAGGCAGAGGAGGTAACGGCGCTGTTTCACTATGTCCCGCTGCATTCTTCGCCCTGTGGTCTTCAGTTTGCCGGCGCCGAGGCACTGCCGGTGACAGATGATGCCAGTGCTCGATTGGTCCGACTGCCAATGTTCTTTGATCTGTCGGAGCAGGACCAGAGAAAGATCGTGGATGTTCTGGTGAGGATTGTGCCGGAACTCTGTCGGGACCTCGTTGGTGTGGGCGAGACGGCGTTGGTGTTGTCTCAGCGATAGATCAGGCACTTCGGGGCGATCGATCGGTATTCGTGGAGTTTAAGAGGGTTTTGAGGTGGACTTGTCCATAGTCATACCGGTTTATCGTTCAGCCGCCAGTGTAGGACCACTGTATGAAGCGATTATGTCATCCTGTGCAGCTTTCGTTGGGCAATTTGAGTTGATCCTGGTTGAAGACTGTGGTGGGGATGATTCGTGGGAGCAGATTCAGGGACTGGCGAGTGTTGACAGTCGCGTTCGGGGGCTTCGCCTGACGCGAAATTTCGGGCAGCACTACGCTTTAACTGCCGGGCTTTCGGTTTCAAGCGGTAAGTGGGTCGTGACGATGGATTGTGATCTGCAGGATGATCCGAGTTGTATACCGGTGCTGCTGCAGACGGCTTGTGATCAACGTGCTGATGTGGTGCTGGTTCGGCGACTTCGTCGTGCTGACAGTTGGATGAACAGAGTGACATCAAAGGCCTTTTACGGACTGTTTCGTATGCTGTCGGGACTTGAGATGGATCCGGCAGTGGGTTCGTATCGTTTGATGTCCCGACGGGTCGTGCAGCAGTACCTGCAGTTACCCGAGCGATATCGTTTTTTTGGTGGATTGATTCAGTGGCTGGGATTTCCCACGGTCAGTGTTGATCTTCCTCACAGGCGACGTTTCGCGGGGCGCAGCAGTTACAATCTGTTGCGTCGTGTGCGTCTGGCGATGGATGCTGTGCTTTCGTTCTCTGATCGTCCATTGAAGGCCATGGTTGCTGCCGGTGCTGCGATTTCCACGTTGTCGGCGATCTATGCAGTTGTGATTCTCTTTCAGCGACTGACGTCACGAATCCCTGAAATTGGCTATGCCAGTGTGATCATCTCCCTGTATCTGCTGACCGGTGTAATTCTGCTTTGCACTGGAGTTCTGGGTTTGTACGTTGGCCGGGTCTATCACGAGGTCAAGGGGCGACCGGTTTTTGTTATCGCGGAGGATACTCGTGAGTCTTGATCAGCCGATTGTGATGGTGATTGCTGGAGGCGAGTGGCAGGTACCCCTGATTCGCCGTGCTAAGGAACTTGGATTGTTCGTCGTCAATACAAACCTTTACACGGACTCACCGGGCTTTCGCTGGGCTGACGTTTCGCGTATCGCTGACGTTCGCGATATCTCCTCGAATCTTCGGATTGCTCGCGAGTTTCGTCCGGATGCAATCGTTACTGATCAGAGTGACATTGCTGTACCGACTGTGGCTGCGTTGAGTGAGGAGCTTGGTTTGCCGGGAATTGGCTGTGATGCAGCATTGAAGTTCACGAGCAAGGCGAAAATGCGTGAAGCGTGTCAGCAGTTGGGCGTGCCTTCTCCCAAATGGCGGGTCTCAGATGAGCTGCACGAGCTGGCCGAGTTTGTCTGTGATACAGGTTTTCCGATCGTGATTAAGCCGGTTGACAGTCAGTCCAGTCGGGGTGTGCGGTGCATTCACGGAGTGGCTGAACTGGCAGAAGCATTCACTGATGCTAAGCAGTATTCCACGGCTGGTCAGGTGCTGGCGGAGCAGTTTATTGGTGGCACCGAGTTGACGGTGGAGGGGATCAGTTGTGAATCTCACCACCGTTCGCTTGCGGTGTCGGTGAAACGCCATTTTGCACACAATCCAATGGTGGCCGATCGTCTACTCTATCCGAGGCAGCAGAGTGAATTTGACTTTGAGCTGCTGATGTCCCAGCATGATCGGCTGGTGGAATTCATGGGCTTGAAATTCGGGATCACCCATGCGGAGTACAAGTGCTGGAATGGTCGTTTTTATCTTGTGGAGGTTGCTGCTCGAGGTGGTGGCACACGAATTTCTTCGCACATTGTACCATTAGTCGCTGGTGTCGATCCAGTGGGCATGCTGCTGAGGATGTCGCTTGGGGAGCGGCTTGAGTTGCCGGGCAAAGTTATTCCGAGGTGTGCTGCGGTGCTGCAGTTTGTGGAGTTTTCTGCTGGTGTCGTCGCGGATATCCGAGGACTGGAATCGGCTCGTAATGTACCTGGCGTTATTGAGCTGCATCCCAATTTCAAAATCGGCGAGACGCTGCGCAGCAGTGCTGACGATCGAACCCGTCACATGCATCTGATCGCTACCGGCACGGATACAGGCAGCGCATTAGCGACGGCAGCCGAGGCGATTCGCAGAGTCGAGGTGAGGTATGCGGCAGTTGCCACTGTTTGACAGCCTGCAGCATCCCCTGCCGAAGCCGCAGTGGATTGACGCACGTTTCAGTCACCGATTGGAACTGGACCAGTTCCTGCATGAACGTGCGGACGCCGGAATTACTCACAGTTTTGCAGTTGGTATGGGGCCGAATTGGGGTGGCTACGACGAGGAGACGTACAGTCGATGGGTTTTTGAAAAGGTCCCCGGTGGTCTGCCGGTGGCGTGGTGTGATCCTTCGTTGTTTCATGGCCCGCTGCTGGTGGAGCGGCTGCAGCGTCTGAAGCAGCTGGGGTATGCAGGTATCAAGTTGCATCCGCGGCTGGGGCAGTTCTGTTTCGATGATATTCGGCTGCGGCGTCTTCTGCCGGCGGCCACTGACGCGGGGTTGATTGTACTGCTCTGCACCTACCCATTTGGTCGAAATCTTGATCCGCGCCGCATGACGATCGATTGTCTGGCGGAGCTACTGTTCAGTACGGGGGCGGAGGGGGTGGTTTTGCTGCATGGAGGCCTGACGAGGCTGGTGGAACTGGCGGACGTTGTGCGGGAGTGCGAGGGCGTTCTGCTTGACCTGTCCTTCACAATGCTGCGTTATACGGGTAGTTCCGTCGATTCTGATCTGAGGTATGTCTGTCAGCGATTTGATCAGAAGGTGTGCGTGGGCTCAGATCACCCGCAGTATTCGCTGTCTGAGTTTCGCGAAAAGTTTGAATGGCTTGTCGCGGGGTTGACTGAAGACAGAAAACGCAATGTCGCGAGTGATAACCTGCACCGTTTGCTGGGAGACAGACACAGATGAGCGGACTCACCGAGCAGGAGCGAACCGACACGATCGAGCGTTACGCCGCGCGGTATCGGCAGTTTGGAGTGAGCGAGCAGACTCTTGGATGGACACACAATCGTCAGATGCTGCGATTCAGTGCTTTGACATCCCTGTTCGATTTACGAGGTTTACACGTACTGGACGTCGGCTGCGGCTTTGGTGATCTGAATCGACTTCTGACCGAGCGTTGTGGTGATGACTACGAGTACACCGGGATTGATCTGGTTCCGGAGTTGATATCAGAGGCTCGTTTGCTCTGGCCACGTCCGGGTATCCGTTTTTACTCCGGAGATTTCAGTCAACTATCTCGCGAGATCAGTGCAGACATCGCTGTCGCCTCGGGGATTCTGAATCATCGGCTGACTGAGAGTGACAATTATACAGTTGCTGAGTCCGTGATCAGGGATGCTCTGAAATGCTGCCGCACGGCCGTTGCCATGGACTTTCTGTCCGATCGCGTTGATTACCAGTTGCCGCACACATTTCATTTTGATCCCTGTCGGATTCTTGAAATCGCATATCGTTTTTCGCGGCGAGTTGTGCTGCGGAACGACTATCTGCCATTTGAGTTTGCTGTAGTGATTTTTCGTGACGACGCCGTTGATCGGACGAATGGTCGTTTTGCTGTGATGCCGTTTGAAAGGCAGGGGACCACATGACAATGCTTTTGAATGTCGTTGATTACATTCGGCGAAACCGAGTCAGTACAACGGAGGTTGCTGATTGTCTTGGAAAGACCGGAGCGATTCCCGGCGTCGTGGCAGTGAATCGTGGCCATTTTCGTGTTGGTAAAGTTTTTTGGGCTTACGCGTGGGATGAGACGAACTGGCCGGTGCATGAGCAGATTGAAGCGGTTCCCGAGGGGGCAATCGTCGTCGTTGATGATCTGGGCTGCGGGGGCAGGGCAGTCTTTGGTGACCTTGTGGCCAAATATCTGCTGCTTTATCGACAGGCCGCTGCGGTGGTTGTGACGGGAACATTGCGAGATGCTCACAGACTGGTGAAGGAAAACTGGCCGATCTGGTGTGCGGGATTCAATCCTGTGGGCTGTTTTAACCGACCCCCTTCTGTGCCTGTCGATGCGGATCTTTACCAGCGGCGACGGGAGCTTTACACGGGGGCCGTTGCGGTATGTGACGATACCGGAGTTGTTGTCATACCGGAGCAGGTTCTGAGTGCGGAGTTCCTGCGAAAGCTGGAACTGATCGAAGCGCAGGAGGATATCTGGTACGAGTGTGTGGATCGGCGTAAGTGGAGCACTTACAGAACGATCTGTCTGAAGGATTACCTGAATCAACCTCCGGTCGAGACACCTATGGAGGGTGTCGCTGATCCGTGAAGGGGTCACGCAAGAATTTCTCGGATGACTTCGCCTCGGATCAGCGGGAAGGGGCGACCGGTCTGATCGTACAGCAGGGTTTCCGGCGCGAAGCCAAGGCAGTGGAAGATGGTTGCTGTGATGTCAGCAGCGGTGACTGCGCCGGACAGCGGAAACGCTGCATGGCCATCAGATTCGCCATGAACGAAGCCTCGGCGCATGCCGGCGCCGCCAAGGGCTATCGAAAAGCAGTTGCCCCAGTGATCGCGTCCGGCGTTGCCGTTGATTTTCGGAGTGTGTCCGAATTCGCCAATCCAGACGACAAGGGTTTCATCAAGCAGCCCGGTTTGCTGCAGGTCTTCCAGCAGTGCCGAACAGGCCCTGTCCATCCGCGGCATCAGGAAGCCTTTGAGGTCGCCGAAGTGATTGTTGTGGGTGTCCCACGAACCGTTGTTTTTGACCTCTTCAATCTTTGTCCAGTTCACCTGCACAAGTGAGACTCCGGCCTGCACCAGTCTGCGAGCGAGCAGGAGCGATTGTCCGAAGCGATTGCGGCCATACTGATCACGCAGTTGATCGGGCTCTTCGTTGATCTCAAATGCACGTCTGGCTGCACGTCCGGCGAGAAGGTCGAAAGCCTGCCGTGCGTGGTGCGAGAACTGGCCTTTGGCTGCCGCAGGTTCCAGCTGAGGGTGCCCATCATTCAGTGTCGCCAGCAGCCGACGTCGGGAACTGAATCGGTCGCCACTGATTTCTGCGGGTAGCGCAAGATCGGGTACCTGGAAATCCGCCTGCGAAGGATCACAGGTGATCAGCCACGGATCAAATTGTCTGCCGAGGACGCCGGCGGTCTGCCCCGGCCAGAGGATTTCACCATCGTTGGCGATATGTCGTGGCAGAGTAATGGCTGACGGCAGTCCGTCCCGATCAGCTTGCAGGGCGCGCATGATAGCGCCGTGCGAGGGTGACAGGTTGGGGGCTTTGGAGACGACGTTTTCCTGACTGAGTGGCTGATGGGGGACGCCAGTCAGCATCTGGTAGCCGCTGGAAGAGTGGGCCTGGTCCTTAGTCACAACAGCCCGCAATACGGAAAGCTTATCGGTATGCATTGCAAGGCCGGGCATAAGTTCGCCAACGCGAAGTCCGGGCACAACGGATTCGATGCTGTTGAATTCACCGCGGATTTCGGCCGGGGCGAAGGGTTTGGGGTCCCATGTTTCATGTTGTGGGGGACCACCTGTGAGCCAGACGAGGATTACAGATTTTGCTGAACCGAACCCGGGGGACTGATCCGTGGGCGGGATTGACGGCAGCGAACTGGAGGCGGCGGTGGTGCGGGTCGCGAGAAGGTTTGGCAGGGAGAGCCCAAGCGCGCCAAGCCTGCCGATTTGCAGCAGGTTTCGACGGGTCTGCAGCCTGTGGGCCGGATTGAGAGCGTTTGACAGACTTCGCATCAAGGGAGGCTCCGAGCACTGTCGGCGATGTACCGGCACCTGCGGTGCCGTTGAGTAGTCTCTCGGGTTGGGAGTCTCGGGGCAAGGGTGTTTCGCGGGAAATGCCACGGTTTTTAACGGGCCCAGGCGGCAGATCCGCTGACATTGTTGCATTCCCGGTCATTGTCTTCTGCGAGACTCTGGATCGCTACAGTCCGGAAAACTCATCCATTCCCAAGCACTAATGCATTCTTTACCGATTATTGGGGGATTCTACTAAAAATGCTGGCAACAATCTGTGGGGACGCGATAGATCATAGGGGTTCTTTCGGCGGATGGTCTGGACAATTCCCTGCACCAGAATCGTATGTCTGCGATTGCTGGGTCGTTTGCTGGATGTGAGTTGACGTTATGTCGCGGATGAATCTCCTGGAAAAATTGTGGCAGCGTCCGGTTGTGGAACGGATTGCCGAGACCGACTGGATGACAGGCCAGAGCAGTCCACTTGTGGTTGAATTTGATCCGACTTCTGCCTGTGATCTGGCCTGCCCGGGGTGCATCAGCGGTGAACTTCTGAACAAGGAACGATTTTCTCGAGAGCGAGTGGTAGGTCTGACAGCAGAGATGATTGAAGCTGGAGTGAAGGCCGTCATTTTGATAGGTGGCGGGGAGCCTCTCAGTCATCCGGCAATTCGGACTGTTCTGCAGATGCTGGGCGAGGCGGGCGTGCAGATCGGCATCACGACCAACGGGACGATGATCGATCGTTACCTTGACGAGATTGCTCGCCATGCAGCGTGGACGCGAGTGTCAGTGGATGCTGCGAATGCGACAACGTTTCAGCATCTGCGTCCTTCGCGCACCGGGCAGTCGCGATTTGATGAAGTGATTCGGAATATGGAATTGCTGGCGCGTGTCAAGCGGGGGATACTTGGTTATTCATTTCTGATCCGAACGGCCGCCGATGGGACTGGCCAGAATGTTGCGGGAGGCAATTCCGGCCTGGGTCGAATTCAATTGACTAATGTGCATGAGATTTTTGAGGCGGCAAGGCTGGCCCGGGAGATTGGTTGTGATTATTTCGAGCCGAAACCCAGTTATGACGACGACCATTACCTTGTGATTCACAGTGCCAGCGACCTTGAGGTCGCGCGTGAGCAGATTGCTCGTGCACGTGAACTGGAGACAGATTCCTTCAGAATTCTGGAATCGATCAATCTGCAGTATTCGCTTGCCGGCCATCAAATGACTCCGCAGCCCAAAGCCTACACGACCTGCAACAGTGCTCAGCTGCGGACCCTCGTCACTCCTTCGGGGGTTTTTGTTTGTCCGTATTTTCGTGGAAACCAGACCATGAAGATTGGTGATGTCACCCGCTCGTCATTCCTTGAAATGTGGACCGGGACGGAGCGTTCCGAGGTGATGGGGCGGCTGAACCCCAGTTGTGACTGTGGGATGCACTGTATTCGTCACGAAACGAATCTGGAACTTTTCAGCATCAGGCAGTTGCTTGCTGCTGGCTCGCAGTTGGAGCCAACTGAATCCGATGATCCCGATCTCTTTATTTGAAACTGCGCATTCTTCTGTTGAGTTTGTGAGTCGTGCGATTTCGGCCCTGCGGATAGAGAAGCGGGCTTTTATTGATGGGCAGTACTGCGATACGGAGCTGTCGATCGAGGGGAAGTGCAGTCCCGTGGATGGTCAGGCCATTCCCGGAGTGGCGTCCTGTGATGCCGCAATGGTTGGGCGTGCAGTTGCTGCAGCGCGCCGTAGTTATGATCTTGGTGTCTGGCGTCGGTGTGACCGCAGATCGATCCTGCTCAGGCTGGCGGACAGTATGCAGGGAATGCGTGGTGAGCTGGCACTGCTGGACTGTCTGGAAACGGGCAGGGCTTTGCAGAACTACTACTACGACTCGATTCCCAAAGCCATTGATGCCTTGCGGTGGTTTGCAGAGAACTACGTTCGGTTGCGTGATGAGTCACTGTCGGCCCCCTCAGGCGTAGTGGCCCGGATAGTGCGGCAGCCGATTGGCGTTGCCGGTCTGATTACTCCGTGGAACGATCCATTGGTTCCGGTGATGTGGAAGCTTGGCGCAGCGCTGATGATGGGGAACTCTGTGGTGCTGAAGCCATCGGAGTATTCATCATTGTCCGTTCTCAGAGTTGCTCAGCTGGCCATGGAGGCTGGCGTGCCGGCGGGTGTTTTGAACGTTGTGCCGGGTTTGGGGGCCATCGCCGGTGCTGCGTTGGCGCAGCACCCTGATGTGGATGTCATCGGTTTTACAGGATCCTCCGAAACGGCGGGTCAGATTCTGCAGTTTTCCGGAAGGACAAATCTGAAGCGGGTCGAGGCTGAGTGTGGTGGTAAAAGTGCATTCCTCGTGACGGGGCGGTGTCAGCGTCTGCGGGAGGCTGCTGAATGTCTGGCGGAAAATCTGTTTTACAATCAGGGGCAGATCTGTTCTGCGCCCTCTCGGCTGATCATTGAGCGATCTGTGCGGTCTCAGTTTCTACCGCTGCTGGTATCCGCTGCTGGTGGGTATCTTCCCGGGCATGCCTTTGATGTTTCGTGTCGGATCGGTTCGCTGGTCAGTCGCCGACAGCGTGAGCGTGTTCAGTCATATCTCGATGAGGGCGCTCGAACTGCCACGCAGCTGACAGCATTTTCGGCCCCGCTGAATCCCCTGGCAGTAGCTCCCGTGATCTTTGACGAGGTTGATCCGGGCAGTCGACTGGCCCAGGAAGAGATTTTCGGTCCGGTACTCGCGGTTTTGACCGCCGATACATTTGAGCAGGCAATCGTGCTGGCCAACGGCACTCGATTTGGTCTTGCGGCCGGGGTCTGGACAGATTGCGAAGACGAGGCGACTCGAGCGGTTGCGGAGTTACGAGCCGGGATTGTGCACATCAATTGTTATGGCGAGGATACGATGGAAGCGCCATTTGGTGGTATGAAGGCTTCAGGGTTTGGAAAAGACAAGTCGCTTCTGGCCTTTGATGGGTACAGCCTTCTGAAGACCACGTGGCAAAGGAGTCTGCCATGAAACGATTACTGGTCTTGAATGGCGGTCATTCGGACATTCCACTGATTCAGGCGGGCAGACGTCTTGGGTATCGTGTTCTGACCACGGGAAATGATGGAAGTCTGATTGGCCATCGATACGCTGATGAGTATCACGCGGCGGATTTTTCCGATCGTGAGGCGATACTGCAACTGGCTCGGCATTTGAAGATTGATGCTGTCTGTTCGTGTGCCAACGACTTCGGGGCGCTGTCGGCGGCGTGGACAGCAGAGCAACTGGGGTTGCCGGGACATGATTCATGGGAGACAGCGCTCACCCTCCATCATAAGGATCGATACCGCGAGTTTGCGCAGAGACACGGTGTGCCCAGCCCGCGTGCGGTATGTTTCAGCGACATCGATCAGGCAACTCGGCTGCCTTTGTCATTGCCTGTGATTGTCAAACCGGTAGACCTGACGGGGGGAAAGGGGGTGACTCGAGTGGATCGGTTGCGGGATTATGAAATCGCCGTGCACCATGCCTTCAGTCAGTCGCGGAGTAAGCGAATCGTGGTCGAGCAGTTTCTGGAGGGACAACTGCACAGTCTCACCACGTTTCTGCGGGATCGGCGGGTCATTTTCAGTTTCAGTGACAATGAATACAGCTACCGGAATCCCTTCCTCGTGACGACCTCTGCCGGTCCGGCGACGGATTTTGAGACGGCAGGTCCGCTGCTGATACATGAAGCCGAGAGGATTGCGTCGTTGCTTCATCTACGGGATGGAGTGTTTCACATTCAGTACATCATGCACGGAGGGACCCCGTGGATCATTGAGATTACTCGCAGGTGCTCGGGCGACCTGTATCCCGGTCCTGTGGAGCGTGCGACGGGCGTGCCGTGGGCGGAGTGGATCGTGCGGGCAGAGTGCGGAATGAGTACGATGGATTTTCCTGTGGCTGTTCAGAAGGGCTTTGTCGGTCGACACTGCATTATGGCTTCAACAAACGGGGTTGTTCGAGGCGTCAGCATTTCTGATGAAATCCGAGACTGTGTCTATGATCAGTTGATGTGGTGGAAGCCGGGTGATCATATTGACCACTGCCTTGTGCAGAAGCTGGGAATCCTGCAACTGGAGTACTCGACTCGCGAGCAGATGCTGGATCTGACAGCGAGGATCAACCAGTTAGTGCGTGTCGAGTTGGAATGAGGGGTGGGGCGTTTTCAGCGTCGCAGCGGATCCGGCAGTTCTGCGTTGATGGACTCCCGCACTGTGTATGGGCGACTGTGGTTGAGGCAGAGGTAAGAGCGACCAACATACTCGCCCAGCATTCCCAGCAACAGCATGACCAGTCCATTTGAGCACAGTATTACGGCAAGGATCAAAGACAGGTCGGAGGGGACCTGCGTGTTGCTCTGTTCCGTGAGTAAAGCTTTGATCAGCAGGACGCACGCTGCGATTGTTGTGACGAGTCCAAGAAATGTGGCTGTGCGAAGGGGCTTGATTGAGAACGCCGTTATGCCGTTCAGCAGCAGTTCAGCGCTGCGAGCGAGGGTGTAACCGGTGGTGCGATCATCGCCTCTGCCTCGAGGCGTCATTTCCACGGAAGTAACGCGAGTTGTGACCTGCAGAACAAGGCCTTCCATGTAGGCAAATGGATTGTGAGAGCAGGAAATCTGTTGTGCAACAAAGGCCCGCATCGCATTGAAGTTTTCAAATCTGAAACCGGCGGGTTTGTCGAGCAGTAATCCGGAGAGGAACAGATTCAGATTGCTGCCCAGCTTTTTCCACCATGCGTGCGTGCGTTGTCGATACCGTGCAGTGACGTAGTCTGCATCCGAGTTCTGCAGTGGGGCGAGCAGTCGCCAGAGTTCGGGAGTTGGGCACTGCAGGTCGTCATCCAGATCGATGACGAAGTGACCTTTGGCGATGGCGTAGCCCGCCAGCAGTGCGGAGTGTTTCCCGACGTTGCGTGCGAGGCTGAGCACGCGCAGCCGAGAGTTCCTGATGGCCAGTTGTCGCAGGACCTGCAGTACACCGTCGGGTGAGCAATCGTCGACGGCGATGATTTCGTAGTTCCACTCAGGGGCCTGAGTCATCACATCGGCAATTTCCGCAACGACCTGCTCGATCGTCAATTCGCTGCGATAGCAGGGGATTACGAAGCTGAGCAGAGGCATAACTTTCCCTTGCGGAGTATGGCATCGGCCCGGATGGAGTTCAGATTGTCTGCTGCGGACTTCAGAGTCGATGAGGAACCGAGGATATTGTGCTGCCTGCATGAGTGTTAATGGCGAATTTTCGTGATGTTCACTTTGTTTTAGGGGAAAATCGGGCAAGACCTGCCTGGAAGGCGTTTTGTGCCTGCTGTAAGGATTTTCGGACTCTCGAACGATGTTGTAACGACCATGATCCGTTGCATTTTGCATGGTGGGTTTCTAAGCTTTCGGGAGGCAGGTCGTAATGTGGCCAGTACTTATTTCGTGTCCGTGCCGAGGGTTCCCTCCCATGAAGTTTCCGCGTCGCCAGTTTCTGCGGGGGCCGGGGGCTGCGGTGCTGTTGCCGTTTCTGCCTTCGGTGGCCTCTGCTGCGTCTCGCCGTGCTGCTCAGAAGCCCGCACGGCGGATGGTGATCGTCTATCTGCCCAACGGGATTGTGCGACGCTGCTTTTTCCCGGGTGAGGAGCAGGCGGAGCTACCGGATTTCATAGGCGGTTTTGATGCGGATCGCGTGAAGGCGGACCGGCGACTGAAGGGACAGCCAGGGATTCGTCCTTTGCAGCTGACTTCCACTCTGCAGCCTCTGGCTGAACTCAGCAGTGACCTGACGATGCTGATCGGGCTGGATCGTTCGTTCAAGCAGGGGCAGGACGTGCATGCTCAGGGCGCGTCCTGTTATCTGACCAGTCTTTCGCCGCAGCAGGCTGCCGATCAGGGCATTGCCCATCCCAACGGTCGCACTCTGGATCAGCTGGTTGGTGACCATGTGGGGCATACGACAGTACTGAACACTCTGGAAATCAGCTGCAACGGGTTTACTGCTCCTAAAGAGCCGATCGAATTTGACAATATCTCGTGGTATGGACCTGGTCGTATTGCCCCGGCAATTCGCGATCCGCAGAAGCTTTATGAACGTCTGTTTCTGCGAGAAGATTATCGGCGACATGTGACCAGTGTGACAGATCTTGTGCTGGCAGATGCTCGTGATCTGTCGCGACAGCTGGCTGCAGACGATCGTCGTCAAATGGACGACTTCATGGATCTGATTCGCGGCATTGAGCTGCGAATCAAGCGGATGGATGAGCTGCTGCGTTCGGCCGATGTGAAAGTGCCGAAGAACGAGATTCTGCCGCGGGGGGAATACATACGGTTGCAGATGGATCTCATGCTGGCGGCTCTGCAGACAGGGATTACCAGCGTCTGTACGTTCATGATTGGTCCGGAGCGCTGGGACGCAACCCTGATGTATGAAGGAGTGTTTGATCAGCCTGTGCAGCATCACAATATGACACACAACCAGAAGGGTGATGGCTGGAAGGATCTGCAGAAGATTGACCTGTTTCACATGCAGCAGTTTGCGTGGCTGCTTCGTCGCATGAAGGAGATTCGTGAACCGGACGGCAGTACTCTGCTGGACAACTCGATCGTGTCACTGGGGGCCGGACTGGGTGACGGAGCGACTCATCAGTATTACGATCTGCCGATGCTGGTGGCGGGAACGGCGCAGGGGCAGATTCGCCAGGGGCGGACCATCCAGTTGTCTCCGGGAACTCTGAATTCCAGTCTCTGGCTGACGTTTGCTCAGCTGATGGGACTGGAGCTGAAGTCTTTCGCGGACAGTTCGGGTGTGATTTCTGATTTGTGGGCGTAGCAAATGGGCATGCGCTGGATCTGGTTGATCGTGCTGACGTGCGTCTTCGAGTGTTCTGCGGCGACTACTGCACCGGCAGAAGACGGGGTACTGCATCTGCTTTCTGAGCGTTGCGCGGGTTGTCATCAGGGCAGCGAGCCGGCAGGTGGTTTGAACCTGGAGGAGGTGCGGGAGGCACAGTCGTTGCTGTCTCGTCCTGTGCTGCTGCACAAGCTGCTGCGAGCGATTGATACGGGGGCGATGCCTCCGGAGACTGAGTCACCGCTGCCACTGGAACTGCGTCAGCAGAGTGCAGTGCAGCTGCGTGAGTTGTTGCAGCAGGCCAGTCATGTGGCCTCGGAAAGTGTACCGATCTGGCGGATGAATCGTTTTCAGTACAACAATGCCGTGCGGGATTTGTTTCAGTTGAATCGCCCGGTGCTGTCGTTGCCAGAGAAGCTGATGACGCGGCAGAGTCACTGGCTGGTTTCGGATTCCGATGGTCATTTGGCCGGGCAGATGCCGTTGGAGGTGGAGGCGCGCTGTCATTCCCTGAATCCTCAGCCGGGGTTAGCGGGCGTGAATGCGTTTCCTGCGGATCTGCGGGCCGAGCATGGGTTTGATAATCAGGCGGATCAGCTGTCGATGTCGCCTCTGTTACTTGACGCCTTCCTGCGACTCAGCTTTTCGATTGTGGACAGTCCGGATTTTCATCAGGAATCGGTGGGGATCTGGAACCAGTTTTTTGCGGCGTTGGCGGATGGGGCTGATCTGCGTCAGGAGATCAGCGATCGACTGGAGCGATTTCTGCCGCGGGCTTTTCGCCGACCGATCAGTCAGGAGCAGCTGTCGCGTTACGTTCAGTATGCGTATGACCGCTGCATGGCCGGTGATTCACTGACTGCTGCGATGAAGAAAACGGCTGCAGCCATCCTGTCGTCTCCGGCATTTCTGCTGCATGTTCGTGAGACCGCTTCGCAGGATGCCGTGCAGAAATCCTATGGGGCGGCTTCACGACTGTCGCAGTTTCTGTGGTCTTCGGTACCCGATCAGCAGCTGCTGGATGCAGCCGGTGATGGAACATTGACTAAGCCTGACGTTCAGGCCCGGCAGATTGATCGATTGCTGGGCGACATACGGATCGAGGGATTTCTGGATGCCTTTCCATCGCAATGGCTGCAGCTGCAGAATGTTCTGGCTGCGACTCCTGATCCATCGCGAGCACCGTGGTTTCGTGTGGTTCCTGAGCAGCCTGCCAGTGTGCAGATGGTCCTGGAACCGTTATTGCTGTTTGATGCGGCCTTTCTTGAGAACCGTCCGCTGCGAGAGCTGATCAATCCGGAGTTTTCGTATCGCAGTCGATTTTTGCGGACGTGGTATGAAGGCTCGTTACAGCCCGAACCGGTGGATGCTGCGCTGATCCAGCGTGAGAATGCTCGGCGGGCGAAACAGCGGCAGGAAATCGCAGCAGAGATTGTGGCTTTGCGGCAGCAGTTGCAGCAGTTGCTGGGGCCAGTGCGTGAGCAGTTGCTGGTGGAGTCTGGCAAAGTTGTTCCGGCTGGCGGTCTGAGCGATGCGGAGCCGCTGGCGGCGTGGGAGTTTACGGAGGATCTGCGGGATTCGATTCGTGGTCTGGAGTTGCAGGCGCAGGGGGAGGTACGGTTTGAGCAGGGGCGAGTGGTGTTGAATGGTTCGTGGCTGCAGAGTCAGCCATTGTCTGTGCCGCTGGCCGCGAAGTCCCTTGAAGTGCGATTTCTGCTGCAGAATCTGGATCAGCCGGGTGGTGGTTTGATGGGTATCGAAGGCCCGGGCAGTGTGTTTGACACCATAGTCCTTGGTGAACGTCGACCGCGTTACTGGATTTCGGGCAGCAATTCGTTCAGTCGAACTCTGGATTTCCCCGGGGATGCAGCGGAGACGGTTGCGGGGCAGGAGCTGCATCTGGTGATGGTTTATGAGGCGGACGGGACAACGCGGCTGTATCGGAATGGTGTTGCCTGGGGTGAATCGTATCAGAAGGGCAGTCATGTGTTTCCGGCGGGCGAATCGCGTGTGCTGCTGGGTTTGCGTCACATGCCGGCGGGTGGGAACCGTGGTCTGAACGTTGAGATTTCAGAGGCTCGGCTGTATGACGTGGCATTGACAGCGGAGCAGGTTGCGGCCGCGGCGACTGGTCGAGTCGCGAATATCAGTGCGGAGGCACTGCTGGCTGCTCTGACGTCTGAGCAGCGTGAGGAGGCTCAGGGGTTGCGACTGGCGATTGGGGCGGCTGCCGAGAAGCTGTCGGCGATTGCTCCGGATGTTTCAACAGAAGCCTTGCAGCGGCAGCGACTGCAGGAATTCACTGCCGATCTTCGACAGCAGGTGCAGGATCCTGTGTTTCGTCGTACGGAGCTGACCGACCAGCGTTACGGTGGAGTGATAGCGAGTGCTGCGATGCTGAGTATGACGACCGGGCCGGATCGAACGCACCCCGTGGCCCGCGGTGCGTGGATCAGTTCCGTGATTTTCAATGATCCGCCACCACCACCGCCGAACGACGTGCCACCGTTGAACGAAGCGGCAGCTGATAAGAATCTGACGATTCGGGAACAGTTTGCGGAACATCGTCGGAATCCGTCATGTGCAGGCTGTCATACGCGACTGGATCCACTGGGTTTTGCGCTTGAGAATTACGACATTGTGGGACGCTGGCGAGACCGTTATGAAAATGGTCGAGAGGTGGATGCCAGTGGGGTGCTGCTGCGACTGCATCAGTTTACCGGGGCGGTGCAGTTTCGGCGGACACTGCAGGATGAGCAGGACCGGATTGCGCGTGCGTTTGTCGAGCATCTGCTGCGATTTGCACTGGTGCGTCCGCTGCAGCCTGCGGATCAGCTGACAATCGATGGGATCCTGCAGCGGACTGCTGCGGACAATTATCCGCTGAGGTCCCTTGTGCGGGAGGTAGCTGTGGCTGTTGTGGAAGAAGAGTTACGGTAGGCGGACGCTGGCGGATTGCGAGTGGTGTGGTTTTCAGCGCATGGAGTGTGCGGCTTCCAGCACCTGTTTTACAAGGATCGATGTTTTATACCGCAGAATGACGGCTGCGCCTGTGTGTCCGGCGAAGTGCTGGGCAGTCGATTCGGGGATTGCCAGCAGGATGGGGATGCTGCGGAATATCTGCAGTGTCTCCAGTCGTGCATTGAGGTATTCGGGGGTCCAGAATCCGACGATTTCCATCAGGACGCGACGTCCGGATGTGTGCTGCAGGACGAAATCGGGCACGAACGTTTTCTGTCCGGCGTGCAGGATCTCGGCCTCCCGCAGCAGTGTCCAGCCATCGCGTTCCTCAGTGCCCCATTTTTCAGCGAAGTCGGCTTCGAGGGATGAGTCGAACAGGTCGGCTTCCGGCAGGTGGCTTTTGAGTCCATCGGCTGAACTTAACTCCAGTCGCATTCTGTGCGATCCGTCCTGGCTTTCCATGACAGCGCGGAGTGACCAGTCTGAGCAGCAGATCAGAGCGGGCAGGAAGCGGGCCATTTGTGTTCCGTAGCGGCGAGTTTCGCGAAGGACAGAGGCTGGTCCGGTGAGTTCCATGCGCCACAGTCCGGGTTGCGGGCTGCTGAGTACATGCATCAGTCGCGCTAGTTTTGCAGCTCGCAGAATACGCTTGAAGTCAGCTCGCGTTTCGACAGTGAGTGAAACAGCAGAGAAGAGTGCGGCCTGCACCTGTGCCACGTTGTATCGTGACAGCAGATCGCGCGGGGATGGGTAACCGGGAAAAGCCTCCAGCCGATGGTTCTCGATGATATCCGCGTACAGATTTTCGCGAATTTCGGGCCAGCTGAGTCTCAGTTCGGCAGCGATTTCCTCGCGGACGGCATCGACCTGAGATTCAAACAGAGAGTCGGCGACGGCGACGAGAGGGTGTTTCAGGGCCGCTTTGCGAAAGACGAGGCGTCGCAGTTCGGCTGCTCCCCTGCGTTGATCTTCCGCGTACTGTGCCTGGTCATCCAGCAGTTTGCAGAAAGCGTCAATTCGACGCAGTGGGCAGTCGGGCTGCTGCTCAAAGATCTGCCGGACACTGCGATGCAGATCGCAGCGTCGCTGACCGATGCCGTTGCGGTAAACGTCCAGCATCTGCGTGGCCAGTGTGGCATAGCCGGCGTGGCTTTTCTGTGTAAGTCGATCAGGGATAACGAGTCCCTGACGGTAGTCGTAGGTACAGATCTGGAGATCGCGAGTGAGCATCAGGATCTCCCGGGTGTACGACGGACACCGCGAAAGCTTTCGTGACGTCGTCTGCTTCTCGAACGTTCTTCGTCTTTTGTGTCGACACAGACGACTTCGTAGAGGACGGCCGTTTGATTGCCATTGCGACGGAGGATGCGTCCGAGTCGTTGTCGCGCCTGTCGGGAGGATCCCAGTCCTCCGATCACAATTCCAACCTTGGCGGCGGGCACGTCGATACCTTCGTCAAGGACCTGATTGGCGACGATTACCGGGTAATCCCCGTTCGCGAATCCTTCGAGGATTTCGAGGCGTTCTTTTCGTCCACAGTGGCTGAGCAGGCAGGGGATGAGGAATCTCAGCGAGACGTCGCGGGCCATGGCATTGGAGCCTGCGAAGACGATACAGCGTTCGCCGGCATGCAGCCGAAACAGATCTTCGAGAGTCTTCAGTTTTTCTTCGGCGCGATTTTCAATGGACTTGCGTGCGTGAAAGGCTGTCAGTGCATGGCGTGCTTCAAGCGAAACGGCGCTGGATGTACAAAGGTCTTCCCAGCGGAACGCCGGGTTTTCCTGCCGGCATTTGAAGAAATAGGACTGGACCTGTTCGGACAGCAGATCATACCGCTGCTGCTCTGTCTCACTCAGATGTACCGGGATCCGCACAACCTCATATTCGGCCAGCGAAGTACCGCGGACAGCGCTGATGGCCAGTTCGTACGCTACAGGTCCCACCAGATGAGTCAGATCGGAATGCCGCCCATCAGATCGTTCTGGTGTGGCAGTGAGTCCCAGTCTTCGCGTGGCAACGGACATGCGAGCGGCATCCTGGCGAATCCGGCCTGGCAGATGATGGCATTCATCGAAGATGATCAGGCCGAAGCGATCACCCAGTTGTGCCATATGAATGCAGGCACTGTCGTAGGTGGTCACAGAAATCGGCTGCAGACGAAATGTCTGATCGCCGATGATCCCGGCATCATAGTGCAGACCTCGCAGAATTCGGCGATGCCACTGGTACATCAGATCGCGAATCGGAGCGACGACCAGCGTGGCGGTGCGAGTCAGCTGCATGATCCGCAGCGCGACTTCGGTCTTACCTGTCCCTGTCGGCATGACGATACAGCCACGACCGTCGTGCTCCTGCCAGGCCTGCACGGCCTCGGCCTGCTCGGGGCGCAGTTCCGGGAGACTATCAGCGGGCCAGTAAATCGTGCGTGGTTCACTGATCTGATTTTCGAATGGGATGTGGTGGGAGTTCAGTACTGTGACGACTGTGTGATAGTGCATGGCGTCACAGCGGCTGGCACCCACGCGTGGATCGAAGACCCAGACAACGCCGTGGAACAGGCTGCGTAGCTGTTCGTGGGGCAGTCCGCGCAGCAGCAGTGTGCCCGCCGCGAAAGACAGTTGAATCTGAGACAGATCCATGAACCGAATTCCCTTGTGAACCGGCAAGCCCCCGCAATGACTCAGCGAAGACATCCACTGTGGAAATCGGCACGCTGGGCGACTGCATGCGACAGGAAATCTTCTGCTGTCACTGGAATTTTGTTGACTTTTGCCGCTGAGTGCAAACGGGCGGACGGTCAGTGTCAGGGAAATTTGTGCTGCGTGGGAATTGCTGTGGTTTTGGGGGCCAACGAAAAATCCTGTGCGTGGTTGTGGGGTGCTGTTTGATGGGGTTGGGGAAAACGCAGTGGATACTGGTGCCGTGTCAGGAAAAATGTAACCGCTCAGTCGCAAGGGGCAAGACTGGTCAGGTTACACTAACGGCGCGCCTGTGGGGGGGCAGCTACCTGTTTGTGTGGGCAACAGGTGGCCGGGCAGGAATGACGCGAGGGACAAAAGTCGTAGTCTGGGCTTCAGCCCGGGCACGAACTTCTCGTCACCCTTGAAATCCCCAGTGTTTTTAATGGACGGGGCCGAGCAGGAATG
>CAIOKE010000285.1 GCA_903858815.1 uncultured Planctomycetaceae bacterium | reverse complement strand
TTTTGTGCCGTACCACCACGCCATACCACCACCGGCTTTTCAGCCGCGTTTTTTCACGCGGCTCATCAGCTCATCCACTTTCGCCACCGCTTCGGCCTGTGCCCCCGCCAGAAGGTGAGAATAGGTGTTCGCCGTTGTTCCGAAATCCTGATGCCCCAGCCTCGCCTGAATCGTCTTCAATGACACTCCAGCCGCCAGCAGCAACGATGCCGCAGAGTGTCGCAAATCGTGAAAAACAACGCTCTCAGGGATGCCAGCGGCAGCCCGCAACGGATACCACACCGCCTTATCAAAGTTGCTACCCCTAAGATACCCACCCCGAGAATCCGGGAACACCACCGGCACCTCTTCCGGCCCCATGCCCTCCTCTTTCGCCTTCTCCAGCCTCCGCTGCAACGCGGCGACAGCATCCACCCCCAAGGTAACAACGCGACGTGATGCCCGGCTCTTCGGCTCTTTGATAATCAGGCGCCCGCCCGGCTCCGACACTGACCGACGAACGACCAGCACCCTTTCCGACAAATTCACCGCTGACCACTGCAAACCGAACAGCTCCCCCTTCCTCAGTCCCGTCATGACCGCCAGCGCGATCAGATCACCCAACCGATGCCCCTGGCAGACCTCGACCAGTTTAGCAATCTGCTCCGGCTCCAGCGGCCTCCGCTCATCCCTGACCACCTTCGGCTTGTCCACTGCCGCCATCGGATTGAATGGAATCAATCTCAGCCGCACCGCCCGATTCAATGCACAACGCAGAACGCGAATAGCCTTCGCGCGGGTGGCTGCAGATCGTCCGGCACGCATCAACGCAGACTGCCAACGCACCAACTTTTCCCCGTCCAGCCCGGCCAATCGCTCAGCGCCCAGGTACGGAAGGACGTGCAACCGTATCACGCCCCGATACTCCTCCGCCGTCTTCGGCGACTTATTCGGCTCGATATCATCCTCCAGCCACCTCGCCAGATACGCGCCCAGTGAATCCTTCGCCAACAACGACTTCGGACTTGTCCGCCGCTGCTCTCGGATTGCCTCCAGTTTCGACAACACCTCGCCCTGTGTCTTCCCGTAAACACTGACCCGCTTCTGCTTTGAATTGTCGCCGGGATCGGTGACACGAACACGTGCTTCCCACAGCCCATTCGGCCGCTGAATTATGCACCCTTCCCCAGCAGCTCGTTTCTGGCCAGTCCGTTTTTTGGCCTGCGCTGCCGGCGCCTTACTCGTTGTCGTCTTCGACTTCGGCTCAGTCCGCGCTGATGCCTTCGCTGCCTGTTGCTTCGCCATTGCCATCACTCCTCGAAAAGTGAACCCTCGTAAATTGTTCGATGGGAAACCGGCAACGAGGATGCCGGCTTGTCGGAGCAGATGATCAGTCCACACCTATCCCACCAGGCCACAGCATACCACCGGCCCGCAGATCCCGGAAGCCAGCCAGAAATCTACAGGAAAAACCCACTCAATTCCCCGCCATTCCAGCGACAGCCCCGAGGATGCCCGCCAGCGGCCTCCACGGAGTGTTCGACAATTGCCCCGTCCAGACTCATCACAGGCCCGCCATGAAGCCCCTGCGAATCCGTTTTTTCACCTCGACCACCACGGGCACTGCAGCGGCAACGCTGAAGCCCTCTGATGAAGCCCGTGGCCATGGTGGTCACCGCCTTCATCGGGGGCATGGGTGGTCGTCGGGTGCAG
>CAIOKE010000284.1 GCA_903858815.1 uncultured Planctomycetaceae bacterium | reverse complement strand
TACGGCCACCGTGGTGTGTCCCCGACGGCTTGGTGTGTCCCCGCTTGGGCAGTCCGTCGGCATGGTGCGTCCCCGTCGGGTTGGTGTGTCCCCGTTGGGGTGGTGTGTCCCCGTTGGGGTGGTGTGTCCCCGTTGGGGTGGTGTGTCCCCGTCGGCATGGTGTGTCCCCGTTGGGTTGGTGTGTCCCCGTTGGGCCTGCCCCCCTTCCACGATGGCAGGGAGACTTCAGAACTTCAAAAATGACTGCCGCCAGTGGGTGGCCCCGGCGACTGGCCATGGCGCTTGGAGCGATTGGGCAGGCGTGGTTGTTGAAAAGCAACGGTACCCAACTCGAAGATAGGCCGCCCCGGTGATAACGGCCACCGTGGTGTGTCCCCGACGGATGATGTGTCCCCGACGGATGGTGTGTCCCCGACGGATGGTGTGTCCCCGACGGATGGTGTGTCCCCGACGGATGGTGTGTCCCCGACGGATGGTGTGTCCCCGACGGATAGGTGTGTCCCCGCTCGGGCAGTCGAGTTTTGAAGGGACGGCGTCAGCAGAGCGAGTGCGTGAACGCCTCGCCCTGTGGAGAAAATGCAACGCTCGAGGACCCAGTATCGTGGATGTCAACGACCGGACCGGTGTGTCCCCAGTGACGTGTCCCCAGTGACGCATATCCCCAGCGACGCAGTGAACGGGTGGACGGGGGGGCGGGGGGCGAAGCGAAGGACAACACAGTGTCGGACATGAGGGAACTGGGCTGCGGTCGGCTTCATTGGGCGGACCGCGGTCCGGCCCGGCCGCTCTGATATTCGCTCAAGCGTTCAATTCGCACAAACTTGTGTTACGCTCCGCAGCGACCTCGGGTCCGTTCGCCTTTACTGTCCGCTGACCGGGTGCGGGGCCTGCAGCAGGTTCTTCAGTTCACTGGCGACGGCTTCAGCCAGCAACTCATTGCCACGGCGATTGAAGTGGCACCAGGGATCCACGTATAAGGTGTCTGTGACCTTACTGAAAAGACCGGTTTGATCGCTGAAATTCAGCCCTGCCTGCTTTGCTCGCACGCCGGCCGCTCGCAATTCCGCATACGCAGCAACAGTGACTGTCTGCAGGTCCTGCCCGTCAGCAAGACATTTTTCCAATTCAAATTCCGTGAAGGGTTTGGAATCCGGCACATACTGATTGGGTTGCAGAATGTGCAGGTACGGGATTCCCTGTCCTTTGCATACGGCCTGCATCTGCTGTGAACTGCGGATCCAAAGATCGGCAGCAGCTGCAGCCTGCTCTGCAGTGGATTCCTTCTCCGGAAGTGGGCCATGGTGCAGGAAACTGCTGGAATTGGACTGGGAAATCTCCAGTCCCAGTTGAGCCAATTCTGCTCGCGTGTTTTCATCCTTGAAGTGCCACCAGAGCTGATAGAGGGCCAACCAGCGGAGCGGTGATTGCAGTGCCTGCTTTCCCAACCGCTGCCGTTCCGCTCGCAGTGTCAGCAGTCGCCATGCTTCCGCGGAAATCCGCGGGTCAGTCATGACCAGCGATCGGGCGTGCCACGAGCGTGGGTAGGCCAGCGAAGTTTTCTGGCGAGCGTTCTCCAGAATACTGAGCGCTCCGTCGTTGAATCCGTCAATATTCAGTATGGCATCGAATTCGCCACCCAACGAAAGCACGTAGTTCAGTGCCATCACCTGCTGCGGCTGTTTGTAGCCAGGCAGAGCCAGCCGCACAATCTGCAGTTTACGGCCCTGCAGCTGCGGCAGATCAGCCAGCAACTGCTTCAACCGCGTTTCGCCTTCCCACGAAAAATTCCAGGCAACTGAGCCACCGCAGATCCCCAGCAGAAACACATCGGACGATCGTTTGCGGACTGCCTCACCCTCATCTCGGAAGCCAAGCGAGTTGGTACGTACTTCGCGGTCGTCCATCAGTTCCGGACGGTTCAGCTGAGGATTATGGACCCACCCAAGGTACGGATGAATGACTTCCGATGCCCCTTCGCTGACTGTTGCGCCCGTTGCCGCCGCCCGCTGGCGATCGACCAGTTCGCTGAGATTTCCGTAAGGCAGAACCAGCATCAGATAACCCCGTGCCAGCAGGTCACACGCCACCAGTGTCAGTAGAGTCATGGCGATAAAGAACAGGCGCCGCCGGCCTCGATTCGGTGGCTTGTGTGCTGCTGCCGTGGGGGCCGAAGAGTAATAGCCTGTGCCGGACATAATCGAATTCCTGAATCGGAATCAACAGAAGGAAATCACGGTGCCGCCGCCGCAGCAGTTCGCATAAGCATCGTGCGACGACCAGCAAGCTCTGGCAGCAGGTCCGCAGGCATGGTGCGGGACAGATTCAGAATAGCCGGCTGCTGCAGCGGCTGATCCGGGATGACGATGCGAGTCACAGGTGGCTCGAACAGAGACGCCAGCAAAGCCAGTGACTCAAGACCCGCCGCTGTGCGGACTTCCAGAGACTTCAGCTGCGGGCACTGCTGCCGCAGCACCTGCAGGCCCCGCCGAATGTCCCAGACCTGCATACCGTCCAGAGTCATACCAAGCAGCTGAAAACGACGCTGGATCTGAATCTGTTTCGCTTCGTTGCCAGGCCACGGACCATGCACCCCCGGACGCACCGACAGCAGCGCCACTGGCCCTGAGATTCCAGCTGCCACTGTTTCCTGCAACGGCCCCCCAGGAACCACAACCATGACCAGTTGCTGCAGATTCTGCAGTTTCGATTCCGCAGGATGCCGGACTTCCAGCTGCAGTTCAACAAACGGCTGGCTTTCGAATGTCAGTCTGGCAACAGCCAAAGAATTTCCATTGGTTTGTACGGGACTGCCAGCCTCCACCCGCACCTGCTGACTAACATCGTCCGCCTGCGGCCACGCTCGAAAACAGCGGTCCAGCAGCCGTTCTGTCCAGTCCTGGACAAGGTCGGGTTGCTGCAGTTGCTGAGGTGACAGAGCAGTGGCCGCGGGCACAAACAATTCGTCGATCTTCGTGTTCAGTTCATCTGCAGGCAAAGCCTGAAAGACCCGCAACTGTTCAGGTTCAAAGAACTTCACCGCTGTCTTGTCGATCATCGTGAGATCATCGCGAAAGTGGCGATTGAACCAGCGGAAGGCATGCAGATGCAGCTCCTGCGTGTCCGCGTGCGGACCTTCGGTAATCTGCAGTCCCAGCCTGTTGTCGGCGTCGTACAGTCGATAGATGTGACGCACCTGACGATGAATATCCACCACACCTTCCAGCGGAAAAATCGGGTCCTTGTCGGTATTGGAAATCAGCAGTGCACGTGGAGCCACAAGAGCCGCCAGTTTGGCGTAATCCCAGCGAAATGTGTTCACAAAGTACATACAGTCACAGTGGCCCTCGACACACCCATTGACCACATGATCCCGCAGACTGGTGATACCGGCGACCGGTACGGCACAGCGGATACGATCGTCAAGTGCCGCAATCCACCAGCTGTACGCACCACCGCCGGAACGTCCGCTGACCCCCAGTCTGGACGCATCCACTTCGGATCGCGTTTCGAGGTAATCGAGCGCTCGAATGCAGTTCCACGCTTCCACTCCGGCCGGGGTATAGCCGCGGGAATTCCACCACCAGCGATTCAGACGATGCGTCCCATGATGAATACCCTCGATTTCACCCAGCTGCAAAGTGTCAATCGTCAGGCACACATAGCCATTGCGGGCGAACCAGCTGCCATGATGCTGGTAATGAGTCTTATTGCCGAAGCTGACACCATCTTTCTTCACCTGCCCATGGCCACATACGTAGAGCACCGTGGGCAACGGACCCTGCTGTTTGACAGGTCGATACAGATTCGCTGTCACGTACAAGCCTGGCAGCGATTGAAAGTGCAGCCGCTCCACAACAAATTCGGGATGTTCCACGATACCGGTGACAACCGGCTGCAATGGCAGTCTTTGAGGCAGAGGATCCAGACCCAGCATGTCGAAGAGCTGCTGTCGCAGCACCGGCCGATCTCGCTCCCAGTCCGCCAGCGTCTCGTACTGAGTCAATTCGTTGGCCTGTTCCAGTCGGGTGACCTCCGCTTCAAAGAAGTCGGCGAGCTCCGGAGCGTTATCCAGCGATCGCCCCTGAGCCACAACAGGTTCTGAGGTCAGCAGCAGCGAGCCCGCGATGATGAGCAGGCACAGAATTCGACTCATGGAAATGCCTCGCTTCCGCAGAGAACGCGACAGGACAGAATGAACGGGCAACAGCCGACCGCTTAAAGAATTCTACAACCGGACCGCGTTCGAGCGAAGTGAGCACGCAGGGTTTGTGCGGATTGTGCTTTGGGAGGGATGTTGATATTCGGGAGGGTGAAGCTCCTGCTGAGCCGCACGCATAGAACGCTGCGGGAACTTTCGGCTCGGCGGGAGCCTCGCCCTCCCGATGGGGGCTTTCAGTTCGGCGGGAGCCCTGGCCTGCCGAGGGGGGAGGGAGGGGGACGGGAAACTTATCTGGCAGTCACGTTCGCAAGGTGGGTCTGGCGGCTCAACCATGCGAGGGCTGCCGGTGGCAGACTTTCATGGCCGCCTGCAAAGATCGTTACCATCGAAGATCCGGCGTGGCGCCTCAGGAAGATTTCGCGTCCCAGTTCAGCGTCCGCTGCGGTATCGGTCGCCAGAGGTTGACGCAGGCGACGATCGGTAACCAGTTGTTGAATTTCCTGATCGCTGATTTCCGGCTGCTGCAGGCCACGACAGATGCTGTTGAATGCTCGCAGAGAATGACTGACTGGCACCGAACCACTGTGGCCGTCTTCGACCCCGGCCCAGATCGATACGGGCAGCGCTGTCGCCTGATGCAGATGGAATACAGGCGAACGATCGCGATACTCGGCGTCGATTTCAGATGATGTGCCGGGAGCCCCGCCCAGTGACTTTTGAATCATCTTCGCATACTTGCCCGGTTTGCCGTCCGGAGTATGAAAACGATGCCACTCGGCCAGATCCGTGGGACCAACCCACGACGAAATGGCGCTGAAACGATCCGGATGATGACCAGCCATCAGCAGTGACATATGGCCTCCACCAGATACGCCAGCCAGATAGATACGCTCACGATCAACCTGCCACAGTGTGCAGGCATGATCGATGGCATCAAGAATATCCTGCCGAGCGAGTTTTGAACCGCAGGCCTGCGGGCTTTGGTTCATGCCGCGGAAATTCGGATGCAGCCAGATCCAGCCACGCTCCGCACAGGCCCGCAGCCATTTCTCGTTGTCCTGCGTGTAATCCGAGCTCCATGAATGCAGAAAGACAAACAGGGCAGTAGGCGTCGTCGTGGCAGATTCCGGAGCCCATGCAAGCACAGGTTGGGGGGCACCATCAAGCGTACTGGGGATGCGATACAGTGTCGTTTCAGGAACTGGTGCCTGTGCGTGGGGCAAGTCGTCAAAGGTCACCGCCGCAGGGACAGGAGCAGGACTGAACACCGCGAGCAGAATCAACAGCAGGATACGATGAGACATGGCTGGCGTCCGTAGCGCGGAAGTTCAGGAGTTGGCAGCAACGTAGCGGGCAAAATTATTCAGGATCGCCTGCCAGCCCGCCTGCTGCTGTTCGATGGAATGCTGGGTTTCAGCTTCAAAGGTCACTGTAACAACGACAACGTCAGCCTGCTGCCGGAAGAGAACGGATGCTGTGCGTTCGCCGAACGTGTATTCAAGGCGGGTACAGGGTTCAACCACCGTCCACGTGCCGGCAAAGTCAAAGCCAAAACTGCCGTCCTTTGCGGCCATGTGATAACAGAATTGTCCGCCAACTTTCAGGTCTACGGTTGCTGAAGTGGTATGCCAGTCTGGTGAAGCGGCATTCCAGTGGATGATATGAGCGGGTGAAGTGTAGAGATTCCAGACCTGCGTGAGAGAGGCCGAGATTTCAGTTTTGACAGTGATTTGCATCAGGCAACCTATGATGAGATGTGAGGTCCGGACAGGCATGAGGATCTTGACGAACGACGACAGCGATGGCAAATCATCGGCTGCGAAAACTCGGATCACAGAGATCAGTGGCGACCGAAAATGCAGGAAAAATCGGCGGTGGATGGCGGATTATGTACCCAGTCGCGCGCAATATGAGGACATGTTGTGAAACAGCAACACGTTCTCGCTGGCAGAGACTTTGTTTTTGGCTCATTAGCAGCACAGACGATCAACGCCCCTCGTTTGCTCGCCAACGCACAACATCAGAATGCTGCAGTGGTCCGCCATGTCCGGGGTACAGCGGGCCTGAAGTGATGGCCAGCAGGTGATCCAGACTGGTCAGAATCCGCGGCAGGTCCTCTGCGAAGTAATGCAGCCGTGGTTTGTGCGACCACAACCATCCTCCTGCAAACCCACCCATCAGCAGATCTCCAATGATCGCACGGCCATCGTCCAGAATGACCGAAATTGAACCTGCTGTATGTCCTGGAGTCTGGTGGATCGTGGCTGGTATGCCGAAGGAGTCGAGTCGCAGTCCAGCCAGCGCTGGAAAGTCACACGGGTGATTCCGGAACGGTTTATTATTCAACAAGGGGGCCAGCAGCCTGCCGGAAAAGTTTGCCGGAGTCAATTGGAGCGGAGTTTTCTGATCGGCAAGGTGCTGGTCCGCCGGATGAAAGGTGATCGGGCAGCCTGCTGCCATTGCCAACTCGGCCGTGCATCCGAAGTGATCCACGTGCACATGCGTATGCACGATCAATGTGAGATGATTCGGATCAACATTTCGTGAGCGGCGGAGCGTTCGGATTCGTTCCGCTTCACCCGGGTAGCCTGTGTCTACCAGAACAGCGTGCGGCCCGCTGACAAGCAGCCATGCGTTTGACCAGCGTCACGTGAGTTTGTGAACGGTGATCATGGTGACATCAAGGCAAGTGTGAGTCGGACAACGGCGTCGACGATGGACTGCAGCGGAGCATTGTGATCGTTCAGCAGGGTCCAGTCAGCTTTGTCAGCAAACGGCGGAGCAGTCATCTGCGAGTACAGGGTGCGGGCGTAGCCGCCGCTGCGTCCCAGAGGCAGCAGGGGAATTTCGCAGGCTGCCGCCACAGTCGCTTCATGCTGCGTCCCGGGCCCACCTTCAATGACAAGGCATATGTCGCCGATGCGGCCAAGGATTTCCCGGCGTTCGAAAAAATCAGTGCCAGCTGACAGCGTGACGCCCTTTCTGCAGGCCGGCATGCCAGCGGGCAGCAGGTGAAACAGATTAACAGCCGATCCTGACTGCAGTCGAGCCTTCGCGAAAGATCGACTGAACGTTGCCTGCACGCCCTCCATGCCGCCCGTCACCGCCGTCAGTTCTGTGTGCGGGGCAAGTGCGGATCCAATCGCTGTACACAGTTGATGACTGTCAGGTCCGTGGAACGACGTACTGCCAATTACCACCAGATGCCGACCTGCAGGCAGCGCAGATTTGATGCGACGGGCGGATTCGTCGAACGGGCGGGAAGGTGATGAAGTCATGGGATTTTTCGCAGCAGAGACACGAGCGTGCAGCAGACAGACGCTTTGGTTCCGGCGGATCATCGCATTGAAAAGCAGATTTGCGAAGGGATGGAATCAGGATCAATCTGAAATCAAGTGTGCAACTGCAGCGGACATTGCCAGTGATGTTGACAAAGAGTCGTCCACTTGGAAGCGAGCTGTCCCTGAAGATGGGGTTGTTGCTTCACGCGCAGCGTGTGCATCGCCGGCGAAAAGTCGGAGCAAGCAGCAAGGACAAGGAACTGTTTCCACCTTCAGCTCGGCGGAAGTCGTGCCCTACCAAACTGGGGATGGTGCCGCCCCCCTGGGAGGGCGAGCCTCCCGCCGAGCCCAATGGCTCCCCCGCCGCACAGGCGAGCCGTCAGCGTCATCTGACGGGTGTTGATTTCGTGCCTCACCGAGCTGGTGCTGGGTGGTCCCGGGGAAGTCCCCTTTGGGAGGGCGAAGCTCCTGCTGAGCCGTAGTCAATTGTCAGTATTCTGTGTCGTTGTTCGCCGACAACCGTAGCCCAAGCATTCCTGCTCGGCTCCATCCTTTAAAAAACACTGGGTATTTCAAGGGTGACGAGAAGTTTGTGCCCGGGCTGAAGCCCAGACTACGACTTTTGTCCCTGGCATCATTCCTGCCCTTCGCTCAGCCATTCCGTGGGCTGATAAGCACTCAGCAAACGGGAGCCTCGGCATCGCAACCGAGTCGGTGCTCGGTGGTTGTAGCATGGGCTTCAGCCCTTGTCATTACCCACAAAACCAAGCGGTCCCCCGGTACGAGTGCTTCGTTTCTGTTCTGCCAGCGGCTGCGATTCAGGCCTGAAGGGCCGGTTTCCGAGAGCCCAGGGCGCAGCCCTGGGGCTGTGGCACCCTCAAAATTGGTTTTGAGGCCTGAAGGGCCGATTTCAAGGCGTGTGTTGTATTCGCGGTCGGGCACGGCGTTTCCAGGTGCTTACGCACCTGGCCCTGCTGAAACCGGCCCTTCAGGCCTGAGGGGGTGTTTAAGGGTGTCGCGACCAGGTGCTGACGCACCTGGCTTCGCTGAGGTCGGCCCTTCAGGCCTGGTGCGGGCATCCGGGGCCTGACGCGGGTTTTGGAGCGTATTGTGCGCCTCCGGGCCCTGGTTCTGTTGGTTCTGCTTGCCCGCGTTTGCGATTCAGGCCTGAAGGGCCGGTTTCCGAAAGCCGAGGGCACAAACAGTTGAATTTATGGGTAACGACAAGGCTTCAGCCCGTGTCATCCACCGCGTTCAAGCCGCCCCCCGCCCAATGGCGAGTCAGTTAGCGTAAGCTGACGGGCGTTGTCGTGCTGCCGTTACCGAGCTGGTGCTCGGTGGTCCCAGCGTAGGTAGCTGATGGGTGTTGTCGTTGACGTCTGAGCGGTTGTTTTTTTCCTGGCACGGAAGCGGTATCCAGTGCGTTGTTGGCCAACCGCATCAAACTGCAACCTGCAGGTGCGCACATGATTTTTCGTTGATCCGTTATTTGGGGGATGTCTGCAGTGTGCACCTGCCGTCTGTCGGTTGTGTGCGAAGGAACGAACAGGCGTATTTCAGCTGAACTGATTTTTGAACTGCTGCTGCAGTTGTGTAAGCATCTGTGTGAGCTGATCGATATCACAGGCGGCAAATCTTTCGTCAGTACAGGCTGGCAGTTTCAGCAGTTGTTGTAACTGCAGGATTTGCCCCTGCAGCTGCCCGATTTCGATCCCTTTTTCGATCCCTTGTTGCTGTGCGTAGATGATACGAGCTTCTTCATCGCGCTGTGCTTTGACTCGGGCGTTGTATTCGTAGAGTTGTTCCGGCGTTTGGGAGATCATCTCAAGCACCCTGGCGGCTTCAGTGAATTCCTGATCTGGGAGTAACTGGCTGATCTGTTCGGTGGTGAGTTCCTGCGCGTGGCGTAGAAACCAACACCAGCGTTCGATCGGAGTTGCAGTATACAGGGTTTCTGCGGTGACCTGAAGATGATTCAGTTGTAAAAAGTGGATTTGCAGATCGTTCGTCAGGGTGATGGGCAGTGTTTCTTCGCGCAGTCTGAAGTCGAGGTGCAGTTTTGCGGGCTGCCTGATGAGCGCCCCGGCGAGGACGCAGATGCTGATGGACGGTCGCAGGTCTGTGTAGTTTTGTCCCTGCTGCAGCCTTCGGACGTAGGTTTCTGCGGTGTAGAAGACCATTCTTTCGGCCATTCCAGCCGGCAGTGCGATCTGGACCTCAATATTGAATTTGCGTCCGAGAGCATCTTCTGCGAGTACGTCGAGGATAAAGAATTTGCCGTCTTCCGACAGTTTGCTGTGCACGGTGTTTGGAAAGGTGACGTCGGTGACGGGGATCTGTCCGCCCAGTACTGCGTTGATGAATCCTATGGTCAGCGATTTTTGTTTTTCGCTTCCAAAGAGCAATTTGAAGGCGTAATCGATCAGAGGATTGATTCCGATGACCATGGGGAGTTTCCGGTTGAGATTTGTGCGGTGGATGTGCTGGTTCAGGAATGGAAATGGATGCCACACCCATGGGGATACTGTAATACCGCACTAAATCAAGCAATTTTGAGGGGAAAAATCGGGAATGATGGTGAGCCGTGGCGTTGAGTTCCGGTTGGATGCGGGTGTTGCCGTTTTTGGACAGGCATCAGGTAAACGGCGCTGGGCGGTCTCGGGGTTGTGACAGGTCGCTCGGCGGGCCGTTGTGAGTTGTCAGTGAAGTTCCCTCTGGGAGTGCAAGGCTCCTGCCGAGCCGACGGGTCAGCGGGTAAGCGTCCCCGAGCTGGTGCTCGGGGGTCCCGGGGAAGTTGTCCCTGGGAGGGCGAGGCTCCTGCCGAGCCGAAGTCAACTGTCCGTGTTCCTCCCTCGCGTTTCGCCGACAACCGTAGCCCGGGCATTCCTGCCCGGCCGCCTTTAGCACACACACACAAAGGCACGACGCG
>CAIOKE010000283.1 GCA_903858815.1 uncultured Planctomycetaceae bacterium | reverse complement strand
TTTAGCGATGGGTCAGAAGGTACGGCCAACGGGGTTTCGAATTGGGGTCATGGAGACCTGGCGCAGCCGCTGGTATGCTCCGAAGCGAGAGTTCGGCGATCTGCTGCTTGAGGACTTCAAGATTCGCCACTTCGTTGCGACGAAGTACGCATCTGCCGAGATTGCTCGCGTTGAAATCGAGCGGACTCGTGACCAGGTGGTTGTCCATATGCACACTGCTCGGCCTGGTGTGATCATCGGCCGCAAGGGGCAGGAGGTGGACAAGTTGAAAGCAGAGCTGGAAGACCTGACGGGTCGACGGATGGACGTGAAGATTGTGGAGATCACAAATCCCAATCGTAACGCGAATCTGGTTGCCCTGAAGATTGCTCAGCAGCTTGAGAAGCGCGGCAGTTTCCGCCGTGCGATCAAGAAAACGCTCGACGAAGTCATGAGCGCAGGTGTTGAGGGCGTGAAGATTCAGATGTCTGGTCGACTGGGCGGGGCAGAGATGTCTCGTTGTGAGAAGGCCAATCGGGGTTCCATTCCCTTGAGTACTTTGCGACGTCATATTGAGTACGGGTTTGCCCAGTCGAAGACGACGATGGGTGTGATTGGTGTGAAGGTGTGGATCGATCTGGGCGACTATTCAAACGAGGAGACTGCAGATGGCTCTAATGCCAAAGCGGGTCAAGCACAGAAAAAGCCAAAGAGGACGTATAAGAGGTAATGCGACTCGCGGGAACACGGTTGTGTTTGGCGAGTGGGCCTTGCAGTCGCTGGATGCTGGTCACGTGACTGGACAGACGATTGAGGCCTGTCGTATTGCTGCAAATCAGTATGTGCGTGGCGAGGGTCGTGTATTCATCCGGATTTTTCCTCAGAAACCAGTCACTGCTCGTCCGCTTGAAACGCGAATGGGTAAGGGTAAGGGGGAGCCGGACCGTTGGGTAGCGATTGTCAAGCCGGGTACGGTGATGTTTGAGCTTGGTGGTGTCACTCAGGAAACAGCGAAGAGCTGTTTCAGCCGCGTGGCTCACAAGTTGCCGGTGCGTGTCAGGCTCGTCGGTCGGCGTCCTGAAATCTAGTTGAGGGGTTGTGTTCCATGTCGAAGGCAGCAGAGATTCGTCAGATGTCGGACGAGCAGCTTGTGCATGAGCTGTCGGGTGCCCAGCAGGCTCTTTTTAAACTGCGGATTCAGGCCGCGACAGAGCGGAATGACGTACCCAGCAATGCGCGAAAGCTGCGACGTCGAATTGCTCAGATTCTGACAATTCAGAGTGAGCGCAAGTAATTTCGGGCCTGAAGTTTCTGTACTTTAATTTCCGGGTGCTGGTGTTTGTCATGAAGAAGACCTTGATCGGTGTGGTGGCGAAGTCTGGCCAGTCAAAGACTCTGCGAGTTGAGATTGACCGACGCATGAAGCACCCGAAGTACGGCAAAATCATTCGTGGCCGTACAGTGTGTCACGTCCATGACGAATCCGGGGTTGCTCGTAAGGGTGACACCGTGGAAATCGTGGAAGCTCCTCCGATGTCGCGTCTGAAGCGTTGGGCGCTGGTGCGAGTGGTCAGTTCTCCTGCTGCGGTGGACGTGGCGGAGTGAGGCTGAGGGTGCAGTGGGCTGTCATCAGTCTGTTGCGTCTGTCGCAGTTCAGTTGATGGTTGAATCAAACGGGTGAAACGAGTCTGGAGTAGGTTGCGATGATTCAGATGCAGACTTTGCTGGACGTGGCAGACAATTCGGGTGCCAAGTCAGCCCGCTGTATCAAAGTTCTTGGTGGGACTCGCAGGCGTTACGCTGGTCTGGGCGACATCGTTGTGGTCAGCGTGCAGAAGGCGATTGCCGGCAGTGCGATCAAGGCTGGTTCGGTTGTGAAGGGTGTGGTAGTGCGTGTGAAGAAGTCAGCTCGACGGGCTGACGGCTCATATGTGCGTTTCGACCGCAACGCGATCGTGATCGTTGACAATGATGGCAATCCAAAGGGGACTCGCATTTTCGGCGCAGTGGCTCGCGAGCTGCGTGACCGGAAGTTCATGAAGATTGTGTCACTGGCCAGCGAAGTGGTTTGAACTGGTGCAGGTTGTGTGTAGACGGATGGCTGTGATCAGACTGGAATGCTCAGTATGTCTCGGTTGATACAAGATTACAAAGATCGAATTGTGCCGCACCTCCAGACGGCTCTGGGGCGTACAAACGTGCATTCCCTGCCGCGTCTGACGAAGATTGTGGTCAGCATGGGCGTGGGCAAGGCGGTGGACGATCGCAAGCGGCTGGACGTTGCTGCCGAGCATCTGACGCAGTTGGCTGGTCAGAAGGCCCAGGTGACTCGAGCTAAAGGCTCGGTATCGGGTTTCCGTCTGCGAGAGGGTCAACCGATTGGTTGCCGCGTCACACTTCGCGGTCGCCGGATGTACGACTTCCTTGAGCGTTTGATTACTCTTGCCCTGCCGCGAGTGCGAGACTTTCGTGGTGTGAGTGCGAAGGGTTTTGACGGTCATGGGAACTACAACTGTGGTCTGAGTGAGCAGTTGGTGTTTCCGGAGATTGATCCGGAGACAGCGACGACTGTTCAGGGGATGAACATTACTATCGTGACGACGGCCAATACGGATGACGAGGGGCGTGTGCTGCTGAAGGCATTCGGCATGCCGTTCCGTGCGGACAATTAGTCATTGGTGTTGTTTCATTTGATTCTGGGTTGGATCAGATCAGGGCAGTAAGATGGCAAGCAAGGCAAAGATTGAAAAAGCCAGGCGGACTCCGAAGTTCAGCAGCCGCATCGAGCATCGATGTGTGATGTGCGGACGTCCTCGGGCTGTATACCGTAAGTTCAAGGTGTGCCGGATCTGTTTCCGCAATCTTTCGCTGGATGGATTGATTCCGGGCGTAAAGAAGGCCAGTTGGTAAGGGGTGCAGGAACATGATGACGGATCCGGTGGCGGACTTATTGACCAGAATTCGAAACGGCGTGCGTGTTGAGCGTCCGTCGGTGGATGTGCCTTATTCGCGGCTGAAGGTCGCGATTGTGCAGGCGCTTCAGCGTGAGGGGTTCGTGTGGGATCACGAAGTTGTTGACGCTGGCGTGCACAAGGTACTGCGAGTGAATCTGAAGTACGGCCCGAACGGCGAGCATGTGATTCAGCATGTGGAGCGAGTTTCGAAGCCAGGCTGTCGCGTTTACGTGGCGGTCAACGAGATGAAGGACGTCCGGCAGGGCACGGGTATCAGTGTGCTGTCGACATCGAAGGGTGTTCTGAGCAACCGCGAGGCTCGACGTCAGGGCATTGGCGGCGAGTTGCTGTGTGAAGTTTGGTAGTATCGTGTGGATGTTCGCCTGAGTGATGTGGGGAACAGTGTGCGGCTGCGTGGTACAACCGGTTAACTGCTCTGGTGCTGAGGTTCTGAATCATGTCGCGTATTGGTAAAAAGCCCGTCGTTGTACCTTCAAACGTGAAGGTGGATATTGCGGGGACTCGCGTGTCTGTCAAGGGGCCAGCGGGGGAGCTGTCGATCAACGTGCACCCGTCGATGGGCGTGTCGATGGACAATGGGACCATCGTGGTTACTCGTCCGGACGACAAGCGACTGAGTCGAGCTCTGCACGGGTTGACTCGCAGTCTGCTGAACAACAACGTCGCAGGGGTGGTAAAGCCGTTTGAGAAGAAGCTGGAAATCACGGGCGTTGGCTACAATGCCAGCCTGTCGGGTTCAAAGTTGACTCTGCAGGTTGGTTTTGCGAACAAGATCGTGCTGGAGGTACCTGCTGGTACAAAGTGCGAAGTTCCTGACCCGACGCATGTGATTGTCCGGAGTTGCGACAAGCAGGCCTGTGGCCAGTTCGCCGCGGAAATTCGCTCTGTGCGACCTCCTGAGCCTTACAAGGGCAAGGGGATTCGTTATCAGGACGAGCAGGTTCGTCGTAAGGCTGGTAAGGCATTTGGTTCGAAGTAATTGGTCTTTTGGTTTGGTGTAAGCGATGAGCATTCGTACTCAGTTGGCAAAGCGTCGTGGTCGTCGGACGCATCGTGTTCGCAACGGGGTTGCTCGTGGCGCGAACGGGCGTCCGCGCTTGTCCGTGTTCCGCAGCAACCGTCACATGTATGCTCAGATCATCGACGACTCGACTGGGCGTACCCTGGCAGCGGCAAGCAGTGTCGATGCGTCTCTTGCGGGTCCCGGCGGTGTGGGCGGAAACGTCGACAGTGCTGCGAAGGTCGGGCAGTTGATCGCTGAGCGTGCGAAGGGTGCTGGCGTGACGGCGGTGGTGTTTGACCGTGGTCCGTTCCGGTATCATGGTCGCGTTGAGGCATTGGCCGAGGCTGCTCGGGCTGCCGGACTTGATTTCTGAGGTCTGCGAATTCTGGTTTCCGGAGGGTGTGGCACTGGTGTGCTGCCGGGCCGGGGGTTAGGTTGGGTGTGGGTTCAGTTTTTCTGGTTTCGGTGTGGGGTGAACGGTGTCGACAGCAGAAGTAAAATCCGACTCGGGCGAGCGTGTAGTGCAGATTCGTCGCTGTGCCTGCGTGGTGAAAGGTGGACGCCGGTTCAGCTTTGCTGCGTTAGTGGTGACGGGTGACGGTAACGGCCGTGCCGGTTACGGCTACGGGAAGGCTATTGAGGTACCTCAGGCTGTCGAGAAGGCTACCAAGCAGTCCAATCGTTCACAGGTGAGTGTGCCGACTGTTGGTGGCACGATTCCTCATCAGGTGATTGGCGAGTTTCGTTCATCGCGAGTTCTGTTGCTGCCGGCTAAGCCTGGTACTGGCGTGATCGCTGGTGACTGCGTGAAGTCTGTGGTGGAGGCGGCCGGCATCACTGACATTCTGACAAAGGCTTATGGTTCAACAAACCCGTTGAATCTGGTGAAGGCCACATTTGAAGCTCTGAAAAAGCTGCGAACTCGAGAGCAGATCGAGCGATTGCGAGGGGTGACGCTGTGATTTTGAATGATGTTCACACCGGTGTTCAGACTCGGAAGCCACGTAAGCGCATTGGTCGCGGTGTTGGTTCGGGTCATGGAAAGACGGCCGGTCGAGGCCACAAAGGGTTTTTCAGCCGTTCTGGCTCGTCGACTCGACGGGGTTTTCAGGGCGGACAGATGCCTTTGTTCCGTAGAGTTGCGAAGCGCGGCTTCAGCAATGCTCAGTTTTCCCCTGAGGTTGCTGTTGTGAACGTGGGCACGTTGTGTGACAACTTTGAAGCCGGCACCGTGGTCACTCCAGAGTTGCTGGTCGAGAGGGGCCTGATTGCGACTCGGTTTGACCTGTTGAAGGTGCTGGGTGACGGTGGCATTCAGAAGTCGTTCACCGTGAGGGCTCATCGGTTTTCTGCGACAGCAGAGGCGAAGATTGTTCAGGCCGGCGGTGTAGTCGAGCTGCTGGAAGCCTGAGGTTTCAGGAATTGGTGTTTTTGTGGGTTCGTGGGAGGCTGGAAGCGGCATGTTTTCAAAACTGCTGACGGTGTTTCGGATCCCGGAGCTTCGCAACAAAATTTTGTTGACGATTGTCCTTCTGGCTGTTTACCGGTTGGGTTTTCATATCTCCCTGCCGTTCGTGAATCAGGAGAAGGTTGCTGAGTCGATGCAGAATGCGGCTCAGGGTGATCGCAACGGGATTGGTGGTTTGTTGCAGGTGGTATCAGTGTTTGCTGCGACTGACCTGCAGAGTGGATCGTTGTTCGGACTGGGGATCATGCCGTACATCACGGCTTCGATTGTGTTCCAACTGCTGGCCACAGTTTACCCTCCTTTGGAAGCGATACAGAAGGAAGGGGAGTCGGGTCGGCGACGTATCAACGAGTATACTCGTTATGCCACGGTGGTCGTCTGTCTTGTGCAGAGCTTTGCTCTGATGTGGTCGATGCGTGGTGTTGATGCGGGTGGCCAGGGATTATTGTTGGCTGAGTATCAGGGTCTTCACTGGATCTTGTTTGGTACTCTGGTGATGACTGCCGGCACAGTATTTCTGATGTGGATTGGTGAGCAGATTGACGCCTACGGGATAGGGAACGGGATCAGTTTGTTGATTATGGCGGGCATTCTGGCACGCGTTCCCGCAATTGCTCAGAAGTGGATCGATGGGATTATGACGCGGGGCATCGGCATCGGCACCGAGTTTGGTATCGAGCGGTTGCTTGTGATGTTGCTTGTCTTTGTTGCTGTGATAGCGGTCGTGGTGTTCATAACTCAGGGTCAGCGTCGCATTCCGATTCAGAGTGCGAAGCATGTCCGTGGTCGGAAGGTAAGTGGTGGAAATCGCCAGTGGTTGCCATTGCGGGTCAACCAGAGTGGTGTGATGCCGATCATTTTCGCTTCCAGCCTGTTGATGATTCCGTTCTTTTTGTTCGGCCAGTTGGGTCGAGCGTTTGGTCCTGATTCGGGTCCTGGTTCGTGGCTTTCCTGGTTCGGATCCTTGTTTGCTCCGGGGCAGGGCTTCGTGTACAGTCTTGGCTACATCGTTTTGATCTACTTTTTCTGCTATTTCTGGACGGCGATTACTTTCAACCCGAAGGACATGGCAGAGAGTCTGAAGGACAATGGCAGTTTCATTCCGGGGTATCGTCCAGGGGTGCGGACTGCGTCGCACCTTGAGTCGGTGATGCTGCGGATCACCTATGTGGGTGCGGCGTTTCTTTCTGTGATTGCGGTGATACCGACTGTGATTGCCAACACAATCACGGACGACATTGTGACTGCCAGCTTTTTTGGTGGCACCGGGATGTTGATTATTGTGTCAGTGGCGCTGGATCTGGTGCAGAAGATCGATTCGCATCTTGTGATGCGGAACTATCCTGGGCTGCTGGATTCGGACAAGTGATGCGGAGTTGCCCTGTGGCGCTCTGGTGTGTTTCTGGTGACTTGTTGTTGAATTTGGTGACGTTATGAAAGTTCGGTCCAGCGTAAAGCGTATCTGCGACTTCTGCAAGCTGGTCAGGCGTCGTGGGAAGATCTTTGTGATCTGTTCATCGAATCCTCGTCATAAGCAGCGACAGGGCTGACGGGACATTGGACACAGTGGAATTTGGAGTTTGAGCGATGCCCCGTGTGCTTGGTGTTGACATTCCGAATAATAAGCCAACGTACGTTTCGTTGAGCTATTTGTATGGTATCGGTCCGTATCTTGCGGTTCAGATCTGTTACGAGTTGGGTGTAGACCCACATGCTCGTGCCAGCGAACTGACCGAGGACGAGGTGGCTCGGATCACGAACCATCTGGACAAGAACTATACGGTCGAGGGTCCGTTGCGTCGCAAGGTGCAGCAGGAGATTGGCCGTCTGCGCGAGATTCAGTGCTACCGTGGGATTCGTCATCGTAAGGGTCTTCCCGTTCGTGGTCAGCGAACAAAGACCAACGCTCGAACCCGCAAGGGGCGAAAGAAGACGGTTGCGGGCAAGAAGGGCGTCAAGGACCTGAAGTGACAGGTGCTTGTCCTGGGGTTGGTGTTTTGAGGCGTTTTGATCTGTTTTTGGTGTGAGAGCGGCTGTGGCGAAGGTCAAAAAGAAGAAGATCCGTCGTAATGTGAACAAGGGCGTGGCTCACATCAAAGCCACGTTCAACAACACGATTGTGACCATGACCGATGCTGCCGGCGATGTGATTTGCTGGGCAACGGCTGGTACAGTGGGCTTCAAGGGTTCTCGCAAGAGTACTCCTTTTGCAGCTCAGCGTGCTGCCGAGACGGTTGCCGAGAAGGCGTCGAAGGTGGGTGTGCGAGAGGTCGAAGTGCAGGTTCAGGGCCCCGGTGCGGGCCGTGAGAGTGCGATTACGGGCCTTCAGGCTTCGGGTCTGGCGATCAAGTCGATTGAAGATGTGACGCCACTTCCTCACAATGGGTGTCGTCCGCCGAAGCGGCGTCGCGTCTGATTCGACATATGTTGCGTGTGATGCAACCGGTAACTGGGGGAATGCAATGAGGATTCGTTGGCGTGGGCTGGAGTTGCCCAGTCGTGTGGCTGTTGACCGTGATACTCGTACTCCGACCTATGGTCGTTTTGTGGCGGAGCCATTTGAGCGGGGTTTCGGCGCGACTGTTGGCAACAGTTTGCGTAGAATTCTGCTGTCGAGTCTGGAGGGGTCTGCAGTTACTCGAGCTCGCATTCAGGGTGTGCAGCATGAGTTCACAACGATTCCGGGTGTTGTGGAAGATGTCACGGACATTTGTCTGAACCTGAAATCACTGGTTGTGAAGAATCATTCTGCGAGCAGCAAGACGTTGCGAATTGAGAAGCATACTCGGGGAGTGGTGAAGGGCGAGGACGTAATTTGTGATGACCAGGTGGTTGTGATCAATCGCGACCTGGTGATTGCGACGTTGACCGACGATGTGCCTTTTAACGTTGAGATGACTGTAGAGAACGGTCGGGGCTATGTTCCTGCCAGCGAGCAGTATCAGCATGAGCCGGAGGTTGGGATCATTCCGCTGGATGCGGCATTTTCGCCAGTGACTCGAGTTCGGCACCTGATCGAAGAGACTCGAGTGGGTCAGCGAACGAACTACGACAAGCTGACTCTGGAGATCTGGACTAACGGCACGATTGTGCCTGAGATGGCGTTGGTGGAAGCCGCGAAGATTCTGCGCAAGCATCTGAATTGTTTCATCACGTTCCGCGAGCCGGGCCCTGAGGCAAGTCCCGAGGGTGGTCTTCGCAACATGATGGAGACAACGAATTATTCGCCGATTGACATGGAGTTGGAAGAGAAGCTGGGCAAGAGTCTGGCTGAGCTGAACCTGTCTGTTCGTGCAACGAACTGTCTTGAGTCGGTTGGGATTAACACGGTTCGTGATCTGGTTCAGCGCAGCGAGGATGAATTGTTGCAGGTGCGCAATTTTGGCGAGACTACGCTGGACGAGGTGCGAGATCGTTTGTTGAAGATTGATCTTCGTCTTGGCATGCGGTTGCCGAATAACCGCTGAGTGTTGGGCAATGAGGAGCCACGGGGTGATCCTGTGGTTCGGTATGGATTGATTTCTGGACTGGTGGGAGCGTCCTGCCTTTCCAATGCAGTGTAATTCAGAATGAGTGGGTCTCGGTCATGAGACATCGTTGTGCTGGTCGTAAGCTTGGTCGTAATGCGTCGCATCGTAAGGCGATGTTTCGGAACATGGCAGTCAGCCTTATCCGTACACTGCGGAGTGAGGAAGGCGCCGTGGGTGCTCCGAAGGTTGCGGGGCGTATTGTGACAACTGTGGCTAAGGCCAAGGAGTTGCGACCGTTCGTAGAGAAACTGGTCACGATGGGTCGCAAGGGTCGTGCGATCAACTCGTCAGCGGCTGAGTATCGCACAACGGCGGAACGCGGCAGTGACGAGTGGAAGCAGTGGCGTGATTCTGACGCTGGGCGTAACTGGGTGCGCGTCACCGCTCCGGCGCTGGCCCTTCGTCGTCGCGCGTTTTCCGCACTGCGCGACGAGGAGGCTGTTGACATCCTGTTTAATGAACTGGCTGAGCGGTTCAGCGAGCGGAATGGTGGTTACACTCGAATTGTGCGGATGCCTGTGGTCCGTCTTGGTGATGCTGGGCAGCAGGCGATGATCGAGTTTGTTGGTTCGCGTGACCGAGTTAACAAGTCAGCCGGTCGTTCGGCTCCTGCGGTTGACGCTGCGGAATAGTGGAACCAGCGACAATGAGCGAAACAGAAGCCCGGCCCTTTGGACCGGGCTTTTTTTCGTGTGTGTGGAGTCAGGTTCCGCGGACGTTGCCGAACATTTCAAGGTGCAGGCGTGGGGAGAAGTTGAACCCATTGGTCAGAGCGAGATCGCGTACCCACTGGGATTTTTCGCGAAGTTGTTCGCGGGTGCGAGCCTGTGGCATAAGCCAGACGGCGGATGGTGGCAGTTGTGGCAACAGTGAGAGCCATTCCTGAATTTCCGAGAGGTCGGATTGCTGATCGACTACGAACTTCAGGATTGCTGGTGACTGCTGGAGTAGTTCCTGTACGACGGCCGGCTGAAAGCGAGCGTTCTGGTGTCGGGTATTCCACGGGGGTGCGTCGGGGGTGGAATTTGCGAGTTTCGGACTGATGGCGAACAGGTCGCAGCGAGTGGGTGAACGTACGGTACCGGCAGTTTCCACGGTGATGCGTTTTCCGAGTGCGCGGCATTTGTCTGCGAGTTCCGGCAGATCGGGGACGAGCAGCGGTTCACCTCCTGTGAGTACGACATCGGGTGATTTGGATTCAGCGACGATGTGTACGAGGTCATTGACAGTCCATGCGTTGCCCTCGGGCTTCCACGAAGTGTAGGGGGTATCGCAGAACGAGCACCTGAGGTTGCAGCCTGAGGTGCGAATGAACAGCGAGGGGGTTCCGGCCCACGGGCCTTCTCCCTGGATTGATTCGAAGATTTCAGCGATTTGCATGGGGACCTGTGTGTCTTGTCGCTTAATCGTCAGCTGGCCTGATCTGCGGGGTATTGTAGGTGGCTGCCTGCAGGATGTCACACGTTGGATTCCGGAACGGTTTGGGGCTGGCCGGATTGTGGCAGGGAGGCTGTGACAGCGGCTGCGAGAGCGAGAGTGAGGTGTATTTCGTTGACGATCCGCGAGCGGTTATGGAGACGCGTGAATTCGGGTGTGCGCAGCTGTCCTGGCGGGGTGATCAGTTGCAGCAGTGGTTTGTAGATGAAGACGTAGTCGGCGGTGGCGATACTGAGAGAGGTGACGGCGAGGGCCGCGACAAGTGTTGCTCGTTTTCGCAGGGGTTGGTGGTGAAGCAGAGCGGCAATGCATGCTGTGCAGGTTGCGGTCCCGAGAGTGAGCCAGCAGAAGAGGTAGTACCATGGGAAGCGAATGGTGGCCAGTTGATCGCGGATGCGTGAGTCGAACTGGGGAAAACGCTGTTCGGCAACGCTGGTTACGACATACAGCAGGGCACCTCCGATCCACGCGGGCAGGAGCAGTCTGGTGACTGTCGAGGCGATGGCAGCGGTCGTGGATGTGTTCTCTGGTTTCATATCTGCCGGTCTCTGTCGAATGCAGGAATCTGCGAATCGCCAGTGGGATGTGTAGTGCTGAGGATTCGGAGATTGGAAGATCAGTGTTGCAGATTAGGTGCCGGCTGGTGGGCTGGGCAAGTACTGTATCGGCGGAAGGGCAGGAATTCATGGTTCTGCGGATGCTGCGAGTGTTGAGCGGGCTGTTTATCGGCAGTGAATCGCGTCTGGCGGGTGAGTTTTGTCGTTTGCAGGAGCAATTGGGGTATGACTACTTCGGGGTATGCTCGTCAGCTGGGAAGCCACGTGGGTTGATCTGGGATCGCTGTGACTGGCTGGCGGAAGCGGTGTTGCTGCGTGAGCGAACAAGTGGTCGCTGGTGGATGCTGCGGGGGGTCAATCTGTCGTTTCGGGCGATTGAGGGTGGCGACATGGAGGACGTAGCGGCTGTTGGTCTGCTGCGTGACGCCTGTGCGGTTTATGAGTTAGAGCAGGGTTGCTGGCGGCCAACGGGTCGAACACTGTTTAACATGGATACGGCTCGAGCTGCTGCTCACCTTGCTGAAACTCATGAGCAGCGGCTGGTTTTTCGCATCGTGGCGGGACGGGTGGTTTGCTGACGTGGCTGCAGTGGCTAACGAAAAAGACCGTGGCAGAAGCCTGCCACGGTCCTGAAGTTCAGCGATGTGCACTCTGAGACATCAGTAGCTCAGGATGGCATCAATTCCGAAGACTGTGGAGTTGAACAGTTCGTCGTAGGCTCCTGCCGGTGCACCCGGAGAAAACATATGGCGGACTTCCGGTCGAATGACAAGCATGTCAACCGGCTTGATGTTCACACCGTAGGTGACAGTGTTGTAGGAGATTGAGTCAGCCTTGTACCATTCCTGGCGAACCCCGGCCTTGAGCTGGTCGTTGATCGTGTAGAACAGGTAGTTGATCTGGCCGACTGAGTCACGGGCGATACCGTTGGCAACGAAGTCAGCCTGCAGGTCAGAATTCAGCACGTCAATCTGGTGTACTGACTGAATAACGTCGGTCCAGTTGTGCGACAGGATGACGCTGTTGATGGAACCATCGCCACGCCATCCCTGGTTACCAGTTGTCATCATGTATGTCAGCGAGGTCGCTTCGGACAGGTTGTAGATGAAACCACCGAGGAACGCGCTGCCACCATTGAGCTGATCGAAGCCGGTGTCCATACCCAGTGTCCAGCCGCCGAGCACCGACAGGTTGTCGCCTGCGGCATAGGTTGCCAGAGCACCGGTGTGGGTAAAGGGCTCGCTGTTGTAGAAGGTGATCTGGCGGCTGAAGAAGAAGTTGCCGCCTGAGGGGATCACTTCGTAGCCGATTGGCGTGTAGAAGTGTCCAAGTTTCACAGAGAGGTCACCGGAGGCGACTTCAGCGTAAAGCTGTGGCAGTGCCCATTCGTAGATGCCATGGTTCCAGGTGGAATCATAGTCATAGCGACCGAAGTTGTTTCCGAAGGACTGAGCTTCGTTACCATCGGTACCATAGATGGCTTCGGCACGGAAACCGAAATCCAGTCCTTTGGAACCGTCGGCAGTGCGACCGACAAACAGACCCTGCTGATTCAATCCGAGGACGTCCCATTCCTTCTGATTCAGAAGGACGCCGTTGCCGGTGAATGACCCGTCCGGGTTGTTCTGGTAGCCGAACTGGGTCCAGCCACCGAACTCGATCCCACTGCCGGATTCACCGAACAGGCCGCCATCGCAGCCTTCTGCACAAGCGTCACCGAGCGGATCTCCGCACGGATCAGCAGCCCCGCTGTCACAGACGGACTGCGGAGCACTGCAGTTGGCGTTGTTGCCGCAGCCATCGCCGCAGGCACTCATCTTTGCCAGCTGATCAGTCAGCTTCTGTCCGGCATCATTAAATACCTGCTCGCACGACTTGCAGTCCGGGCAACCTGCAGTTGTGCAACCTTCTGAGCAGCCGTCGCCAGCAGCAGCGATCCCTGCCACTGAGAAGGCGCTAAGCAGTGCTGCGCTGGACAGCAGCGACTTCCATGAGCGTCTGACCATTTCCATTCCCTCGCGTTCATCCATGACCCGCGAAACACAGAGGTCCCTCCCTGAGACCTGGGTGTTCTGGATCTGGTTTACATGCCAACTTCCCGCGTCGGAGTCACTGCGAGTGACGCACTTGTCGGCAGAAATTCCCGAGCCCACACAATGTGAAGAAGGCTCAAACAGGGCTGCTTCGGGTATCGTCGCTCTGTAGCGGTCGGAACGAAAATGAAGCCGAGGAAACGAATTTGAAACGCAGACTTATCTGTCAGGGCAAATACAACAGGAATATGTGTCAGGGTTTGTGCAGTTTACCGCTTTTCACAATTGAGGGCGGTCAGTCGATGATCTTGCTGATGGGGTATTCGACAATTCCGCGGGCGCCGGCTGCTTTCAGGCGGGGAATGATCGTTCGCACGATGTTTTCATCCACGATCGTGTTCAGTGCGACCCAGGCGGGGTCTGACAGGTGCGAAACGGTGGGTTTCTGCAGTGCTGGCAGGATCGCAAGCACAGCCGCGAGGTTGCCTTCGAGCGTATTCATCATGAGTCCGACTTTGCCTTCAGCTTCAAGGCAGGACTGGAGCATCAGGGCGATGTTCTGGATTTTTTCCTGGATCCACATGTCGTTCCAGGAGGTTTTATTGGCGATGAAGCGGGTGGTGCTCTGCAGCAGCTCTTCGACGATCCGCAGATTATTGGCTCGCAGTGAGCTGCCTGTTTCAGTGACTTCAACGATGGCATCTGCGAGTCTGGGGGGTTTGACTTCTGTAGCGCCCCACGAGAATTCAACGCGGGCCGAAACACCGTGGTTGGCGAGGAATCGGGTGGTGAGTCCGACCACTTCTGTGGCGATGGTTTTCCCCTGCAGGTCAGCAACGCAGCGGATGGGGGAATCTTCCGGGACGCACAGCACCCACCGAACGGGTCGTCGACTGACTTTCGAAAACACCAGTTCGCAGACTTCGTGGACTTCGGCGCCGGTTTCAAGGATCCAGTCAAATCCGGTGATACCGGCATCAAGGATCCCGTTTTCGACGTAGCGAGCCATTTCCTGAGCACGGATCAGCATGCACTCAATTTCAGGATCATCGATCGAAGGGAAATACGACCTGGAGGCGAACTTGATGTTATAGCCGGCTTTGCTGAAGAGGGCGGCGGTGGATTCCTGGAGGCTGCCAGCGGGGATACCAAGTCGGAGTACACGGCCGGTCATGGGAAAGTTCTCAGGTCTGGAAGGAGGATGTTTTCAGGGATAAGCAAGCGTGTGTGTGTCAGCGACGATAGACGATCGTCGGGTCGAAGACCTGCTGACCTTCGGTGGCAAATCCGCCGGTTTCCGGAACGATCCGTCGGAAAAAGCAGGACCTGTAACCTTCATGGCAGGCTGCTCCGCCGATCTGTCGGACTTTCAGCAGCAGGGTATCACCGTCGCAGTCAAACCATGCGGAGACGAGTTCCTGCACATTTCCGCTTTCTTCGCCTTTCCGCCAGAGTTTCCTGCGGCTGCGGCTGTAGTAGCAGACTTTGCCTGTGCTGAGTGTTTCCTGCCACGACTGTCGGTTCATCCATGCCATCATGAGGACATCACCGGTTTCCGCATCCTGAGCGATGGCGGGAATCAGTTCATGTGAATCGAAGTCGGGGCCGGTCACCGGATTCATGATGAGTTGTGCGGTTTCTGAAGTGTGTGGACATGTGAAGTGGAGGGCAGTGTGTCTGTCCCATCTCGGATTTTACTCTACAGATCCATAGCCGTGTTCTCCAGCACGACAGCAATTCCGGTTGCAGGATGCCGTTTTTTTTCGTCTGGCGGACAGATTTTTCAAATCCGACAAAGGTGCATTCATGGTGAACTCGGAGTGCATCAGTGGGGCCAACTGGCGGGATCGGCCCTTCGCCGGTACACTTTGCGACCGGAATTTTCGGGTGTCAGATGTGTGATTCGAGGGTACCAGACGGGGACAGACCTGTGAAACTCTGCAAAATACGACTGAATGACGGTTCCCTGCGTGTTGCCTCGATGCTGGAAACGGAAGTTCGGCTGCTGGATCTGACGCAGATCGATCAGTGTCATTCACTGATGGATATTCTGAATTCGTCAGATCCCTTTGGTCTGGCCCGATTTTTGTTGCGTCCTGACGCCACGGCTTATCCGTTGTCTGCGGTCACCGTGCTGGCTCCAATTGACAGTCAGGAGGTCTGGGCTGCCGGTGTGACGTACAAGCGAAGTCAGATCGCGAGGATGGAGGAGTCGGAGACGTCTGCTTCGAACTATGACAAGGTTTACACGGCCGATCGTCCTGAATTATTTTTCAAGGCGACACCGCATCGTGTTGCTGGTCCTGGGCAGCCATTGCGAGTGCGGGGAGACAGCAGTTGGAGCGTTCCGGAGCCCGAGTTTACTCTGGTGGCTGGGCCGGATGGGCGGATTGTGGGTTACACGATTGGTAACGACATGTCAGCTCGTGATATTGAGGGTGAGAATCCGTTGTATCTGCCACAGGCAAAGTTTTATCGACAGTGTGCCGGTCTTGGGCCCTGTGTGCTGCTGGCAGAGCAGCCATTGACAGCGGAGCATGTGGACATCGGTCTGCAGATTCGCCGAGCGGGTGCAGTTGTTTACAGCGGGGCAACGAAGCTGAGTCAGATGAAACGCACGCCGGAAGAACTTATCAGCTGGCTGTTTCGTGAGAACGAGCTTCCTCAGGGGGCGTTTCTGATGACGGGGACGGGAATTGTTCCTGACGACAATTTCACGCTGGAGCATGGGGACGAGGTCAGCATCAGCATTTCCGGCATAGGAACTCTGACCAATCCGATTGTGAAGGATGCGATCTGAGTGTTTTGAGGCTGAGTGTGGGAGGCTGGATTGATGTCGAAGACTTTGAAAAAAGTTACAGTTCCGGCTTTTCGCGAGGCGGCAGCGGAAGGGCGTCGGCTGACGATGCTGACGGCCTACGACTGTCTGTGGGCCGGGATTTTTGATGAGGCGGGTGTTGACAGTATTCTGGTTGGTGACAGTCTGGCGATGGTGGTTCAGGGTCATACAACGACATTGCCGGTGACAGTGGGCGAAATGATTTATCATGGCCGGGCTGTGATGCGGTCTGTAAAGCGGGCTCTGGTTGTCGTAGACATGCCTTTCATGAGCTATCAGGTGAGCGTCTCTGAAGCGATTCGTAATGCCGGCAGGATTATCAAGCAGACGGGTGCCGATGCGGTGAAGCTGGAGGGTGGTGCGATCCAGGCAGAAACGATACGTGCCATCGGGCGTGCTGATGTTCCGGTGATGGCTCACATCGGGATGCGTCCTCAGGCTGTGCGGCAGCTTGGCGGGATGGGGAAAATCCAGCGTGATGAGCAGCAGTTGCTGGATGATGCTCGAGCGGCTGAGGATGCGGGGGCTTTTGCGATTGTGCTGGAATTAATTCCGGAGGATCTTGCCGGCCGTATCACGGAGAGTCTGAGCATACCGACGATTGGTATCGGGGCCGGTTCAGGATGTACGGGGCAGGTTCTTGTTGGCGCGGATATGCTGGGATTGAATACAGGCTTTCGCCCGCGTTTTCTGAAGCAGTTCGGGCAACTGCGTGAGCAGGCGGATGTGGCGGTGCGGCGGTATATTGCTGAGGTCCAGGGTGGAGTGTTTCCGGGCCCCGAGCATTCGCACACGTGACGATCTGAATTGGCGGGTTTGGTCTGGTGAATTTTTCAGCGATCGTTGCTGCGACCATCCTGTGTGCGTCGACCTGAGCCGAAACCGAAAGTGGCTGTGCGCATCAGTTGTTCGAAGTTTCTTGTGAATTCTTCGAAGTGCTGAAGCAGTTGTCTCTGGGAGCCCTGGGCAGCCTGAATCTGTGCGAGGTACTGCAGTCGAGCGCGTGCCTGGGCGGGTGGTAACTGCATCAGTTCGCGCTGCTGGACCGGGGTAATCCTGTCGAATTCGGCAAGCACAGCCTCTTCGGTAACCGTGGATTCATGCAGCAGTTCACGTCCCAGATGTACGGCGGCCTGGCCAAGAACAGCGTAGACGACGGGTGTCAGCCAGTAGACTTCGATGCTGCGACCTTCGATGTTCTGCAGAGTTGTCCGGAATTTCGCAGTCCACTCGTCATCCTGGATCTTTTCCAGCATGAGTTGTTTCATGTGTTTCATTTTACGAGCGACGACTTCATTGCGTTGTGGTTGTTCGCCCTGTTCGGCAAGTTGTCGGAACATCCAGAGGATCAGGCTGAGTGATCTACGGCGGTCATCGGGCAGTTGTTCGAGGTTTTGATTGATTTCGGCGGGTCTTTCATTTTCCGGGACCAGTGCAAAAACGATTGCTTCGAGTTCTGCGTGAGTGAGCAGCAGGCGGGGCAGGAATCGTTCGTATGCAGCGGGAAAGCGAATTTCGATGACTGCGGTATCGCGAGCATTTTCATCAGAGGTCCAGCGATCTTTGACAAACTGGAGTCGATCGTCGCCTGAGGTGGCGGCCCATGCATCCCAGTCCGCGCGGGAAAGCTCCTTCCACCATTTCCCGAATCGGTTCAGAGCAGCCTGTGCATCGGGTGATGACTGGCTGAGGTTCTGAATGTCGTGCAGCGTCTGCTGACGTTCAGCGGACTGTGCAAGGTAGTCCTGGAAGCTGAGGCGGACGAGGTGTTGATCTTCTGAGGAGAGTTGACGGAAGCGATCGGCGTTGCTGGCCAGCTGAGTCTGTTCAGTGGTGCGAGTGCCGAGTGCTGCAACAGCAAGCACAGCACCGATGCCGAGCCCCAGAAAGTTCAGCAGCATGCGTCCTGCGGATCGTGGCGTCATGGCTGAGTTCCAGCAGTGGATGATTCGGTGTTGGCCAGTTGTTGCAGGAACTGAGCGTCCGGAATCTGCCGCATGTTCTGGTAATTCTGCAGCAGGTCGAAGTTCTGCAGGAGTTGTCGATCCTGCGGGGTGGCGGCGGGGGCATTACGGGCCAGATTCAGGCCGATTGCCGTGCCGATGAAGCCAACAGCGGTGCAGAGCAGGGCAGGGACAGCGATAGCGAGTACTGTCTGGATTCGAGAGTTCTGCAGTGATGGCTGAGTGAGCTGAGCTTCGGGTGTTGAAACGGTGCGAATTGAAGCGAGGGTGCGTTTTGTGAATTCCCCGCTGGCTCCGGCGTCTTCGAGGGCATTGAGCATCTGCCAGGTACGATCGAGTCCATCAGCGTTGCGGCGGAGAGCGGGCTGTGCTGCGAGTTCCTTTTCGACGCGTTCAGATTCTTCGGCCGACAGTTCCCCATCGAGGTAAGCGACGAGTTCTGTGAGGCGCGGGTCTGTTTCGTGCAGATCCGGGTCGTCAGATTCAGATTCAGGGTTGGCACTGTTCATCAGACCGTCTTTCAGGAGAATTTTTCCAGTGCTTCCTTCAGGTGAATGCGAGCTCTGGAGAGCAGCGATTTGACGGCTACGGTGCCGAGCCCCATCACTTCACCGATCTCCTCGTAGCTCATATCTTCGAACTTGTGCAGGACGACAGCGGTTTTCTGTCGGTCACTGAGTTCATCGATGGCTGAGCGTACAAGTTCGCGCAATTCGAGTGAATCCAGTTGTCGCGATGGCATGAGGCCGGACTTTTCAGCGAAGCTGGTTTCTGCCGGCAGTTGTTCGTGGCTGCCTGACTGGGATGCCAACGAGAGTTCGCGACGTTTGATTTTGCCGCGGCGATGGTTGCTGGCGAGGTTATGTGCGATTCGAAAGAGCCACGTCGAGAAGCGTGCAGTGGGTTCGTAACGGTCACGCGATCGAAAGATGCGGAGGAAGGCTTCCTGCGCGAGGTCTTCTGAGGCGGGCCTGTCGTGAACGAGGTGGAAGAAAAACCCAACCAGTCGATCCTGGTATCTGAGTACAAGGTCTTCGAAGGCTGCGTTGTCACCCGCGGAGACTTTCAGCATTAGCTGAACGTCCGGGTCGGCGAGGTATTGATTCCTGATGGACTGGGAGACCAAAACCGGCTCCGATCAGAACTGTCCTGACCTGCGATGCAGATGCGGCGGACTTGCAGCGAATACAGGCTATGGCAATTTATGGAGATGTTCACTGAGCAGGCAAGCAAACACACGGTACTTTCCGGAATGCTGGGACAGCATGCAAGGGAAGAGGCCGACTGTGTGCGCGAAAAAAAACCTCGGCCGAAAAGACCGAGGCATTGACCCCAAGGGGATTTGAACCCCTGTTACCGGAATGAAAATCCGATGTCCTGGACCTAACTAGACGATGGGGCCGCTTGGAGCGACATTAGACCACGAACCGCAGCGAAATCAATTCAGCGCTTCGAGAGTCTGGCTGGATTCTTCGGAACTGGATACGACGAACTTGAGTTTTTCCTGCAACAGCGTCTGCAACACTTCTTCGCGATGTACCGTGACATCACGAGGTGCTTCGATACCGATGCGAACACGATCACCACGAATCTGTACCACCCGAATGACGATGTTCTCGTTAATTCGGATGCACTGGTCTTCCTTCCTTGAGAGCACCAGCATGAGAATTCCCCCTTGCGAGCTGATCAAACGAAAAGAAAACCGGCCCAATCGCTGGGTTTCTTTCGCGTGTCACCAGAAATCGTAGGTGGGTGACTGGATGCAGTCAAGAAGATAACCGGCAAAAGCTGCCGGTTAAGACAGTCCGGAAATACGAACAGGCACGTGACTTGGGCCACGTGCCTGAACGTCAGTTCATCGGTGTCAGATGAGGTCTTTCAGCTTTTTGAGGGCCTTGACCTTGACCATCTTGCGAGCCGGCTTCGGAGCGTAGGTGATGGGTTCACCGGTTCGCGGATTGGTTCCGGTACGTTCCTTGGTGGCTGGCTTGGTGTGGACATAGATCTTGACGAGGCCTGGCAGTGTGAAGATGCCTGGGCCCTTGGCCACATTTTCGGTGATCACAGCTTCGAGAGCTTCGAGAAGGGCACCGGCTTCCTTGCGGCTATTGCCGGTTTTCTCGGCCAGTGAGTTCAGGATTTCGGACTTGGAAATCGACTTCGGCTTGACTGCTTTCTTGGCCATTCTCGGAATCTCCCGGTTCTGATCTGGAATTGCAAAAACAACTGAATGGAGTGAACGCTTTGGATTCGGATGAATCCCGCTGCATTTTTGCTCGGAAGTAGACTGCCCTCGTTTCGGCGTGTCAATCCATCGAATCTCAGAAAATCTCGATTTCCGTGCTTTTTTGCGGTTTTCTGACGCTTCCTGCAATTGGAGGATGCGGGAAATCATCTGCGAGAACCGGAAGAACATGGCTTGAATGGGTATTTTACCATTTTCATGGCGACTCTGACGGTGCTCAAAATGTCGTTAAAACTCTGTTTTTTTTGTTGCTGGGTGAGTGTGGAAGGTTGGTGGGGGTGTGGTTCGAGGTGATGTTTTTGTGGGAAGATGCTGCATGTGGAGCTTTGGTTACGTCGTAAAAAACGCGTTTTTTTCCCTATGTATCCTGTGTTTCTGGGCTGGGCTGTTGGTTTCTGCTGCAGCTCAGGACGAGCTTCAGCAGTTGCGGTACAATCATGCGGGTCTGGAGGTGGACCTGGGGGTTGGGCTGTGGGCGTGGCCTCTGCCGATGGATGCGGATGCTGATGGTGATCTGGATCTGGTGGTTTCCTGTCCGGACAAGCCGTCGAATGGACTGTGGTTTTTCGAGAACGTGAGTGGCAGGACATCGGAGGTGCGTTTTCCGGTGTTTCGGCCGGGTCGATTTCTGGGCAGGACAGTGCATTACGTGATGCCCAGTTACGTCGCTGGTCGGGTTCATGTGCTGTCGCCGGGATATGAATATGTTGATGTTTTCGGGCATGGCCTTGAGCAGCGTGAGAAGCTGTTGGTGGACGTGGGATTTCACAAGCCCGAGGGTCGTCAGCCGAAGGGCCCGCGTGTTCGTCACAACCAGTGGCGTTATTCGGACTACAACGGTGACGGGCTGACGGATCTTGTGGTGGGGATTGAGGACTGGAGTTTTTACGGCTGGGATGATGCGTGGGATGCGGCTGGCAGGTGGCTGAATGGTCCGTTGCATGGCTGGGTGTATGTTTTCCTGAATACGGGTAGTGCGGCCGTACCTGTGTATGGTCAGCCATTTCGAGTGCAGTCTGCCGGCCGGGATCTGGATGTCTTTGGTTGTCCTTCACCGAATTTTGAAGACTTTGACGGAGACGGCGATCTGGATCTGATCTGCGGTGAGTTTCTGGATGGTCTGACGTGGTTTGAGAATCAGGGTAGTCGTCAGGAGCCGCGTTATGGGGAGGGCGTGCGTCTGATATCGGAGAGTGGCGGGCAACTGGTGATGGATCTGCAGATGATCGTTCCGGTGGCGATTGACTGGGATCTGGATGGGGACGTGGATCTGGTGACGGGTGATGAGGATGGTCGAGTGGCGTTACTGGAGAATGTCACGCGTTCTGCTGCGAAGGGAGCGCCGGTGTTTCGTGATCCGGTGTATTTCCGGCAGCAGGCGGAGACGTTGAAGAGTGGAGCGTTGGCGACACCGACGGGAGTTGACTGGGATGGGGACGGAGACATGGATCTTGTGTCCGGCAATACAGCGGGGTATATCGAGATTTTTCGGAACCTGAGTGGTCGAGGTGTGGCATCGCCGCGTTGGTCTGCTGGTGAGCGTTTGGTGGTTGGCGAGCGAGTATTTCGTGTGCAGGCTGGAGTGAACGGCAGTATTCAGGGGCCGGCTGAGGCGAAGTGGGGTTATACGACTTTGAATGTGGCGGACTGGGATGCTGATGGTCTGCCTGACATTGTGTACAATTCGATTCTGGGTCGTGTGAGCTGGCTGCGTAACGAGGGGACTCGAAGTGAGCCACGATTTTCGGAATCTCGGCCGATTGAGGTGGAGTGGCAGGGAGCTCAGCCAGTGTTGTCCTGGGGCTGGCTGCGACCGGAGGGTGCGGGCCTGTTGACTCAGTGGAGGACAACGCCGGTTGTTGTGGACATGAATCGTGACGGGCTGCTGGATCTGGTGATGCTGGATCATGAGGGCTATCTGGCGCTGTTTGAGCGTGAGCGTCGTGATGATCAGTTGCTGTTGCGAGCACCGCGGCGTGCGTTTGTGGATGGGCAGGGGCAGCCCATTCGTCTGACGGCGGGTGTGGGTGGTCGCAGTGGTCGTCGGAAACTTTGTGCGGTGGACTGGGACGGTGACGGTTTGCTGGATTTTCTGCTGAATTCGGCGAACGCGGATCTGCTGCGTTGTACTGAGCAGCGGGGTGACACGTGGGTGATGGAACCATCTGGAGCTCTGGCGAAACGCAATATCGAAGGGCATGACGTGAGTCCGACGACAGTGGATTTTGACGGAGACGGGGTTCCGGATTTTCTGGGTGGTGCCGAAGACGGGCGATTTTATTTTCTGAGGAACGGCCGTGTGCGGGGGACGCGCTGATGGCGAGGATTGCGGTCTTCGGGACTCTGGACAGCAAGGGTGTGGAGCATCTGTTTGTGGCGGAACAGATTCGATTGCTGGGTCATGAGCCTGTTCTGATTGATGCAGGGACATTGTCGGAGCCGGCGGTGATTCCGAACATTACTCGGGAGGCAGCACTGGCGGCTGCAGGCCTGGATCCTGCGGCAGTTCTGAGTCAGCGGGATCGCGGGGCCAGTGTATCAGCGATGGCTGCTGCTGCCGGGGTTTTTCTGCCGATTCTGTGTGAGCAGCATGATCTGGTTGGGGTCATTTCGCTGGGAGGCAGCAGTGGTACGGCGATTGCGTCTGCGGGGATGCGGGCGTTGCCAATTGGCTTTCCTCGTCTGATCGTCAGCACGATGGCTGGAGGCAATATCGCCCACTACGTCGGGACTCAGGATATCACGATGATGCCTGCGGTGGTGGATGTGGCGGGATTGAATCGGATCTCCCGCGTTGTGCTGTCGCGTGCTGCCGGGGCTATCTGCGGGATGGTGTCCGTGAAGCCCTGCAGCAGCGTGGATCGGCCGGTGATTGTGGCCAGCATGTTTGGCAACACGACGGGCTGTATCAATGCAGCGGTACCGCTGCTGGAGCAGGCGGGCTATGAGGTGCTGGTGTTCCATGCGAATGGGACAGGTGGCCGGACGATGGAGTCATTGATTGAGAGTGGTCTGGTTTCGGGTGTGCTGGACATAACGACGACAGAGCTGGCGGATGAGCTGTTGGGTGGAGTGTTGTCTGCTGGTCCGGATCGCGGGCGTGCTGCTGCGCGGTGTGGTGTGCCGACGATTGTGACTCCGGGATGTCTTGACATGGTCAATTTTGGTCCTCCCGAGACGATTCCTCAGAGGTATTCCGGGAGAAATTTCTACGTTCATAATCCACAGGTGACCCTGATGCGAACGACGGCCGAGGAGTGTCGGCAACTGGGGCTGATGCTGGCTGAGCGGATCAATGCGTCGACTGGTCCGATCACAGTGCTGCTGCCGCTGCGGGGTATCAGTGTGATCAGTGCTGCGGGCGGACCTTTTCATGATGCTGAAGCGGATGCGACGCTGTTCAACTCGCTGGCGAACTCGCTGCGACCGGGAGTGCGGGTGCGTGATGTGGATAGTGGGATCAATTCGCCGGAGTTTGCCGGGGCGTGTGTTGAGGAGTTGCTGAAGAATCTGAGACTTGCAGGAGCTGGGATATCATGAATGTCAGGCGACAGGCACTGGTTGCCAATGGTCTGCTGACACTGGCTGGAGGTTTGCTGGCTCAGATTCCGGCCGTGAGCGGTGCTGGTCTGGTACTGAGTGTGCTGATGGGTTGTTCGCTGATTTTTTCCGGTGTGGCGGACTACTGTGGCTGGGAGCGAATTCTGCGAGGGTTGCCGTGGGGGAGGGGTTGAGCAGGTACGTGTGTGGCGACAGGGAATTCGCCTTTGGCAGGGTTCGGCGGTCCGTTTTCAGGCTGAGTCACGATCGTCGCGGAACGGATGAAAACGCTGATATTCCCAGTGTCTGTAGATATCGGAGTTGCGGACCAGTTGTTCGTGAGTGCCGTCAGCAGCCACCTGACCCTGGTGGATTACGACAATTCTGGTGCAGCGTTTGACGGTGGACAGTCGGGAGGGCAGGAACAGGATCGTGCGATCATCGCTGAGTCTTTGCCATGCGTCATCGAGCATGGCTTTGGTATCCGGATCGAGGGGTACATCGGGTTCCTCAACAATGAGGAGTGCGGGTTTTCTGGCAGCGGCGCGAGCGAGGCTCAGTCGAAACCGTTGTCCTGGATCCAGCTGCAGTCCATGTTCACCGAGTGCCGTTTCGTAGCCGCGTGGCAGACTGCGGATGAAGTGATCGGCATGCACAAGTTTGGCGGCATCAACGGCCTGCTGTCTGGAGAGGTCTGGTCTGCCGCAGGTGATGTTTTCAAGGACCGTGGCGTCAAAGACTGCGTCTTCCCCGCTGACGAAGATGGCTTCTTCGCGCAGTGATTCCAGGGTGCCTTCGCGGATGTCGCGTCCATCAATCAGAACTCGACCTGCCAATGGATCAATCAGTCTGGGGATCATGCTGGCGAGTGCACAGGCGGGGAGTCTGTCGAGGGACAGCAGGGCAACTCGTTCGCCCTGTGTAATCCGCAGATCGAGTCCATCCAGGATCCGGCGCCCGTCTTCAGTTTCCCATGAGATCTGATCAAAGGTCAGTGTACGGCTGAGTGGATTCAGGAAGCTGGCTCCGGCGACCTGACTGACACTGGGAATGCGGTCGAGGTAACGAGTGATTTCATCGGCCAGTTCGCCGCCGGCGGATGCGTGATCGGTCAGAGAGGCCAGTTGTGAAACGGCGTTGAACATTGCCAGCAGCAGTGGTGGGAGGGCGAGGGAGGCGAGGACGGAGAAGCCGGCGGACAACTGCAGTGCGAGGAGTAGTGCGGGGATTCCGACAGCGGCGGTGAGCAGCAGCCATGCAGCCAGTCTGCTGCGTCGCTGCTGCAGCCTCAGGGCGGTACGTTTCTGCCGATACTCGGTCAGCTGCAGGTCGAACTGAGCGTGTTCGAGGTCTTCCATGCCGAAGCCACTGACAATTCGGGCTTTTCCGAGAGTCTGCACCATCTGTCGGCGACTGCGTTCGACCTGATCATCCAGCAGCTGTTCCGCTGACTGGTGTCGATTTTTTTCGCGGCGGAGCAGGATGGCTGTCAGGATGACCGGAACCACGGTCTGAATGGCGACGTGGCGAGCGAGTAGCAGGGCGGCAGCGATTGTGAGCACGAGTTGTGGAATGGCGGTGCAGGCTTTGCCAAGCCATGCTGTCATGTGACGTTCCAGCTCCTCGGCTGATGCATGGAAAACTCGGGGGGCATCGTCTGCATGTGAGCCTGTGAGATCGGCGGGTTCCAGTCGCAGTGCTTTGCGATGGATATGCTTTCTGAGTCGTGTGATGGTATCGGCGGCCATGGTTTCGCAGACCGAGAGCGAGAATGCTTTCAGCAGACTGTGCAGGAGCCAGGCGGAAGCGATGGTGGCGATAGCAACCAGTGCAGCCGTTCGCGGCTGCTGCAACCCCGGGGCATAGCGAAGGATCTGAGTTGCAGCAGCGGACTCAGGCAGCAGCAGGACCAGCGTCGCGACCGCGGGAAGAATGAGAGTGACAACCAGCATCAGGGCTGAGAGAATCGCAAGCAGCAGGGCAGCCAGGGCCCGGGCAGCGGGCAGGGAGCGAACAGAAACCAGCCGCTGGAATTCCGGTGACGACGACATAGGACATGCTCCTGCGGCACCCGGGATCACTGTGAAGTGGTTTGGAGGTGCCAGTGCACGCTGATTCGAACGGGAATGGATACAGACGCTGAGCCGCGAAGAAGATAACACCTGCCCCGGTATCGGAAACGGCGGGATAGAGTGTTTATCGGCAGAAATCAGCGGTGCAGGCCCGGAATTCGAAAGAGCCGACTGTCGGATCAGGCCAGATCGCGGTCTTCGAACAGCAGGAATCCCAGCAGCAGCATCGCACCAATGTATGCAGTGGCGTAGATCAGGCTGAGTCCGAGGTAGTCCTGTGGCACAATCCTGCCGGTGGCTACAGCGGATGAGATGTTGAAGGCGGAGAGCGATGGTACGACCATGGAGATCAGTCGGGCCGTGAAGATCACGGATTCGTTGGCCTGACCTTCTACGCTGGAATTCACGATGATCTCGGTCAGATTTCCGACGACAAATACTGCGAAACAGATGACAAGGTTCATGACCATCGGCAGGCGGGTAGCCACGGTCACGCTGATGGCACCGAGTACGGCAACCTGCATGAAGGTCAATGCGATACCGGGCAGGATCGCTCCGACCACGCTCATGCGGTCCGGATGAGGTACAGGCAGTTCCACGTCAGAAATCCTGATCCATTGCCAATAGGGGGTGACGTCCAGCGACTGCTCTTTCTGGTCGTAGCCGACCTTGATGAAGGTCAGGAGGGCAAAAATGGCCGTCAGGATCAGGAACATCCAGATGACTGCCTGAAGAATTCCAATGTACTTACCGAACAGGAACTGGCGACGGTCAATTGGTTTGCTGAGCAGGGTCATTGCCGTTTTGCCCTCGATTTCGCTGGTAATGCTGGTTCCCGCCGTCCAGACGGCCAGTAGAGCACCGGCGATCAGCAGCGTGGCAAGTCCGCATTCAGTCAGCATCTTGCCTTCGTCTTCGAAGGTGAAGAAGGGCACGACGCTGTTGCCGATCAGGACCAGTGCAGAGATGGTCAGCAGCAGCAGAAACAGGGGTTGCCGGATCGCTTCTTTGGTTGTTGCGCGAGCGATGACTCCGGGTCGCGTTCCGTAGGAAATCGCGGTCAGACCGATCATCATCCCGAACACCACCAGCCACGTCCACGTCCAGTCGATTCGAGTTGTCAGAACCTGGCTACGGATTTCGGCAATTGTAAGCAAGTGATCAAGCACGTCTGTATTCCACGCTTGGATGAGCAAAATCGATTTCGGACAAACTGTGAGGCGCAGTATTCCCGGTGTGTTTTACGCGGGGTTCTGTGCCGGCGTTGGCGGAATTCGCGCGCCTGCCCCGATTCGGTCGGAAAAAATCAGGGTGAATCTTGCCAGCGACAGTCAAAATCGTGGAGCAATCGGGTTTCCGTGTGGGCACTGGCGATTTTTTGCTTGCAGTCGGAATGGTCGGATGAACTTTCTCGGACTATTGGGCCCGGAATATGTTCATCTGAACACTTGTATGGAGATTGTGGTGTGGAGAGTCGATGGTGTGGATCGCATTTATGGACAAAGTGCAGTCTGTGTTGAATTGCCCAACCTCGCTTCTATACTCAGGCTGAATGTTCGTCGCGGAGTGGGATCCGGGCGTTTTTGTGTGGCATTGGTGAATTTTTGTTACTTTGATGTGAGCAGGGTTAGAACATGGGTATTCGTATTGGCCAGCCGGCACCTGGTGCGGAACTTGCGTTGCAGGCTTATGATCGCACGAAGGACGGCACGGACGCTCAGTTTCAGGACATGAAGTTGTCTGATCTGAAGGGCAAGTGGGTGTGTCTGTACTTCTACCCGCTGGACTTTACGTTTGTGTGTCCGACTGAGATTATTGCCTTTGACAAGGCGCTGGGTGAGTTTGCTGATCGGAACACGGTGGTGTTGACGGCCAGTACGGACAGTGTTTTCAGTCACAAGGGCTGGTGTGATTCGCACAAAGAGCTGGGTCAGCTGAAGCATTTGATGATTGGTGACACGAATCATCAGCTGTCATCGGCATATGACGTTCTGGATTGCGGCAAGGGCATAGCGTATCGCGGTGTGTATCTGATTGATCCGCAGGGTGTATTGCGCTGGCTGGCGGTTCACGATCTGGGTGTTGGTCGCAATGTGGACGAAGTGCTGCGTGTACTGGATGCATTGCAGACTGACAAGTTGTGTCCGTGCAACTGGAAGCCGGGCCAGCAGACACTGAACTGACCAGTTGTATCAGCCTGCTGTGGCGTGTTAAGCGAAATGAGAACGCCGTCGAAACATGGGTTTCGGCGGCGTTTTTTCTGTTCTGCGGACGGTGAACAGCGGCGGAGAACTGTCAGACTTTGACAAGTTTTGTGATGCGTCCAGTGGCGACCCATTCGGCGACGAACAGATCACCATTGGGTGCGAAGCAGGCGTCGTGCGGGTGGACGAATTGTCCGTCTTTCCACTGATCGGGCTTGCCGCGAAGATCTTTGACTTCATCGAGTCGTTCGACGGCGCGTCCGAGTCTGGCGACGACTTCATTCTTTTCATTGAGCAGTGTGACACAGGCTTTGAGTTCGGGCACGAGCATCAGGTTGCCCTGAGTTTCGACATTTGCGGGCAGTCCGAAGCCTGCGATGGTTTCGAGGTATTTGCCATCCATTGAGAAGATCTGCAGTGTATTGTGAGCTCGATCTGTAACGACGATGGTGGGTTTTTTGCCTGCGCGATTATCGACCCACAGTCCGTGTGCGGTGTTGAAGGTACCGTTTCCTTCACCGGCACCTCCGAAAGAGCTTTTCCAGTTACCATCACGATCGAATTGATGGATAGCGAAGGTGCCGTAGCCGTCAGCCAGCAGGAACCCGCCATCGTCGAGGAAGGCGAAGTTTGTGGGCAGGAAGCCTTTGCGGTTCCACGAGGGTTCGGTGGAGGTGTTTTCGCCTTCTGCGTAGAGTCCGGATTCCATGGGTGCTTTTTTGTACCAGACAACTTCTCCGCTGAGGGTCATTTTGGCGAAGGCTTTGACCTGCTGATAGGCGGCGACGTAGAGGAATTCCTGGTTGCCTTCATTGCGGATTTCGATGCCGTGTCCGCCACCCTGGAACTGGGCGCCGAATGCGCGAACGAACTTTCCTGCGGGGTCGAAGACGAAGATGGAGGGGTGATCTTTGAGGTCACGGCGTCCTTCGTGAATAACGTAGAGATTTCCACTGCTGTCGAGTGCGACATTGTGAGTGGTTTGCCAGGAGTACTTGTCGGGTAGTTGTGCGAAGTTGTGCAGGGCGCGGTACTTGTATTCGCCTTCGCCGATGATGGTTTCGTTGCCGAAGCGTCTGGCGGCGTGTGAGGTGGCGGGGACGGCCAGTGTGGCGGAAGCGGCGAGTGCGGTTGTAATGAACCGGCGTCGGGAAGCTGGCGAATTCGACATGATCAGGCTCCGGGAAAGCTGTTGGGTGGGAAGGAACGGAACTGTTGTGGTGTCTGGTTTAGCAGGGTGGCGAGTGAGAATCCAGTGGTCGGGAGTTTGGCGGGATTCAGCGCAGAGAAAATCTCCGTGTTTTGCAGGTTCCGTCTGTTTTTCTGTGCGTTTCCGCAGCGATTCGGCGATAATCGGGGGTGGGATTCCGGGGAATTGTGGGGCCTGATACTCTGTCTGTGCCTTGCGGTTCAGTGTCGTGCTGTTTGTTGATGGCGGGGTCAGGACTGATGAAGCAGCCCGTACCGGATTCAGAGCAGGTTGGTTGGTTTTCCGCGGATCCGGTGGCTGCTCTGACGCGTCGTCGTCTGATTGGTTGTCTGGGTGCGGGTGTTGGCAGTGTGGGTCTGGCGGCGGCATTTGCGGACGGCGGTGACAGTGCGTTGCGGCATTTTGTTCCGCGTGCTCGCCGGGTCATTCATCTGTTCATGAATGGTGGTCCGTACCAGGGCGATTTTTTTGATCCGAAGCCGCTGTTGCAGAAGTATGCGGGTCAGCGTCCTCCGGAAGCAGATCTTCGGACCGAGCGTCGTACGGCGGGTCTGCTGCCATCACCATTTCGTTTTCGTCCCTGTGGAACCAGTGGGATTCCAGTCAGCAGTTTATTGCCACTGACAGGTCAGCAGGCGGATGAGTTGTGTGTGCTGCGTTCGACGTGGACTGACAATCCGAATCATGGCCCGGCGCTGCTGTTGATGAACAATGGGACCATTCTGCCGACTCGTCCCAGCATGGGTTCGTGGCTGTCGTGGGGTCTGGGATCAGAGAATCGCAATCTGCCGTCGTATGTTGTGTTGTGTCCTGGCAAGCCTGTTCGTTTTTCGATTTTGTGGACCAGTGCTTTTCTGCCGGGTTCACATCAGGGCACATACATCAATCATTCGGTGCCGACGCCGGAGAAACTGATTCCGTTTCTGCGGAACGAGGCTGCAGGTCGTGAGATGCAGGCGGCGCAGGTCGAGTTGATCAGTCGTCTGAACCGGCATCAGTTATCGCGGACGGGTCCGGATGGCCAGCTGGAGGGTCGGTTGCAGGCGATGGAGACTGCATTTCGCATGCAGTTCACGGCAACGGATGCATTTGATCTGCAGCAGGAAACAAAGGCAACTCGTGAGTTATACGGGGAGGGCCATTTTGCATCGGGTTGTCTGCTGGCTCGTCGGCTCAGCGAGCGGGGTGTGCGTTTCATTCAGGTGTATTACGGCGACGGCCAGCCCTGGGATACTCACAGTGACCACAATCGGCAGGCCGAGACATTAGCGCGATCGATTGATCGTCCGATTGCAGCGTTGCTGCAGGATCTGCGGCAGCGTGGTCTGCTGGATGAGACTTTGATTTTGTGGGGTGGCGAATTCGGCAGGACTCCGACATCCGAAAACGGATCCGGTCGTGACCATAATCATTACGGATTCACGACGTGGCTGGCGGGCGGTGGTGTGCGTGGTGGAATGACGTATGGTGAGACGGATGATTTTGGATTTCGAGCGGTGCAGGATCGGGTGCATGTGCATGATCTGCATGCGACGATGCTGCATCTGCTGGGGCTGGATCATGAGCGTCTGACGTATCGTTATGCTGGTCGGGATTTCCGGCTGACAGATGTGGCGGGTCGAGTACTGTCAGATGTTGTCGGCGGTTGACATTGTGTTCGTTGTTCAGTGGGAATTTGCAGATGCGTCTGGCAGTCTGGATTCTGGTGCTGTGGGTTGTGTGTTCCTGGGTGTCAGCGGATCAGCCGGTTCGTTTCGGGCGTGATGTGCTGCCGATCCTGTCAGCAAATTGTTTTTCGTGCCATGGTCCGGACGAATCTGAGCGGAAAGCGGGTCTGCGACTGGATCTGGAGTCTGAGGCGAAACGGGTTCATGCGACTGGTCATCCGATTGCTGCAGGTGATGCAGCGGCCAGTCTGGTTGTGCAGCGGATCAACAGCGGTGATCCGGATCTGGTGATGCCTCCGCCGGATTCTCACAGGACACTGACGGCTGAGCAGAAGGCGATTCTGCAGCGGTGGATTGCCGAGGGCGCTGTGTGGGGGCGGCATTGGTCGTTTGAGCCACCGATGGCGGGGGCAGGTATTCCGGCGGGAAGTGCTGGTATTGACTGGCTGGTGGAGCGATTTTTGAGTGAGCGCGGGTTGGCGCTGCGTGAACCTGCGGACCGGTATACTCTGATACGGCGACTGTCGCTGGATCTGACTGGTCTGCCACCGACGATGTCCGAGGCTGAAGCTTTTGTCTCAAGTGACGATCCGCGGGCTGTTGAGCGACTGGTTGATACGCTGCTGGCGCGAGAGGAGTTTGGTGAGCACTGGGCGCGGATGTGGCTTGATCTTGCGCGGTATGCGGATACGAAGGGGTATGAGAAGGACCTTGGTCGGACGATGTGGCCGTGGCGTGACTGGCTGGTGAAGGCTCTGAATGAGGATCTGCCCCTGGATTTGCTGACGGAGCATCTGCTGGCGGGCGATCTGCTGCCGCATGCGACAGACGAGCAGCGCCTGGCGACGGCATTTCATCGGAACACGATGAGTAATGACGAGGGTGGCACGGATGATGAGGAATTTCGTTCGATTGCGGTGAAGGATCGCGTGGACACAACGCTGCAGGTCTGGATGGGACTGACGGCGGGTTGTGCGAAGTGTCATTCGCACAAGTATGATCCGTTGTCGATCACGGATTACTATGGTTTGTATGCTATTTTCAATCAGACGCAGGATGCTGATCGCTTTGATGATGCTCCGACTCTGGAACTGCTGAATGAGTCGCAGCGGGTGCGGCGTATGGCGCTGCAGGGTCGTCAGTCGGAGCTGCGGTCACGACTTGAGGAGTCGCGGGAGTCTGATGCAGCGGGGGATGATCAGGGCTGGCGAACGTTGATGCTGCAGCGGGCTGAGTCGCAGGGTGGAGCGAAGTTGCAGTCACAGGCGGATGGATCCATTGTGGTATCCGGATCGCGTCCGGCGGAGGATGTTTATACTTTGACACTGGGTCTGGAGCGAGGTTCTCTGGCGGCGTTGCGACTGCAGGCGGTCGCTGGAGCAGGTGCGGGGGTGGAGGGTGTGGGCAGGAATCCGGCCGATCCGAATTTTGTACTGTCGGAGCTGGAGGTTGAGTTACTGGTTGGGGGGCAATGGCAGCGATTGGAACTGGTGCGTCCGCGGGCTGATTTTGAGCAGGTGAACTGGCCGATTACGGGGGCTCTGGACGGTGATTTCAAGACGGGCTGGGCAGTGAGTCCTCGTCAGCGTGAGCCGCATGCGGCGGTATTTGAGTTGTCAGAGCCATTGCAGTTGAGTGAGCCGAGCGAGCTGCGACTGGTGATGCGCCAGAACTATGGAAATTCTTTGACGTTTCGGCGATTTCGCTGGAGTGTGCATGGTGGACCTGCTGCGGGTCTGCAGCCGCTGCAGTCGTCGGAGAAAACGCGTGGTTTACAGGCGGAACTGACGGCGGTAGAGCAGGAACTGAGTGGGTTGGTGTCGGGGGTCGCGAGGGTGCCGGTGCTGCAGGCGCTGGCAGCAGATCGGCAGCGGGAGACGCGGGTTCATCGGCGTGGCAATTTTCTGGATCCGGGTGATCAGGTTTCGCCTGCGTTGCCCGGCGAGCTGCGTTTTGGATTTGAGGCCGGTGAATCACCGACGCGACTGGATGCAGCGCGGTGGCTGATGTCAGCGCAGAATCCTTTAACGCCGCGGGTCTGGGCCAATCGGATCTGGGCGCGTCTGTGGGGGCAGGGTCTGGTGGAGACGGAGGAAGATTTTGGTGCTCTGGGGGCACTGCCTGTGAATCCTGAGCTGCTGGATTTTCTGGCGGTGCAGTATCGGCAGGATGGCTGGTCGTTGAAGCGTCTGTTGAAGGTTCTGGTTCTGAGTCGGGTTTATGCCCAGTCTTCGGACGTCACGGCTCAGCTGCAGCAGCAGGATCCGAGGAATGTACTGGTGTCTCGGGGGGCTCGTTATCGATTATCGGCGGAGGTGCTGCGTGACCAGATGCTGTCTGTTTCGGGTCGTCTTTCTCTGAAGCGTGGTGGTCCTCCGGTGATGCCTCCGCAGCCTGACGGATTGTGGCGTTCGACGTACAACGGTCAGAAATGGGTAAATGCGGAGGGCGAGGATCGTTATCGTCGGGGGCTGTATACGTATCTGAAGCGGACGACTCCGCATCCGATGGGTACAACATTTGATGGGGGCAGTGGCGAGGTCTGTCAGATTCGTCGAATTCGCACGAATACTCCGCTGCAGGCACTGGTGGTTCTGAATGATCCGGCCAGTCTGGAGTGTGCGGGTGGTCTGGCGAAGTGGATGAGTGAACAGTCGGAGCGGCGTGTGGAGCGTGGTCTGCAGCGTGCGTTGATCCGTCCGGTGCTGCCGTCTGAGGTGGCGGCGCTGGAGCGATTGCAGCGGGATGTGCAGCAGGTTTTTGCTGAGCATCCGGAGCAGTCAGTGGCGTTGTTGTCGGGTGCGCGAGTGGAGCGACCGGAGTCCCTGTCGGAGTCAGAGTTTGCCGGGTTCATTGTGGTGGCAAGTACGATTCTGAATCTGGATGAGTTTTTGAGTCGTCGGTAGCAGGTCAGGTGTGTTCCGGTGCTGTTTGTGTTGGAGTATTGATGATGGATCCGGCGATCGAGTGGGGTCTGAGCGGGACTCGACGGCATCTGCTGCGGACAGCGGGGCTGGGAATTGGCGCGATGGCTGTGCAGTCATTGCTGGCGCGTGACGGAGTGCTGCCGCGGGGTGCGGACGCTGCTGTCACAGCGCGGCCGGCGCTGCTGGCTCCTCGCGCGAAGCATGTAATTTATCTGCACATGGCGGGTTCGCCATCGCAGCTGGAGTTATATGAGCACAAGCCGGAACTGCAGCGACTGCATCTGCAGGACTGTCCGGAGTCATTCCTGACGGGGAAGCGATTTGCATTTATTCGGGGTGTACCGAAGATTCTGGCAGGTCAGTTTTCGTTTCGTCAGCATGGTGAAAGTGGTCAGTGGATCAGCGAGTTGCTGCCGCATTTCGCGGGTGTGGTGGATCGGGCGTGTGTGATTCGCACGATGCAGACGGAGCAGTTTAATCATGCACCTTCGCAGTTGTTTCTGCATACGGGATCAGCGCGGCTGGGGAATCCTTCTCTGGGGTCATGGGCGACATGGGGTCTGGGCAGTCTGAACGAGAATCTGCCGGGCTTTGTTGTGCTGTTATCGGGCGGCAAGACACCTGATGCCGGCAAGTCGTTGTGGGGATCCGGTTTTCTGCCTTCGGTATACCAGGGTGTGAACTGTCGTGCCAGTGGTGATCCGGTGTTGTATCTGAGTGATCCTGCGGGGATAGATCGGACGACGCGTCGGCGGATGCTGGATACATTGGCAGAGTTGAACGCTGCCGAGTTTTCGCGGAGCGGTGACCCGGAAACTCAGACGAGGATTTCGCAGTATGAGCTGGCATATCGGATGCAGACGGCTGTACCGGAAGTGATGAATCTGGCTGGTGAGCCGCGACATATACTGGAGATGTATGGAGCTCAGGCCGGCTATGTCTCGCCGGCGGAAAGTGCGGACGATCCGCGAGTGTTGTACCGTGGTGACGATCCGACGTTTGCCAATAACTGTCTGCTGGCACGTCGACTGGTTGAGAATGGTGTGAGATTTGTGCAGTTGTATGACTGGGGCTGGGACCATCATGGTTCGTCGCCTGGTGAGAGTATTGACGAAACTCTGCCGATCAAGTGTCAGGCGTCTGATCGGGCGATAGCCGCTTTGATTCGGGATCTGGAGCAGCGGGGACTGCTGGATGAGACTCTGATTGTCTGGGGTGGGGAGTTTGGTCGGACTCCGATGATGCAGAACAACGTGCGTACGGATTTTCAGAAGGGATTTGTGGGACGTGACCATCATCCGTATGCCTTTACGATGTGGTTGGCGGGTGGTGGAATCCGTGGCGGTCTGGCATGGGGTGCCACGGACGAGTTCGGGTATTATCCGGTGGAGCATCCGACGACGATTCGGGATCTGCAGGCGACAATTCTGCATATTCTGGGTCTGGACCCGCAGCGATTCAGCTATTTTTATCAGGGTTTGCAGAATCGTCTGATTGGTCCGACTGATGAAGCGCGGGTTCTGGATGGCCTGCTGGCCTGAATCGGGTTGTCTCGTTATTCTGCGTGCCCGTGCGGGTTGACGGATGTATTGATTGGCGTCGGGTTTTAGAGTGAATGCAGTCCATGTCAGTCAGATCAGATTCGGTAGTGGCTGGAGCATCAGCGGAGCCGTCAGTGAGTGGGCCAGAGGTGGCCTATCAGAGTCGTCTGCAGGAGGTAAATGCAGCGATTGTGGTGTTGGAGCAGCAGGATCGTCGATTTGTGCGAATCCGCAGTATTCTGGGTGTGGTATCGATCTGTCTGGCAGTGCTTTGCATAGGCCGAGCGGATGTTGTTTCGTGGCACTGGATGTTGTTACCACTGTCGGTGTTTCTGGTGGTGCTGCCGTTTGATCGGCGGTGTCTGGGGCGTTTATCGCGGCAGCGTCAGGTGCGGAGTTTTCATGAGAGTCGTCTGCGGCGTCTGAAGTGTGATTTCAGTGGTGAGAGTGAGAACGGGAGTGAATATGACAGTGAGTCCCACCCGTGGATTCGGGATCTGGATGTGTTTGGTCGTGGCTCACTGTTTCAGATGCTGAACGAGTGTCGTACGCGACCTGGGCAGCGAGTTCTGGCGGAGTGGCTGACGACGGTACCGCAGTGCAGTGAGATTCGTGTCCGTCAGGCTCGTGCGCAGGGGCTGAAGCAGGAGTTGAGTCTGCGTGAATCGCTGGCCTGTATTCCGGAGGCTGAGGGCTGGGAGTCTGCGGAGCGTTTGTTGAAAAGCTGGGTTCGGGAGCCTGCGGAGCCGATTCCGACGGGTGTGATTCTGTGGTCTGTTCTGATCGGCCTGGCATCGCTTGCAGTCCTGGGTCTGATGATCCAGACGCCGGGCATGTTCCGCTGGCTGCCGGTGCTGGCATTACTGCAGATGCCGGCCATTATGATGACGCGGAAGCAGATTCAGCGTACGACGGCGATGATGGATGATGTGGACACCGCATTGCGGCAGTTTGGGCTGGTAATTGCGGCCTTCGAGGGCAATCCGGTGGAAGAGCCTGCGGTGCGGGACCTGTTGAATCGCTTTCATACAGAGGACGGAACGGCATCGATGGCGATTCGCCGGCTCAGTCGCCTGACGGGCTGGCTGAATAACGCAACTCGCAATCAGTTTTTTGCTCCGATTGCCTGGTTCTGTGGGTTGTTTGTGCTGTTGACGCATCGTATTGAGTGCTGGCGGCGGCGGTATGGTGTGGAGGTCGCGGACTGGCTGGAGACGGCTGCCTGTCTGGAGGCGACGACATCGGTAGCCGGCTACTGTTTTGATCATCCTCGGGACTGTGTTCCGGAGATTCTTGAGGATCGAGCGGAGCTGAATGCCGAGGATCTGGGTCATCCTTTGCTGCCGGAGTCTGTGTGTGTGCGGAACAGTGTGCAGCTGACTCCGGAAACGCCTCTGATGCTGATCAGCGGTTCGAACATGTCGGGCAAGAGTACATTTCTGCGGAGCATTGGTACGAGCATCGTGTTGTCGTTCTGCGGTTCGGTGGTACGGGCGACGCGATTTCAGACGCATCCGTTTCAGCTGGCGACGGCAATGCGAGTCAGTGATTCTCTGCAGGAGGGGCGTTCACTGTTTTTCAGTGTGGTGCAGCGGCTGAAGTCTGTGGTGGATCTGACGGGCGGAACGAGGACGGTTCTGTTTCTGCTGGACGAAATTCTGCACGGTACGAATTCGCATGATCGTCGTCGCGGGGCAGAGGCGGTGATTCGTTCACTGGTGGACCGTCATGCGGTGGGCATTGTCACAACGCACGATCTGGCGCTGACGAGGATTGCGGACAGCATGCCGGGTCTGGCAGTCAACAAGCATTTTGAGGACACGGTGGTAGAGGGCACGATGCTGTTTGACTATCGGCTGCGTGACGGCGTTGTTGAGCGGAGCAACGCAATTGAGCTGATGCGTATGCTGGGACTGGATGTATGAGGAGTATTTGCTGATGCTTGTAGACGAACTTCAGCGACTTTGGGCTGGCAGCACAGCGGGGCCTGATCTGGCTTCCTACTTCGAGGGACGCGTGGCCATGCTTCCTCCGGAGGAGCTTCTGGCAGCATTGAAGCTTGATCAGGAGTTTCGGTGGAGAACGGAAGAGCCATGGCTGGTGGAAGACTATGTGGTGCAACTTGGTCTGACATTTGGGGCAGAATGGCAGACGGAACTTCTGATTGGTGAGTATGCGGCCCGCCGTGCGACACCACGGCCTCTGAGTCAGGATGAGATCAGCTCACGGTTCCCAGGCTTCGGTGAGACTCTCAGAATGAGGCTTGAGACAGATGTTTCAGCATCTGAAGAGTACGACACGATTGCCTCGCCAATTGAAGAGCAGTCGCAGTTTGGTACGTATGTTACTGCGCAGGGTATAGAGACTGGTCGCCGTGGTCGGTACAGACTGGACCGCATCCTTGGTGAAGGAAATTTCGGGACCGTCTATCTTGGTTTCGACACCGAGTTGCGACGTCAGGTCGCAGTGAAAGTGCCAAAAGCCGACCGATTCAGATCCGCCGCTGAAATTGAACAGTACCTGCATGAAGCTCGGCTTGTTGCCGGATTAACTCATGCGCATATCGTGGGGGTGTACGACGTTGGGAGAACTGAAGACCAGTCCATCTATGTTGTATCGCAGTTTATCGAGGGATGTACACTGCGAGAACTTCTGAGGGGGCAACCCCCGAGTATCAGGCAGAGTGCAGAATTCATTCGGGATATTGCGGGTGCACTTCATTATGCACATTCCCGTCGATTGATCCATCGGGATATTAAGCCGGCCAACATTCTGATTGAGTCTCGGACTGGCAGGGCGTGGGTGACTGATTTTGGGTTGGCTGTTCGTGAGGACGACGTTCAGGTGCATGGAGGAATCGCAGGGACACCCTCTTATATGAGTCCGGAGCAGGCTCGAGGCGAGTCTCATCGGCTTGATGGTCGGAGCGATGTTTTTTCGTTGGGAGTGGTGTTCTATGAGATGCTGACCGGTGTCAAGCCGTTTCATGGTACAACACTGGACAGCGTGCTGCTGCAGGTGATTTCGGGTGAGCCAGATTTACCGTGTTTGTTGCGTGCTGAACTCCCGGTAGAGTTGCAGCGTATCTGTATGAAAGCGATGGCAAAGTTGCCGTCAGAGAGATATTTGACCGCTGCGGCTATGGCTGAAGATCTGGAAGCGTGGATGCAACCGCAGAGGCGAACTGCGGACGCGGCAGGAGGTGTGATAGCGAGGACGAGAGGACTGCGTCCATTTGAGGCAGGTGATTCAGAGTTTTTTCTTGATTTGCTTCCGGGTCCACGTGATCGGGATGGTATTCCGGACAGTGTTCTTTTCTGGAAGGAGCGTATTGAAGACCGCGACGCAGCTAGAACGTTTTCTGTGGGACTGATTTATGGTCCCAGTGGTTGTGGAAAAACGTCGCTGGTGAGAGCCGGAGTAATGCCCCTGCTCTCGAGCGAGGTTGTATCGGTATACGTGGAAGCTGCCGGGGGCCAGACGGAATCGAGGATATGTACTGCGTTGCGGCAGCGTCTGCCGGGTCTTGCGGCGGAAACCGGATTGGTGGAGTTGATCACGTCGATTCGGCGAAATCCGGGTCCCAGGGTTGTGATTTTTATTGACCAATTTGAGCAATGGTTGCACGGGGATGGTAGTAGTACGGGCAGTGAGCTGGAGCGTGCTCTGCGGCAGTGTGATGGAGGGAGGTTACAGGCGGTCCTGATGGTTCGAGATGACTTCATCGTCAGTGTGTCGCGATTGATGCATGAGCTCGACACGCCAATTCGGCAGCAGCACAACTGTGCGATGGTGGATTTATTCAGTATTGCTCATGCGAAGACCGTGTTACAGAAACTCGGGTTGGCTTGTGGTGGCTTATCGGGACCTGCGGGTCAGCTGACACCAGAGCAGAGCAGATTTATTGATTCAGTGGTCGCTGGGCTGGCGGACGGGAACCGAGTCAACTCGGTACGTTTGGCGATTTTTTCGGAGCTTATGCGAGGCAGAGACTGGGTACCCGAAACCCTTCTGGAACTTGGTGGTGTGAGTGGGATTGGTTTGACATTTCTGGAGGAGACCTTCAGTCAGGCTGGAAGTGACGCTAGGTTACGCATGCATGCTCCTGCCGTCAAAAATGTTCTGAAATCCCTCCTTCCGCCATGTGACTCCGAAATCAAAGGTGCAATGAGAACGCTTGCGGAGCTTCGGAGTGTCTCCGGCTACGTTGATCGTCCGCTCGAATTCAGTGATCTGATTCGGATACTTGACAGTGAGCTGCGGCTGATTACAGCGACAGAGAGTGTTCGAGTGTCAGAGCAGGGTCCAGATGCGGTGTGTTATCATTTGACGCATGATGATCTGGTTCCTGCCCTGCGTGCCTGGCTCAGTCGTCGCCAATTGGAAACAGCGCAGGGACGATCAGAGTTATTGCTGGAGGAGCGTACAAGTTTGTGGCAGTTTCGTCGGGAGGATCGGCATCTTCCAACTTTGCCGGAGTATTTGAGAATCCGCAGATATGTGAAATCGCGGGGCTGGACGGAATCGCAGCGTCAGTTGATGTGGCGAGCCGGGCGCGTGCATGGAATTCGTGGTTTGTGGGTTATGTGTGTGGCGGTTGTGATATTCCTTGTTTCCGTGCAGATAGTGGCTCGGAATTCGGCAGATCGAGCGCGCTTACTGGCGGCGACGATTGGTGATCGAGAGACCAGTGAGTTAGCCAGTGGGCTGGAGCTGCTGCTGTCATTAAAGAAGTACGCTTTGCCGGAGTTGCAGCGTTTGTATGGTGACGCAGCGGCGGGTTCTGAAGCTCAACTGCACCTGGCTGTTGCAAGGCTGAAACTGGGTGACACAGATCCTGAACTGCTGCCGGTGATTTGTGAGCTGAGTCTGAAGTGTCGGCCTGACCAGCTGAGGCCTTTGATCGATCTTTTGCGACCGTGGTCTGGTGATTTGACCAACCGGCTGCGGCAATCGCTGCAGAGCGACATGGAGCCTCAACAACGACGGTTGCATGCGGCCTGCCTGCTGGGAGCGTGGGAATCGCCGTTTAAGGAAGGCGCTGCCTGGTCTGATCCAGCGACTGCAAAGCTTGTCGCTAAGGAATTGGTTGTCCAGGATCCAATTGCAACCTCGCAATTTCTCGATGTTCTTCGCACGCAGTCGGACCTGCTGAAGGGGCCACTCGCCGATTTGTACTTTGATCCGAGTCTGGATAGTGCAGCCCGGCAGGTGATTGCTGTATATCTGGCGAATTATGCGAAAGACGATGCTGCAACCCTTATCAGGGTGCTGTTGAATGCTGAACCGGCCGTCGACAGGCTGATTTTTCCGCTGTTGGATCCGTTGCGGGATGCGGCAGTTGGAAACCTTGAGGAGATTCTGAAAAGGACAGTAAGTCCAGCATGGGGGGATGCGGCAACGGTTTCGTCATGGCCAGGTCCGCCCGCAGAGGTCCGTGCAGGAATAGAGGCTGCGCATGGATTAATCAGGGATCGCATCGCGTTTTGTCTGGAGATTCCATTCTCAAGGCTGCTGCCGTTAAGCGAGTCTCTGCGAGCGTCTGGTTATCGTCCAATCAGGCTGCGTCCACATACAGGAGTTGTAACAGATGACCCGAAGATGTCGGCCGTGTGGATTCGCGACGGGCGCAAGTGGGCGATTGCTGCGAATGTGAAGGCTGAGGATCTGCCAAAACCGGAGATCGATGCTGAGCGTGAAGGTCTTTTGCTGGAAGATTTGTCGTGGATTCCAGGTACAGGTCCTCACGCTGGGTGGCTGACGCTGTGGTGTGAAGGTCAGACTTCAGAGGATCGTCGTCGTTGTGTTTATGCGGCGAAATCTGACCAGTTTGAGGATCTGCAGAAGCGCCTTGCCGCAGAAAACTTCGCATTCCAGCGTACGATTTTTGCTGCGGGCAGTGTTGAGGGAGGCGCGGAATTCTCAGCCGTATTTTCCAATATTGGGGCGTCGTCACAGACGTTGCTTAATTGGGGAGGCGAGGAGTTGCACGGGCGTCCTCAGTGGGACTTCACAACGGTGACGACGGGGCCACTGACACTGGCTGATCCGAGGGACAGTTTTCGCCAGCAGCTTGTGGAGATTCAGGCTTTGGGGTCAGAGCAATTGGAGCGACCGGCGATTCGCCTGAAGCGGGCAGTGGCGCAGTACTGGACGGATCAGCCCGAGCAGGCGCTGGAGGATCTGGAGTGGCTGAATGCGAATCTCTCAACACCGAGTGCCGAAGTTTTGCAGTACCTGGCCGTGGTACTGGCTCAGCTTCAACGATGGGAGGAGGCTGGCAACGTACAGACGCTGATGAAGGGGGGCGCTGAGGGGCAAGTGACTTCAGCCTATGTATCAATTCTTTTCGCTGCGTGGCGACGAGACGTGGCGAGTGCAGTCTCTGAACTGGATGCGTTCGTTGGTCTTAATCCACAGGACAGGGATAGTCTATACGGGGCAGCGCGATCTGCCGCCCAGGCTGCCCGTGTATTCAGCAAGCAGGGGATGTCAGCAGAGGCAGTAGAATTTGAGAATCGAGCGATTGAGTTACTTCAGAGGGCCGTCGATGCCGGTTTTTCCAGTGGCGCGGAACTTCGTCGGAGTGTTGATTTTGCAGAACTTCATGACAACCCTCACTTTCTGACCCTCGTTCAGCAACTTATTCCAGCGAGACGTTTTGCCGGAGTCTGGTCAGCAGACCCGCTTTTCGAAACACGAATCGTTCAGGCAAGTACGACTGAAGCGGCAATGCAGCAAGTGCAACTTCTGTTGGAAGCCTCATGGCGTCCACTGGCAATTGGTGTAACGAGTGACAATTCCACACCAATTCATGTGGTGCTGCTGCAGCGACCACTGATTCCCGAATCGCAGCTTGAGTCGCTGGCATTGCAGCAGGCTGCTGCCGCTGCAACGCTGCTGCGTCTGCAGGTTCCGGTATCGGTCTGGCCACTGCTGCGGGATAATCCAGATCCGCGTGTTCGCAGTTATCTGCTTGATCAACTTCGGAGCCACAGTCTGGATACTGCAAAAGTTATTGCACGACTGAGATCTGAAGAGGATGCTGGCAGTCGTCGTTCTTTGATCCAGGCGTTGGGGGAGCAGGCGGCTGGAAACTTATTGACGGAATCTGACAAGGCTGCTGCTATCGCGGAACTTTGCGATCGTTTGAGCAGCGATCCCGATCCTGGGGTACATGGGATGTGTGAGTGGTCCCTTCGACAGTTGGGAGCGGATGAGCAAATACGTCAGATACGTTCTGAGTTTTCGAAAGGAGAGACAATCGGGGGGCGACGCTGGTATGTGACAAAATCCGGTGGTGGCACTGAGGGGAGTGGGGGAATCAGCATGTCAATAATCGATGCAGGAACAGAGTTTCTGATGGGTTCACCGATCGCCGAGGCCGGACGGTATGGTGGGGCCGTCAGTCGCCCCGATCAGGAACAGTTGCATCGTCGCGGAATCAAGCGAACGTTTGCGATCGGGATGCAGGAAATCACGGTCGCACAGTTTCGACAGTTCCTCAGCAGTCATAATTCGAATCGTCGTTATTCGGAGACTGAGGATGCTCCAGTCAATACTGTCACCTGGTATGACGCGGCCCATTTCTGCAACTGGCTGAGCAGGAGCGAAGGACTTCCCGAGGATCAGTGGTGTTATGAACCCGCGCAGGTATTTGCAAGTGGGATGAAAATGCGTCCCAATTGCCTTGAGTTGCAGGGCTACCGACTTCCGACTGAGGCCGAGTGGGAATTTGCGTGTCGCAGCGGGACACTGACGTCACGATTCTATGGATTCGGGGAATCCCTGCTGGATCAGTATGCCCGGTATGCCGGGAATTCCGGCGAAGGCGGTATGGTCCCAGTGGGTACTTTGCGACCTAACGGTTTTGGTCTGTTCGAAATGTACGGTAACGCTATTGAGTGGTGTCAGTCTCCGCCACTGCTTGTTGATCTGTCAGTGGGTGAATTGGTCGGCGACACGGACAATATGCTGTCACGGACGATTCTGGATACAACCACACGAGTCGCTCGTGGTGGTGCCTTCAACTCGTTTGGTTCTGGTATTCGATCTGCCAGTCGTGTGAGCTTTCCCCCGAATACTCTGAGCATCACATCAGGGTTTCGTGTCTGCAGGACGTATAAGTTGTCGATGGAGTAAGCTGGGGGAGTTGTGGTTGTCAGGAATGCTGAATCAGGGGGATGTATGAGTCTCAGGGATTGATGCGCTGCAGTCGAATTCCGGAGATGACGGGTTGGCCGCTGGTGGCTCGAAACTCAAGTCTGATGGGTCCATCGTCTGGGGTGGAGGTATTGATTTCCTGCAGCAGTGTGCCACCGGGCTGGATTTCCATGTTCTGCAGAACGACGGTGCCATTAAGCAGGACATCAAAGCTGCGTGCAGCGGCAGCTGTGACGGCGAGGCGTGAGTGTGGGTCGGCAAAGTACAGTTGCAGATTCCAGTGTGTGGCATCGGTTTTCTGTTCGTCGGGCTGACAGTCTTCGGATTTTCCTCGTGGGGCTTTCGGCGCTGTGGCTTTGCCACCTCCGATGCTGGTTTCGATTTCCAGCCACTGGATATTCTGCAGTCCGGAAGCATAGATCCACGGGCTGCGGCTGTCTGCATAGGCTGAAGAATGTCGTCTATAGGGGGTGGCCTCGGGATTGGTCCTGATATGAGCTGGTGAATTGTCGGTTACCACTGCTGGCCATTCGATCCACAGCGTCCCCTGATTATCGCGCTGATGTCCGGGGGCTCCAAAATTGATGCCAAGGTCAGCGATGGGCAGGCGTGGTGCATCAGGGCGTGCCAGCGGGCTGACCGTCCACGTTTCGACTTCCGGCATGTGCACGAGGGCGAGGGATGTCTGATTCTGATAAGAGCAGCTGCAGGTTCGCGTATAGTCGGGTGCATTCAACACTCCGTTGGCGACCACAAGGTTACCGGAGCAGCCAGAGCGAAAGCCGCCGAAGTTTCCGGTGCCACCATTATTCGTGAGGTCATAGAAGCCTGCTGCGCCTGAACGGAAGGTGAGAAAGTTTTCGCTGGCGAGGATGGTATTGCAGCCATAAGCCCGATTCAGAGTGAATGGTGACTGTTCGCCGGTCAGTGGATTCATGATCAACCATGGCTGCCCTGTTTTGAGGAACCAAGCGCCGGCAGAGTCCTTGTAAGAGTTGGCGTTGGCGATGATCAGGTCATTGTGCAGGATGCAGGGGCCGGAATAGGCGAGGTCCGGCTGATGCCAGACGACGTCGCCATTATTGGCTCGACAGACCATCATGCCGCGATCGGGTTCCCCTGACAGGCGATCGCTGGCTGCAGCGCCAGCCTGCAGCAGCAGATCGTGTTGTTCGGAATATCCCAGCCATGTGCCGAATACGCCATCAGTCTTCTGCCACAGTTCTTCACCCGTCTGCGGATTCAGGGCAAGGATGCGGTAGGTGGACGGTGCGGAGATCCCGCGTCTCTGCAGCTTTTCCTCGACCTGCTTCGGGTTGCGATCAAGACAGTAAATACGTCCACCGCCGGCGATGACACCGTTGTTCCAGAAACTGTGTCGGGCGGGGATCTTCCAGAGCTGGCGGCCGGAGAATCGATCGAAGCCGACCAGCAGCATACTGCCCGCGCGGTCAAGACTTTTCGAGCCGAAGCCGGCTTTGTTCCCACCCAGTTTCCCGTCCTCCTCCTCGAATGAAATCTCCAGTCGCTGGCGATATTCTGCAAACCCCAATCCTCCGATCAGAACGTTCTGATACACTCCCAGATAGCTCCATTCCTGAGGTTCCTCGGGATTCTCCTGAGGCAGTTCAATAGTCCGCAGAATGTCACCGTTACGGGGATCCAGAACGCGACAGACGGCACCTTCCAGAATGTAGACGTGTTCGGGAGTAGCGACGTAGTTGGTGCCGCGGGCGTTGGCACCTGGAATATGTACCTGGTTATAGGCGGGATCCAGTGGCGTTTCACGGTAGGTTGCATCGTAGTAGACGTCGTAGGTTCCAAGATCTTTGAAATCGCGTTTCCAGAGTACTCGGCCGGTATAGACATCGCGGGCACTGAGGGTGTTGATTCCCTGAATAAACAGGCGCCCATCCACAACCTGCTGTCCTGGCCCATGTCCGTGGCGGGGCAGAACATCCATGTTACTGCTGCCACCGAACCAGAGGACACCCAGTGGCAACCGAACTCGCGCATCATCAGATTTTCGCGTGTTGGCGATATTTCCATGCAGATGTGTCCAGTCAGCCGAGTTCGGCAGAGGACCAGCTTTTGTCAGGCGAACCCCGAACGAATTTACTTCCACGCGAGCCTGTTCCGGTGGCCTGGCTGCAATGGCTGCTGAGATTGTGGTGGCATCTGAGGCTGAGCAGAGTAGCTGCAGGACACCGCCGTAAGGTCGAACAGAGGGCCAGATGTGGTTGAGTAGCTGCTGATCCTGACCGATGCGGGAGCTCAGTTCGCGTCCGATCACCACGGTATGGGCGAGCCACGGTGCTGTCTGGAAGGTGTGAGGTTGAGCCTGATGAGCAGTGACTTTCCCGTAGATGCGCTGCAGATCCCAGCGCTGGCGTAAAGATTCAATCCGTTCGGCAGTTTCGTCGATGCAGGCCAGTTGCACGAAGGGAGAGCGTGAGGCAACGGCCGAGACGAGGGAGAGATCGTCTGTGCCGAACCAGAGTGCGTAGCCTTCTGCAGGAAGGCTCTGCAGCAGCGCCGCAGCAGCCGTTTCGGATTCTTCCGGCATGGGCGATACAGGTATCGGCGTGACAAGGTCGTGCAGGGGAGTTGTCGTGTTGCGAGCCGCTGTGAAGGCGTGAATTTCTCCTTCAGCAGTGACGGCGAAGAGTTTCTGATCAGCAGCCAGTAATCGCTGAATTGTGCCGGTGACTGTGGTCGGCGGAATGAGGACTTCGGCTGTCGGCGGAGCGGTGGGGACGACTTTCTGCGGATTGTCCGGCAGGGTCAGTCGCTGAATTCCAGCAGCACCGGCCGAGTACAGCGAGTGGCCGGCAAGGATCAGATCCCCGGAGGCATCCATCGGGGTTTCCCAGAGGACTCGGCGATCAGCCGCATGGGCACGAAGAACCGCTTTTCCACCGGCATCGGCTGCGGCGTAGAGCATGTCGCCGTGGAGCACTGGTTCATTGCACTGAAAAAAGGATTTGGTGCCGTTTTCCAGTGTGAATTCACGTACGCTGCGGAGTCGTGTGTGGACAAAGAAGGACTTATCATCGGCCAGTACAAGTGAGCCACCGACTCCTTTACCACCAGCATTCAGTTCAAAATACCGCAGGTCACCATTATTGCGATTGAAGACAGCTGGCACGGACCTGCCACCTGGTACAATCAGTGATTCGGCTGTGGCGACAAGTGCACCCTGGGGAGCAACTCCGGCGAACGATGGTGCGCTGTGGGGCTGTTTAATCCATGTTGAGCCAGTGGAATCATTGATCCACAGCAACCTGCCGTTTTCCACTTCCACAGCGCCGATGTAGACACCCATCATGGGCCAGATACTGGCGGCAAAATACACGACGCCATCCCGGATCACGACGCCACCCCGTGCTGGCCACGTGGAGATCAGTCTTTGATTACCCACAATGCGACGTGTACCGGGCGCTGCGAGGAACTTCCAGCGAAGTTTACCGCTGGCGACATCGACACAGTACAGGCAGCCATCGTCACTGACGAAGCAGACATGCTGAGCCGTGGCAGCGGGAGGCAGTCTGACGGGGCCATCGGTGACGAAGGACCAGAGCTGCTGTCCGGTAGAAGTATCAAAGGCACAGACTCGATCGGTATCACTGAAAGGGACAATCAGTCGGTTACTGATCACGATGGGTTCAAACAGGCGGTCATAGGGCATCAGGTCAAGATTCAGCGGATCATCCCATGCCTGAATGCGAGCAGGTGCTTTGATGGTCCAGCTGTGCTGCAGCTGAGTGGGCAGTTCGGTGGTTCCGGCAGCAGTTCGTCCGGCATCAAAACGCCACATGGGCCAGTCAGAGGCTGTCAGAGTTGTCTGCTGCGTTGCGAGGAGCAGCATTATCAGCTGCAGGGCAATGGCAAAACGCTTCATGGGTGCACAGCCTGATCTGCGAGTTGGGGATGAAAGACTGTTGAGGGGGATGCCGTCTGCGGATTCTCAGGTGATTATTCAGCTGCTGCGAGGCTGACAGTTTCGAACTGCATGCTGCGAAGGTCCAGTCGCAGCAGTCGATTTTTCAGAGGTTGTCCCAAGCCGGTCAGGAGTTTGATGGTTTCCATGGCAGCAAGGCAACCGACGCTGCCACTGACGGCTCCGAAGACCGGAAACCGGCGAGTCCAGCCTGGCGGGACAGCGGGTACGAGGTCCCGGAATCGCAGCGTGTGGGGCGGGTGAATCACAGTGAGCGAGGCCTCCAGTTCGTACATGGCCGCTTCCACCACGGGAAGACCTCGACGTTCGGCCGCATCATTCAGTGCCAGTCGTTCCTGAAACAGTGGGGCTGCATCAACAACACAGTCGGCGAGGCCGGCGAGGCGATCGGCATTTTCCGGGGATACGTTTTCCGGAACAGCAACGATTTCCAGCCCTGGGTTCAGTTCCAGCAGTCTTCTGCGAGCGGATTCGATGCGAGGTTTACCGATCCAGTCATGAGTCATCAGCAGCTGCCGGTTCAGGTCTGAGGGCTGGACATTGCCGGCATGGGCCAGAATCAGCCGACCGATGCCGGCAGCTGCGAGCTGATAGGCGACCACCGATCCCAGTCCGCCGACTCGACTGATGAGTACGGACGACTTTTTCAGTTGTTGCTGTCCGGCGCTGCCGAAACCTTCGACGTCCAGCTGCCACGCATAGATCTGTGTTTCTTCTTCGGTGAGCGTGGTTAGTTCGGAGGGGGCTACATCACCGGGGGAGTATTGTTTGTCGGTCATTTTGTCAGCCCCCGCTGATCATGGGCATCAATGTGAGTCGTTCCCCGGGTGCGACGGAGGTCTGCGGTTTCAGCGGCAGCAGTACCCGATTTCTGAGAACGAGCAGACCGGGGGGCAGTGTGGTGACAACGGACTCAGCGGAGACCGCGAGGGCCTGTGCGGCCCGGGGCTGAGCAACAAGCAGGGCAGCCAGAATGGATGCAAGCGTACAGGGCCCGGTGCCCGTGACAGTCAGTTCACGAGTCTGCATGGCGCGTTGCAGCGGTCCGGAGAATTCCAGAGTCACCTGCCATTGAGTCATGATTGTTCGTTTCCACTGGGGTGGAAGAGAATCTGATCCTGATCACCCGAGTTCAGGAGTAATCAGGATCTTCTCTGATTCTGCTGTCCGGCTCAAGCGGTGTACCTTGTCAGGGGCGCTCCACGGTGTTCAGTCGCAGGCTGGTACTGTTGCCGACCAGTTCCGGTGCATACATGCCTTCGACGGAGGCCGGAAGGGCTGTCACCTGCCCGGGCGTTTCTGCTCGCAGTTGGTAACTGATACTGTGCTGACCACGAGCGAGTGTGCTGAGGAACAGGCTGACGCGGTCATCGCGGAATTCGCGATAGGCACGCAGCCCGTCGAAGACATACCCGCTGCGCTGATCCACCGGTTCAAAGCCACTGGGTTTCCGATCTTCCAGCAGCAGGTATTCGTAATCGTTGCGGCTGTCCAGCACCAGCTCGACCTCAACCAGCGTTCCGGACGGCAGTTCCGTGAGTCCATCGATGGGAATCCGGCGATATTTCAGGGTCTGCTGGCTGAGTGCCTGTCCGCGACTGCCGCGGACGTCTGTCTGCTGGTCATCGCGTTCCAGTCGGAAGAAGTTTCGCTGCACGCGAACTTCCAGACCAGCGGCGGCAATCTGCTGTTCCTTTGTAAAGTTCGTCAGCCACGCGCTGAAATACACGGGACCGCGTCCGTTACGACGAATTTCCACAGTATGCTGTCCGGACGTCAGTTCCGCTCCGCTGAGTACCAGCTGACCATCGAAACCAAACAGATTTTCGCGGTTGATCTGTACAGTTTTGCGAAGTTGTCCGTCAATGAGGACCTCAACGGTCATATCGGGCGAATCTTCACCCGTGGCTTCGATGTAGCGGGCGAGTGATTCAATGACGAGGGCCGTATCGCGTGTGCTTTTCCAGCGTGAGCCGTGCTGGCGATTATTCAGCAGGTACTTGACCAGTTCCGGCAGTACGGGGTCCTGCGGAGTGGCTGCCAGTTTTAACTGCAGAAAAGCTGCCATGGCCTCGTTTTCGCTGCCGTACCAGTACCAGCTGAACTGTTCCGGGAGCTGCAGCCAGGCAGTCTGATTTTCCACATCGCGGACCAGAAACTGATTAAGGTTCTGAATGACGAGGTCACGATTGGGGAGATCCTGCAGGCGATGCAGATAAAGTCCGCAGAGGGCCAGACCGTAAGCCGTCAGTTGTCCGCGATCTCGCAGCAGATAATCCCTGATTGCGACATCTCCCGTGCCGTGTTCGCTGAGCACGAGAGCAACGAATGCATCAAGGTTGTCTGCAGACATCCGGTATGTGAGTTTGCTGTCGTAATTCGGATCTGCACGATGTCGGTCACCCTCGCGCAGCAGTTCCAGCTGAGTGGTCTGCCAGAGCTGCAGCCACTGGACTCCTCGCTGAATCACGTCAGGCAGTATCGGCACATCATTTTGAGCAGCGATTGTCAGGCCATGGACAACCTGCGCCGTGGTATGTGGTGACGAATACTCGCCGGAGCCGGAAAACCAGCCCCAGCCACCGTCGCTCAACTGCATCTCTGTCAGGCGATTGACACCGGCACGGACAATAACATTCAGCTGCTGGTCACTGAAAACCGGGTTGAATGTCCCGGGCAGGCCACGAGCCGACTTTTGATCCTCGTCAAGATGCTGCTGAATCCATTTGGCCAGCGTACTGCTGCCCATACCGAAGCCGGCCGGCAGTGGGCGGATATCCCGAGTCTGAATCTCGGGCGGTTGCCCCCAGTGCTGCGGATACTTGCCAAGCCAGGTACGTCCTGAATTGAGCATGATCTGCTGCTGCTGTGCCAGTTCAAGGCTGATATTCATTTTCTGCAGTGTCCGTTGTACGAGGACAGCGGGCAGGAAGCGATTCAGCGTTTGTTCCGTGCAGCCATACGGATATTCAATCAGATATGGCAGTGAATCCACGAGGGCTGCGGCGAGGCTGGGACTGAATCGCACTTCAAGGCGAGACTGTTCCGGATTTCGCTGCTCGGGAACTGTGACGGTGATGGAACCAGCAGCATCACTCGGTCGAACGATACCGGTGAAGCTGTCGGTTTTGAGTAATCCGTAGACATTCACAGGTACATGGATTTCAGTGGCGTCCGAGTCACCTGCGGCAAACGCCGACATACGAATCGTGGCTTTTCCGGGAGCGACGGCAGCGGCGACCCAGTCGACGCGGGTACTGCCTTCGGCGGGAACCAGTACAGTCTGCTCCGCCGGGCTGTTCAGTTTCAGCAGTCCATCGGCATGTTCGAAGACGACCCGGACGGACTGCTCAGTCTTCAGGGTGTTGTTAATGACAGCGGAGAGGACAATCTGATCGCGTTCTGTCAGGAATCGTGGAAGCTGCGGACGAATCATCAGGTCCTTTGCCGCCACAATCCGGCTTTCTCCGGATCCCACACGAGTTCCGTCTCCGAGTGCCCAGACCTGAATTTTCCAGCGGGTCAGATTGTCTGGTACTTTGAAGGAGATTTCTGCTGTGCCATCGGCGTCAGCATTGACTGCGGTTGTCCAGAAAGCCGTATCGGCAAACTCAGAACGCAGGGTTGTGGCGGACTCATTGCCCTGCGGAGCTGCTTTGGCCATAAAGGCGTCAGCCATGGCCATGGGAGCGCCAGCTTCTGCGGCAGGCACGCCCATCGCTGCCGAAGGCGCACCTTCGGCCATCATGCCCCGCAGGAATGCCCCACCGCCTCCTCGTGGCTGCATTCCGAAACGAGACGAAGCATAGGAGAAATTCAGTCCTGTCGGGGAATCTGGAAACCCGAGCCAGTTCATTGAAACTTCATCGGGGAGTGGCACCGGCGATCCAGTGCGCTGCAGCGAGGTGCGAATCTGCAGGTAATGTGAACGTCGAATGTCCCAGAAAAAGGACCGTACTTCAGGAATACTGGAAGCCGCGATGGCTTCGAGACTGGCATCGAAGACAGAGACAACGGTGTTGCCTGTGAACGGCTGACCATTCAGATCTGTGAGTTTGAGCGACAGTCGAGCCTGTTGTCCGGGACGATATTTTTCGGCAGCAGGTTTGACTTCGACGACTGCAACACGGTTCTCCGGAGGCACCACAATTTCCCGTACTTCACTATAAACTTTTCCGGCCGAGATGGTGAGGGCTTCGATATGGAAGTTGGGCTGATCCTCAGCAGCAATCGGCACTTCGACAACCGTGGATTTTCCCTGAAGTTTCAGGATCTGAGGGGCCGGGCAGTTTCCCTCCCTGGCGCGAATAAACAGCAGAACAGTACTGTCAGCCCGATCTGTGCTGACCTGCAGGCGCACAGTATCGCCCACGGCATATTCCTGCTGGTCTGCGGTCAGTTCAAGATTATTAAAGCGATAGTTATGACCATCTTCGGCTGGCCCGCGCACGAAGAACACGACGGCGCCTTCCTGCTGTTGACCGGCGGCATCAGTGATCATCACGCTGGCGCGGAACTGTCCGGACTGGGGTAGATTGAGACGCAGGCTGCCGCTTCCGTCGGCTGCTGTCGTCGCCTGCCAGCTCTGAACCTCCTGCTCAACCGGTTGCTGATTCTGATCCCATGAGACTGACAGCAACCGAAGTTGGGCAGTACCGGCAACGGGCTGACCATCCGGGGTTCGAGCCTGGAAATGCAGTGTGGCTGCATCACCTGTCTGATAGTGACCGCGATTCATCCAGGCAAACACCTGGAAGGGGTTGCGAGCGGCTATAACGCTGCCGGTCCCGCTGACTTTACGACGAGATTGATCGATAACTTCAGCAGTGATTTCGTAAATGTGATCGGAATCTCCGTGGCTGGCGAGTGCCATGGCGGAGTCGATTTCCAGACGGAAGGTGCCATCGGAATTGAGGAGTGCATCTCCCTCGCTGACGATCTCTGGTGGATCGGGGTTCCAGTTCCACCATGGTCGGATGGGTGGCAGACAGCCCCAATTCTGAAATCCGGGGTACCACGAGTAGTCACTGGTGTACCACCAGTATCCCTGAGTGTAGAGCCAGTCCCAGCGAGCTGCGGGGAACCAGCGTTCCTGCTGTTTCTTTCTTTCGATGCGGTAGTGCAGGCGTGCACCAGCGACGGGTGCTCCGAAATAATAATCGGCGTGAACAGTGGTGGTGAATTTTTGGCCCAGCTGGACAGGTTTTTCCGGGGCCTGGACAGTGACTTCGAATTCCGGCTTGCGGTATTCCTCAACAGCAAAGCTGCCGCCACCCAGTTCCTGTCGAACAGTTTCCGTGACCTCGCGAACTCGGCCATTTTCCTCGATCTGTCGGACAATTGTGGTGTTGCCTGATACCACGACAGACCAGCCACCAAGCAGAGCGTCGGCAGGCAGTTGGTACAGTCCTGCGACGGTGCCGCGACCATCCGTCTGTTGCTGTTGTTCGGACACGACTTCGCCACGCGGATTGCGGATCTGAATCCAGACGGGTTGATCGGCCCATTCATTCTGATCACCTGAGAACTGTGGACGTCTGATCCAGAGGCTGTAGTTCACGTTGTGACCGGGGCGATAAACAGGGCGATCTGTGATTGCGTAGACCTTCAGCGGGCTCCACGCGAGGGGTTCGATACTACGGGGGGCCCAGAGGCTGCTGAATCCGCTGAAGGCAGAGCGACCATCGGGCGACTTTGCTGTGATCAGCCATTGTGACTGGAGCAGCTGCAGATTGAATTGTGGGATGCACAGTCCATTGGCATCAGTGCGATCCGCAAAACGGCGGATTTCGATGCGGGGACGCTGACCCTGGTACTGGAATTCCCAGCCGAAGAACTGCAGATCGGTTCGTGGGACGGGAGCACCAGTGACTGCATCAGCGACGAACACGAGCGTGCCGGCTTCGGTCTGTTTTTCAACGATAGCGAGATCGGCGAGCCACAGGACCATGCGAGTGTTGTTGCCATCCTGCATCCGGGCCTGCACCCACCATGCCCCGGCCTTTGGCAGGGGCGCTTTGATGGAGCGAGTTTCATCGAAATGTCCGGCGGGTGGTGTCAGATCAATCGACCATTCGATGGTATTGTCGGCGAGATATTTTTTCCCGCTGTTCTCGATCAACTGCCATCCGATCTCCGGGAGCTGAGTACGACGATAATCGAATTCCGCGGGATTTGAGGCGAGGTATTTTCGGAGGTCATCCAGCAGCAGATCGACATTCACAGGTGTCGCTGTGAACTTGACCTTTCGACCATTGCGATAGCGAATGTCAAAGCTGGCCTGACCGGCAGCGGGCAGAGTTTCTGCGGTGAGGAACTGCATCCAGTTGCCTTCAATCTGCTGGATGCGACTGCGCAGATTGTCTGCTTCGGGGGCAGGCGTCACTTCCAGTTTTTCCTTGAGCAGTTTTGCCGCCTGCGGATACTGGGTGCGATTCATGTGTTCGCGGATCAGCAGTTCAAAGGCCTGGTTGGCAGTTTCATCATTGCGTTCGATGAGGCTATGGGCGATTTTCAGGAAATTGAATTCGTCGGGCAGTTCGAAACGCTGTATGCCGTTGGCCAGTCGAGCCAGCGTTTCGTTGTCCTGCAGTGAAAGTCGTGAGAATTTTTTCGTGTCTGTCTGAGTCTCGGACTGTGGCTGGATGGGTTCGGTTGAGAGATTTCCGACGGTACCCGCGCCGAATTGATTCTGCAGGAATTCGGCAAAGGCCAGCTGTGTTGAACTGAGCACGCCCGGATTCAGGAGAGCGGCTTCGTGCATTGCTCGGCGCCAGCGTTCTCCGTCCGAAACGGCGGCCTCCCAGGACTTTGGCAGCTGGTGGAAGACCGGCTGCCCCTGCTCATCCACGGGGGCTGCACTGGAAGTCGGATTTGCACCGCGAGCCATCCATGGGGAAACTCCCTGTTCCGGTTCCGGCAGATTCGTCAGATCAGACAGCAGCTGCAGTTTCCAGGCACTGGAGTAGCGAGCGGAACCGATTTGGTCAGCAATGGCCATCCAAGTCGCGGCCTTCTGCTCGGCCGAAATGGTGGGATCAGTTTCCGCAGCCTTTAAAGCCTGCAGCAGTAATTGCAGTGAGCGAATTCGATCACGAGCCTCGACGGATGCCATTTCCCCGCCCCCTCGATGACCGCCACGCTCAAACCGGCCGGCGATCAGAAAGCCGAAATCCTCTGCTGACTGGTAGCCTTCGGCGGCAGCCTGCAGGATTTCGAACCGCTGTGGATGTGCCGCAACGGCGTCTTCGATCAGCCGATCAACTTCTTTGATCCTGCCAAGAGATTGCAGACACTGCACGGCCTGCAGCAGATCATGTTTGCTGCCCTGCGGTCCCTGCAGAAGTTCCTGATAGGTCTTCAAAGCATCCGCGAAGTTATTTTTCTGCATTTCTGCGTCCGCCGAAGTTCGTTTGTCGGTGGGCTCCTGCGGAGTCGCCATCAGAGGGGCACTACTGAGCAGCAGTACGAGCACTGTCAGAAATCCACGCATGACCTGCAGTCCTTGAGTCATCAATCAGCAGAATTTGGAACCCGTAGAGTACACAAGTCACGAATCTATCGCGAGAAGATGCGTTGGTTCTGTCTGCCGGTTGGCAAAAACAGTGGCAAAACAGTGTGACACAGCTTGATTTGGTCCGTGAATTGTCTTTGATCTGTCGGCACAGGGCGGGGCTGTTTGTCCTGCTCTGCTGAAGCTACAGACGCAGTTCACCTGCGGCTGGTTCCCGTAATTCGGGTATGACGGCGGGAATCCGGCCAAACCATGAAGACACCGCAGATGTCGAGATCCAACGCGATGAATCAGGGAATTCTGCTGGCCTGTGCCTTTTCCACTGCGGCCATGACCGGGTTAATCTGGTTGATTCAGGTGGTCCAGTATCCACTGATGGGGTCTGTTGGTACGGAGCAGTTTGTGTCTTATGAGCAGCAGCACTGTAACCGGATCACGCCGGTTGTGATGCCGCTGATGACAGTGGAACTGCTGACGGCGCTGTGGCTGGCGTGGAAACCGATTCCGGGGTTCAGCGGGACGCTGTGGCTGGCTGCTGCGGCGGTGCTGGGGATCTGGGCATCGACGTTTTTCATTCAGGTGCCGCTGCACGATCGGCTGTGTGTTGCGTTTGATGCGGAGCTGCATCGACGTCTGGTGTTGAGCAACTGGATTCGTACCGTGCTCTGGACATTTCGGTCGGTGCTGATGTTTCGTCTGCTGCTGCAGGCAATGCAGCTGGCCGGCGAGTCGGGCGGTCCCGCGGTGCGGGGCTAAACCGGCAGGAGTTGCCGAAGGCCGTGGAATTCTCGCGGGAAAACCGTCGCCGGGAAACAGGCACTGTTCCTAAGTTGTTTTCTGGATGTGGTTTGCGTCATATTTGGCGGCTGGGTCCGATATTGACCCGTTTTCCGGCCTGCCCGTATAGTGCGGAGTTGTTCTGCATGTCTCACCTTCCTGTCCTGTCTTTTCTCCCTTCTCTTCAGCAGCGCCGACGGCATGCGTCATGGCCCGACTGTACCGATGCTGTGTCTGGTGGCGACTCTTGTCGTCATGGCAGGGACTGCGCGCGGTCAGGAGACTGAGATTTCGTGGGCCGGTGCAGCGCGTGAGGGCGTGACGGCGGGGCGTGAGTCGAGTGATGCATCGCCGCGAGTCTCTCCGGCCGAGAATCTGACGGAGGACGCGACGGCTCTGCTGCGGATTTCCGGGCTGTATCAGGAAACCTTGCGCTGGTCAGCGACGGATGTGTATCTGATTGCCGGTCAGGCTGAGATTTCGCAGGCTGGTCAGACATTTTCCGGTGCCCGGATGGCAGTGTTTGTCACGCGGACCAACGAGGGTTATGACACAGCGGTGTATGCGGAAGACCTGACGATCACGGATCGGAACGGTCAGCGTGCTGCGGGTGCTGTGGCATTTCGTCTGGAGTCGACTGCAGCTCCGGTGGTCGAGGTGCGTGAGTCGACTGAGGCGGAGACGGCGGATCAGCCGTTATTGCGGCGGGCGTTGGCGCGGTTGTTTCCGGGCAGTCTGGACGAGCCGCGGATGGCATCACTGCAGTCACCGTCGGACGTATTTTCTGCTCCTGTTCCGGCGGTCCAGCCGTCGAGTGATTCCGGGTCTCGTCGGGTGCAGATACGTCCGCGTTCCAATGATCCTCTGCGAGTTGAGTCATCGACGAATCCGGACACAGTGCCGGCTGAGCGAGTGACTGTGATTACTGGTGGAGTGAATGTTCTGGTGGACGGTCTGGATTCGCAGGTCGAGGGTCTGAACATGGCTCCCGGCCTGATTGACCTGTCAGCGGATCGTGTCGTGATCTGGACTCAGGCTGGCGAAAGTGATGCATTGGAGGCGGGCACAACGGTCGTGCAGCCGGCGGACGCACGTTTTCAGGTTTATCTGGAAGGTAACATTGTCATCCGGCAGAACCAGAATGTGATTCGGGCAACGCATGGCTTTTTTGATGCTGCGGGCAGTCGTGCGATGCTGTTGAATGCCGAGCTGCGGGCCTTTGTACCGGCGACCGGCAGTGACTTTCGGGTCCGTGGAGAGCGGATGCGGCAGCTGGGTCGAGATCGCTTCCACATTCAGAATGCGTGGGCCACGACCAGTCCATATGGCAAGCCGGGATACAGGCTGCAGGCCAGTGATATCTTTGTTGAGCCTGGACCGAATGCTGTGGTAGGAGTGGATCCGCTGACGAATCGTACGGAGGTGGGTGGTTCACCGTGGGTTACCAGTCTGAACAATCGGTTTGTTGTGGGAGAGATTCCTCTGTTCTATCTGCCGAAGGTCAGTGGTCCGGCGGAGGATCCGGGGATTCCACTGCGTGGCATCACAGTGGCCAACGATCGTATTTTCGGAGCGCAGCTGAATACAGCGTGGGATCTGAATCGCCTGCTGGGTCTGCCGAAGCAGCCTGGTCTGCGTCTGGATCTGCTGGGAGACATCAAGACGGACCGTGGTGCAGGTGCTGGTATTGAGGGACGATATTCCGGGCAGGATCCGGCCGGTCCTTATCAGGGCGGCGGTCGGATTTACTATCAGTACGACGGTGGTCGGGACAATCTGGGCCTTGATCGTCGAGGATTGCAGCCGGACGACAGTAATCGTGGTGAGGTGACGTGGCGTCATCGGCAGACGCTGCCTGGCGGGTCGTTGCTGTTTGGTGAGATTGGCTATCTGTCGGATCGAAACTATCTGGAGCAGTTTCATGAATCTCGTTTTGACACAGAGAAGGATGTCGAGACGTTGCTGGGACTGCGTCAGGACTATGATGCGTGGTCGGGGCGTTTGTGGGGGCGAGCAGATCTGAGTGGATTCGAAGCAAATACTCAGTGGCTGCCGCGGGGCGACCTGTACTCCTTCTCCCAGCCACTGTTTGATGGTCTGGCTTACTGGAGTTCGCATTCCAGTCTGGGGTATGCGAATATGCAGTCGCTGCAGGCGCCGTCGAATTCGCTGGATCCGTTCAATCCTGCCGGTCTGTCGTATATGACGGATGCCAGCGGGGTGGTGGCGATGACGCGTCATGAGCTGGCAGCGCCATTTTCGGCGGGGCCCGTCGCACTTGAGCCTTTTGTGGCGGGTGAGGCTGCCTACTGGGGCGCGGGGTTTTCCGAAGCGTCCGTGGATCGAACGCTGGTGAATGCCGGCCTGCGTGCAAGGCTGACAGCCAGTCGTGTGTTTCCGTTTGTCCGCAATGCTCTTCTGGGAGTGAACGGACTGGCGCACAAACACGATACGATGCTGGAGTATGCCTGGACGAGTGTCAGTACGGGGCTGGATCAGATTCCGCAGTACAATGAGATTGATGAGAACGCACAGGAGCGATTTCGGGCGCGATACTCGCTGCCGACACAGATTTTTCCGGGTGGGATACCAGAGCAGTTCAATCCGCGGAACTATGCACTGCGAAACGGGGCAGGTCTGTGGAGCAGTGCTCCGTTTCATGAGATTGCAGACAACCTGCAGGCACTGCGGATTGGATTTCGGGATCGACTGCAGACGAAATCGGGGCCCGAGAATGCTCCACGAATTCGTGACTGGATGGTGTGGGAGTATGGTGCGACGTTCTTTCCGCGGTCAGAGCGTGACAATTTCGGCAGTGAGTTCGGGTTGTTCTACAGTCACTACCGCTGGAACGTCAGCGATCGGACCAGTCTGTTGACGGATGCCTCATGGGATATTTTTGATAATGCCTCGCAGGTGCGCAGTATCGGAATTCTCAGTCAGCGAAGTCTGCGTGGCAGTGTGTATCTGGGTCTTCGCGAGGTGGAAGCGGGGCAGTATCTGAAGAGCCAGACAGCGATCGGCAGTTACAGTTATCAGATGAGTCCCAAATGGATTTCGACGGCATCAATGGCTTATGACATTGCTCAGAGTGAGGCGCGGGGGTCCACGTTGACCTTTTCACGAGTGGGTCTGGACTGGATTCTGCACTTCGGCTTCGGGCTGGATTTCAGCAAGGACAACGTGGGTGTGGGGATTTCCCTCGAGCCGCGTTTTGGGCCACCATCCCCCACCAGCATGGCCTCACTTCTGGGACTTCAGTGAATCGTTCCCGCGTCGCCGTATTCAGCGTGACAAGCGAAAGGCGACTGCGTACTCTGAAGTGGTTTCCGTCGCAGCGATGTGGCTGAACATCCCTCCAGATCTGCTGCCTGCCAGCAACCTGCCTCAAGTTTACCACTTTCAGTCTCAGGAAGACCACGCATGCTCCTGACTGCTCTGTCTCCCGTGGAAGTTCCGGATCCGAAGCTGGCCTGGGCTGCTGCTCAGTGGGCGCATGACAGGCCTTTGATTTCCTGTCGTTTTGATCCGTCCGGGCAGTTTGTGTTCTGCGGCTCGGAAGATCGAGTGGCAGAGCGATTTCGCCTGTCAGATGGCGCTAAGGTCCTGCTGACGGGGGGGCATGAAACGTGGGTAAATGCCTTTGCGTTTTCGGCGGATGGTTCGGTGGTTGTCAGCGGTGGCTGCGACGGTCGACTATGCTGGTGGGCGGCCACGGCTGAGACTCCGCAGCTGATCCGGACGGTGCAGGCACACGGCACCTCATGGGTGCGTGCATTGGCCGTCAGTCCGGATGGGACTCTGCTGGCCAGCGGTGGTAACGACAACATGGTTCGGCTGTGGAATCTGGCCGACGGGGTTCTGGTGCGGGAAATCCCGGGCCATGAAAAGCATGTGTATTCAGTGACCTTTCATCCGGACGGGAAAAGTCTGTTTTCGGGCGATCTGGGTGGCAATGTCAGGCAGTGGGATTTGCAGACAGGCGCAGAGCAGCGGAAGCTGGATGCAACCCCGTTATTCTCGTACAACGGCGGGCAGCAGGTGGATTTTGGGGGCGTTCGTGCGCTGGCTGTCAGTCCGGACGGCAAGCGTCTGGCAGCCGGGGGGCTTTACAAAGCGTCGAACCCGTTGGGGGCGGTGCACGAGCCGCTGGTGATTCTGTTCAGTCTGGAGACGGGCGCGGCAGAGCGGCAGCAGCTGGCCGAAGGAATTACTCAGGGCGTCCTGTGGCGTCTTGTATGGCTGGCTGATGGATCGCTGATGGGAATCAGTGGCGGTGGCAGTGGCGGCTGGTTGCTGTTCTGGAAGCCCGATGCGGACAAGGACTATCATCGCTTTCAGCTGGCCAGTCTGGCTCGTGATATGGATCTGCACCCCGATGGAATCACAGTGGCAACAGCACACTATGATCGTCATGTGCGGATTACGAAGCTGAATGCCAAACCAGCCTGAATGGCTGGTTGTCGGGGTGACTGCTGTTCAGTCCGAGTCAGATCGGTTCAGTTCAGTTCGAAAAAGCCGTCTTCTTCTGAGCCTCGATCGCCGACGGCGGTCCAGTCCAGTCGACCTTTGGTGGCATCCTGAGTGATTTTCAGTTTGTAAGTTTCGCCATCTGCAGCAGTGCCGGTGCCTTCAAAGCCAGCGGCAGCGGGTGTGAGAGCAATCCTGGTCAGTTCCAGTTTGCGAGTCATTTCTGCTTCGACTTGCGGTTGCTTCCATGTTCCCGGTGTTTCTGCGGCACAGCCGGCCAGCAGGGCAAGGCACAGCAGTGTGCTGCGGAAGAGGAAGTTACAATGCAGTTGCGGTCGGCTGAAGGGATGCTGGATCACAGGGCTGGCTCCGGAGAATGACCTGAGAAATCGCATTTGATGTGGGAGTCCGGGTGATCGACATCAGGAAAGTATAGTCTCCGCGCAGTGGTGTTTCCAGTAGTTTCGACATGCTCGACAGGAAGTGTGGCATTCAGTTTCCATAGACTGAGCGATGATCTGAATTGCGGGGGTAATTCCGATTGAAAGAATCTCGCTCCAGCTGGCTTCGAATCCCATTCAGATTGATTGAATCATCCTGCGAGGCTGGCGTTGAAGTCTCCCAGGTCCACGCGGAATCTGAGGCGGGTTGTGCGAGCTGCCATTCACCAGCGGCAGTATTCCTGATGAAGCGGCGGTCAGAGCCTTTGCCGCGGTTGCCATTCGTGGCTTTCCCACCCTGTCGTGGATTTTTTGCGACATAGGTTCGCGTCGTTCCGCGCTGAATATTGAGCACTTCAAGTGTGACAGGAGATCCTGCCGCCTGTTTCAGGGCTTCCAGGCATTCGGCTTTTGTGGCTACTGTGGATCCATTGACAGCTGTGATCACATGCTGTCCCGCGATGAGCATGCAGCGAGTTTCATCGCCGTTACGAAACAGGTTACGAGCGACTGTGCCCGTGACATCGGTCACCAGTGCTCCTGCGGATGACTCCCAGGTCTGCAGGCAGACTCCCAGTACTTCATCGCACGCCGACACGGGATTCGCAGCCGAGTTGAGGAATGTCAGCAGGGTGATCAGCAGCATTCCGGAGATTGAACATCCGCTCGGTGCAGACATTACGTACAACTGGTCATTGATGCGGTTGTTCATCTGTGGTAGCCCTGTTCTGAGAAGTCATTTGATAGAAGTCCTGGTGCCAGCATTCATGGCAGCACTCAGTGCCATTAGGATTGTGCTGAAGATTTGTGACGGCATTTTTTGGATTTTCGTGAATAGACAGTTCGTAAAACTGGCAGTTGGCGGGGTGACTTGGGAAGTTGTGGCTCAGGTTGAGCGGTGACAGACAGAGTAGGAATGCAGGGGCGGGGCTGATGCTGCTGGCGGTTGAGACATCGGGGATGACGGGGTCACTGGCTGTGTTTGCCGATGGGCAGATTGTGGCCGAGCGGATGCTGGAGTCAGAGGGGCGTCGGCATGCGCAGACACTGGTTCAGGAAACCGGTCAGCTGTTGAGTTTTGCGGGGCTGGAGATTGAGCAACTGACGGCAGTTGCAGTCAGCATCGGTCCTGGCAGTTTCACGGGACTGCGGGTCGGTCTGGTGTTTGCGAAGACGCTGTCGTGGCTGCGTGGAATTCCGCTTTTGTCGGTGAATACTCTGCAGGCCACAGCACAGCAGTGTTCAGAGCAGTACTCAGAGGTGCTTAGTATCAGTGATGCACAGCGGGGTGAGGTCTTTGGGGTGGTGTGTCGGCGGGATCCTGATGGCAGAATTCTGCGTCCGGTGTCCGAGGTGCAGGTGTTTGGGGTGGCGGACTTACCGGCGGTGACTGTGGTTGCTGGACCGGTTGTGGAGCAGCATCGGGGTGTTCTTGAGCAGTTGCCTGGCAGGACACTGGTCGCGCTGTCTCCCCGGGCGGCGACGGTTGCAGTGCTGGGGGCTGATCAGCTTCAGCGGGGGCAGACGGCCGTTCCGGAGCTGCTGGAGCCATTGTATGTGCGTCCCAGCTACGCCGAAGAGAAGCGGGCTGCGGCGGGTGGGTGATCCGGATGAAATACCACGGAACGGGCCAGGAAAGCCGTGAGTTTGCCCCGGCTTGATGTCATAATGGCGGGTGGTTAGGGCAGAGTTTTTGTGCGGGACAAATCACAGCAGAAATCAAAGTTGCGGCAGGGCTTATGTCAGCAGAAGCTTCCGAGGGTGCAGAATCGTGTTCGGCTGATCCGGCGGGGGCTGACGCGGCTCCGTGGTATAAGGATGGACTGCAGTTTACCTGCACCCAGTGTGGCGACTGCTGTACCGGGGCTCCGGGTGTTGTGTGGGTCACAGACGACGAATTGCGTGAGATCGCTGATTATCTGGGCAAGCCGATCGGAGAGATTCGTCTGTTTCATACTCGGTTGATACGCGGTCGGATGTCGCTGACCGAGTTTGCGAACGGGGATTGCACGTTTTTTGATCCGCGTGGTCGCAAGTGTACTGTTTACAGGGCGCGTCCTGTGCAGTGTCGGACGTGGCCATTCTGGAACAGCCATCTGGCAAGTGCTCAGGCGTGGCAGAACGTGTGCGAGAAGTGTCCGGGTTCGGGTGAGGGAGCGTTTTTCAGCCTTGAGCAGATCAAGGAGCGGGCCAGTCGGATCGATATGTAGCGGTCAGCCCGGCAGGTTGGCTGGAAAAGCCCGATTTTTCACAGATTTCCCGGTTTCCGATCCACACCGCCAGAGTCGACTTTCCGATAACGGGGGAGAGCATGGGGGGCGTTGCGCCTGAATTCTGCGCAAAACACACGAAATTCGACCGTTAAAGTGGTGGAAATCGGTGGAATTGGCAGAATGGGGTGGCGATCCCATGTGCTGGCGGGTAGGGTGGTAACGGCATGCAGGATCTGGTCACAGGTTTGTTGAAGGCGCCCAGAATGTCGCAGATTTCCATGAAAGTTGGATTCCGGTGGCAGGCATTAACGGCAGTGCTGGCAACGGCTGTTGCTGCTGTTGTGTGCGGTTCAGCAGTGCAGGCTCAGGTGGTGCGTGCGCCATTGAACGAGGGCTTTGTACGGACCAGTTCCATCGCCATGTCGGTCGATGAAATGCTGGGAACTCGTAAGGTCCGGGGTGCTGACGAACCAATTCTGGGGCCCGGATATCCGGCGCTGTGGATTGGTGAAGTGCAGTTCAAGCCTCTGCGACTGATGCGCCTGAACTGGACCGACTCGGCCTCTGGTGAAACTCGCCAGGAAATCGTGCGGTACATGGTCTACCGTGTGATTCGCAGGGACTACACAGAGCTGGCTGGTGCCGAACAGGCAGCGTTGGTGCGAAAACTGGCTGATCCGGAAAGCGATCCCGCGAATACTCTGGATTCGGAGACCACGAATCCGCTGAATATGCCGCGTTTTTTGCTGCAGGCACAGGAACTGGACGGGACTGTGACATCCAGCTGGCAGGATGAGGTCAGTGTGACCATCCAGAACGCTGTTTTTGCTCGCGAAATGGGGCGTCGGGGACGGGACCTGAAACTGCTGAACAGTGTCGAGGCGTTGCAGGAAGTTGGTCCTCCGGTGGCGGCCGACGACGCTGATGCTCTGGCGAAAGCCTATTACGGTGTGGCCGTCTGGCGAAACGTCGATGATCAGGCGGATTACTTCACTGTCTACATGTCGGGATTCAGCAACGCCTACCGCATCTCCACGGATGCTCAGGGTCAGGCGGTGTTCGAAGAGAAGGTGATTGTGCAGAAGTTTGAGCGTCCGGGGGACGAGTTCCTGCAGGAGGAGATTGAGTTTCGTCTGGTGGATGCGGGTGACACGAATAGTGACGGCAAGCCGGACGTGCGTTATCCGTTGTGGCAGTACCGTCCGCGTAAATTCACGACTCAAATTCCGAATCTGGATTCCATTCTGCGAAACATCAGCACATCGGCGCCTGCCGGAAACTGAACATTTGTTCGCTTTCTGTTGTCATTTGAGCGTTGTCGCTGATGTTTTCTGTGTTTTGTGAGCAGTTGGTTGTCTGGTGCGGGGTGTGGTGGTCCGGTCGGTTCCCGGGAATCCGGCGTCTGTGACTGCGAAAACTCTTGAAAAATCCCGATAAACTGTCAGACTTCCTGCCTTTTCGACCCTGTGACTTCAGTGTCGTGGCGTCCTGTCGTTCGGTGCCGTTGTTGGTCTCATGCCGTGCATGCGGCTGATCCTGCTGGTTCACTGTCGCTGTGCACTGGGTTTTGGAACTGTTGTTTGTCGTGGAATTTTACAATCCGCTTAGTAAGCAGATTTGAATATCAATAAGGGGTTCAGTCATGGCTCATAAGAAGGGTCAGGGTTCCAGCCGCAACGGTCGTGATTCAGAAGCGAAGCGTCGTGGGATCAAGAAGTTTGGTGGCGAGGCTGTCATTGCGGGCAACATTCTGGCTCGTCAGTGTGGCACGAAGTGGCATCCGGGCCGCAATGTTGGAATGGGCACAGACTACACTTTGTTTGCGTTGTGCGATGGCACGGTGAAGTTTGACCAGGGTGGTCGTCGGATCAATGTGGAAGTAGCGGCAGCCAACTAAGGTCTTGCCGTTCACTGGAAATCACAGCGCGGCGGCGTCTTCCACAAATTGAAGATGTCGTCGCGTTTTTTTACGCGCTGTGGGTGTGTTCAGCGGTAGCGGGCGGCAAGGGGGGGGGAATTGATGCTGGAACTTAGAAATCCTCACAGCATCCTTGCTGTTCTCGAGCGTCGTCCGAAGGCTGTGAAGTCCCTGCGTGTGCAGTCCGAGGCATCGGGCGATGCGTGGGATCGCGTGCTTGAGACTGCGCGGCGTTCTGGGGTTTCCGTGCGAGTGGGCAGTGCGGACGAGCGGCGAGGTCCGCGCAGGGAAACGGAGCGAGTGGGTGCGGGGTCAGCGAATGTGGAGCCGCCTTCTCCAGTGCCGCTGGAGAATCTGTTTTCCACCGAGGATGCTCGAGGTTTATGGCTGGCGCTGGATCAGGTCCAGGATCCTCAGAACCTGGGAGCGTTATTTCGGCTGGCCGGTTTTTTTGGTGTGCGTGGGATTGTACTGACGAAGGATCGCAGTGCATCGGTGAATGCCACGGTTTGTGACGTAGCAGCGGGAGGTGCGGAGTACGTCCCGTTTGCGGTTGTGGCAAATCTTGCGCAGGCGCTCGAGCGGGCTCAGCAGAGTTCGATCTGGGTGCTGGGGACGTGTGAGCGTTCAGAGTCTTCGATTTATGAAATCTGTCGAGACAGGCACTGGATGCTGGTGATGGGGAATGAGGGAAATGGGATGCGCCGGTTGACTCGCGAGAAGTGTGATCAACTGGTCTCGCTACCTCCGCAGGGACCGGTTCCGTCGTTGAATGTGGCCGCCGCTGCCGCTGCCTGTCTGGCGGTTCTGGGGCGTCCCGAATAGACTTGGGATTGTGCGGCTGTCGGGGCAGGCCGTAGTTTGACTGATTCGGCCGAGTATGATCGGGCGAGGGGCAGATGAAACAGCTTGTGATCTCAGTTTCTGTGCTGTTGTGTTCGGTGATGGCGCTGGTGCTTGCCAGTCATTTCAGTGTCAGTCCTGAGGTCGTTCGTCCGAAGACTCCTGTTACAGGCTCGGATGCGGTGGCTGCGTCTGCTGCTGCGGAGTCACTTCAGTATCCCGATCAGGATGACCCGCGCGTGCGGGGGATGGTCTGGATTCCAGCGGGTGTCTATACGATGGGGGCGGCGGATTCGTATCCGGATGAGTTTCCGCCGCATTCTGTGCAGCTGGATGGATTCTGGATGGATGTGACGGAGGTGACGAACCGTCAGTTTGCGGCTTTTGTGCAGGCCACTGGATATGTGACTCTGGCCGAGCAGCCTCCGAAACTGCGTAGTGCTTTGCCAGAGACGGGCGTATCGGAATCAGACATTCTGCCTGAGCTGAACAAGCCCGGTTCGATCTGCAGTCTGCAATTGGGCAGTCGTGCGGACATTGATCCGCAGAAGGGAGCTTACAGCTGGTGGCAGTATGTTCCGGGTGCTGACTGGCGACATCCGGAGGGGCCTGAATCATCGATTGATGATCGGATGGATCATCCGGTGGTCCATGTGAGCTGGCCGGATGCTGTGGCTTACTGTCGTTGGGCGGGTAAGGAGCTGCCGACGGAAGCGCAGTGGGAGTATGCAGCTCGGGGGGGGCGAGCGGGTGAGATGTATCCGTGGGGTGCGGAGCGTAATCCGGAGGGGCGCTGGCTGCACAACATCTGGCAGGGGCAGTTTCCGATTGAGGACACGGGAGCTGATGGATTTCGTCAGACAGCTCCTGTCGGCAGTTTTCCACCGAACGCTTTTGGGTTGCAGGACATTTCGGGGAATGTCTGGGAATGGTGTGCGGACTATTATCAGCCGGACTATTACGAGTCCTGTGTATTACAGGGGTCTGGTCGTCCGATCCGCAATCCGCGGGGACCGGAGTCCAGTTTTGATCCTCAGGAACCTGGGATTGTGAAGCGTGTTCAGCGCGGTGGTTCCTTTATGTGCAGTGATCAGTACTGTATTGGTTATCGGACGACGGCGCGGATGAAGGGCGAGGAGGATTCGGGGGCATTTCACACAGGTTTTCGCTGTGTGATCAATGGTCGCCCGGCAACTGCTCAGGCTCAGTCCGAAGGTTGAGTTGTCTGCAGAAGTCAGCCATCAGCTGCAGGGTTTCTTCGCTGACGTGGTGTTCGATTCCTTCGCTGTCGGCAGCTGCAGTTTCCGGGCTGGCGCCCAGAGCCAGCAGGAAACGAAACACGACCTCGTGTCGACTGCGAGCGAATTCAGCAAGTGCTCGACCCTGTTCCGTCAATCGTACGGGACCGTAGGGTTCAGCATCTGCGTAGCCGTCTCTTTTGAGTCTTGCGACGGTGCGATTGACGGTGACGTGGCTGACTTCGAAGTAGCGGGCCAGATCGCGTACTCGACAGCCACCTGGCTGCTGTTCCAGCTCGGCGATCGCTTCAACGTAATCCTGTGTCAGTTCCGTCGCGTGATCACGGCGGGTTCTGAGATGGCTGGAAATGATCTGACGTTGATCTGTCACGGCAGCACGATCCGGTCACAGGGTGCTTAATGGACCGACTCCGGCTGTGGTCGTCATCTGCAGAGGATACTTCTGCAGCAGTTCACGAATCTGATCTTCAGTGATGCTGCGGATGATTTTCATGTCATCAGCAATTGAGCGGTATTCCTGTCGATAGAGCCAGTTGGATCCCAGTGACGAAAGTCGTCCCATCGGTCGTTCGCCTCGCAGCACGATCCGTGAAGCGACTTTGTTCCGGGCCTGCTCCAGCTCTTCTGCTGTGACTCCATGGGCATTGACTTCCGCAAAGACTCGAGCACAGCGTTCAAGATTGGTGCTGGCATCTTCGGGAGCACAACTGAGATAGCTCATCCATGCGCCGTCGCCGTCATATTCGCTGAAGCCCAGATCGCAGGATTCCACATGACCGGGATCGACCAGTTCCCAGAACAGGCGGCTGCCGCTGTCATCACCAACCACGACGGAAAGCAGTTCGGCGGCAAATCGCAGGGGATCAGAGCCACGTGGTGCCGGTCCCATCTGCATCAGGTGCTGCTGGACACTGGATTCGCGATGCAGGAGGCTGACAGTATGTTGTGGGGAGAATTCGGGAATGGCACGTTGAGTGATTCCGGAGGGGATTCCGGAGCAGTGTTTTTCCACCAGTTCTCGCAGCTGGTCGAAGTCACAGTTCCCGGCGACTGCCAGCACAAGATTTCCGGTGTGGTAGCGGCTGGAATGGTAGCTGCGCATCTGCGCAGCGGAGAGTTCCGTGATGCTGGTCTGACTGCCAAGAATACTCTGGCCCAGCGGATGACCGCTGAAGTGCGTGGCCATGATATGATCGTAGCAGGTGAAGGACGGCTGATCCTCGTACATGCTGATCTCTTCCAGGATCACGTTCTTTTCCATGTCGAAATCTTCCTGCCGCAGGGCCGGCTGCATCAGGGCCGACAGCAGTTCCAGTGCCTGCTCAAGGTACTCGGGCAATACAGCCGCGTAGTACATAGTCACTTCTTCACTGGTTGATGCGTTGTATTTCGCACCGATTTCATCAAAGACTCGATTGATATCATCGGCAGAGAATCGGTGATCGCCTTTAAAGGCCATATGTTCAAGGAAATGGCTGACGCCGGAGATTTCCGGGGTTTCATCGCGGGATCCGGCACGCACGAAAAAGCCTGCCGCCACACTGTGCACAGTGGGGTTGGTTTCAGCGATCAGTGTGAGTCCGGAGGGCAGCCGGCAGTGCTGGAATTTCATGAGTCTGTCCGGGAGAAAGTCTGTAACGGAGTCGGTGGTGCGAGTGTCGGTCTGAGTTACTGGAATTGTGGCAGGCAGCCGGGATCGGGCGCCTGCGGGCCGATGGACACAAGTACCATGGACTTTGGTGCATGATCAATAACGAACTGCCGCACACCCTCAAAGGTGAGTGCGTCAATGCGATCATGAATTTCCTGAAGCGAGACAAACCGCTCCAGCAGATACATATCGCGGGCCAGCGAGCCGGCTCGTGAGGAGGTGGATTCCTGCTGCATGATGAGCGAGCTTTTTGCTCGGGCTCGACAGCGCTGCAGTTCTTCTTCGGTGATGCCTTCTGACAACCGCAGGATTTCCTGCACTGTCACGTCCAGTGTTTCCTGAGCACGTTCGGTGGTTGTCCCGGCATACGCCATGACGCGAGCATCATCACGGAGTGTGCTGAGTGATGCTGAGATGGCATAGCAGAGGCCGCGTTTTTCGCGAACTTCCGTGAATAACCGCGAACTCATGCCACCGCTCAGCAGACTGACGGCAGCCCACGCTTCGTAGTAACGCGGGTCGGAGTAGCGCACGGTTTCCCAGGCCAGTCCGAGATGTGTCTGAGCCGACTCGTGCAGCTGATGGAATGGGGAGGTCGGGCGAGTTCCGGCGGGCATGTCTGCTGGTGCAGAGCCCTGCCAGCTGCCGAACACAGATTCGAGTGTGGATTGCAGCTGAGTCGGGTCAAGATTCCCGGCGATCCCAACGATCGCATTCTGCGGAACCACGTACTGCTGATGATGTCGGCGGATATCGTCCGGTGTGATGAGTTCAAGATCTGCCAGTTCACCTTCAGAGGGATTGCCCCACGGTGCGGCATAACTGTATTGTCGCAGCAGGCGACCCAGCTGCTGCCGCGGCTCATCCTCCAGAGCCAGCAGTCCCTGGGCCACCAGATCTCTGGCCGGCTCAAAATCACTGTCATGCAGGTGCGGCTGCAGTACCATGCGAGCGATCAATGGCAGAGCATCAGTCAGCCGGTCTGCAGTGGTGGCTGCGGAGAATGTGATATGTGCACTGCCGGTCTGGAAGCTGCGCTGCAGTCCGAGATTATCGAGAGCAGCGCACAGGCTTCGTGAAGACAGTCCATCCGCCCCGCGGGGAAACATTTCGCTGAGAATCGCGGCAGTGCCACAGCGACCCGCAGGATCACGTACACCGCCGGCCGGAAGCAGCAGTGAGAGTGCTGCTGACTCAACATCCGGCATTGGTTCGAAAACCACCAGCAGGCCGTTGGAAAGGCGATAACTTTCAATGAACTGAGGGCATTCCATGTCAGGCGGATTTCCAGAGGGCAACGGGTTGATCAGCGACCGGGGACCCGACAGAAAACAGCCTGTCAGCAGGTGCCGACAGGCTGTGGGAAGCAGTTACTTTGCGTCATTCTGAGCCGTCGGGACAGCGAAATCGCCTTCCAGACTGCGGAAGATGGAATGCACGTGATTGGCGTCGTTCTGGGTGTTGTTGTATTCGATGATGAAGGTCTGACCCTGAATAACATAGTGGTGTCGGCGGTTGACTTCTGACTCACCCCACCAGCCCATGCGAACATCAGCCATGCCGGCCTTTTCGATTGCCTGCATACGATCACGCACCACCTGTGCGGGCATGACGGACAGGTATTCACCCAGCAGCTCGCGGAACATCTTCTGCTGATCAGGAGACATATCGGCATAACGCAGGCCCACGGCCTTGTCAACAACGGCCTGAGGCGCGGCGGCACCACGAATGTCGTCCGGAGCCTTATCGGAAATCCACATCTGCTGCTTCTGAGATTCATTGCAGGCTTTGAGGATCGAGCGGGCGAGATCTTCGCGGTTGCCGAGAATTCTCAGCTGACGCCCCGGCCCCGCATCGATCAGCGCCGGGTTGGCACCCATCATTTCCGGAGTACTGCTGATGACGATGCCATCACGAATCACAAAGTTGAGCGACAAATGATGCCCTTCGAAACGCCAGCCCCACGTACCCGTGGCAGCCGGTGTTCCAAAGATGGTCAGATGGTACTTGTGTGTATGTCGACGATCGCGACGATAGGCCTCTTCACCACCTTCAAACAGGTAAAGCACTTCTTCCAGACTGCGGACCTGCAGAGTTTTGGCATAGCCTGCGGCAGACAAGCCCGATTTCACCAGTTCTTCTGCTGCCTTCCGCGGTTCGCCGGAAAGATCCCATAAGACAACCCCGTTGCGATCTTTGGGGATGAAGTGCCAGTTCAGCCGTTCCGGGTCTGCAAAACCGTACTGCAGCTTATTACGCTGCTCGGCCGGCAGCAGCTCGGCCAGCCTGGTTGCGGCAGTGGCCATCCCGACGCCGGGTTTGTCAGAGCCATCTTCAGCGACCAGCGGGCCACAAAACAGCAGAGGCAGAAACAAACAGAGTGCAGATCGCATGGACAAGACTCCAGAAAACAGCGAGGCGGGAATTTCGCGATAAACCGCAGTCTTAGCCAGGTGGCCAGTGCAGCGGTCGACCTCCAAGAATATGAATGTGCAGGTGAAATACAGTCTGACCACCATGACCGCCCGTGTTGATGACAGTGCGATAGCCATCGCTGAGTCCCAGTTGTCGGGCAATGACGGGCACCATCTGCAGCAGGTGTCCACAAAGCTGTGCGTCGTCGGCAGTCAGTTCGGCAAGCGATGCCACCGGTTTTTTGGGGATCAGCAGAACATGCACCGGTGCCTGGGGACTGACGTCGTGAAAGGCCATGCAATGCTGGTCTTCGTGCACGATGCGAGCGGGGATTTCGCGGTTGATGATCTTCTGAAAGATGGTCATAGGCGGAAGCTGCTCGGTGAAACTGGGATACCGGGGTTGCAAACTGTAGAAATTAGCAGGAATTCGGGCAAACTCCAGCAGGACCTGAGAGGTGATCCGGGCATTTGCCGGATCGGGGGCGTGGAAGTGACCGAGAATCGCGATAATCGGAGATGTGTGCCGTTGGAGGGATTGGATTGGAACTGAGCAGCCGGCTAAGCTGAGGTTGTCGTCCACGGGTGACTCGGCTGATTCCGCAGCGGTTCTGGCAGGAAAGCGGACCATGACATCGGAATTTCAAAAATCCGGATGTACTCGACGGACACTGCTGGGGGCCGGTCTGCTGACGGTCTGGGGGGGCCTGTCGCGGGCTGACGAAGGTGATGAAACAGCGTTGGAGCAGCGGATTGACACTGCGGTGCGGCAGGGGCTGCGGTGGCTGGCATCTGAGCAGCAGGCTTCCGGGGCGTGGACCACGAAGGATTATGGTGAATCGACGGCGACAACGGCATTGGCGTTGATGGCGTTGATGGCCGGTGGTCATGTTCCCGGCGAAGGGCCCTATGGGCGTTTGTTGTCGCGAGGGCTGGCATGGTTATTGTCGCAGCAGCAGGAAAGTGGTCTGCTGGTCGGGCGTGAGAGTGGGCATGGTCCGATGTACAGCCATGGGATTGCCACTCTGATGCTGGCCGAGATCTGTGGCATGACGGAGGGTATGCAGGCGGATCAGTGTCGTCAGAGTCTGCAGAAGGCAGTGCGATTGATTGTGGATGCGCAGAATCATCCAAAGCCGCCCGAGCATGACGGGGGCTGGCGTTATCAGCCAACCAGCAGTGATTCGGATCTGAGTGTGAGTGCGTGGCAGCTCCTCGCACTGCGGGCTGCTCGCGATATCGGCTGTGATGTGCCGGCTGAGAACATTGATCGGGCCGTGGCTTATCTGAAGCGACTGCATGTGAAGCACGACGGTGGTTTTGGCTATATGGTCGGGCATGGCAGTTCAATCACTCGGGCAGGCACCGGGATTGCTGCTCTGGAGATCTGTGGAGAGCATCGGACGCGAGAGACACTGGCGGCGGCCGGGCTGATTCTGTCGCGACCGCTGGTACGCAGTGAACACTATTTCTATTACGGTGCCTATTACTGCACGATCGGGATGTACAAAGTTGGCGGGGCTGAATGGAAGCAATCGCGTCAGGTGCTGTATCAGACGATACTGGACCTGCAGAATCCGGAGGGATTCTGGACACCGGAAGATGGTACTGAGCGTCAGGCGGGTCGGGTCTATTCCACGTCTCTGGCTGTACTGGCACTGGCAATTGAGTACGGTTACCTGCCGATTTATCAGCGGTGAATCAGATTCTGCTTGATCTGCAGGCCCACTCTATCGCAGAATTCGGTCGTGGACGTCCGGCAGGGCAGGGCCTGCTGTGGTGACGAGGACAAGTTTCGAAATGGATTTCTGAGCAATGAACAGCAGCCTGATTGGCGGATTCCGACGTGTGATGCTGATGATTCTGGTGTTGTGGCCGGTGTCAGCAGATTTGCTGCAGGCTCAGACAGCACCAGCAGATCCTCGTGTGGGGCGCAAAGTGCTGGTGATTCGCCATGGTGCCCCGCTGCGGACTCCGGATGCGACGGTTTCGTCAGCATGGCTGGGTGAGATTTTCACAGTGTCTCTGGTGAATGGCGAGTGGTTATGGATCCAGGAGAAGGGTGGCTGGTTGTGGGAGAAGGAGACGGTGCTGTATGACGGCGCCGTTGAAGAGCTGACTCAGCGCGTGGCGACGGCACCAACAGCTGAAAACCATCATCTTCGTGGAGTGGCTCTGCTGGCCCACAAGCAGTACCGGAAGGCGATCACGGATTTCAATGAGAGTCTGCGAAAGTCTCCGAAGAATGCGGGTGCTCTGAACAATCGTGGTAAGGCCAATTACCTGCTGGGAAGTCATCCGGCGGCGATCGCCGACTTTACTCAGGCGCTGTCGCTTGAACCGACGAATGTGCTGTATCTGAATAATCGAGCACTGGCGTACATCGAGACGTCTCAGTTTTCTCTCGCTCTGGCCGACCTGCAGTCTGCTCTGAAACTGGTGCCGGATTTTGCTGAGGCCCTGAATAATCGGGGAATTGTGCACCAGCGGCTGCAGAAGTCTGACGAAGCGGTGGCAGATTTCACGGCGGCCCTGAAACTGAACCCGAAGTATGTGGACGCGCTTGGTAACCGAGCCTATGTGTGGCGCCGCAGTAAATCCTATGAAAAGGCTTTGGCAGATCTGGAGCAGGCCGTGCAGATCAGTCCGCAGACCTACGAAGCGACGAATGATCTGGCGTGGCTGCTGGGGACGTGTCCGGACGAACGTTATCGGAAGCCTGAGCGAGCATTGCAGCTGGCAAAGGCAGCCTGCGAAATGACTCAGTACCAGCAGTGGAATACGCTGGACACGCTGGCGGCCGCCCTGGCAGAGAACGGTCAGTTTGCAGAGGCTTCGAAGTGGGCTGCGACGGCCGCTGAAAAGGCGCCGGAAAAGGAACGTGCTCGGGTGCAGGGGCATCTGGAACAAATCGTGGCCGGGAAGCCTGTGCGTGAATGATGCCGGGATTTTCCCCGGAAATACATCACTCATGCCCGATTCCTCGGTGTATGGACAGCAAAAGTCTGGCAGAATAGAGGCCAACGTAAGGCGGGATGTGCCCGCGACCTCCGGCAAAGCGGGGGCAGGGCTGATCCGAAGCAGGAGTCTGAAGCATGTCGTGGGGCGACCTGAATCATCAGCTGGCCAGGCGTCAGTTTCTGGCAAGTGGTGGAGCAGGTTTTGCGGGGCTGGCTGCTGCCTCCGTGCTGGCTCATGAAACAGCAGCGCACCACGTGGCTGCGGCCAAAAGTGTCATCTTTCTGTTTATGGAGGGTGGCCCCAGCCAGATGGATCTGTTTGATCCGAAGCCACTGCTGAATGAGCTGGCAGGTCAGGAACTGCCGGCCAGTTTTGGTGATGTCATTACCCCGATGGGCGAATCGCGTTCGCCACTGCTGGCCAGTCGGCGTCGCTGGCGGCAGCACGGTCAGTGCGGTGCGTGGGTTTCGGACTGGTTACCAGAGACGGCCGGTTGTGTGGATGATCTGGCAATCATTCGCAGCTGCTGGGCTGACGGGATCAACCATTCGTCCGGTGTCTGTCAGATGAATACCTGTTCGCTGATCGGTGGTCGTCCATCGCTGGGCAGCTGGGTTTCGTGGGGGCTGGGTTCGGCCAATCAGAATCTGCCTGCGTTTGTGGTGATGCAGGATAACAAGTCCAGTGTGGTGAATGGTCCAAGGAACTGGAGTGCCGGATTCATGCCGGCCATGTACCAGGGAGTTCGGCTGCAGGAGGGGTCCGAACCATTTCCGAATCTCGCCGCGCCGCAGGGGACTTCAGCTGGTCGTCAGCTCAGCAAGCTGCAGTATCTGAATGAGCTCAACGATCGCTTTGCGGACCAGAATCCTCAGCAGTCAGAACTTGAAGCCCGGCTGGCCTCCTACGAACTGGCTTTTCGCATGCAGGCACACGCTCCAGAGGCTGTGGCGCTGGAAACGGAATCTGCGGCAACTCAGCAGCTGTACGGGATCGACGACAAGGACACTCAGGTCTTCGGCCGTATGTGTCTGCTGGCGAGGCGTCTGGTGGAACGTGGTGTGCGGTTTGTGCAGCTGTATCATGGCGCGGGCAGCAAATGGGATGCGCATTCCGGGATTGAAGCCAATCACACGGGATTGTGTCGGGCCAGTGATCGCCCGGTGGCGGGCCTGCTGCGGGACCTGAAGCAGCGAGGCCTGCTGGAACAGACGCTGGTCATCTGGGGCGGAGAATTCGGGCGAACGCCGATGTCTGAAAAAGGCAATGGTCGGGATCACAATCCGACGGGCTTCACGATGTGGATGGCAGGTGGTGGAGTGCGGGGTGGTCAGACGATCGGCCGCACGGACGACCTTGGCCTGCGGGCTGTGGAGGATCGTCTGCACGTGCACGATCTGCATGCATCGATACTGCATCTGCTGGGACTGGATCATCGACAGATGACGTGGATTTACAAAGGCCGACCTGAGCGTCCGACAGTCAATGAGGGCGAGTTCTTCCAGCGGCTGACGACTGGCTGAGTCTGTTCGGTTGTCAGAAAGTGGCTGTACGTGGAAAGATCTGCGCGGTCGTGGTGTGCCGTTCGAGTGTTGGTGATTTTCTGGCACGGAAGGCCGCGGAAAAACGCCTTAGATGGCAACGGGCGAACAGTCAGTGCGCAAGAAGTTCCGCTTTGGGAGGGTGAGGCGCCTGCCGAGCCGAAGGCTGCTGCTGCCGGACATTCAGGCTGAGTTTGCTGTCTGCGGCTGCGCGTTGACAGTAGCCGGTGAGGTTGCCCGCTGGCCATCGGTCTGATCACTACGGTGTCCGGATGCCGTTGACGTGTCGGTGGAACATGCGTGCACAACTGCCAGACACCAGTTTTGCGTGAACAACCTGCTGAATCGGGCGATGAGTTTCGATTTGAAATGCAGCCTGTGGCGAATTGTGGCGATGCTTTCGTCGGATGGTGATGAAATTCGGTTGGTGTGAGTGAAGTTCCAGGCGAGTGTGGTTGTGACGTCGAGCAGGATGCAGGATGCGCATTTGGTTTGCAGGGAAAGCAGCTGCATACTTGTTGTGCGCGAAAAAAAAAACAGGGCTTCCGGTGAAGGCTGCCCTGTTTTGAGGCGATCAGGATTGCACCACAGCGATTACTTCTTTTCGAACTCGGCGTCGATGACATCATCACCACCGGCAGGGCCACTCTGACCGCCACCAGCATCAGCTCCGGCCTGCGGGCCACCTTTGTCCGCATACATGTGCTGGGCCAGTGCATGAGCAGCCTGATTCAGTTCGGAGACAGCCGACTTGATGGCAGCGGTGTCACTGCCTTCAGCCACTGATCGCACTTTGCTGATACTGGATTCAATTGCCGACTTTGAGCCTGCATCCAGCTTGCTGCCGTGTTCCTTCAGCGTCTTTTCTGTCTGATAAATCAGGGATGACGCCTCGTTTTTCGCGGACGCCAGTTCCTGCCTGCGTTTGTCGTCGTCGGCGTGAGCTTCGGCATCCTTTCGCATCCGATCGATCTCGTCCTGAGACAATCCGCTGGACTGTTTAATCTGGACAGTCTGCTGCTTGCTGGTGGCCTTGTCGCGTGCAGCAACGCTGAGAATTCCGTTCACGTCGATGTCGAACTTCACCTCAATCTGCGGAACTCCGCGGGGAGCCGGAGTGATTCCATCGAGAGTGAATTCGTCCAGCAGACGGTTGTCGGCAGCCATCCGACGTTCGCCCTGGAACACGCGGATTGTCACAGCCGGCTGATTGTCGGCTGCCGTTGAGAACGTTTCGGTCTTGGTGGTTGGGATGGTGGTGTTGCGTTCCACCAGCGTTGTCATGATGCCACCTTCGGTTTCGATCCCAAGTGACAGTGGCGTGACATCCAGCAGAACCACGTCCTTGACATCGCCGGCAATGATACCACCCTGAATCGCGGCACCCAGTGAGACCACCTCGTCCGGGTTGACACCCTGATGTGGCTCCTTGCCGAACATATCGCGAACAAGTCGCTGCACCCGAGGAACTCGAGTGGAGCCGCCCACCAGCACGACTTCGTGGATGTCACCGGGCTTCAGTCTGGCATCCTTGAGAGCGTTGAGCACAGGCTGACGGCAGCGTTCCACCAGCGGGTCAATCAGTTCCTCAAACTTCGCCCGTGAAATACTGAGTTGCAGGTGCTTGGCTCCGGATGCATCCGCCGTGATGAACGGCAGATTGATATCGGTGGTCTGCTGAGTGGAAAGTTCCTTCTTGGCTTTTTCAGAAGCCTCGCGCAGCCGCTGCAGGGCCATGGGATCCTTCCGCAGATCGATACTGTGTTCACGACGGAATTCTCCTGCGATGTAGTCAATCACTGCTTCGTCGAAGTCATCACCACCAAGGTGAGTGTCACCGTTGGTGCTGAGCACTTCGATCAGCTCGTTTTCCACTTCAAGGATGGAGACGTCGAATGTGCCGCCACCGAGGTCGAAAACGCAGATCTTCTCTTCGCGCTTCTTCTCCAGGCCGTAAGCCAGAGCGGCAGCGGTTGGCTCGTTGATAATGCGTGCCACTTCCAGACCTGCGATCTGGCCGGCATCCTTCGTGGCCTGTCGCTGTGCGTCGTTGAAGTATGCTGGAACGGTAATCACGGCCTTATTCACCTTGTGCCCGAGATGATTCTCTGCGGCTTCCTTGAGTTTCCGCAGTACGAGCGCGGAAATTTCCGGGGGGGTGTATTCCTTGCCGTGAACGTTGACTTTCACGTAATCGGCGGAGCCTCCGACAACCTTGTAAGGAACCAGTTTCTCTTCCGATTCCACTTCCCGATGTCGGCGACCCATGAACCGCTTGATTGAGTACAGCGTGTTCTGAGGGTTGGTGACGGACTGCCGTTTGGCAGGTTCGCCAACCAGCGTTTCGCCTTTGCTGGTGAACGCGATGATACTGGGGGTGGTGCGGCTGCCTTCCTGATTGGCGATGACGCGTGCTTCGCCACCTTCCATCACGGACACGACTGAGTTGGTCGTGCCAAGGTCGATGCCGATGATTTTTTCTCCGGAGACAGCCATGGTCGAATCCCTGTTTGAGTTGTGTGACTGCTGGCGTCTGTGGCGGTGTGACGAGGTGCCAGAAACGCTGACGGGAGAGACGAGTGCACGTCCTGTACCAGTTGCCACAAATTCACCCGACTGGAACATTTGGGCAGACGGTTGAGATGCAATGGCGGTTTTTGGGCGGGGGCTGTGTTGTTAGTAAAACACTGGGAATTCACCGCTCAAAGGCTTTGTGAGTACTGTTGGGGTGTTGGAGGGGCGTTTTGGTCTGCAGTGGATGGCTGTTGTATGGACTGTTTTGAGTTGGGTGCGGAGTTGGCAGTTTGGTGATGAACTCGGCCTTGGGTGATGCCATTTTGGCAATGTAATGGCGGAGGGGTCGACGGCTACTCGGCTGTCTCTTTGGCAGTTTTCAGTGTGGCGGGGGTATCGGAGTTGGGGAAATTGTGTCGACTTTACCAGTAATCCGGACGAGTTGTGGCACCGGCTTGACACCTAAGTTGTGCACGGCTAAAAGCTTGGGGGTAGAGATCTTTCTGCAGTTTGTTGGAACGCCTGTTTTTCAGTTGAGAGTGTTCTGGCGGTTGTTATCTGCAGGATTCTGCCGCACTCGGGAAGGCTGGTTTGTGGAATGGCCAGGAAAGCAGCAGCTAAGGTACCGGTAAAGAAAGTCGTAAAGAAGGCGGCTTCAACGACCGGGAAAGTTCGGCCTGTGGCTCGTCCGTCGTCAAGTGGCGTTGCGGTGATCCCTGCGCGTCCACCGGCTCGACCGTCCCCGGCAGATGCTCAATTGCCCCCAGAGATTGAGATGAGTCGTCTGGACGAGCAGTTGGTTGGCATCCTGAATCGACGGGTGTCGTTATTTCTGGAGAAGATGAAGGGGGTACAGCAGCCTTCGCGAACGATGTTCAATGATCTGGACCAGCAGCTGGTCTGGAGCATGATTGATCGGGTGAATCAGGGGCCGTTGACGTCGGCTGAGTTGAAGACGATTTTCCGTCCGATGCTGAGTGCCGGTCGGCAGCGAATCAAGCATTTGCGTGTGGCCTATCTGGGCCCGCAGTTCAGCTTTACGCATCAGGCTGCGATTACTCGTTTTGGCGAATCGGCCGATCTGGTGCCGGTGAGCACGATTGCGACTGTGTTTGAGGAGGTGAATCGGGGGCACGTGGACTTCGGAATTGTTCCGATTGAGAACAGCACTGATGGTCGTATTGTGGACACTCTGGACATGTTTACTCGGCTGCCTCTGCGGATTTGCGGCGAGGTTCTGGTGCATGTGCATCATAATCTGCTGGCGCGGTGTGACCGCAGTGAAGTTTCAGAGATTTACAGCAAGCCGCAGGCATTATCGCAGTGTCGGGACTGGTTATCCCGCAATATGCCTCAGGCGCGTCTGATTGAGGTGACCAGTACATCAACGGCTGCCCAGCTGGCTCGCGACAAGCCGAATGTGGCGGCGGTGGCCAGTCGGCAGGCAGCGATTCAGTATGATGTTCCGATCATTGCCGAGTGCATTGAGGACAACCAGAACAATGTGACGCGGTTTGCGGTGATCGGAGATGCGGTAGCGGAACCAACGGGCAGTGACCGTACTGCCGTTCTGCTCCAGATTCCCCACAAGCCGGGTTCTTTAAGTGAGGCGCTTGAGCCATTCCGCAAGAACAAGGTGAATCTGACGTGGATTGAGTCGTTTCCGTTGCGTGCGCCGCAGGTGGGTTACCTGTTCTTTCTTGATTTTGAGGGGCATGTCTCGGAAAGCCGTGTGAAGAAGACGCTGAAGGATCTTGAAGCGATTCCTCCGGATCGTCTTGAGATTCTGGGTTCGTATCCGCGGAGCGAGTCAGCGACCTGAGGGTCAGGGTTGGTCGGGTTTGGGGTGCAGATTTTCTGACGTTTTGGGTGGATAGGGACTGGTAATGCGTCGATTTCTGGTGGCGGGTAACTGGAAGATGAACACGGTGCGTCAGTCGGCAACCGCGTTGTCTGGGGAGCTTGCGGCGGTCGCTGCGACGGACGAAGCCGGCGTTGAGGTGCTCGTCTGCCCGCCTTATCCCTATTTGCTGCCTGTGGGTGATGTCCTGCGGGGCAGTGCAGTCCGTCTGGGGGCTCAGGACGTGTATTTTGAGTCCCCTGGTGCGTTTACGGGAGAGGTTGCGGTTGAAATGCTGCGGGACGTGGGTTGCCAGTATGTGCTGATTGGGCACAGTGAGCGGCGTGCGATTCTGGGCGAGACGGATGCCGTGATTAACCGCAAGGTGCGGGCAGCAATTGTGGGTGGCCTGACAGTGGTTTTGTGTGTTGGCGAGCAGCTTTCGGAGCGTCAGGCGGGAGAAACTGAGGCGGTTCTGGATCGGCAGATGGAGGGGGCCTTTGCCGGTATTTCCGATTCTGAGGCCTCGGGGATCGTTATTGCCTACGAACCGGTGTGGGCGATCGGCACAGGTGTCACGGCATCGCCGGAACAGGCCGAATCTGCCCACGAACATCTTCGCAAATGGCTGGCTCGACGCTATAATCCGAACTTTTCCGACAAAACTCGTATTCTTTACGGCGGCAGTGTGAAGCCCGACAATGCTCTTGCTCTGCTTGGACAACCCAACGTTGACGGGGCTCTTGTGGGTGGTGCCAGCCTGAAAGCTGCGACGTTTGTTCCGATTATCGAGGCAGCTCGGAAGCTGTCTGGCTGAAGCTCAATATCGAACACGCCAGTGAAGAACCGGGTGCTCGTTTTCGGAGAGACGGACATTGATCCGTCTTTTCGTGTTTACCGTGAAGTTGTTTTCTGCTGGTGTGCTGGGGAGTTATTTTTCAGATGACATTCCTGATTTACCTGCTGACTTTCCTTCTGGTGGCAGTCAGTTTTTTCATGATTCTGCTGGTCTTAATTCAGCGTGGCCGTGGCGGTGGTCTGGCCGGTGCCTTTGGTGGCATGGGTGGCCAAAGTGCTTTCGGGACTCGCGCGGGTGACGTGTTCACAAAGATCACAATCGGACTGGCGGTTGCCTGGATTCTGATGTCCGGTTTTCTGGGCATGATGATGCGCAGCCAGGCGAGGCAGGCCGCCTCATCGTCCACTCGGTTTTCTGAGGGCGAAAATGTAGGTAAGGCTGAAGAGGAGGCAGCCAAGGCGAAGGCAGATGCTGAGAAGGCCAAAGCCGACGCTGAGAAGGCCCCGGCTGAACCGGCGAAGACTGAAGCAGCCCCGGCTGAACCGGCGAAGACTGAGGCGGCTCCGGCTGAACCTGCGAAGACTGAGGCTGCTCCGGCTGATCCAGCGAAGACGGAACCAGCTTCAGCTGAACCGGCGAAGGCGGATGTACCTGCCGCTGATGCTCCGGCTGCCCCGAAGTGACGTGTTCTTTGTTCTGGAGCATTTGCTGTGCTTTTGAGTATGACGGGGTTTGGGTATGCGTCGCTGCAGACAGACAGCGTGCATCTCAGTGCTGAGATCAAGTCGGTTAACAATCGCTATTTGAAGCTGTCGGTACGGATGCCGGAAACGGTTTCTCGATTTGAGTCTGAGATTGAGAAGCTGGTTCGTTCTCGAATTGCTCGCGGTACTCTGAATGTGTCTTTGCGACTGCGGTTTTTGTCGGGTCAGGGCGAGTATCGGATAGATGCAGATGTTCTGCGTGCTTATCGGGATCAGTTGCAGGTCGTGGAGCGGGATGCGGTTTCTGCGGTTCCACTGACGCAGTTACTGGGTTTGCCGGGTGTCGTGCGTGAGGCCGAGTTTTCGGACGATGAGCTCAGTGGTTTGTGGCCGTCCATTGAGCAGACATTGTGTGGTGCGCTGGATCATCTGGAGGAGTTTCGCCGGGCGGAGGGCGAATCCATGCAGCGTGATCTGGAGCGTCAGTGCGAAGTGATTTCGGCCGAAGTGGATCGTGTTGTTGTACTGGCTCCTGCGGTTGTGAACGAATATCGGGATCGGATTCTGGAGCGAGTGCGGAAGCTGTTGCAGGACAGTGCGGTCAATGTGAACGAATCGGATGTGATTCGCGAGGTGGCGTTGTTTGCGGATCGCAGCGACGTCAACGAAGAAATTACTCGGCTGCGAAGCCATATTGAGCAGTTTTTGAAATTATGTCGGGGCGGGACTTCGCAGGGGCGGAAGCTGGAGTTTATTGGTCAGGAGATGTTTCGGGAGATCAATACTCTGGGATCAAAATCCAGTCATGTCCCGATTGCTCTGGCGGTTGTTGAAATGAAGACAGCGATTGAGCGGATGCGGGAAGTTCTGCAGAACGTTGAGTGACTGGTGTTTCGGTTGGTTGTGTGGATCCGTTGCGGAATTGACTGTCAGTTGGGTTTCTGGTGGTCTTGATTCAAGGATTTGGGATTCGGGTTTGTGAGTGATGGAACAGCAAGCTGCAAAGCGGATTGTGGTCCTGTCGGGGCCCAGTGGCAGTGGTAAGACGACGGTTGTGCGTCGTCTTGTCGAGACTGCTCCGGTGCAGCTGATCAAGTCCGTTTCCGCAACGACTCGACCGCCTCGTCCGGGAGAGGTGGAGGGTGACGACTACTGGTTTTTGACTCGGGACGAGTTTCAGCGGCGGTTACAGGCCGAGCAGTTTATTGAGTATGCGGAGGTTTTCAGTTCGGGTTTTCTGTATGGCACGTTGTGGTCTGAACTGGACCGAGCCTGGGCTCAGGGGGGCTGGGCATTCCTGGAAATTGACGTTCAGGGGGCCTTGCGTGTGGTGCAGCAGTATCCCGATACTGTTACGATTTTTTTAAGGGCTCCTTCGGCGGCCGAGTTTGAGCGTCGTTTAAGGAGTCGTGGTACGGAGTCGGAAGAGGTCATTCAGCGACGGCTGGCGACGGCAGCACAGGAGCTGCAGCAGGCCGATCGTTATCGATATACGGTTGTCAATGATCAGCTGGAACATGCAGTCAGCGAGATCTGTGGGATACTGAAAGCGGAGGAGAGGGCTCGCAATGCTTGACGAATTTCGTGAAGATGACATTGTCCGCAAGGTGGGTGGTCGGTTCCGGCTGTCTTCACTGATTCAGAAGCGGATGGTCGCACTGAACCGTGGTGCGCGACCGCTGGTGGATCTGCAGACTCGTAACCTGATGGAGATCGTGGTTGCCGAGATCCTGCAGGACAAGATCTATCTGGACACATCAGGGAAAGTGAAGGCTGTCGACGACACGTCTTCTTTTGTGGACAAGATGGACCAGTTGACTCCGGACGATGGTGGTCCTGGGGCCGACATCCTCTGAGGCTGGTGGGCCACGAGACAGGTGGAGGAAGGCCGAGCCATGTCGGACGTGCTGGTGGATCGCGAGATTCTGCTGGGTGTCAGCGGTGGGGTTGCGGCCTGGAAATCTGCTGATCTCTGCAGTCGACTGGTGAAGCGGGGGGCTCGCGTTACCGTCATTCTCACCGAATCTGCTCGTGAGTTCATTGGTCCGGCCACGTTTGAAGCTTTGACGGGCCGTCCCGTACACAGCCAGCAGTTTCGTGCGCAAGAGCATTTTCAGGGTGAGCACATCGGGCTGGCGTATCGAGCGCATCTTGCTGTTGTGGCTCCTGCAACTGCTCGCACACTGGCTCGCATGGCGCACGGTCTGTCGGATGATCTGCTCAGTACGACGCTGCTGGTCTGCACTTGTCCTGTGCTGGCGGCTCCGGCGATGAACTGCGATATGTGGCAGAAGCCGGCCGTGCAGCGAAATGTGCAGCAGCTGCAGCAGGATGGAGTGCACATGATTGGTCCCTGCGAGGGCTGGCTGAGCTGTGGTCGTACGGGAATGGGGCGGATGGCTGAGCCGGCCGATATTCTGCTGGCGATGGAGCGGATTCTGTCTTCGCCCGCGGGGTTCGGGGCATGAGAATTCTGATTACCGCCGGACCGACTCGTGAATACATCGACGATGTGCGGTTCCTGTCGAATGCCAGCAGTGGTCGCATGGGATATGCTCTGGCGGCCGCAGCGCTGCGTTCGGGGCATGCTGTGGAACTGGTAACGGGACCGGTGGATCTGGCCCCGCCCGCGGGTTGCCGAGTGCATCGGATTGAGACGACCGATCAGCTGCGTGAGACTTGTGTGCGGTTATTTCCGGAATGCGATGGAGTGATTGCGACAGCGGCGGTTTGTGACTATCGCCCGAAGCAGCGTGTCTTCGGAAAGATTACGAAAACCGGTCAGCCGATCGTGCTGGAACTCACAGAGACCTCAGATGTCCTCGCCGAACTGGGGGCTCAGCGTGGTCATCGCTGGGTTATGGGGTTTGCTCTTGAGTCTCAGGATCCAAGAACAAACGCCATGCGCAAGCTGCGGATGAAGAACTGCAGCTGTATTGTGCTGAACGACACGTCGGCCATTGGTTCCCTGTCGAATTCCGTGGAGGTGTTGTCACCGGATGCGGAAACGATTGCCGAGATTCGCGGAACAAAGGACGAGGTTGCTCAGAGGCTGATGGAGCTGATTGAGACATCGATAGTGCGCTGATTCGGGAGAGTCCGGCATGGTGAGAATCGATCGACTTGCGATGGTGGTCTGTCTGCTGCAGCTGATCCCAGGTGTCTCGGCACAGAATGCTCAGATCCGTCCGGGAGAGAATCTGGTTGTCGAGGGTATTCCGGAGATTCCTGCGGCTGTGGCCGAAAAGGTTCAGCGGTACACGGAATCGCGTTCTGCGTCATTTGCTGCATGGCATCCGCAGCGTCGCGAAATGCTGATTTCGACGCGATTCGGGAATACTCCGCAGATTCACGAGGTACGGCAGCCCGGAGGAGCTCGTCGCCAGATCACGTTCTATGCTGAACCGATCAGCGGAGCCTCATGGGAGCCTCGCGAAGGCCGTTTTTTTGTCTTCAGTCGTGATGTCGGCGGGAATGAGTTTTCGCAGCTGTATCGCCGCGATACTGGCAGCGGAGAAACGGTGCTGCTGACGGATGGGGGACGCAGTCAGAACAGTGGTCCTTTGTGGAATCATGCAGGAACTCACTTCGCCTGGGCTACGACTCGCCGCAATGGTGCGGATCGAGACCTGTGGCTGATGGATCCGCTGCATCCGGAGCAGGCGCGATCGATCGTGGAGTTGCCTGGTGGGGGCTGGTCGGCAGAGGACTGGTCACCCGACGACAGAACTCTGGTCGCCCGCCAGTATCTGTCAGTCAATCATTCCGTGCTTTGGTTGATCGATGTGGCAACGGGACAGCGGACTGCGCTGACAGATGCTGCTGAACAGGTTGCGTGGGGTGGTGCGGAATATACTCCGGATGGCTCGGCCCTGTACGTGACGGGAGATCAGGGCAGTGAGTTTCGTCGATTGGGACGCCTGCGTCCTGAGACTCGTGAAATCCAGTGGCTCACGTCAGAGATTCCGTGGGATGTGGAATCCTTTGATCTGTCTCCTGATGGTCGTCAACTGCTGTTTGAAACCAACGAGGCGGGCATTTCAAAACTCAGACTGCTGCAGACGGAGAGTGGAGAGTTCCGTGAAGTGGCGGGGGTTCCGGCTGGGGTGATTGGTGGAGTGGAATGGCATCGGGATGGTTCGGCTGCAGCGTTTTCCGTCAGTTCAGCGCGTGCCACTTCGGATGTGTACGTACTGGAGGCTGGTGGGCGTATTGAACGCTGGACGGAAAGTGAGCTGGGCGGACTGAAAGCCGATTTGCTGGTCGAGCCCGAGCTTGTGCGATGGACCAGTTTTGACGGTCTGGAGATCAGTGGTTTTCTGTATCGTGCTGCTGCGGGTTTTTCGGGTCGGCGTCCCGTGATCATCAATATTCATGGCGGGCCTGAGGGGCAGTCGCGTCCCATCTTTCAGGCACGCAGCAATTATTACATGAATGAGCTGGGGGTCGCCATGATCTACCCGAATGTGCGTGGTTCAACAGGTTATGGAAAGACCTTTGTCGCACTGGATAACGGTCTGCGGCGTGAGGATTCGGTGCGGGATATTGGTGCTCTGCTGGACTGGATTGCCACACAGCCGGATCTTGATCCGGAACGGGTGATGGTCACTGGTGGCAGCTACGGTGGCTACATGACGCTGGCCTGTGCATTCCATTACAACGATCGAATTCGCTGTGCTCTGGATGTGGTGGGTATCTCGCACTTCGGCACGTTTCTGAAGAATACAGAGTCGTATCGTCGCGATCTGCGGCGGGTGGAATATGGTGATGAGCGGGATCCGCGACTGTCATCCTTCTTCGAAGAAATGGCCCCGTTGAACAACGCCGGGCGAATTCGGAAGCCATTGTTCGTGGTTCAGGGGGCCAATGACCCGCGTGTTCCGCTGTCTGAGGCTGAGCAGATTGTGGCCCGTGTCCGCCAGAACGGAACTCCGGTCTGGTACCTGATGGCGAAGGACGAAGGCCATGGATTCCGCAAGAAGAATAATGCGGATTTTCAGTTCTATGCGACGCTGCAGTTTGTCCAGCAGTACCTGCTGGATGCGTCAGCACCGTAGAGCCGTTTCAGGCTGGCTGCAGTAGTCGACTGGTCTGTCGTGTCAGTTCTTCCAGCAGCAGTTCATGGCAGCCGGGGGCAGTGGCTGCGATGACTTCCTGATAGATACCATAGCCATAGCTGCTGGCCGGTGGAATGTAGCCGGGCTGCCAGTCACCTGTCAGAGTGGTTACAAACACGGGTCTTGGAGCGAATCGTTCGCGCAGCCGGATCTGCAGATCCTGATAGAGTTCTCCGGGAAGGAAGAACCAGAGGCAGTCGCCGGTAATTCCTAGAGTGACTTTCAGTGGGCAGACGGGTCCCGGTGCCAGTGCTTCAAGTCGCGTGATCTGGCGGGTCATCTGTTCCACGTTCGCGCGGCAGTCACGGATGGCGGACTCGTCACCGCGTGCGCGTGCTTCGGCTTCCTGAGCCAGCCAGTATTCGCGGTTGCGGCGGGTATCGTCCAGCCGTGGCAGATCATGGCGCCATGGCAGGTTGACAGTGAATTCGTGCCACGTCCAGAGGCTGAAAGATCGTCGGACGTCTGCAGGTACGGGGCGATGTGCCCAGCGCCCGATCCAGGTACCCGACAGCACGGGTTCCTGCCAGGCGTAATGGGTGCCGGGGCAGGGCAGTGACTGCAATGTGGAGAGCACGGCAAAAGCCAGTTCGCGTCCATTGCGGTCGGCGACTTCCGTGTCACCTGTAAAGCCTTCACGTGGTCCCAGATCACCGGATGCTCCCTGCAGAAACAGGCAGATCCCCGGAGCGTGCTGTTCCACAGTTTCCCGCAGAGCTCCGACATAATCCGGACTGATCAGTGTGTTGTCCCACGCGAGGGTGGTTGGGTGACAGGCGTAATTCACCAGTGTGGCGACAGGCTGCCCGCTGTCGGCCGTGATTCGTGCCACAAGAACAGTTGAGTCTGAGAAGCCGGCAGGGTTCAGTCCGCAGACGGCGTGTCCGCGATCCGGGTCCACAAAGTTGCGATGTCGGGCGAGACTGCAGTGTCCGGTACCGATCACGGCAGCAGCCGGTTGTCTGCAGGCTGCCGTCTCAACTGCCAGTTGTCGCACCCTTTCCCTGACTTCCTGCAGATAGGGAGCGATCAGGTGCCCCCCGGGAAATTCACTGCGACTCAGCGCCATCCAGCCACTGCCATGTGTATGGGTGAGTGTGACAAGGACGCAGGCGGGATCAATTCCAACAACGTCGGCTACATCAGTGGCCAGTGCCTGCTGCAGACTGGTTTCAAGAATGCAGTGATCGAGCGAAAGGATCACTCGGGATTCCGAGAGTGGTCCATTGTCCGGTTCCAGCCACAGCAGGCTGGCGGTCAGTGGTCGATGCACTCCGGTGGCCTGATCGTGCAGTGCCGCACCCCACATACGATGATAGATCCCGACGGGTGGAGTGATATCACATCGCCCGGCAGCAGCGCGGCAGCGAAATTGTGGCAGTTGAATTGATGGCATAATCAGGAGTCTTCAGGAGGATCAGGAAACAGTTGTGTGCGAGGGTTCAGCATTGCCCAGCAAACGGCATCCACGGCCATGATACCGGCGAACAGCAGAATCATCAGATTCCAGTTATTGAAGCGGGCAGTCAACCAGCCGGAAACGAGCGGAAACAGCATCGCTCCGAAATTTCCGACCATGTTCATCATGCTGAAGACTGTGGCCGTCTGCTGACCTCCGAATTCGATCGCCACGGTGTAGCCGCTCACGCCCCCAAATGTCGCGCAGAAGACGCCCGCAGTAATCAGGAAAATCGCAATACGGATATCTGCAACTTTCATGGAAGCCAGCATCAGCAGACTGCAGAGCAGCATGCCACTGACTGCCAGTCCCTGGCGTGCCAGTCGGCGATTACCCGTCAGCTGCAGCAGCAGGTCTGAAGCCAGGCCCCCGGTGAGACTACCGATAACACCTCCGATGCCCACCCACGAACTCAGGTCTGCTGAAGTTTTCAGATCAACACTGCGGGTTTTCTGCAGGAAGGATGGGAACCATGAGACGAAAAACACCATACCGGCAGCCCGCAGAAACTGCTGAGCACAGAGCAGTGCCAGCGACTTACTGGCGAGCATGCGACGCAGCATCAGTCGAAAGGGCAGGGTGCTTTGTGCAGAAGGTCGGACGGGAAGTTTTGATTCAGGAACAAGCCCCACAAACAGAAAACACCACAGAATTCCCGGGACAGCCATCAGAAACAGTGACAGTTGCCATACGAAAAAGCCCGTGGAAGTGGCCGCTGGCTGCAGCACACCCAGCAGTCTGGCAACGATCGCTGGAGCTGCTGCAGCTCCGACTGTCATACCGGCTGCGAGGATTCCGGAGGCTCGCGCCCTTTCGGAAACTGGAAAGATCTGCGCGATCGCCAGCGCAGCGCAGGGAAATGCGCCAGCCTGCAACGCACCCATCAGGAACCACGAACCTGAAAGTGACCACAGTCCGCTGCCAAATCCCGTAGTGGCAGTCGCCAGTGACCACAGCAGGCAGTACAGAACGATCGAGCGACGGCAACCCCAGCGGTCTGCCAGACGCCCAGCCGGAATCTGCAGCAAGGCATAGCCCAGATACCATGCCGACTGCACAAACCCCATGGATTCTTCGAAGTGAGTGATCTGCAGATCGCTTGCGACCTGACTGGCCGGGACACTGATCGCCGCCCGTTGTACATAGGCAATGCCGGCCATCAGAAAGAACAATGCAAGAATCAGATAACGCATCAGCTGGGTTCCGGCGTTCTGCGGGGCTGACAGGAGCAGGGTATGCTGACAAGCCGGTTTTATAACGTATCAGTGGGTGACTGCGGAAACGACAGGACATCCGGATTGACGACATTCTGTGGCCTCCCCTGCAGAAATGCTTCGATGTTGTCGATGCAGCCCTGAGTCAGCAGATCAACGCCAGCCTGAGTCATGTCAGCGGAATGCGGTGTGAGTACCACCTGTTCGCAGGCCAGCAGCGGGTGATCTGCAGGCAGCGGTTCCTGTTCGTACACATCAAGACCGGCAGCGAATAGTTGACGCTTCTGCAGGGCCTCGGCCAGTGCAGCAGAATCGACGATGGCACCGCGGGCCGTGTTAATCAGAACGGCCGTCGGTTTCATCAGGGCCAGTCGTTCGGCGTTCAGCAGGTGGCGAGTCTGGTCAGACAGGCGCGTATGCAGGCTGACGGCGTCAGATGTCTGCAGTAGTTCCGGGAGACTGACGTAGCGGAAGTTGAATTTTTCCGCTTTGGCCTGATCAGGGTGCAGCGACCATGCGACAGTCTGCATTCCAATCGCGCGAGCCAGTCGCAGCATCTCACAGCCAATGTGCCCGGTACCAATGACTCCCAGCTGTCGCCCGGCCAGTGACAGACTGAGATCACCAGGCCAGCGGCCGCTGCGAAGCTCGGCTGTCATCCACGCCATACGACGAGCCGTGGCCAGCAGCAGGGCGAGCGCATGTTCCGCGACAATCGGAGCTGTACGGCCAGGGATATTACACACCACGATGCCCTGCTGTGTGGCGGTCGGGAGGTGGATAGAGTCATAGCCGATTCCGCAGACGGCCACCATCTTCAGACGGGGAAGAGACTGCAGAATGGTTTGTGGAAAGCTGAGACTGCCGCGCGAATTCAGCACGATATCGGCCTCTGCAATCCGCTCGATCTGTGCCGCTGCCGATTGTGGGCGATCGAGATGCAGGCGAACGTCAGCCAGTCGATCCAGCAGGGGCAACAGTGGTGAGCGGGAAACGAGCGGAGGGAAGTCGGCAGGAATAACGACAACAGGAAGTGCCATAAGTCAGGTTTTCCAGGGGAACAGCCAAAATCAGTGGACCAGAACGTGACAGTCTAATGCGATGCTGAGGCAATCGAACAGTGCACAGGAACTTCCGCCGAAAACACGGGCGGGCCGACCGTTTTTCGTCCGGTTTTTGTTTTTTTCCGGTCTGCAACCCGATAGACTGAAGGCGGGTTTTTCAAAACCGGAGTCTTCGACATGTCCGCCATTGCTGTCCCGTGTCCCGCCTGCAGCGCATTGCTGAAATTGCCCGATACTCGTCTGGTGGGTAAGACCGCAAGATGTCCGAAATGCAGTCATAAGTTTGTGATCCAGTTGCCGGCAGCTCCAATGGCTCCAATGGCTCCACCGCAACCGGCTGCGACAGCCTCGGACGAGCTGCCCGTTCTGCCGTTGGCTCCGCGGACAGGGCGTGCGGCACGCTGGGTCCCGGATACTCCGTCTGCTGCTGAACCAGCTGCTGGCCCTGTGAAGGCTCTGACGGCAGACCTGCAGGGACTTGAAAGCCTGCCGGATTTTGGTGCGATGCCGGTGACAGGATCGCAGGATTCACCGACTGTCGATCGACCATCAACATTGTCCAGCGTACGTCGTCGCCGGCGCAGCAGCGGAATGGCTCAGTGGATTTCACTGGCCGCAGCCGGGCTGCTGGCTGCCGGCATTACTGTGTATGCTGTAATGGCCGGTCGCGGTGCCGCACCTGTCGAAAAACCCGTTGTTCGTCAGAATAAGGGCTGGGAACAGGAGCAGAAGGAGCGTGAGGCATCGAACGTGGCGGCCGAAGAACTAAGTCCCACGAAAGGTTCCCCGGTTCCACTCGACCATATTCCGTTTACGCCCCATGTCATCGTTCATCTGCGTCCATCACTGCTGTGGCAGAAAAACGAGACGATGGGTGAATTTCAGGCACTGCTGGGAAACCTTGGAATCTGGTTAACAGAGCAGATCAGCCAGATTTCAAGATTTGAGCCTGCTGAGATTGATGAACTGACCATAGCGCTGAATTTTGGGGCCCGCATGGCACTGCCCGATGTTGCCATGGTGGTACGCCTGAAGGAACGACAGACCGCTTCGGATCTGCTGAAGCGATTTGCCGGTCGTCTGCGACCGGATGCCAATTCAAAAGCGGAGGTCTATGAGGCCTCAGACTTTGCCTTCCTGCTGGTCGATCAGCAGACCTTCGTGGCCGCACCACTGACCATGTCTGAAGAACTGGCCGACTTCAAGGAAGGACAGGCTCTGCCATTACCGGACATGGAACCTCTGTTGCTGAAATCAGATCGTCAGCGGCACATGACGGTGCTGTTTGACCTGACACTGCTGGATTCGCATCGTGAAGATGCTTTCTTCCCGCAGCTGCAGCAGACGGCCGACAAAGTGCTGTTCTGGTTCGGTGATCAGGTGGAATGTGTGCTGTGGAGTCTGCATCTGGAGCCTGACTTCTACATGGAGACACTGCTCAGCAACAGTCGTGACAGTACACCCGTACGCCTGCAGCGGCAGATGCAGGTTCAGCTGGATGGTCTGCCCGGTGAGATTCTTGGTATGGTTCGGCAGATGCAGCCGTCAACTGTGGGCAGCCGTGAAATCATCGGGCGATTCCCGGCGATGCTGCAAGCTCTGAATGTCGGTACGACAGTGCATGCGGGCGCCGGCTTTGCTCGCCTTGTCACAATCCTGCCACGCCAGGCGGCTGGCAATCTGGCGGCCGGTACGCTGCTGACCTGGAATCAGTCTCTGGTTACGGTCTTCCGGGACGAATCGCGCCAGACAAAGGCCGCTGATGATGGAAAGATTCCCGAAAAGATTGCCGATCGGCTGAAGCTCAAAGTCCTTGTCGACTTCCGCAGGACTCCGCTGCAGGAGGCCTTTGGTTATATCGGTGAATCGATCAAGACCGACGTGACGATTGACGGTGACGCGCTGAAGGGAGCTGGCTTCACTCAGAATATGCCACAGACAATGGATCTGGGCAGCGTGACAGCTCTTGAAGCGATTGATCGGATTCTGCAGAACTATGCCAAAGAGCGTGATCCACTGGTGCTGGTGGTCGATGAGGTTGGTAAAAAACTGCTGCTGACGACGAAGGTCAAGTCAGAGGCGGATGGCTTGAAGCCGTTTGATACGAAGGCAAAGTAGCCCGACATTCCTCGTCGCTCTCCGTAACAGTCCTTGTCTCGACATGAATTCACCGCCCTTGCCAAAGGGCCTCCGCCAGTGGTCTCAGGAAATGTCCGACAGCATCGACGATCGTCGTGAAGTCGACGGCGGCGATCACCATAGCGACTTTTTCACGAATCCCCTGGACTGTGTCTCCTTTGAGGACTTGTCCGGCTACGCTCTAGACAGCAGACACCAGTCCCTCCGCTGCGACTGCCAGTGGACAGGCATCGCGGACTGCTGAAGCGAACCGCTGAACCAGAAGTGCCGTACTGGCAGATGGAACAGCCGTTGTAGTTCCGACGCTCGAGGAATAGCGACACAGAATTTCGTGCGGGATCCGGGTCGTGAGTTGCCCGGGCTGAAGCCTTGTCATTACCCACGAAACCAAGCGGTCCTGTGGAGCGATTGTTTCGTTTAGGTTCTGCCTGCGGGCTGCGATACAGGTCTGAAGGGCCGATCTCCGGGCGAGTGTGGGTGCACGGTCATGCACGGCGTTCCAGGTGCTGACGCACGTGGCTCTGCTGAAACCGGCCCTTCAGGCCTTGGGGTGTTTGGTTGTGTCGCGACCAGGTGCTGACGCACCTTGCTTCGCTGAGGTCGGCCCTTCAGGCCTGGTACGGGCATCGGGGGGCCTGGGGCGGGTTTCGGAGCGTTGTGTGCGCCTCAGGGCCAGGGCCCTGGTTCTGTTGGTTCGGCTTGTCCGCGTTTGTGATTCAGGCCTGAAGTGCCGATTTCAAGGCGTTTGTTGTTGTTCCGTTCGTGCAGCACTACGCCTTTTTGCTACAGTGATGGCTCACCGGAGCATGCCGCGTTCCGCCCTGAACCTGGGCAACGGCGAGGCACAACATAATCTCGGGCATCGCCCGATGGATGCGGGTCAGAGGTCGCAAATCTGTTCCTGAATTCACAGCCAATGCATGCGACGATCACCATTGGCGGATGAGAGCGGTTTCAATTTGCAGGCCAAAAAGTCTGAATTCCCCGGGATGCAGCGGCGGAAGGCGATCGTGAAAACCCGATTTTGTGGGTAACGACAAGCTGAAGCTCAGGCGACGGTTTTTGTCCTCGGCGTCAGAAATGACCGGGCTATGGTTGTCGGCGAGCAACGATAACTGGACACGGACAGTTTCGTTCGGCTCGGCGGGAGCCTCGCCCTCCCAAGGGGGACTTTGCGTGCCCTGAAAACAGATCGCTGTCAACTGATCACTGACCATCGTGTCCTTCGGTGGTGAAGAATGACCAACACTCAGATTGCACAGCAACACCGCGCACAGCATTTTACGTAGAGCCATTTTTTCGACGAGGATCAGGCAGAGTGGCACGAGAAGCAGGAACGGCTGATGGACTCGCTTGCCGCGCATCGGCAGGCCAATGAACGCGACCTCTCTGAGGGGCGTCATGATCCTGAAGCTGGCGAACCGTGCAAGTGAGCTTCCTGCCCGACAGCCTGTGTAACAAAAAAAGTCGCCGGTATGGCATCCGGCGATCTCTGTGAAAAGTAGTTCGCCAGGCTGGTGTTTAATCAGCGTTTTGTCGTGTTTCAGCATCTGAAAGCCACGTCTTTCGGTCCGCCAAAAGCTGGTCTGGACACAATTTCGGAGGTTCGGCAGAATCTGCTGATCGGCGGAAACGTTCGGGATCTGCCGTCCTTCAATCTCGGCTGAAATTCTGCGTGGTTTTCAGCTGCCTGTCAGTGTTCCTCTCTCCTCCGTCCCAGCCGCATTTCAGCAGCAGCCTCTCTTACCGTCTCAGGGTCTTCTCATGACGCGACTGGCAATTGCCGTCTGCTGTTATGCCGCGATTTTTGCGGTGTCATTCTGCTGTGCTTTGGCACTGCGGTTTGACATTGATCCGCTGCAGTTTCTGTACTTCGCGGCTGGCAATCCGATTCCGATTCCTGCGGGAGCAGCGGGGCGTGGGTTGTTTGAACTGGAGCAGCAGCAGTTTGCTGTGGATACATTTCGCAGCGGGCTGGGGGCACTGATTCTGCTGAAGGTGGCCGTCGTTCTGTTTTCGCGTGACTGGCGCCGTCATCTGCGATATTCGACGATGCGGGATCTGGCATGGTCAGGTGGTGTGTGCCTGACTTGTGGAGTGCTGCTGGCAGCATCCCAACTGGCTCGTGAAACCATGCCTGAAGTTCCTCGCGGTGTCATCGTGCTGGACACAATCCTTTCCGCAGCATTGCTGTCAGCCGCGCGAATTCTGGCCCAGATGCTGCGAACCCTGAAGAATATGCGGCGGAACCCGCATTCTCGTCGTGCTCTGATTTATGCTCGTGGTGCGGATGCTGCCGGGCTGCTGTCATCGATTCAGTGCGGCGCTTCAGCCCTGCGTGTTGTCGGAATCGTAGTTCCGTCCAGACACATGCCACTTGGTTTGCTGGGTGGGGTTGAAACTTTTGACGGCTCCGGAGATCTGCAGACCATTATCGCCCAGACTCGCGCCGAAATGGTGCTGCTGGGCTCAAAGCTGTCCGGTCGAACCATTCGAGAAGTCAGTGAAGTCTGTCGGCAGTCCGGGGTTGAGGCTCACGTAGTGCCTTCAGTGGAAGAAATCCCGGCCGGTCGATTCCAGCTGCGGTTGCGTGAAATCACGATTGATGATCTGTTGCGGCGCGAGCCCAACCAGTTGAATCTGGATGAGATTCGTGATTCGCTGGCTGGACGAGTGGTACTGGTGACGGGAGCCGCCGGCAGTATCGGTTCTGAGGTCTGTCGGCAGCTGCTGAATTTCGGCCCCGCTCGCATCGTCATGCTGGACCAGTCAGAGTTCGGGATTTTTCAGCTGGAGCAGGAATTCCTGCAGCTGCGGCGATCGTCTGGAGCCGGTTTGCCGACGCTCGAGTTTGTGATTGAAGACATTACGGACGAGGTCGCTCTGCAGCGGGTCTTCATGGCGCATCGGCCGGCCGTCGTGTTTCATGCCGCAGCCTACAAGCATGTCCCACTGATGGAATCCAATCCGCAGGCTGCCGTGCGAAATAACGTGTTCGGCACACAGGTTCTGGTGGACCTTGCAGATCGGTTTTCAGTACAGCGGTTTGTAATGATCTCCACGGATAAGGCGGTTCGTCCGACCAATATCATGGGGGCCACCAAGCTGATTGCTGAAGAATATCTGTTTGCTGTTGCCAGTCGTTCGAAGACGCGATTTATCACGGTCCGTTTCGGTAATGTGCTGAATTCTGCCGGCAGTGTCGTGCCAACCTTCCGACGACAGATTGAACAGGGTGGGCCCGTCACAGTGACGGATCCTGAAATGGAGCGTTATTTCATGACCATCCCTGAGGCCGTCCAGCTGGTACTGCAGTCCGGCGCAATCGGAGCCGGCGGGGATGTGCTCATTCTGGACATGGGCGAACCAGTACGGATTGTGGATCTGGCAAAGGACATGATTCGGCTGTCCGGACAGCGCTATCCGGAAGACATCGACATCGTCTTCACAGGGCTGCGTCCTGGTGAGAAGTTGTTTGAGGAACTGTTCTACGAAACCGAACAGAATGCTGTGAGAATCCACGACAAAATCTTCCGCGCACCGAGAGACCGAGGAAATTCTGAGGATGTTGTGCAGCGGGAGTTGCGACTGCTGCAGCAGCATCTGAGCAGTGGGCGTGAAGAATTGCGCGAAGTGTTATGGCAGGTTGCCGGGCGAGTTGTGCAGCACAGTTCCGGTCAGACTGGTGACAGCGAGCGAACGGCCGCCTGAAGTCCGCGACGTGAGTGCCAGTGCTGTTCGCGGAAACCGTCGCCTTGCATCATTTTTCGGCCTCAGCAGCGGCCGGATCAGTGACCGGTTCACGTACGAAACGATAACCGGTGCCGCGCACAGAAAGCAGATGCCGAGGACTGGACGGGTCGTCCTCAATCATGCGTCGCAGTCGCATCACAAAGTTGTCGATGGAACGGCTGGAAATATCGGCCGAGTCTTTCCAGACCTCGGACTGCAGCCGGGCTCGTGACAGGACAACTCCATCATTTTCAAGGAAGTAGCGAAGCAGTTCCTGCTCGCGGGTGGTCAGGGGGTGAACTTCCTCGAGATGACGCAGTTCGAAGCGTCCGAAGTCCACCGCCACATCACTGAAGCGGACAATGTCCTCGGTCGGTCTGACGGTTCGACGATCGAGGTGTCGACGACGTTTATCGAGCAGATTACGAACGCGACTGAGTAATTCCGGCAGCGAAAATGGCTTGGTCATGTACTGATCGACGCCACAGTCAAAGGCCTGAATTTTGTCTTCAGACAGCGTGCGTGCGGTCAGCGCAAGTACCGGGATATCAAGGTCCAGACGCCGCAGCGCGCGACAGATTTCATAGCCACTCATTTCCGGCAGCATCAGATCAAGGACGACGAGGTCAATCGGTGGCTGTGCTGATTCATAAAGCTCCAGCGCGGCCGGACCACTGCTGACAAGATCCACCTGATAGCCTTCACGCTCGAAGTTGAATCGCAGACCACGAGCAATCGCTTCCTCATCTTCCACCACGAGGATTCTCATCGCTGTTTCTCCTGCACAGACAGTGCCAGCTCTGAAACGCGATCACCATGGCTGCGGGGCGGTGTCGGTGGTGGGGCGATCTGACGACCGGGCAGGATCACTTCAAATGTACTGCCGATCCCCCTGGCACCCTCCGTAACCTGAATCCGTCCCTTCAGCAGTCCGACCAGTGTGCGGACGATGTAAAGTCCCAGCCCTGTGCCGGTTTTGGTTCGCTGCAGTTCATCGTTGCCCCGCACAAACATCTGAAAGATGCGACGCCGATTTTCCAGCGGCACGCCCTGACCGTTGTCGTGAATCCGCACGACCACTCGTGAAAGTCCGTGAGCCGCTGCCTCCACACGAACTCGCGGAGGACTGCCCCCGTATTTCACGGCGTTGTCCAGCAGATTGCCAAAAATCATCTCCAGCGGCAAACGCCGGGAAGCCAGAGCCATTGGAGGTATCTGAAATTCGAACACATCTGCAACTTCGTGCTTGTGGTGCAGGCAGGCAGCACGAGCACATTGTCTCAGCAGGTCTTCCAGTGAAATTGTCTCTGCGTCTGAGCTCTGGCCGATCGCATCCAGACGGCCGACTTCCAGTAACTGATTGATCAGTCGATCAAGTCGAGTCAGCTCGCTGTTCATCGTTTCATAGAATTCACGACGATCGTGTGCTTCGGGTTCATGCAGCAGCAGGGTGTCGAGGTACAGGCGGAGCGCAGCGATGGGAGTCTTCAGTTCGTGTGTTACACTGTCGACAAAGTTGGCCTGCCGGCGATTCAGCTGAATTTCCTTGATCGTCAGGAACGAGTAGAAGGAGATGCCGAACAGACTGATGGCGAGTGCGGCAGAACCCAGAATCAGGCTGCCCCATGAACTTTGACGAGCCAATTGCACGATCAGAATCGCCATCAGGGCGATATTCACAGTCATCAGCAGCAGGCTGCTCCAGATCGGCAGTCCCAGATGCCTGCGTTTTCTGCGAAAATTGTCCATAGGTACAGTACGGGTGGCTGTGGAGAGACGGGAAAACTGAGGATCGCACGGAAAGACAGTATGCCAGAGAAACGGCAGCGTTCCAAACGCTGAGACGCGCCTGAGCAAACCGTAATTCCGGAAATCCACGAGTTGTGACCTGCATTTTGAGAGCAGTTTTCCGGAAAAACAGACTAAAATTCCGTCAGAGCCCGTCTTTATGTCGAATTTCACGACAGGCCATTCAGGGGTTTTTCAAATGTCACTGCAATCTCCGGCATCTCACCTGCTGCAAACTGTTGGTCGCCGTCTCCTGGTCGCCAGCATGGCCCGGGCGCTACATGTCTGGTCGCTGTTGGCACTGACACTGGCCGCAGTGGCTGTGCTGGTCATCAGGCTGGCCGGCTTGCTGCCCCCGCAGCAGCAGTCGGCCTGGTGGTTGCTGGCGTTGCCTGCCGCTGCAATACTGGGTGCGACCCTGTTCTCCCGGCGACCGGAGCGCACTGCGGCGGCTCGTGCCGTTGATCAGTTCGCTCGCACTGACGATCTGTTCCTGACGCTTGTGACACTGCAGAATTCCGCCGGTCAGTATCAGCCACTGGTCGAACAGTCGGCTGTCGGAATCGCACCTCGGATCGTGCCGCAGCAGGTGGTGCCATTCCGGGCGCGTCGATCCCTCGGAATTCAGGCCGTTGCCGTTTCCGCTTTCGCGCTGCTGCTGGTTCTGGTGCCCACGCTCGATCCCTTCGGGCGTGTGGAAGCCGCAACAAAGGTACAGCAGCAGAAAAAACAGGTTGAGCAGATTCTGAAGTCAGTTCGAACTCGTGATGAGCAGGTCAGTCGTGAAGTGCAGGCTGCGGAAGAACGCCAGCAAAAAATCGCCGCTCAAACCAAAGAGCTGATGGCGGCGCTGCGGAAGATGAAGCCTGTAGAGCAGCAGTCAAATTCCCAGGTGCTGGACAGCCAGCGACAGACTCTGAACCAGTTGTGGAAGCAGGCCAGTTCCGAACAGATTCGGGAAATGCTCAGTCAGAATACTGACAGCCTGCCAGGCAGCCAACGCGGCCAGAAGATGAATGACTGGCTGAAGGAATTGCAGGAAGGCAACTCCGAATCTCTGCAAAAAGAACTTGAAAAGGCTCAGGAAACACTGAAGTCAATTCTCAATGCCGACTCCGCTGACGAACGGAAAAAACTGAGTTCTGAACTGAAAAAACAGCTTCAGGACCTCAAGAAGTTCTCGACACAAAAGGCCGGTTCGAAAGAACTTGAAAAAGCACTCGATCAGGCGCTGAAGGCCCTTGAAGCCATGGAGCAGAACCAGGCTGGCAAAGAGTCGAACGGAGAAAAATCCGGTGAACAGGGTGAGAAAAGCCAGTCTTCACAGCAGGGCGAGAATGGTGAGCAGGGTGAGCAGCAGTCAGAAGAGGGGCAGTTGTCTCAGCAGGCGCGCGAGGCACTTGAAAAGTCGTTGCAGTTATCGAAGAAGGAACTGCAGGAGTTAGCTCGCTCTGCCGGTGATCTGAAGCAGCTGGAAGAAGCCCTGAAAACGCTGCAGCAGGCAGAAAAACTGAACCAGCAGGGGCAGATGGAGGGTGAGGAATGTGAAGGCTGTCAGTCTTTGGCCGAGTACGCCGAGAAATTCCGCAGGAAGATGGGCGGAATGGGGCAGAACGGCCAGGCAGAGCGGACCGAGCCGGGCAGTATGATGTCTGAAGATAACAGTGATCCGGAAGGCTATAAGAGTGAAAAATCTCGCAGTCAGATTCAGGCTGGCAAAGTTCTGATGTCCATCAAAACCAAAGAAGCTGCAACTCAGAAGGACTTCGATCCCGAGGACCTGCGGAAGTATGAAAACACTGTCCAGCAGCTGAAGTCCGGGGTTGATGCTGCGATTGAGGCCGAGGAGATTCCGCCCGGCTATGTGGATGGAATTCGCCAGTATTTCGACCGCATTGATGATGGGAACGCGCCCGCGGCGGCGCCCTCTGCCCCGGCGAAGCCCTGAGTTTTCCGTGAGCGTTCATGGTAAGCTGTTGGGGCAACCGGAGTCTGCGTTGCCGTTGGCCTTGGCTTAGCGGTTTGCACGAAACTGCATGATACTGACCGCTTTTCCAGCTGCCACGACGATGTGATCCAGCATTGTGATTCCAACGATATCACCGGATTCTTCGATGCGAGCTGTGACCTGCAGGTCCATTTCACTGGGGGTCGGGTCTCCGGATGGGTGATTGTGAACGAGGATGAAGGAATTGGCCGCGTCCCGAATTGCGTGTCGAAAGACTTCGCGGGGGTGAACAAGGTTATTTCGGAGAGTGCCAACGGTAACCAGATGTGAGGCGATGGGATGACTTTTGGAATCGAGCGTCACCAGATGGACCTCTTCCTGGCGAGCTTCCCAGGACAGGCGGTTGAATTGAGCGAGGCAGTATTGCATCGATTCATCGGGATTTCTGAGTCGTGGGCGGTCCTGCTGATGAAATGTGGCAGCGGCGTGAACACGACGTCCCAGTTCGATGCCTGCCATGATCTGGCACCACGCGGGTTCGCTGACAGCCATGCTGATCTGTTTCAGTTCGGGCAATCCCAGTTCGGGCAGTTGTTCGAGTCGATTATGCAGTTGTCCGGCGATTTTTTCACCAGCCTGCAACGCTGATTCACCGGGGCGTCCAGAGCGAATCAGGATCGCGAGCAGTTCGCTGAGTTTCAGGCGAGTTGGTCCGAGGGACGCGAGGCGTTCTCGGGGCCGGTCCTGAGGCGGAGCGGATGGGATCTGGCAGTTGGAAACAAGCCCGGATACCCAGTGATTCACATCAAGTTGTGGGGGATCACTCTGCCACCGGAATCGAGGTGTAGTTTCGACAGAGGGCAATTGGTGGATCAGTCCCTCCTGCAGCAGCTGATCGACGATGCGGCGGGTGATCAGCGGATGTTTGGGGGATTCCTCAAGTTCAGCGATTGAGAAGTCGGATCTGGCGAGCAGTCCGGCGAGGATATTTTCGTAGAGCGACTGTCGTTCGGAGTGAGCCTGCAGTTTCATGGCGATGTTTTATGTGGGCTGCGGATGGGTGGCCGTGGACTGGCCGAATATGAACAGTCTGCGTCGTGCAGGGACCAATGAGGGTAATGGTTACCTGTGTAGGGGGTAAATAGTGTGACACCTGCTGTCAGAAAAAGGTGTGGAACGATCGGCGCGGGCTTCGGGTTTTGCGGCTTTTGCGGATATCATGCAGCGGTGCCGCAGAATTTGAGTGCAGTTGTGGGGAGGTCGGGATGGCCAGTGTAGCGTCCATTTGTGGGGTCTTGCGTGAACTTGCTCCGCTGGAGTTGGCGGAGTCGTGGGATAACGTGGGTTTATTGCTGGGGGATGAATCCAGCGAGATTACGCGACTGATGACGTGTCTGACACTGACCGAGTCGGTGGCCGAGGAGGCGGTGAATTCCGGCGCAGGGCTTGTGGTCACTCATCATCCGCTGTTTTTTCGGCCGGTGAAGCGTGTGACGATGGCGGACGGTGAGGGGCGTACGGTGTTGCGGCTGCTGCGAGCGGGGATTGCCGTCTACAGTGCGCACACGGCATGGGACAGTGCGGCAACGGGAATTAACCAGCAGTTGGCTGAGCTTCTGGGATTAGGGGGAATACGGGTCCTGCGTGAGCCGCCTGCGGGCAGTGGTCTGGTGGGAGGTGCAGGTAGATATGGCCAGTTGCAGGCGCCGCTGGGGGTGGCGGAGTTTGGCCGTCGCGCGGCGCAATTGCTGGGAATTGCCGGGATTCAGATTGTTTCTGGTCGTGGTGACGTGCGGCGGGTTGCGGTGGCTTGTGGGGCTGCGGCGGAGTATATGCGGGATGCGCAGCGGGCTGGCTGTGATACTCTGGTTACCGGGGAGGCTCGATTTCACGCAGCACTGGAAGCGGAATCATTGGGGCTGAATCTGTTCGTGGTGGGTCATTATGCCAGCGAGCGGCGTGGGATGGAGCAAATGGCGGCTCAGTTGTGCCAGCGTTTGGTTGGGGTGGAGTGTTTTGCCAGTGGCCGGGAGCGGGATCCGCTGGTGCTGGAGATTGCTGAGGGAGGTGTTCAGTGAGCGGGTCAGAGCTGGAGGATGGTCAGTTCCCATTGGGGCGGGTGGAGCGCAAGGGGCCGGAGACGATCTCGGAGGCGATCCGTCGCGGTTGGGCTCTGAGGTGTCCAATGTGTGGTGGGGAGCGGATGTTTGAGGGTATTTTGCGGATGCGTCGGGGCTGTGGCAGGTGTGGGTTTCGTTACGAGCGTGGTCCGGGCTATTTTCTGGGGTCAACCTACATCAACTATGGATTGACGGTACTTCTCACAACCTGGACCTACATCCTTGGCAGGTTTGTGTGGGGGCTGGGGCGTTGGCAGTTGATTCCGGTGTTGGCGACATTTTCTGTGATATTTCCTGTTGTTTTCTTCCGGTATGCCCGATCATTGTGGCTGTCGATCGACTGCTGCCTTGACCGGCAGGGGTCGATGGAAGAGCGGGTTGAGTGAGACTTGGTTCCGGTTCAAAAAACTTTTTTGGAAAATTGAACCAGAGGCCTTGACTCTTTTTGGAATGCCTGTAGACTTCCCCGCTCGCTGACACCAACCAGCAACGAACGAAACCGCAAGACCAAGTGGTCAGTTCGCAAGACTTATACAAGATCTTGTGGTTTTCTGGTGAGTGTCGTGATCTTTGACAACATGATTGAGTTTGTGAGCCTGAGAGATTTTGGCCGACGAATTTGTTGGTTTTTTGGCTGACCTTTGACCGGGTCAGCATTCAGGTCGCTCTTCTTTGCTAAGTGCCATGGGAAACCGTGGTGAAGCATATTTTTGAAGG
>CAIOKE010000282.1 GCA_903858815.1 uncultured Planctomycetaceae bacterium | reverse complement strand
GCATGGGCTTCAGCCCGTGTCGTCCACCGCGTTCCAGCCTCCCCAGAGTTGTGCCGTCAACGTAAGCTGACAGGTGTTTGCGTACCACGCTGTGACCGAGCTGGTGCTCGGTGGTCCCGGGAGAGTCCCCTTCGGAAGGGCGAGGCTCCCGCCGAGCCGTTAACATCCGCGTGTTCACAGTTCTTCGGCTCAGCAGGAGCTTCGCCCTCCCCAAAGACGCCCGTCCCAAAGACGCCCGCAACACCCGATTCGGGAGGGCGAGGCTCCCGCCGAGCCGCGCGCCCCCAACCCCCACCTTTGGGCCTCTTGAATCCCGCTGCTGCAACGCCGTGGTCTCGCCCTCGCTTCCTCGATCTTTGTCCGACCGCACACGGCCTCGGGATTTGACCTGTCCACAGAATCTCGCTTGTCCATAGGGAAAACACTCGGATTGTTCTGCTCCATCAAATTTCCTCTGGATCCCGGGCTTTCCGGCTTGCGTCACCGCCGAGCAGACTCGAGAATTCTGATTCATCTTCCCACCGCCGTCCTGCTCCTGCGCAGACGGCCCCTTCTCCAGCCACAGGGGTCTTTCCATGCCTGCAACACGGCGTCTGTTGTCGCTGTTCAGTGTTCTGTTTGTCACACTGGTTGCGTCGTTCTGCAGCGCGGTCGTGGCTGATGAATCCACCCCTGCAGATTCCGCGCAAGCCGATTCAACTCAGATTCCGCAACCCCTGCAGCAGTTCCGTGGTATGCTGATTGGTCGTCTGTTGCAGCGGGACATTGAACAGGGCACCTTTACCGTCCACGTCGACTATGTGTCGCGTGTCTGGGAAAACAATCAGGCCAGCAATCCACGTGCTGCTGTCGGTCGCACGTTGTTGGTTGACGGCATTACCGGAAAATGGCTGGACCAGCTGCTGTTGATCAAGCCTGGGGAAACACTTGAGTTTGAGGCTCAGCATCGCGGTGGTTCCACACTGACATTCCCTGGTGAGTGGCTTCGCAAAGTTCCGGCGTTCAAGCCCGAGGATCATCCGGTTCCGCCCGCAGACTTTCGCGGATTCGCAGGCGTAATCCAGGGCACGATTGAACGCAAAGATGCCGACCACAAAGAGCTGATCGTCAAAGTGACGCAGATTGAATCCACGAACGAGCGCAACCGTGCTAAGGACGCCACGCAGGCGGTCGGGCACAGTTTTGTCCTTGCCGGGTTCTGGGCGAAGATGTCCCAGCCGTGGCAGCAACTGCAGGCGGGCGACACAATTCGAGCGGGTGTGTTGCATCGTGTGCCTCAGAGTGATCACTTTACGGTGATCGACTTCGCAACGAAGGTCACCGCTGAATCGCCGCGTCCAGACGGCAACTCGTTGCAGCCAAAGACGTCCGGCCAGACAACAGGTTTCCCGGCCGGCATGCAGGGGTTTCGCGGGATTCTGCGTGGCCAGCTTGTCAGTCGTGATCTGGAACGTGGTGAGCTGGTATTGAAAGCTGAACAAGTCACTCGAACGTGGCAGGAAAACAAGGCGAAGGATACGGAATCGTGCCGTGGTCGGCAGTTCACGGTCCGGCGTATTTCCGACAAATGGCTTGATGTCCTCGTGAACCTGAAGCCTGGTGACCGAATTGAGGTTGAGGCGTTTCACAATGGTGGCGAACACCTGGACTTTGTGGCGGAATGGTTGAAGAAGGTCGAGTGAGTCATGGTTCGCTGTCTGCTTCTGCTGACGTTCGCGACCGTCTGTCTGAATGCTTGTGCTGTCCCTGCACAGGATGACACCGTCCTGCCGGGGGCCAGTCAACGTTTCATGCAGTCCACGGGTCCTGAGATCCCTGACTTTCAGCGACACGTCATGCCACTTGTGGGACGACTGGGCTGTAACGGCCGGGCGTGTCATGGATCATTTCAGGGGCGGGGCGGATTTTCTCTGTCGCTGTTCGGTCATGATTTTGCCGCAGATCATGCGGCCCTCACCGGTTCTGCCAAGTCCATCGCCGGAAAACGCATCAATGTCAGCCAACCAGCCAATAGTCTGATTCTGCAGAAGGCTGGGTTGTTGATTGAGCACGAGGGCGGGCAGTTACTGCAGCCCGGATCGTGGCACCAGAATCTGCTGCAGCGGTGGGTGGCAGCTGGGGCCCCCAGTGTCGTGCACTCCCGATCGATTCTGCGGCTGGAACTGCATCCGCGGTCCTTCGCATGGACGGCCATTGGCAGCTCTGATGATGTCAGTGTTCACGCTGTCTGGTCGGATGGTCTGCGCGAGGACGTCACCTGTCTGACTCGCTTCCGTACCAACGATGACACGGTGGCCAGCGTGACAGAGGACGGCGTGGTCGCGAGTGTTGGCTTCGGTGATACTCATGTCATCGCCTTTTATGATAATGCGGTGGCGGCGTTGCCTGTGATTGTGATGAATCCGCAGCGTCCTCAACCGGACTGGCCCAGCGATCCGCCCGCCGGTCAGGTGGATACGCTGGTCAATGCACGTTTGAAACTGCTGGGGTTGGTGCCGTCCCCGATCTGTTCAGACACGGAATTCCTGCGTCGTGCCAGTATCGACCTGACTGGAACGCTTCCGTCTTCGGACGAGGTGTTGCGGTTTCTGGCCGATCCGGATCCGGCGGGTGACAAGCGAGTCCGCAAAATCGATGAGTTGCTGCAGCGTCCTGAAATGGCTGCGTGGTGGGCCACCAGATTATGTGATTTTACCGGCTGCAACCCGGCTCAACAGGCTGAGCTGGGGCAGGAATTTGCCGAGCAGTGGTACATGTGGATCTACCAGCGACTGCGGCAGAATCAGCCGTGGGATCAGCTGGCGGCCGATATTCTGCTGGCCACCAGTCGGACTGCCGGACAGTCCTTCTCGGATTATTCAACAGTAACATCCGGGTACTTTCACGAAGCGTCCGCTCAGTCGTTCACTGAACGGGAGACGATGCCGCATTTCTGGAGTCGTCGGACGCTGGAAAAGCCCACCGACAAGGCCTTGTCGGTGGCACACGCCTTTCTGGGAATCCGTCTGCAGTGTGCTGAATGCCATAAGCATCCGTTCGATCAGTGGACGCGGGATGACTTCCAGCAGTTCAGTCGATTTTTCGAGCCTGTGCAGTATGGGGTTGCTGAAGACGCGCGGGCCGAGTATCGGCAGATGGCGGAGCGCCTGGGCATGCGGGCTGGCAACGGTGGTGAAGGAGCGGCCGTGAATCCGGAAGCCCTGGCGAAAGCCCGAGCGGGGCAGGTGATTCCGTGGAGAGAAGTTTATGTTCGTCCGCGGCAGGCCCCATTGACTGTCCCACTGCTGCGTTCAGGTGAAATCACAATTCTGCCTCATGAAGATCCTCGCGAACCGATTGTGCGGTGGATTCGTGACCCGCAGAACCCGTGGTTCGCGCGGGCATTCGTGAACCGTGTCTGGGCTGCCTGCTTCCATGTCGGGCTGGTGGATCCGCCCGATGATCTGAATCCGGCAAACCCTGCTTCCAATCCGGAGCTGCTGGATTGGCTGTCGGGTGAATTCATTCGTCGCCACTATGATATCAGGTGGCTGCTGCGGGAAATTACGGTCTCTGCCGTCTGGCAGCGCAGCTGTCTGCCGAACGCATCGAATTCGGCCGATCGTCGCAATTTCAGTCGTGCCATACCTCGTCGATTACCAGCGGAGGTGGTGTATGACGGGATGCGGCAGGTGCTTGTGGCTCAGGATCGTCAGCGTCAGATTCGCACAGATCTGACGCGACGCGCGACAGGGCACCTTTCCATGCGGATGGCAGGCACGTGGGCGATGCACGTTTTTGGCAAGCCGGAGCGTGCTGTGGCCTGTGACTGTGAACGCGTCAACCAGCCCTCACTGCTGCAGTCCGTTTTTCTGCAGAACGATCCTCTGGTGCATCTGGCTCTTGAAGAGAGTGGCTGGTTGATGGCGGTGCGACAGCAGTCAGCTGTTGACGAAAATGGTCTGCACGAATTGATCACTGAGGCGTGGTTGCGAGCGTATGGTCGCAAGCCGGCTGACGGTGAAAGGCAGCGTGCGTTGCAGCATCTGTTGCAGGCTGAAACACCGGCCGCAGGCCTGGAAGATCTGCTCTGGAGCCTGTTGAACACAAAAGAGTTTCTGTTGAACCACTGACTGAATGGGGAAATCAGCGTGCAACCCGGGCAAGTGACATCTGGATGCAATCACGGCTGTTCGCGACGTGCCATGCTCAGGCTTGGCAGCCTGACGGCCGGGCTCAGTTTCAGCCAGCTGCTGCAGGCCTCTGCGACTGCGGGGGCCACTGAGCGGTCCGGTGTGCTGGTGTTTCTGCGTGGGGGTCCATCGCATCAGGATACCTTTGACCTGAAGCCTCAGGCGCCAGCGGAGTTCCGAGGCCAGTTTGCCCCAATTCAAACTCGCGTGCCCGGGCTGGACATCTGCGAGCATTTGCCGCAGCTGGCACAGATTGCTGATCGCTGGTCCATCGTCCGCGGGATCACTCATAATCTGGCAGATCATGGGATCGGCACCAGCTATCTGCTGACGGGCAATCGTCCGGGACAGACGGTGCATTACCCGTTGTTTGGCAGCGTTGTCAGTCATCAGATGCAGGGCCCCGCCGATCTGCCTCGGTTTATTTCCATCGATGAATCGCTGGGTGATGCCGGATTTCTTGGGCCTGAGTATGGGCCACTGTCGACGGGTGAAAAGCCACAGTATGGTCAGCCATTCCGGATGCGCGGAATCTCGCTGGGTGACGGTATGACGATCGAACGCTACCGTTCAAGAGCCGCATTGACTCGCGATCTGGACATTTTCTACCGGGGTATCGAAACGCTGGACGATCAGGTCCGCAGTCTGGATCGGTACTCACAGCAGGCGTTTGAACTGATCAGTTCACCGCGCTGTCGAGATGCTCTGGATCTTCGGCAGGAGACGGATGCTGAATCGCAGCGATTTGGCAGGCACGAATTCGGACAGTCTCTGCTGATGACGGCTCGGCTGATTGAAGCCGGGGTCCGATTTGTGACGGTGATCCTTGAGGGCTGGGATACTCACCAGGATAACTTCAATTCGCTGGCCGGACGGTTGTTACCGCCTTTTGATCAGGGGCTGTCGGCATTTCTGCAGCGGTTGCAGCAGCGCGGTTTGCTGCAGACCACCTCGGTGCTGGTGACCGGGGAATTCGGCCGCACGCCGAAAATCAATGGGAATGCCGGGCGTGATCACTGGGCTCGAGCAATGTGCTCTCTGCTGGCTGGTGGCGGCATTCGCTCAGGCACCGTGGTGGGCAGCACGAATGAGCGTGCCGAAGAGCCGACCGACCGGCCGCTGACTCCCGACGATCTGGCCGCTACGTTCTATCGCAGCCTGGGTATCGATCCGAAAACAGAGTTTCAGGCCAATGTGGGGCGACCGATTACGCTGGTGCGTGACGGGCAGCCGATTGCGGAATTACTCAGCTGAATGGTTTCATCTCTGTCGCTGTTCCCCTGACCGGATCTCTGCATGCACTTCGGCACACTCGGAAAAACGCAGTTTCGCGTATCTCGACTGGGATTTGGCAGCATGGGTCTGCGCGGGCCGCGGACGTGGGGTGTCAGGGTCGTTGATGATGCTCAGGCCGAACGTGTGCTGAATGCAGCTCTTGATGCGGGAATCAATCTGATCGATACCGCGCCGGATTATGGTTTGTCGGAGGAGCGGATTGGGCGATTTTTGAAGCATCGACGTGCTCAGTTCCTGCTGGCAACGAAATGTGGCTGTGACCCGCTGCAGCACGCGGATCAGCTTGAGATTCGCCATACGTGGACTGCGGAAGTTGTACGCAGGAATCTGGAAACAAGTCTGCAGCGTCTGCAGACAGATGTGATTGACATCCTGCAGTTTCATGGAGGCTCCGCGGAGACACTGCAGCAATCAGGTCTGATCGAGTTGCTGCAGACGTTTCGGAAGCAGGGCTCAATTCGCTGGCTGGGGATTTCATCAGCGCTGCCTGAGCTGCCTCGATTATTGCAATTGGGGGTCTTTGATACGGTGCAGGTGCCGTGGTCCTGTCTGCAGCCCCAGCATTCGGACTGTATTGCCCAGGCCGTTGCGAAGGGGTGTGGTGTGATCGTGCGTGGTGGGATGGCGCAGGGCGGACCGGATGCTCAGATTCAGCGGCCGGTTCTGAACGACATCTGGCAGCGAGCGCAGCTTGACGAACTGGTGCCATCGGGAAGCAGCCGAGCGCAGTTTATTCTTCGCTGCACATTGTCACATGCGTCGCATCACAGCGTGATTGCGGGCACTGCCAGTCTGGAACATCTGGCGGAAAACGTCGCTGCCGCAGCCGCCGGCCCTTTGCCCGCTGACCTTGTTGAGGAAGTTCGCAGACGAGTGCATGCTGTGTTGCAATGACGGCAATGAAATCCGTGTCGGAAAGCCGCACCGTGCTCGATTCCTGTTGTGATGATTCCCCGTGCCGTCATCGCTTCGTGTCCTGAAAACCAGATCATCTCGTATGCTTGCCGTAAACCGCCCCGCTCGGTGGCGCAAGGCTTCCGCCGAGCCGAAGTCAATGGTCAGTCTTCAGTTTTCGTTGTGCCCCCACAACCGTAGCCCGGGCATTCCTGCCCGGCCACCTCGTGCCCACAAAGTCACGACTCTGCGCACGGTTGCCCGTCGCTGGGCCATCCCGTGGTCTCATAGCTACTCAGTAAAGGGCAGCTTCTGCATCGTCACCGAACTGGTGCTCAGCGCTCGTAGCATGGGCTTCAGCCCGTGTCGTTACCCATGAAACCAAGCGGTCCCCCGGAGCGACTGTTTCGTTTTGCTCTGCCCGCGT
>CAIOKE010000281.1 GCA_903858815.1 uncultured Planctomycetaceae bacterium | reverse complement strand
GTGCCGCTGATGGTGCTGGCAGAGACGGTTCCGCTTCCGCCGGAGCCGATGGTGAGCGTGACTCCGTCAGCGAGGGTGGCAGCACCGATGGTGATCGTGGCCGAACCGGCCGCCAGAGTGGTATTTGCCGAGACTGTGGTGACACCGAGAGTGATGACAGAATTAGTCGTCGAGACAGATCCTGCGACTGTGGTAGCACCTGCGGTGTGAACGAGGCCTCCAGTAAAGCTGGTGCTGTCAGTGGCATCGTCTCCGATAGTGACAGATCCAGTGTTGGCGAAGGATGTGGCCCCGGCGATGGAGTTTGATGTACCGTGCAGGATGACGTTGTAGCCTTGTGCCGCTGTGGTGAGTGCTGTGCCGACAGTCAGGTTGCCGGTAAACTGGATATTGCCTGTTGTGTTGGTCAGTGCCACCGTTGCAGCGTTGACGGTACTTTGGAAGTCAATACCGCCCGAGTTGGTGACGGTGACGGTGCCGATGTCAGTCCCGATGGCCCCCGAGACTGTGACTGCTCCGGTGACATTAAAGGTGACGTTGGATGCTGTGCCTGATGCGGTTCCGGTGATCGAGGTAGCAGACACAGCCCCACTGCCACCGGTTCCGAGGATGAGGGTTACTCCATCAGGCAGCGTAGCGGCTCCGATGGTGATCGTGGCGGATCCAGCAGCGAGTGTGGAGTTGGCTGATGGGTTGATCGCCGCGAACGTGATGACCGAGTTGGTTGTGGAGACGGACCCAGCAACATTGGTTGCACCAGCGGTATGAATGACACCGCCGGTGAAGGCACTTGTATCCGTCGCATCATTCCCGATGGTGACTGAACCGGTATTCGAAAACGTGGTAGCGCCGGCGATGGAGTTTGATGTACCCTGCAGGAACACGTGGTAGGCTTGTACCGCTGTGGTGAGTGCGGTGCCGACGGTCAGGTTTCCGGTAAACTGGATATTACCGGTGGTGTCAGTCAGTGCCACTGTTGCGGCGTTGACGGTGCTTTGGAAGTCAATACCGCCCGAGTTGGTGACGGTGACGGTCCCGATGTCAGTGCCGACGGCTCCTGAGACTGTGACGGTTCCGGCGACATTGAAAGTGACATTTGATGCTGTTCCCGATGCAGTGCCGCTGATGCTGGTGGCAGAGACGGTTCCGTTTCCGCCGGTTCCAAGTATCAGGGTGACTCCGTCAGCCAGTGTGATGGCGGCCATGGTCAGGGCTGCGGATCCGGCATTCAGTGTGGAATTGCCGGTGAAAGTTGCAGGGTTGTTGAAGGTAATTGCATCATCTGATGTGGTGACGTCGCCTGCTGTGCTGATGCCGGAAGTCCCCGTGAGACTGACAGCGCCTTGAGCGTGGATATCACCAGCAGCAGCTATTGTCAGTGTTGTTCCTGCTGACAGCGTCAAAGTGCCAGTACCGCCAGAGGCCGTCACGGCTGCGTTGATATTGAGTCCGGAGGCAGCGCTGATATTCGCTGTGCCAGCAAATCCTATGCTGTCCAATGCCAACGAGTTCGTGTCATTGACGGTGAGATCATCCGCGGAGAGGACCGTCAGTGTCCCGAAATTATTTCCGGCATGGCTTAGAATGATGTCTCCGGTGCCAGCAGTGATTGACGTCAGAGCTGGTACTGTGATGGTATTCGTCTGGGTAACTCCCTCGGCTACCAGCGTCAGATCCTTGCCGGCAGTCAGGGTTATCGCAGCAGCCGTTCCAAGGGCCACTGAGTCCGTGCCACCCTG
>CAIOKE010000280.1 GCA_903858815.1 uncultured Planctomycetaceae bacterium | reverse complement strand
GGTAGATCGGCCCGTTGTCCCACCCGCCACCACGCAAAACACGCGAGGAACCGGAGGCTGGGCCAGCCGGATCCTGCTCCGGAGACGCAGCGTAATACCCAGAATCATACCAGTCGGAACACCACTCCCACACGTTCCCGTGCATGTCGTACAAGCCAAACGGATTCGCAAGCTTCTGACCTACAGCGTGCGCGTATTGCTCTTTCCTGCAATTGCCAGTTTCACCGAAAACCCCACCATACCACGCGTACTGACCCAACTGCTTCTCATCATCCCCACAGCTGTACTGCGTCGTCGTGCCCGCACGGCAACTCCATTCCCACTCCGCCTCTGTCGGTAAACGATAACGACGACCATCACGAGCACTTAATCGCTGACAAAACTCCACCGAGTCTTCCCAACTGACGTACGTGGCGGCGATTGTTTCACCGGTCGTCACATAATCCTTCCCCTGCCACGGCGTCGTGCCCATCAGCTGCTGCCATTGACCCTGAGTCACTGTGTGCACGCCAAGAGAAAATCCGCGGCTGATCGTGACTTTGTGCTGCGGATGTTCATCATTGCTGCCCTGACCTGCCGGTGAACCCATCGCGAAGGTCCCACCCGGAATCAGGCGGAATTTCATCCCCAGATCATTCGACCATTCTTCCGCCTGACCCGACTGGTCAGACAACGCTGTCTGCGCGGTTTTCGCCGCTGCTGCGGAAAACGGGACCAACAGCGGCGGCTGCAGCAACTTGTGGTAGCGAGCCGTCCTGAGTCGTTCCGGCACTCGCGCAAGCTGCTGTTGGGCAGCGGCATGTTGCCCATCAGCGCGAAGTTGCCCGACATGCTCAAGGATCACCAGAACACAGTCCTGCAGCTGCTTTTCACTGTCCCATGGACGTGGCTGCAATTGCTGCAGGCGAGCCTGCGTCTGCAGCAGCTTTTCCAGTTCTCCGGCGGCGACCAGTGCGGGCAATTCCTGTTCCAGACGCTGGATTTCGCCAAGGTTTCGTCGCCATGTTGTTGCCTCTTCAGGCCACTCCTGTACCGGCAGAGCCATCAGCAGGTCCAGTGCAGCGGCGTAGTGGCCGGCGCTGGCTGCCTGAACGGCCCGTTGAACTCGCTGGTGGATCCACTGCCGCACAGTCGCGAAACTGCCGTGCTGCGAGATCCGTTGCAGAAGTTCCTGGGCAGCTGCGTTGTCGTTGGCTGTTACACACTGCTCAATTTGCTGCAGCCTCACCTGCACACAGTCCAGCTGCAGGCTGTCACTGGACCAGCGTCCCGGCTGGAGCTGCTGCAGCCGGTTCAGGGTCACCAGCAGTTGTTCGAGGTCACCGGAGCGGACCTGCGGCTGCAACTGCTGCTGCAGTTGTTCAATTTCGGCCTGTGTCAGCTGCCAGTCGGCTGCTGCCGCTGGCCATTGCTGCTGTGGCAGCACACTGAGCGCTGCAAGGGCCTGAGCGAACTGGCTGCTGCCGGCGAACCGACCTGCCTGTTCGATACGCTGCGTGATCCACTTCCCAACGGGACCGGAATCCCCATGCAGCAGCAGCCCATTCAGCAGTTCCCGTGCATCCACCGCCTGATGCTCTGCCAACTGTTCAACCTGCTTCAGCCTGACCCGCGTGCAGGTGCCCTTCATCATCCTGACGGTGTCCTGATGCCACCCCGGCTGCAGTTGCTGCAACCGTGCTTCCACTTCCAGCAGCCGTTCGATTTCTCCGTTGGCCACCACTGACGGCAGGGTTTCATCAATTAAATCCTGCAATTCGAGGACCATCGCCTGCCATTCCGTCACCTGTGCCGGCTGGTACCGTGGCGGCAGCGTTTCGAGCAATCTGAGTGCATCGGCGTAATCCCAGCGGGTGGCAGCCTGGAATGCCTGTTCCAGCCGTTGCCTGACACCTTCCTGCAGCTGTTTATCCAGCGATTCCAGTTCCGGCTGGAGACACTTTAACCGTTTGGTCGGCAACTCAGCATGCTGAGCCTGCAGTTGCTGGTCCGCCAGCTGGTACTGGTGGTCCAGCAGTAACAGTTGGATTGCGGGCATTTCCTGATCGGACTGCTGCTTCAACTGCTGCCGCAGTTGTTGTTGATCGGCACCACATTTTCCGCAGAACGGCGCCCACACCTCGATCAGTCCCATGCAGGCCAGACAGGGCTCACGCAACTCGAGGCGACAGGAAGAACAGAACAGACTGTCGCTGGAGTTGACAGACTGACATTCCCAGCATTCGCCGGTGATGGTGGAGGCGGTCATGGCCTGATTCAGCAGATCGCTGGCAGTGCGTGGACCTGTCTTGCGCCGCGGAGGCCACTTTGATCCCGGGGCAGTTTCAATGCTCTGCAGGGTCTCTTTAACCTCTGCGACAAGTTCGTCCACGGTCTGAAACCGGTCCGCCACTTTTTCCCGCAGCAGTTTTTCCAGCAGCGGACGCAGAATTCCGGGTGCGTCCTGCAGCGACCGCTGGCGACTGGTTGGGTCGACCCTGCCGGTGGCCAGATCGTACAGCGTGGCCCCGAGGCTGAACAGGTCTGAGCGACTATCGACCTGACTGGGATTATCACGCTGTTCGGGGGACGCGTAGTATTGCGAGAGGCCGGGCACGGCGATGGATTTGATGCCGTCGACGCGAGCGAGGCCGAAATCTGTCACCTTTACCTGGTCGTAGCGGTTGAGCAGCAGATTGGCTGGTTTCAGGTCCCGATGCACGATTCCCTTGCTGTGTGCCACCTGCAGCGCTGCGCAGACCTGCAGGGCGATTTGCAGCAGAAGTTCCACGGTGAGTGGGCCCTCTTTGTGCACCTTGTCCTGCAGATCATCGCCATCGATAAGTTCCATGACGAGATACAGGCCACGCTCATCGCGACCGAAGTCTTCGATGCGAACGATGTTGTGGTGCTGCAGCCTGATGAGAGCCTTGACCTCACTGAGGAACCGCTGCTGCTCTTCGGGGGTGGGTTGCCCGCCGTTGTACAGGCGTTTGACGGCCACTTCCCGATCGACGATCAGGTCCCGTGCGACGGAGATTTCAGCAAACCCCCCTTTACCCACGCCAATTTTCCGGCCGGTCTCCTGATAGCGATCCTGCAGCGGTCGCAGTCCAAATTCCGGCAGCCAGTTCAGGCGGGGCTCTGTCCGGTTCGAATCGTCAGACTTGTCAGAAGCCATCACGAGCAACCGCAGAAGGGAGGCAGGGAGTGGGTGGGGACAGGAGGAGTCAAACTGGGGGCCGGGCGACGACGCCACGTAAGCCGCGCTGGTATGGTACGGCAGATGCGGTGAAATTCAACCTGCAGGGGGAGTTCTGTGGCGGTATTATTGCCTCGGCGCGGGGTTGCGACAGACCCTGCTGGCAGTGGCGGCCGGTGTCTGCTGTCTGTGCGACAGTGTTTGCGGCTCGTTGCGGCTTCTGTGCGGATTTCCAGCGCCGCGGGTTGGCGTGCATCCGGCGGTGTCAGTAGACTGTTTGTTTGTCTCTGCAGTGCGTGGGGTGGGGTCGTTCAGGGTGACAATGGCGGGGTCTTTCAGGTCTGCAGAAATCCGGCAGCGGTGGGGATTGTGATGAGCAACAACGCGGGATCCAACGCGCAACGGTTAGCGAATCTGCGTGCGGGGAATCAGCAGCGGACCCAGCAGTTGATGGGGCATGCTGCGGAATTGGCAGTGGAATCGCAGGATCGGGCGGATGCTGTTCGGCCGCCGTCTGAGCCTGTTGCCGGGGGTGCGGCAGCGGCTGACAGGCAGCCTGAGTGGTCTGAGCCGTCTGAGTTCGGGGTGGACGATCCGCGTTCCGGGTGTCGGTATGAGTGGCAGGTGCTGCGTGGCGGTGCGCAGGATGCAGAAATTTCGGTGGAGGTGCTGCAGGCCCCATTTTGTGCGCACATTCTGGCGGGTGTGCCGCTGTTGCGTGGTGTGCGAGTGCGTGCGGGGCGTGGTCTACGGCAGCCGGTGCTGCGACTTTCGATCCAGCCGAGTGAGTATTTTGGTGAGTCGCGGCAGACTCTGGCTGAGCTGCGGTCTGGTCAGCAGACAGAGTTGCGAGCGGTTCGTCTGCCTTATCGTCCGGAGTTATTTGCATCGCGGATGGGACTGGTGGATTTGCTGCTGCAGGTGACACTGGAGGATGGTGGGTTGACGGTTTTTGCGGGTGTTCATCCGCTGCAGTTGTCTCCGGCGTTGACGGTGCCTTGTCTGGCAGCGACGGCGGAGGACGCATTGTGGCTGGCAGCCACAGCGATCCGTCCGAATGCGACTGGTCTGATGCCGCTGGTGCGACGGGTGGGCGACGTGCATCGATTGCTGGATGCAGGTGGTACACTGCAGGGTTATCACCCGATTATCAAGCAGTTGATTGAGGGTGGTGGTGGTCAGACCGGTGTGCAGGTGCAGTCGGTGGTGAACACTCTGCAGGCATGTTGTCAGACTCTGCACGAGCATCTGGCGGGATATCTGATTTGTCCACCGGCGGTGTTGCCGGACGTGCAGCGAATCCGCAGTGCGGAGGAGATTTTTGTCAGTCGTCATGGGAATTGTCTGGACTATTCGGTGTTGACTGCAGGTTTGCTGGAGGCATTGGTGCTGGATCCGTTCCTGGTGCTGGTACCGGGCCACGCGATCGCCGGGTGTTTGCTGGTGCCCAGTAGCCTGCTGCCGACGGCAGTGGACCGTCGGTTGCCGTTGATCAGTGAATTCTGGAGTCTGGAGGATCTGGCGGAGTGGTGTGGGGGTGCCGTGGTGTTTCTGGAGTGCACGGCGATTTCGGAGCACTCAGATCTGAAGACGCTGCAGCATCTGGCGTGGGGTGCATTGGAGCGGGCATTTGCTGGTGTATCTATAGAAACGGCGGTGGCTCCGGTGCGAGTGTTGAGTGTGCGGACGGCCCGGGAGCTGGGAATTCAGCCGATTCCGTAAAATCAGGAAAAAACAGCGCAACTGTTCCCATCTGGAGGGCTCGTGAGAGCAGGTCACAGCAGGAGCCGCTGACAGTCGGCGGTCTTTACAAAGGCTGTGGCGAATCCCCGATTGGAGGTCGAGCGATGTTCAGATGGTTGCTGGTGAGTGTGGTGTTGGGTTGTGTCGGGCTGGGAATGTCCAGTCCGGCGGTGCGTGCGAAGGCGTTGCAACTGGTGCGGCAGAATGCCGGCTGGACTCGGCAGGCCCAGGAGGCGGACCCGGCGGGCTTTATGGAGCACGTGCGAGTTCAGTTGCGAGCGGATCTGGCGGGAATTCGGGATTCGATTGGCGAGTTGCGATCTGAGCAGGAGCAGTTGGCGACTTTGCAGCAGACGCGGCAGCGTGAGCTGGCAGCGTCTGACAGGCTGTTGTCGTCTTTCCGCGAGGCGTGGCAGGCTGGTCAGTTTCCGGTGGAGGTGCTGGGACAGAACTACACGTCCGACCAGCTGCAATCTCAGGTGGCGTTGCTGTTGGAAGAGCGTGGAGGCTACGAGTCGTCTCTGGAGCGAATTCGGGAGGCATCGGAGTCAGCAGCGGAGCGAATTCGTGAGTTGACGGTTCAGCAGCAGCGAACTGGTACCAGTCTGGAGCTTGTGGATACTCAGAAGGAACTGCTGGTATCACGGCGGCTGCAGTCTGGTGGCGACGAGTTGATGGCTGGTGTGGATTCGTTGTTGTCTGAGAATCGTGTCATTCTGTCAGCCGATCCGGTACGTCCGCTGGATGCCCTGATGGCAGCGGAGGATTCGGGTGTGGGTGGTGAGAGTCCATCGATGGCGAGAGTGATGCAGTATCTGCAGCGGGGCCTGCCGGGCATGAGCACGGCAGGATTGTCGTCTGCCACGGCAGCGGCGCACTGACGGCAGTGGTGAGAGAGCGGGTGATCCGGGGCGTTGGTGCTGTCCTGTGGGCAGCGCCAGCGCTGGCCCGCAGCGGTCGGGGTGCAGGTGGTATTTTCTGAAGAAGGGCTGGAATCATGTCTCTGGGGAAGCGGTTGTGGGGACGATCCTGTGGCGTCCTGCTGGGTGGTCTGCTGGCATTTTCCGGTGTGCGGCCTGTTCAGTGTGAGGACACGGCCATCCTGATTGGGGTGGATCTGACGGATTCGACTGCGGTGCGTGATCTGCAGTATGCGGGGGCGGACGCGAAGCTGTTGCAGACGACTCTGGTGCGCGGTGGTTTTCCAGAGAGTGGCATTGTGTGTATGACGGATCAACCGAAGGACGGTTCACTGACACCGCGGCTGGAGCATGTTCGTCGGGAGTTGCAGGCGCGTCTGGCGGCGATGTCGGAGTCTGATCGTCTGATCATTTTCTTTGGTGGTCACGCGACGGCGGTTGATCAGGAGTGGGTGTTTGTGCCGGCGGACTTTGACCGTGAATCGCCGGTGGCCACGGGTTTTCGCTTCAGTGAGCTGCGCGAGTGGTTACAGGGGTGTCGGGCGAAGCATCAGTTATTGTTACTGGACTGCTGTCGCAGTCCTCTTGAGGGCGAGGGGGAAATTGCGGGGGCGAACGGGGCCGATCAGCCTTTGTTTGACGTCTTTGCGGGCTTGCCGACGACGGTCATTGCGGGGTGTCGACCGGGGCAGAAGTGCTACGAGGCTCTGGACCGGCAGCATGGCTACCTGACTTTGGCGGTGGCCGAGGCGCTGCAGGGGCGGGCGAATCGTGCGACTGAGAAGGATCCTGGCGATGACGTTGTGGACACCGTTGAACTGGTCTCCTATGTGCCACATCGTGTGCGTGAGCTGGCACTTTCTGGTGCCGAGCCACGGGAGCAGGAGGCAGCGGTTGACGATTTTGACGCCCCGGGATCCTTTGCTTTGACTCGTGTGGTGACGGATTCGGGGTCGGCTGATGTGGTTGCGACAGACGCGGGTTTTCGTCTGCTGACGACTCCTGTGAAACTGTTATTGCTGGCATCGGCAATTTTCGGCCTGTGGTGGTTAGTGCGTGGTTTCCGCCGTCGGATCCCGGTGGTCCGCCAGACGTCGGGCAGAGAGCGTGGCAAAGTTGGTTGACAGGAGTGCAAGTAGAACGCAGGATGCGGGATTACACCTGAACACGCTGCACCGCCCCCGGGGAAACGGGGGGCACCCCTTCAGATTTCGGACAGTGGTATGACTGCTGGCTCTGTGAACGCAAACGTGAATTCGCTCCCATTTCAGTCTCTGCTGCAGGAAGCGATCGGCAAGTACAGCCGATTGCAGCCCGGGACCCCCGAATACGAGGCTGTCCTGACGACCTGTACCCAGCGGGCACGAGCGGCCACAGTGAAAATGCAGGCGGGTTCTGGCAGTGACACTGCGGATGATCCCCGGAAAAGCTCATCGCAGACGGCTGCAGCTTTGCAGGATCTGGTCCTTGCAGAACTTGTGGCCACCTATGCTGACCGGCTGTATCAGGCCAACGACCCCGCTGAGGCTGAGGTCGTAAAGTCGCTGTACGGCCGGGCACTGGAAGCTTTCATTACAGAACTGAAACACACAGCAGCCGTCAAGGCCCGGCGGTGGGATAGTAAGCTGTGGCAGGATCCAGAAGAGCCGATTCTGGAGGTTGTCAAACAGATTCTGTTATGGCCAGAGAAGGAGGAAATCAAGCGGAGACTGGAGCCATTGGAAAAGTGGCATAAAGCAGATCCGGACCATGCACCGACGGTTCAGGCGATCAAAGTCCTGCAGCAGCGGCTGAAAAACATCAACAGCGAACTTCGGGGGCTGCCTCTGCTGGGGGTTGCCTTGCGGAGCTTCGAAGGCAAGGCGCGTCTCAGCAGTTTCCTTGGGACAGCGTTCTCCAATCTGTTCTTGCACCTCGCCGAGCACATAGCGCAGATGACGGGCAGCGTCATTGCGGAAGTTTTTGGTTCCGGCAGTATCCACGAAGGCTCGCAGGAACTGACGCTCAGTGGCGGTTCATTCAAAGCTGAGTACAGCGAACGACGCATTCAGATTGAGGGGGCCGGACCGTCCGGTTATGCTCACCGCACAATCCTGCGATCGATTTCCCAACCGCAGCAGGGCACGATATCGACCCCTGCAAAAAAGACGGTCCCGAGGGATGCATCAGCAGATGTGTCGATTCTGAAGAAACGCACCGGACCGATGCTGGAGGTTCGGTCCGAGGACGGGGCAACTTTCGAACAGGATGCGGACGCTTCCAAACGCCGTATTGAGCAACGCAGTGGCTTGCCGCACTCGAAAGCGGAAACCGGGGCTGACGATGATCGCTCGGAGGTGCCGAACGAGGCTGCCGAGCAGATCCGGCAGGCGGCTGAAGAGCGGGCCATTGCGGTGTTCATTGCCGCGGGCCTCAGTGACAGCGAACTGTCTTTGTTCGCAGATCTGTTGGTGGGTCGACAGCAGAGCGAAATTGCTGAGGAAGCTGGTGTTCATAAGGGCACAATAGCAAGAAGAAAGCAGAAGATGTGTGAAGATCTGATGAAGATGCTGATTGCTCAGAACCTGGGATATGAGGAATTTGCTGAGCTGTTGCGGCTGATCGATCTGCCGCGAGTGCGGCAGGCCGTGGCGGAACACAACGCCACCACAAAAGCGAAAAAACACCAGAACAAATCTGTGGGAAAACGAAGAAAATGAGCGCAACCCAGTGACAGTTGCCGCCTCAGAGTGGTGCAGGAGTGGGCATATCGTGTGCCCGCCAAAGCGTCTTCCACAACCCTCACAACCTGGTTTCGAACCATGAGCACAAATCCCGCAGACAATCCAAAAGAACAGTTCATTCAGGCCCTGATCGCGGACATGTCCGAGCAGATGCAACTGTCGCTGCATAACGGTCCGCATCCGATTGACGATCAGGACTTTGTTGCTGAGCTGGTGATGAATCAACTGAGCGCGACGCAGTTGCGGGATTTCCAAAGCCATGTGGCGGGCTGTCTGTACTGTTATGCGCAGCTCAGTGATCTGCGTGGCGAGTATCAGATGCCGTGGCTGGAGGCGGTGGAGCAGGCCGAGGACGCGGTGTCACAGGACGACGATGTGATGCAGGACGAGGTCACCAGTGACCCGCTGCTGGTCGGCAGCGCACCTTCGAAGACGTTATCGGCACAACAGCTCCGCAGCCAGCTGCTGACCGCCGCTCCGGTGCCGCCAGCGACAGGTCAGCGATCGACTCGGCGATTACTGACGGTGGTGGCTGCAATTGCTGCTGCTCTGCTGGTTCTTGTCCCCGGTTTACGGACGCTGCGATCATCTGGCGGTGTTGAATCGACGTTCCTGACCGTGGCTACGCTGTCCGACTATGGTCTCAACAGCCTCAGCAATTCTCGTGATCTGGATCCCAAACCGGAGGACGTGGAGCGTGCTGATCGGTTGCAGCAGCTGCTGCAGGAATCACCTGAGGATGCGGCATCAAAACTGAACCTTGCGGCCCAGCTGCTGCAGAACCGCCGTCTTGAGCAGGCTCAGACGCTGATTGAAGGCGTGTTGCGTCAGCGTCCGGACGATCCGCAGGTGCTGAATGCTCTGGGCCTTGTTCAGGTTGCCACCGAGCAGCCCTTGACGGCCATTGAGACTTTTCGCAGGGCTGTGACCGCCCGACCTGTGTTTGTACCAGCCGTGTTGAATCTGGCCGACATGCTGAGTCAGCAGCAGCGAGGTGCCGAGGCGCAGGAGGTTCTGCAGGAGAACATCTTACAGGTGACAGGTGACGAACAAGCACGTCTGCAGCAGAAGTTAACGCAGTTGCGGAACCAGCCCTGACAGCTCGGCCGTTGGGGTGAATCAACAGTGCGTCCTCAGACAATTACAGCCACGTTTGGAAGCATGGTGACCGTATGTTCCTGTCGACAGTTGAAGAAAATGAGATCCGCCGGCACGTGGAGTTTCTGCGGCCGCGAGCGCCGGAGCATCCGGGTGAGTTGTGGCGGCAAATTACGGGTCCCGGCTTTGTCCCCCCCCATCTGCAACTGGGTGTCTTTGAACGTCTCACGGCGCCCCAGGTGCAACTGCGCTGGGCGACTCCTCCGGCAGCGGGGGAAGACTGTGTAAAGACCATTGAAGTGCAGCTTCCGCCGGTTCTGAAGGGCCTGACTCCGGAGTTATGGGTCAGTTTTCCGAAGCAAATTCGCGATCCGGAAAAACAGCATGCGGACAACCTGCTTCGTGACAGCAGCTGGCAACAGCAGCATGCGAGTCGCCGACGGCTGATACTGGGTCGTGAATGCGTGCCAGAAGACTGGCAGCGAGCAGATCTGAGACTGTTGACCGCCGGCTTATCGACGTGGCATTGCAGCCTGCCGTTTCGTCTGCTCGACGGGCTGAAGGGAGACTATCAGTGGCGATTTCGGATCTGCCTGCAGTGCAGCTGGGGTCATCGGCGGCTGCCGCGGCTGTTTGAGGCGGATTACACAGTGCACTTCGAAGATCGGGATCAGACTGTGACGATGTCCATCAGCGCCGGGGACTACGCCATCGTCAACTGGCCCAAATTAGGAAAATGGAAGAAACTGCATGTGAAGGCAGATGCGACAGGGCACGGGGTGATTCGCAATTCGGACTCAGCGGCGGATGATTCTGCGGAACTGCATTCGACGAAGTTGACCCCTGGCGATGGTGAAGCGGTTCTGATTCAGCCCGACTTCCGTCCACTTCCCGCGGGATGGCGAGCAACCGAGAACCGACCGGTGATTGTTCAGACTCCGGTCTGCCTGCCGTCTCAGAATGGCGTTGGCACGCGACAGCAGTGGCCGGTTGTTGAGCGTCCCGGCCTGACCATACAACCGGAACCGGATTCCCGGCAGCCGGTCCGGCTCGTGCTGCATCCGTGGGACTCGGAACGGCCGTTGCGACTGGGCAAGGACGGAAAGAACGAGGAGTTTGAGGGGCGTCGGCGGAAACGCCAGGACGTGATCACTCGCTGGCGGTCGGAGGACAGCGAGGCGTTGCATGCCGGTGATCTGCAGCACGGTATGAAGGTGATTTCCGGTGCCAACACAGAGATCCTTGCCGAGGAAGACATGTTAGTGATTCGCAACACGGGCACATTTGGCAGCGAGGTTGCTGCGATGACTCGCATTGATTGCGGACAGACGGGTCCTCATCGGCTGTTGTCGTCGAGTGGTGAGGAGTTTCGCCTGCCGTGGCAGACCTGCGTGAACGGGTTGAAGATCCACTGCGGTGGCGGCATTTTGAAGAAAAATCCGGAACTTGGTGAGTTGTCCGGCTATCCGGTGGAAGTGCGGGCGGTCCCGCGCTGGCTTGACCTGACAAGCAATGCGTGGCCGTCGCTGGAGAATGCGGAGCCTCAGGTTGGCGAATTTCCCCGGTCTGTGAATTGGTCTGGCCTGCATGTTCCGGACAGCCTTTTCATCCGCCACGTGATCGACCCTGGCGGTGTCAAACCGCTGCATGTGGTGCTGTTGCGCAGTTTGTGGCTGGACGCCGCAGGACGGCCGTTGCTGCCACCGCAGGATAGTATTCGCGAGCAGGCCGCAGTGAGACTGGTGTTTGCCAACAACAAGGAGACGTTTGGGCGAGTGTTTCTGATGCAGCTGGTGGGGGATAGGCTGGCTTTGACCGTGCAGCATGGGAAGGAGCAGGAAATGGACGAGATTGAGCGATTTGACATGATTCCACTGCTGCCTGGCGCAGTCCTGCGGCTGCGTTCAAAGGACTCCGGCAGGCTGCTGTGGACTGGCGACTTCAACGACCTGAAGGACGAGTCGGAATGAACGAAGACTTCTTGAGACGGCTGCTGGACGAGCTGCGTCCGCAGGTGGCAGCGTTTGATATTCAGCAGTTGCGGTCCTTTCTGGCAAAGAGCTGGCAGGTGCCGGACCCTGCGACGCAAGCGCGTCTGCTGGACCGTCTGACGCAGCCTGCGCTGCGTCTGATCTGGGCTCTGGAGCCGGAGGCTGGGCACGACTGTGTGCAGACCGTGCAGGTGCGTCTGCCGGCAGCGCTGCGGGGGATGCCACCGAAGCTCACGGTGGCTTTTCCAGACCGTTTGAAAGCGTCTGGAAAGACTGACATCGAGCTGGAATACTGCCCTGGAGCGGATCCGTTCTGGACAGCAAATCTGCAGTTTCGTCTGCCAGAGGACCTGCTGGGTACCTACCTTTGGAACTTCACGGTCAGCTTCGAGCATTGCTGGGGACATGCGGAGTTGCGGCGTGTATTCAAGTCGCAGTATACGGCGAAGATCCGGGAAAATGACAAGGGCGAGACCGAGCTGGAGATGTCGTGTGGGGACTTTGCCAACCTGCGGATGCCGGACCTGACGAAATGGAAGAAGATCAGAATTCAGTTGGGGAAGCATGTGAACATGCTGACTCCACTCGAAGCGCCGGATCTCGGGTCTGTCCTGCGGGGTGAGGAAGCTCTGGCCCCGGGAACGCAACCCTTGCAGCTGGATCTGCCGATGGCCGGATTTGAGCCTGCGAAACTGAGCCCGCGGGTCGTAACGGCCCGGATTCCAGACCTTGTGGACGGCATCCCCAGCATTCGCGAGAGCTGGCCGGATGTCGACACGGGCGATCTGACAATCCGCACGGGCGACAACGCCGGACGTGGGCAGGTGCTGCGGATTCACACGCGAAATGAGTTGCGTCTGGGGCGCAGGGTGAAGTATTCCTCGGCCACAAAAACCGGCTACAACGATGTCGTCACCTGTTTTTCCCCTGCGGATTTCCCCCAGTTCACTGAAGCAGAGCTGCTGACTCGCAATGCCGCCATTTCAGGCGTGAATACCTCTATCAGGCTCGATGACTCAAAACTGTGTGTCATTAATACCGGGACGCCAGGCAGCGACTCGGCCGGCTACACGGAACTGCAGTATCGAACGCAGGGACGGACGCTGGAAGTCACCCTGCAGTCGCGGCAGGAAGATCACGCAATTTCTGTACGTGAACTGGAATCCTCGATCAGACTCTGGGTTGGTGGCAGTCCCGGAGAGACGGGTCCTGAGGGCGGCAGCTTTCAGGGGTATCCGCTGGAGTTACGTCCGATTTGCTGCCGCGATCCCCACGAGTCGCACCGGGAACTGGAGCCTGAAGAACTTCAGGAGCAGCTTGGCCGTCTGCCGAGGAGTCTGGAGCAGGCGAAGACCAGTGGTCTTGATGCGGTCATGGTGCAGCACCTGTCAGCCACCGCCGAAAGCAAGCCGCGGCAGGTCCTGCTGCTGCGGCAGTTGTGGCTGCTGGAGGATGGTTCCGTCATGGTGGACTCTGACTCGCAGCAGGCGGTTGCTGCGCGACTGCTGATTGCGGGTCGATCGGGAACGTCGGGGCGAGTCATTCTGCTGCAGTTGTTGAGTCAGCTGAGTATGACGATCAAGTACCCTGCCGAAGAGCTGTGGATGTCGGTACGGCGGAACGATCTTGTGCCATTGCATCACGGTGACCGGCTGCAGTTGAAGCAAAGGGGTACGGAAAAGCTGCTGTGGGAGGCTGATTTTCAGGTGATTCGCGGAGCACTTGGCTGAATTTTGAGAATTCAGCGCAACCAGCGGGCCCTCGCTGACTCTGAGCAGCGGTGTCTGAAGATTGCAACGAACAGGAGCTGGGAACAATGACACAATCCACGGTGGCTGACGAAGCGCTGCAGCGTATTGGCCAGTTATGTCAATTGCTGCAACAGGGGCGGGACGAGCAGGCAACAGTCGAACTGCCCGGACTGGACAGTACGTTGTTGAACGAAATCAGTGCTCCGCTGACGGAATTGACGCTCAATATTCGCGGCACAGGATCGGGGGGAGACATGAATCTGCTGTTGGCATTGCGTAAGCTGCAGCTGACAGCCGAGCACACTCAGAACCTGCTGCAGACCGTTCCGGCTCTGGCTGTCAGCGGACCGCACATTCGCCTGCACCCGGATTCTATTCTGTCGCGGGCCATCGCGCTGAGGGATCTGATTGCAGAATTACCTCGACTGCAGGCATTGCTGCCGTCTGTGCTGCAGGGTTCTGCAGCGGATCGGCTGCGGGCGACTGAACATCTGCAGCAGTCGCTGACCGGCCTGAATGCTCGACTTACATCACTCTGAAACCTCCATAACTTTTTCGCTTTCAACGACAGGACCGCGACCATGAACCACTGGGATCTTCCTCCGGACATATTTGCCCGCAGAATCTCGATCAATGACCTGCCCGGATACTTCAGCAAGCAGCTGACGATTCACTCGGGTGTACGCACCGCCATCGTGGATGACGGTCGTGACATCGGCGAAGTTCCACCCGGAACGTATGTTCTGGAATCCTTCAAAGAGCGACTGCAGCGATGGTGGCAGGCCAAGCAGTGCGACGTGATTTCTGTGCGTTCCGAGCAGCAGATTCTGGAAATCAACTCGGCCCCTGTCCTGACGGCCGACTGTCTGCTGGTCCAGTACCGCACTCGAGTTGCAGTGCAGCTGGACGATGTGATGATTTTCCACAGAAATCTGATGGGAAATCGCGCGGAATTCACGGTCCAGCAGCTGCACGCCCATATTGCGGCACTGCTGACCGACTTTATCAGCAGCTACATGAAAAGTCTGCCGCTGGAGGGCCTGCGTGCGCCTGACGCCACGCAGAAGCTCGATGCGTGGCTGGCCGAACAACTGGCGGTCTATATGAAGCGTTTCGGACTTGCTTTCCGGCAGGTTCTGACCCTGTCGATTGTGCATCCGGAATACGATGCCGAGCTGAAACGCCGCGGTGAGACCAAATTGCGGGAGATGGCCTTCGAAACGGACCAGCGAAACGACTGGCTCAACGCAGAAGAAGCGTGGCAGAAAGTACTCAGACAGGATCGCGATCAGCAGGTTGAGGCTGCTTACGCAGAACTGCAGATCGAACGGGAGACGCATGAGCTGCGGGTGATGCGTCAGCGAGTTCAAATTCGTAAGGGGTTGCGAAGTGAGGTACTGTCGGACAAGCTGGATAAGCTGAAAACTGCGGCCGAACTGGAAAACTTTGTCCGTGAGCTTGATCGTGAAAAGCTGCTGGAAGATGACGAGCTGCAGCAGCTAAAGGACACCGTGCAGCAGGACGCCGAGGACCGTGCGGCGTTAAGGAAACATCTGCTGGAACGCATCGCGATCGAGCAGAAGCTTGATCTGGACATGCTGCTGGATGACTGCGCGCATCAGCGGCAGATGCAACGACGCAAATCAGAGCTGGAGCTTGCCCGACTGGCAGAAACCGAAGCGGACCGTCAGTGGTCGAGGCAGCTGCAGCGTGACGTGGACAACGCCGAGCACCAGCGGAATGAAGAATGGAAAAAATGGCAGCACAAAGTCCGTAAATTCCGCAGCTATCGGCAGGAAAAACGAGCCGAAGAGATTGAGTCGCTGCTGCATGAATCCCGCCAGGATCAACTGCTTGGTGACGTCGAGCTGCAGCAGGCGGAACGCAGAAACCGCATCAGGGATCTGGAGAATCAGGGTGAACTGCGAGCGAAGCTGGCGGAAATTGAGAGGACGAGGGCAGACGAGGATTTTAAGCTTGAATGCGAGCGGAAAAAAACTGAGTCAGATTTGGAGTTACAGCGGAAACAAGCGGCCCTCGACCACGAGAATGCTGTGCGAACGGCAGAATTGCAGGCACAAATCGCTGCCGGTCAATTGCAGGGTGAACTGGCTCGCGTTGCGATGCAGCAGTTAACGCTGAAAGCGATGCAGGATCACGAGCGGCTGGTACGAGAAGAGGACCGTAGAGCCGCGATGGAAGCGGTCAGGCAGCAGCGGGAGTGGGAGGTCTTCGTCAAAAGCGAAGACCACAAACGCTGGATGGAATACCAACGGTTTGTGGCCGGGGTCGATGACACGAAGCGACGCGATAACCAAGCCCATGAACTTGCCATGGAACGACTGAAAAATGAGCGATTCCGGGACGCGAAGGGGGCATCCATTGAAACACTCATCTTCGGGGCACCGGAAGTCGCTGCATCGCTGGTGCAGGTCGCGGCGCAACGCGAGGAGACCAGCCGTCATACTGCGACCATGGATGCCGACGTGAAGAAGGCCGAGGCTCAGCAGGCTGTGGCTGTGACAACGGCGCAGGCTGCCGCACAGAATGCACAGCAGACCGCCGATGCTATGCAGAAAATTTTCACAGACACCACGAAAACAATCATGCAGACAGTGCAGGACGCGGCGCAACAGACGCTTGCCGCGAAGGACCAGCACATCAAGAGCATGGAAGCAGCATCGGACAAACGTGACGAGAGTGTTCAAAAGACTCTTGATAAGGTGTTGCAGGTCGTCAGTGACGTTCGCCGTCCGGCGGATCAGCCGTCGGCTGCCACAGCCACACCGCCCTCACCGGCAGCTCCGGTGGCCGCCCCGGTGGTGGTGATTAATCAGGTACCGCCACAGGCACCGCCGACCGCCGAGACACTGCAGCCTGCCCCCGAGCAGGTTCGCCGGTGTCCCGCGTGTTTTCAGTCAGTTTCGCCGACCGCTCGTTTCTGCGAGCACTGCGGGCGGATGCAGTAACGTTTGGTTTTATGAAGTCTGTTATTACCGGTTAGAAAACCACGAATCCGAGTTCGTCTTCATGTCTGAGTTTTCTCCAAACGATGTGCAGACGAAGCGGCGACTTTCGCCGCGGGCAGGGGTGACGCTCCAGTGTGAGACTCTGACTCTGACACTGAAAACTGAAATTGGGCAGGGGCAGGAGGGCACTGTCTGGCTGGCGCTTGGGCAGCAGGTTCAGCAGGTTCAGGAGGTTCAGGAGGCTCAGCAGGTTCAACAGGTTCGACTTGCCGTCAAGTTTCTGGCGGAGACTCGTCGGAATGAGTCTCAGTCGGAAGCCCATTTTGTCCGCACAGCCAATGAGGTTCGCACTCGTCTGAAGGAAGTACCGCACGTCTGTCGACCTCGCCGAGTAGTCGCGGTGTCGGACTATGGTCCATGGTATGCCATGGACTACGTTGGCAGACTGCTGTCTCCGGCAGATTCTGCTGACGTCAGTCAGCAGAATCTGCGGGATTATCTGCTGCATCAGAAAGACTCTGGCAGCCCGCTGACGGCGGCACAGCTTGGCAGTTATCTGCGGCCGGTGGCGAAAGCTCTGGATGAGACTCACGGGAAGCACATTCTGCACTGCGATGTTAATCCAAAAAATCTGCTGGTACGCAGTCATGGATTGTCGGCAGTGCAGGTGATCCTGATTGATTTTGGCGAGGCATTGATTCTGGATGCAGCGACCACCACTGTGCAGCCCGGTCAATGGCCCAGGGGCGGTACGGTTGGATACATTTCGCCCGAACGCCGCAACGGTCAGGAACAGTCCGGCTACAGCGACCAGTATTCACTGGCAGCAACACTGCTGGAATTGTGTCTGGGACAGACCATCGACGCGGACGGTGACACACGCCTGACGTCGCCTCTGACGGCCACTGTAGCCGATGAGGATGCCGTTCGTGATGTCCTTTACAAAGGACTAAGAGCGGCTCCGGAACAGCGTTATCCCACCTGCGAGGCGCTACTGGTGGCCTTCGAGAGGGTCGTGAGTACTGATCTGCCATTGACCGGTCGCATGTTGAAGCAGGTTCGGGGACTGCAAAGACGCAAGCCTCGCCAGTCGGACTCAGTCAGCCCTTTCTGGAAACGCCCCGACTTCATCCAGTGGCCGTCGAAGAACCCACTGCGCAATTACCAGATCGCGCAGGAGCGGTTTGCGCAACTGCAGCAGGAACGTCAGCAACTGCAGCTACGTCTGGATACGCTGCTGCAGTCGCCGGTGCGAGTGGGACTTGTGGGGACACGAGCGGCCGGCAAGACTTCAATGCTGGCCGTCTGGTGGCTGTTTCGTAATTCGCAGGCCGATCAGGTCGATCTTGTCATCAAGGAAGAATCGACCACACGCTATCTGACAACCATTTCCGACACCCTGCTGGCACGCGGCAGCACCATGGCGAACCATGTCGTTGCACCCAACTACCTGCGTATGCGGGCCACAGTCCACAATGAATCCTGGCACCTGCACACCTGTGACTTTGCCGGGGAATTCCTGGATTTTGAAACCAACAGCGACAGCGAGGAGGCCACTCAGACTCTGGCCTTTCTGCGACAGGCTGATATGATTCTGTTCCTGTATGACATTGAACTGCAGCAACAGGCGGAGCGTGACGGGGACCAGCAGGGACAGGGCGATCGTGACCGTGAACAGCAGCGCATTCTGGATACGATTGACCGCCTGTTCGTGGATACTCCAGCCGAACTGGTTCTTGCGCTGACGAAGATCGATCAGTACTGGGACTACAAAAAGGATCCCGATGGCTTTCAGGCGGCGTATTACGAGCTGCGACGGAAATCTGTCTCGCTGCAACTGGTCGACACCAAATTGTCCACGTCCTTCGCAAACAATGGACTGAAGATTATCCCTGTGTCATCTTATGGTAAAGTGCTGAAGGAAAAAGCGGGAGTCGACCAGCGTGTCTACAAGCGGGATATCGAACCGTTTCAGATCTTTTCTCCACTGTCCGCTGCCTTCCAGCGGCGGGCTGATACTGTGAACACTCTGCGTGAACAACTGGAAGACCTGCAGACGATCACCTCGAAAATGGAGACACGGCTGAGAGTTGCCGCCGCAGCAGCAGACGATCGTCAACGCCACCTTGACAGTCTGGAAAAAGATCTGCTGGCAATTGGGAAATCCATTCATGAAGCAGAGCAATTACCGAGTGAAGTCGGCCGGGAACAGGCGCTGAAGAAAGACCTGAAAAAACTGGAAGCACGTCGCGAAAAACTGGAGAAGTATCAGGCCACCACACTGCACCAACAGTGTATTGACCTGATCCGACGAGCGGACGATCTGCTGAGCAAGCTACCCGTTGTCAAACGGTCGCAACAGTTAAAAAATAAACTGCAGATCCTGAAGGACATCAACCAGAAACCGGCGTGGGAATTTTTCATCGAATGGTTTCGCGTTTCCCGAACTGTCAACGAATTCGTTGATGAAAGCGACGGGACCGGCGTTCCGGATCACCTGCGAAAAGAATTCAACGAACAGCAGCGGTTGTATCGCGTGCGAAGTCTGCAGATTACGGGTGTCATCATCGGCACGATTGTCACCGGCTTCCTGATCCTGCTCTCCATCTGAATCAAGGATTTCACGATGTCCAGACACTCTCTGACACACGACTCAATCCCCGCACCCATGCTGATCCACCGTTGGTTTTCGGACGGGGCCGCTTTGCGTGTGGCGGACGAGCTGAAACCGCTGCGTGAGCAGTGGAACCCGCACGTATCCAGCGTGCTCAGCAATCCGGCAGAAGAAATTCTGCAGCAGTTCTCGCTGGACAGTGGACTGCTGCTGCTGAGCAAGACGGCGGACCGCGACTGCCCGGACCCGCGTGCTGTTGACCGTGGGCCGACCATCCTGCGCGGTTGTCTGCTGACGGACCACGTCATCCGCAGCGTCTCAGTGGACCACACCGCCGTCATGCACCTCGCCTACCTGCTGCTGCCGATCGCCCCGGTCAGCCGGAATCGACAGGATCCCTGCCAGTTGCATCTGCAGATCCCTCGCTGCCAGCCCGATTTCCAGTTGCCGATGGCTGCCGACGACACAGAGCTCAGTTTCCGTACGGAAATACTGAACCAGACCCGCAGTATCCGGGAAATGCTTCAAACCCTGCTGCAGACCCCGTCAGACAACCCGCCCGAGCTGCCCGTGCAGCCACAACAACGTAACTGGCTGGTCAGGCTCTTCTCCAGCCTGTTCGGCAGCTGACAACACAACTTTCAGATTCCTCAGGATTCCCGCGCAACTCCCCGGCATTCGTTAACTCCTGTATGCAGAGGCACCAGTCATGTCGGCTGGGCAACAACTGTAACAGACGCAATTCAGGGAGTCTGGAATCATGTGGAAAATGACACTCGCTTCATCCATCGCTTCGGCCATCACACTGCTGGGTTACTGGGGCATCCCGGCACAGCTGGCAGGCAGCACCGGCATCACCCCGGAAACTGCACAGGAACAGTGTCGGGACAATCCCGATGCCTTCTTTGCCGGTGTCCGCCAGCAGGCGGAAGCCGACCTGCGGTCCATGACCGAAACTCGCAACAGCCTGCGGACCAGCAGTGCGGATGTGGAAAACCTGCATGCTGAGGTGCAGGAGAAGCTGAGCTATGCCAGCAGCGCCGCTCAGGACTTCCGAGCTGCGTGGCAGGCTGACAGTTTCCCCGTCATGATCCGCGGCCGGGCCTACACGAAGAACGATGTGGAAGCACAGACCTCCAGCCTGCTGGCACAGATTGATGGCTACAACGAAGCCATCGCAAAGTACACTCGAACCATCGCTGATATCCGTCAGCATGTGGAAGACCTGACGGCCCGCATCGTCACCACCGAGACG
>CAIOKE010000279.1 GCA_903858815.1 uncultured Planctomycetaceae bacterium | reverse complement strand
GCTCGGTGGTCCCGGGGCAGGCGGCTGACGGGTGTTGCCGTTTGTGCCTGAGGGGTTGTGGTTTTCCGGCGAGGAAGCAGTCTTCCGCCCGCTTTTCCCCAACCCCATCAGACTGCAATCTGCAGCTGCGCACATGATTTTTCGTTGATCCGATTTTTTTTGAAGCCGGCTGTTCAGGGGGTGGCGGGCTGATAGTCCTGCCACATCCAGATCAGTGTCTCGGCAAGTGTGTGTTCAAACACATTGCGGTCACAGTGCCGACTGGCTTTGCTGAACACATACCGATAGTCATAGCCTTTCGCTGCCAGGGCTGCGGCTGTGCGTTCATTGGCCATTACCCAGTTATGATAGGTCTCTTCCGGATCATTGGCTCGGTTATCGAACTCTGCCACATGAGTGAAGATTCGCAGTGGTTTTTTCGGAGTGGTCTCAATCAGTTTCAGTCCCGAATGATAATCCCATGCCCCCAGCGGGTACTGTGCCTCTTCCGGAGCATCATCGTCCTGCTGATCGACAAATGTTCCGGAATAGGTGATCAGACGGCGAAACAGGTCCGGTCTGAACCAGCCCATAGTCAACGCTGCCGCTCCTCCCGAACTGCAGCCAAGGACCGCACGCCCCCACGGATCACTGGTCAAAGTCAAACCGGGATATGCCTGCTGGATCTCGGAGTTTGCCACGACAGCGGACAGAACCTCGTCATTGATGAATCGAGCAAACCGATCTGACATCGTGTCATACTCCAGTCCTCGTTCACTGCCCTTGCCGTCATTTCCACCATTCTGTACTGAAATGACGACGAACGGAGGCAGTCGCCGGGCTGGATCCTCAGAGACCGTCAGGTTATCAAGTGCGAAACGAACAAGATTGAGCTGGCTGGGCCCATCGAGTGTCACCAGCAATGGCGCATTACGAACATCCTTCAGCGCTGCTGGCACGTACACCCAGATCCTGCGTTCCTTGCGCACATCTTTGGCGGGATCCAGGGTTGTATCGGTGCCCGGAAAAATGCGGCTGTCGGCCAGCTTCAGAGTCAACTCAAACTGCCGCCCCTGCGGATTCCCCTGGTCAGTCAAAGCCGGGTCCAGCTGGTACTGTGGTCCGATCACCACATTGCCGTTACCCGGTGGTTCTGTTGCCCGAGCCAATGCTGTAGTCGTCAGCAAACAACCAGCCACCACACTGCGTACCAGCGACTTCCAGCTCTCGTTCTGCAAGGTCATCTGTGCCCCCTTTCGTTTACTCACGACTCTGGTCTGCAAAACACTTCTTCCCGCACCACTGAACACACTCGTAATTCATACTGCTGATACCAGACTTCACGCCCCAATTGCTGCACCTGCAGATGCTCGGCATTCTGTTTCCACAGGGCGGCAGCCTCAAGGCTGGCCCACCAGGACACAGTGATTCCCTTTCCATCCGGTTGCCGGAAGGATTCCATGCCCAGATAGCCGGGTTGCCGTTGAACAAGTTCCAGCATGCGTTCAGCTGCCAACTGATAGCCAGGTGCATCCAGAGCCGTTCGGCAGGATGTAAAGATCACCGCTGCTCCGGGGCGTTCCATGCTTGTTATCCTTTGATCCTGCTGGTCGGTGGCACGAGGGAGTGTCAGTTGGAGGCAGGGGTTGCTTTGTCCACGTTCGATGGCTCTGGTCGGGGCTGAGCCTTGATTTGAGCGTTTCGCCGCAGTCGCTGCAGTCCCGTGGCAATAACCTGATCCTGCAGCGTCAGACCGTCCCGAATGACTCGCATGCCACCCTCCAGAGGACCCGTTTCAATATACCGGGCCGCGGCGACAACCTGTCCGTCCTGCTGTTGTACGACGAATACGAAGGGGCGGCCCTGATCGGATGCCAGACATTCCTCCGGGATCAAAAGCGACTCACGGGCTGTTCCTACGGGATATCTGATCCGCACGAAAAGACCGGGTGACAGCAGGCCATCTGAGTTCTCAATGACGGCCCGCATGCGCTGAGTGCCTGTTGCGGGATCCACCTGGTTATCCTGAAAATCGACCACGCCCTGCAGAGTGAACTGATCCGAATCGGCCAGAGCGACCTGCACGTGGATGGCGCCCTCAGCCGTTTCCTGCAACTCGCCTGCCTGCTGCAGCCGACGGAGTCTGAGTACCGTGCGTTCATCCATATCGAACAGCACATTGACCTTCTCAACCGGAATAATGGTCGCCAGCAGCGTCTGATCCTGAACCACGAGGTTACCGACATCGACCTGACGCTGTCCGATCCGCCCGGTCAGAGGGGCCGTTATGGTCGTGAATTCGAGGTTGAGCCTTGCAGTTTCATGAGCCGCGAGAGCCGATTCAAGTGATGCTTCGGCTTCCGTCAGTTCGTACTGCACAGCTTCATATTCTTCCTGTGACATGGCGCGTTTTTCGAGCAGTGAACGAGCCCGCTGTTCCTGACCTCGCAGCCGTCTGGCCCGCGCCTCAAACTGAGCAACAGCCGCCTGCGTCCGCTTCTCTTCGGCACGAAAGGGACGATCATCAATACGAAACAGTACCTGCCCCTTCTGAACCAGCCGTCCTTCCGGGAAATCCACAACCTGCAGATAGCCGCTGACTCGCGCTCGCAGCTCAACCCGCTCAGTCGCGGCGGTCCGACCGGTGAACTCTTCCTGCTCGGTAATCATCCGAGTTTCCGGAAGCACGAACTGTACAGTCAGTGGTTTTGCCGGCGGCGGAGGCGGTGCGGTCTTCTGACAACCCGTCAGCCCAGCCAGCAGACAGCCCACAAGCAGACACACGCCCAGTGAAAACGGATGTCCGGGCATTCGCTCAACGTGGCATGAAGAAGACAGCATGAATTTTCCGGCAGGGCAGGCGAGAAGAGCAGGCAGGTCCGAGGCAGTGACAGCAGCAATCGAAATTAAACGTTCAGTGCAGAGAATTCAATCGAGGAGTAATCGGAATACCGTTGGAAGTTTCAGCTTGTTCTGGCTGGGGCGCTGCGGACAGGAAATGCCGCAGACTGACGTCGACACGATCCTGCACTGCCTGCAGGAGCCCCTGGTGCAGACCAAACGGTGGAGTGACGAGCCACTGGACAGCTGGGTGAGCAACAGCAGCCTGCTGCACAAGTCGCGGAATGTCCTCGGTCCAGTGTCGACCGGGTGACAAAAACCACGGGAAGACAACGATTCGCCCGGCTCCCTGAGCCACGCAGCGGTCAAAGGCCTGCTGAATGGAAGGTTCGGCCAGTTCCATATGAGCCGGTTCAACGATGGCCCAGCCGGAATACTTAGCAAAACGCTCGGCAGCCTGCTGCAGCAACTGATTGCTTTCAGCCCGTCGCGAACCATGATCAACGATCAGCAGGGCTGTTATCAGGTCGTCTGGGGCCATACTTTCGACCTATTTGCGACGGTCTTTTTTATTGTCACGATTCTTCTGGCTCTCGGCCTGTCGCTGAGCTTCCTCTGCAGCCGCCATCAACCGCTGCCAAAACGTCACAGGCTTTGGAGCTGTTTCCGCCGGAGGGGCCGCCTGAGCCACTTTTTGAGGACGCGCAGGCTCGGAGGGGCTGGACGTCTCAACGACTTCAACACCGGGGCCACCGGAAAGTACGGGCTGAGGTTTGCCTGTTCCCAGCAGTTTTCGTTCGGTAATACCCCAGAGGCTGGAGGCGATAAAGTACAGTGACAACCCGGCCGGTTGATGCCAGAAAAAGATCCCCATCACCCCTGTCATCACGTTCATCATTTTCTGCTGCATCGCTTCCTGCTCGTTGGTCGCCGGTGGCATGAACATCTTCTGCTGAATCAGAAACAAGGCCACGGTGCACAGCGGCAGAATGCTGAAGTCATGTCCCATGCCGAATGGAAGCGGAAACGGCAGCCGAAAGAGTGCATCAGGGCCAGCGAGATTTGAGATCCAGAGGAATCGCTGACCTCGCAGATCAACCGCCGAGTTGAGAGCTGTGTACAGTCCGATGAAGATCGGCAGCTGCAGAAACACCGGCAGACAGCCGGACAATGGATTGATGTTGTGCTTGCGCCACAGGTCCATCTGAGCCCGAGCGAATTTCTGCTGATCGTCACCGCACTTCTTGCGCAGTTCAGCAAGGATCGGCTGCAGTTCTTTCTGGCGAGCCGCCATAATGGCCTGTTTCCGGGAGACCGGGAACAGGCAGCCACGCACAAGAATCGTCAGCGAGATGATACAGAGGAAGTACGGCAGGCCGGCACTGTAAAAGACATCCAGCAGGTAGTGCATAACACGAGCCACAGGGCCAAACCAGCCATAGTTCAGGACCTGACCCGCGGCGAATGGTGCCGGGTCCAGCAGTTCGCGGCGTTTCGGACCCACGTAGAATGCGTAGGAATGCGAGACCGTCTGTTTCGCCGGAACAGCCACCGGGACTGAAGCAAAGCGAAAACTGAGTTCTGCCGTTTTGGGATCGACTTCGCGGCCAACGAGGGCAGTTGCCATTCCTTTCAGCAGACGCGAGACAAAGAAGGGGTCCGGAGTCTCTCGTAGATCGGGACCAATCAGCATCGGATAGGTACGCTCAAGCCAGTCGACCTGCGACGTGGCAGCAGGCTGCGTGGAATCAGTGCCGGCGGGAGGCAATGGAGCAACCATGGCCGAGAAGAACTGGACATCAACACCGGCGTAGCGAGGCGGTTCAGTCCACTCATGGTCTTCACGCAGTTTGGCAGTCAGTTCCGGCATTGTCGCCCGACCACCCAGCATTTCATCGATATCGTCACAGTAGTGCTGCAGCGTGGCGATGTTCAGAGTGACTGGCTTACCGCCTGCAAACTCCAGATGAATGTCCTGATACTTAAAGGTGTGTTCCCGGTTCTCAAGCAGAAGTCCGACTGGCCCCTGCAGCTCGTAGTTGACGGTCTGTGGATTCTCGGTGAGGTTAATGACTTCGAGGGTCAGTGAGAGCGTGTAAAGCGATGGCGTATTTCGCAGGGCCTGCTGAAGTGGAAATCCCGTCAGCTCAGAACGGGGTAGTGAATAGATTTTGCGCAGTCGCAGCTGACCGTCCGGTGAATCGTATTCGAAGACGGCGCGACTGCCGGATTTGTCCGTCCCTGATTCGGCCAGCTTCCAGTGCACCATTTCAAGCGTTGCACCACGCTGTCGCAGCAGGCGATCAATTTCATTCAGGGCCAGAGTAAACGTGCGGTCGTCACTGAGATTGTTGCCGATCAGCTGCACCTGCTGGTTGGGGTTCTGCAGATCGCGAAACTGAGGAGACGTCAACCAGACATCCTGGACAGAGCCACCGATGGAGGTGAGCTGAACCTGCAGTCCATACCCACTGTCGGCTTCCAGGGACCCCAGAACAGGGGCAGATTCCTGGTAGTCAGGGAACTGCAGAGTCTGAGATTCTGCGGAAGCCGCCGTGGCAGCGGGCTGTCCTGCCGCCTGTTCGCCAGCAGGCGCCGCCGGTGACTGCATATCGGGCGCAGCGACGGCCGTCGCATCGGCAGCAGACGGCACGTCTTCCGACGCCCCTTCAGTGACAGGATTCTGTGCATCCGCAGCGACAGCGGCTTCGTCCGCCGGAGGTTCCGTTGGCGGAGCAACAAAATTCGTCCACAACCACAGAAAGGTCATGGTGGACAGCAGGAAGATGAACAGTCGGCGGTTTTCCATGGTCGACTTGCGGTCTGAGCTTCAGGTCAGGCGTTGATGAAACAAGCACTTGCTTGGGGGAAGCATACAGCAAACCGATCGCTGGCGCGATCTGACCACTTTCCGGATCAGCGATTTCTCGAGGAATTCGGGGAAATGTCGTCAAGGTCTTCGAAAACGCCCTTTTCGCGATTTTTGCGGACGCGTCGAGGGTCAAAAACTCGCCCACTCATGGCCAGAAACACGCCATCCTGCACGTCGCTCAACAGCACTCCGATGGCCTGACCGATGTTGAAAATGGCGTCTGTATTGTGAAAATTCGCGGGCTGCATCGCTCCTGTCAGGACAACTCGACGGTCCGGAATCTGCAGCAGCAGCCGCGCCGTGTCAATCATCGTGTCTGTACCGTGAGTGATGACGATCAGGCGTTCAGGGGACTGGCGGACGGCCTGCACGACCAGCTGGCGGTCGGCATCGGTCATGTCGAGGCTGTCTTTTCGCAGCAACGACTGAATTTCGTAATCAAACGCTACAGGCAGCTCACGCAGGATGCGTTCCACACCCGGTGGCCCCACTTCATACTGGCTGAGCTTGTCGAAGTAGACTTTGTCGATTGTGCCGCCAACAGTGAGAAATCGGATCTTCATGTCCTGCCATCATTTCCGAGTTGGCGGCTGGTTTTCCTGCTTACGCTGTTCCTTCTTAGCCTTTTCCACCTGCAGTTCAAGCCTGTTCTGAGTGGATCGGCGAATCTCGACTCGCAGAGGAGAGCTGTTGTAGGATCCGAACAAAGGGTCGACGGGTGATCCGTGGTCGGTGGAATGCCGAACCATGCCGTCGAAGATCAACAACTGCGAAATGATGGCTTTGTGCGGCCCCTCGCAGGCACCGTCATCGGTGCCGTACGTTCCCAGCACAAAACTGCCGTCTTCGTTGATTTTTCCGGAGGCCGTCAGGCCATGCTTTTCTGAAAGCAGTTCCACAGTTCCCAGTTTGACAGGAGTTCCGTCGGCGAAGAGCACGCGTCCCTGAGCAGGGTACGCTTTGGGCCGATCATCACTGCAGCCAGCAGCCAGCAGCAAGCCCGTAAACACCAGCCAGAGATGCCACAAAAAACGCCGTTGTGTTGTCCTCTGCATGGCTTAGTATCCCTCAAATCGCAGCCCATCACTGCGATGACAGAGACTGGCGAGGACCTGAGTACTGAGGGCCGTGCTGAGACCGCGAGCACTGCCATCGGCAAAGGCGAACTGACAGACCTGCGAGTGCCAGCTGCCGAAGGAATAGAAGGAGGCCCGCGTGTCGCGAGAATGATGGGCAATGGGAATGCCCGGTCCACCGACACGAGAAAAATGCGTCAGGAAACGTCCCAGCATGGCCGGGCCATTCCACGGGGACTTGAGCAACTGATCGGACGGCACATGCCCTTCGCCCAGCAGCAGAGTATTGCTGGTGCCATCCTTGACGTCAGTCAGAGTGATCTGGTCCATCCAGTCAGTCTGCAGTTCCAGCGGTTCAGAATCGGACGCTCGCGGTTTCAATCTGGGACGGCTGGAAATCAGGACTCCGGTGCCACGCCCGCCCCAGAAGAAGTCCGTCTCACGGCCCACGGCTCCTGGGGAATTGTCACCGTGGTTCCCGACATAATCTGTGGCCCAGCCACCCGGTACGAACTGCGTTCCGATCGGGCAGCCACAGGAGGCAAGGACCACGGTCTTCACGTCATCGGTGGTCATTTTCGCGGCTGTTCGCCGTTCCGGGCAGGCAAAGGTGCCGACCGCGGAAAGACGCACCGATTTGGGTTGCGAACCATAGGGTTTGTAGAGATCCCATTGCTCGGCCAGTGATGCCTGTTCCAGATAAGGCAGAATGTGTCCAATCCAGCTGGGTTCGTCGAGCGCCGGTTCCTGACCGTCCATGCTTTCAACCTGCGTTGTGCGATGGACAATGAGTCTTGCGGGCGGAAACTTCTGGTGGGAATCATGAAAGTTGTGCAGTGCCAGTGCGATCTGTTTGAGGTTATTCAGGCACTGGGTTCTGCGAGCCGCCGCGCGGGCCTGCTGGACACCGGGCAACAGGATGGCAATCAGCACTGCGACGATGGCGATCACGACCAGCAGTTCGATCAGGGTGAATCCGGACCGTGCGCTGCAGGAGCATGTCCTGGATGACGAACTGCCAAATCTTCGCATTTCTGCCGTCTCCCGTTGAACTAAGGGCCTGCTGTGATCAGTGATTCTAAGACTTTTTCAGCAAATCCAACACGATAAATGATCCAGAGGCACATAGAATTCGTTGAAATCTGTCGCGGTTCCTGACATTGTCTGTGAGGGAAGACTGAATTCTTTCGGGTTTGCGATGGTTGTGGCAGAAGTTGTGATTTTTTCTGGTCTGATGTTCATGAATCGGTTTCATAGGTCCGGTTTTCGGCGTTTTGCTGCACCCTGGATTTCGGTATTTCTGGCGCTGTTGTGTCTGCCGGCGTCCGTGCTGTGTATGGGCGGTCAGCAGCCACCTGGCGATGACGCAGCCGGAAAGATTGCTCCCGTGGGGCGATTTTTGTCGTTGCCGGCACCGATTTCCGAGTCAGGTATCGGGCTGGTTTCGAAGGCTTTGGGAAGTCTGCAGCAGCGTGCCGTTCAGGAGAATCGATCGGCGGTGCTGGTGTTGCAGCTGCCGCCCGGCAGCAGTCGTTTTGGGGCGATGCGTGACTTGCTGCAGGTCTTATTGTCGCCTCAGTATGCGCAGGTGCGTATTACGGCGTGGGTGCCGCAGTCGTTGACGGGCAGTCATCTCGCGGTGGCACTGGGATGTCATGAGATCGTAGCCGCCGGGAATGTGCAGCTGGGTGATCTGCGACGCGGGCTGACTCTGGATCGCAGTGATGAACAATTTCTGCTGGATCTGGCCGCCCGAGGGCGGAATCCGGGACTCTCAGCGGGCGTCATCACATCTTTACTGGACGCTGAATCGGCGTTACAGCGGGCGATTGTGCGATCAGCCGATGGCCGTGAACAGACACGATTTCTGACGACTGATGACCTGAAAGCGTTGCAGTCTGAGCGTGCAGAGATTGTGCGAGTTGAAGAGGTCCGGGCTGCCGGGACGTTGCCGATCTATACCGCTGAGCGGGCTCATGCGGCGGGATTCCTGGTCTCGCGTCTGGCAGCTGATCGGGCTGATGTGGCTGCTCAGCTGCGGCTGCCTGCGGAAGCTCTGCGTGAACCGGGTGCGATCGGACAGGGCGAGGTTCGTGTGCTGGAACTTCGTGGCTGGCTGTCGCGCGCCGCACGGGACTTTGCGACACGGGAAATTCGCCGTGCGAGGGCTGATCGGCTGTCAACGCTGGTTGTGCTGCTGGACAGCACGGGTGGTGATCAGTGGGCCTGTCAGGAGATCGCTATGCTGCTGGCCGAAACAGACGCAGAGCAGCTGCATACGGTGGCCTGGATTCCCGGAACCGCCACTGGTGCTGCGGCGCTGATACCTGCCGGGTGTGTTGAAATTGTGGCGGGTCCCGAGGCCGTCTGGGGCGGTATCCCGGGCCTGCCGGCAAATGAAAATCGTCGCGGACAGGCTCTGCCCAATCCCGCAGTGGCAGACGAATCGGATGCAGCGACGATTCAGTTTCTACGTTCGATTGGCAAACTGAGAAAGCGGTCTGAAGGACTGCTGCAGACTCTGGCGGCGGGTAGTCAGCCGGTTTATGACTGCAGCCGTGTCCGGGACGGTCGCCGGGAATGGCTGACGGACCGGGAACTGGTTGCCCAGGAGGAGCCGTGGCAGCGTGGTGCGGAGCTTCCGGAGCAGCAGCAGCCGGGTGCCGTGGTGTTCACGGGCCAGCGAGCCTTTGAGCTGGGTTTGGCACTGGAACCGTGTGCTGACGAAACTGTGCTGCGGCAAAGGCTTGGTGTACCGGCCGAACAGCCGTTAGCTCCGATCAGGCTGACCTGGGTGGATCGTCTGGTGACCATGCTGAATTCTTCTACGGGCGCTTTTCTGCTGGTTACGATCGGCTTGATCTGTCTGTATGTGGAACTTCACGCGCCTTCTGCAGTGTTTGCAATAGGTACTGTGTGCTGTTTTTCGCTGTTTTTCTGGAGCCGTTTTCTGGGCGGCACAGCGGGGGTGCTGGAATTGATTCTGTTTCTGCTGGGATTTGGACTGCTGGCGATTGAGCTGCTGGTGATTCCGGGATTTGGTGTTTGCGGAATCACGGGAATTCTGTTGCTGGTGATCTCGCTGATCATGGCCAGTCAGACATTTTCCGGCTTAACTGCTGGGCAGTCACTGGACCGGGCAGCGCGGGGATTCATGCCGATCGCGGGGGCCCTGTTTTCGGTCTTATTGGCAGGTCTCGTGTTAAGTCGCTTTCTGCCTCGCCTGCCATGGCTGAATCGGATGATTCTGACTCCGCCCGGTACGCTGGTGGAAGGACCGCGACTGCGGCCTGATCTGTTGCAGTCTGAGGTGACAGGGCCGGTTCGAAGTGGTGACCTGTGCCGAACCGTTTCGGCATTGCGGCCGGCTGGTAAGGTGCAGTTTGCCGATCAGCTGATCGACGTGGTCAGCGAGGGTGGCTGGGTGGATACGGGGCGACAGGTGGAAGTGGTTTTGGTAGAGGGGAACAGGGTGGTGGTCCGGGCCGTTTCTGTTGGTTGAGGGCCGGATCATCATCAGTCTCGAACATGTTCGCATTGGCTAAGGTTTGGGGAACGATGACGCACGATCAGCGAGAGGGAAGGGCGGCTGGGATGACGAGCGGAGCGGATGCGGCCGGGCCTGCGGGCAAGCAGGCGGAGGGGGCATTGCCCGGTTTAGCGCCTGAGGTGCAGGGGCGACTGCTGGAACTTGTCGCTCGCAGCCAGAATGTGATGTCACATGGCTGGATGATCCGCACGTTTATCAAGCATTGTGATGAGGTCGAGGATTTTCCTGAGCTGAATGAGATGGCACGGACCATCTTCGATGTTTTCCGCGCCGTGGAGACTCAGATTGAAGACCCGTTGAATTATTTTCGTACGGTACGGAAGAAGCTTGGCAAGTTGCGTTCTGCGGCGGAGCAGTTTCAGAAGGATGCGTGGCATGCATCGACTCATACGAACTTCCAGCAGTGCGCAATTGCGGCGCGATTTCTTGGGCAGCAGCTGGAGGAAATCCTGCAGCAGGCTGAGATGTTGCTGCCGCGTCCGACACCACCGAAAATTGTGTTGCCGGGTCGTACTGCGGCAGGTTCTTCCGGCGACAGCAGTGATCCGGTCGTGTAGCGGTGGCCTTTGCGATAGACGGTGACCAGTAAGCAGTGGCCAGTGCCCCTTTGGGAGCGCAAGGTTTCCGCCGAGCGGAACGTCCCCCCGCCGCCGTGCAGGCGAGCCGTTAGTGTCAACTGACGGGGGTTTGAGTGCATCGCTGTGACCAAGCTGGTGCTCGGTGGTCCCGGGGGAGGGAGCTGACGGGGGTTGTCGTTTGCGTCTGAGCGGTTGTGTGTTTCCTGGCACGGCAGCAGTCTCCCGTGCGGTGTTCGCCAACCGCATCAACGGCTTTCAGCAGCGTGGCTGTCCCAGTGTCTTTACCGGGGCTTTTGCCATGGTTGTGGCAGCAGGCTGGATTTCAGGTACAGTGGGTGGGCCGGTTGTCCGTTCCTGTTCTGTGCGATGCAGTGTAAAGGTCCGGTCAGCTTCTGCAGCTCGATCTGTCGCTCGACTGGGCAATGGTTTCCCCACGCGGCGATGATGAGTGGAGCGTTTCGGCAGGTATTTCGAATGATGCGATTATTCTGTGGTCCGATGGGATCCGGTGTGGTCAGCAGCTGGCGAGGATCTGTACTGCGGAAGGCGAAGGCGTTGATCATTGTCAGACCGTGGAAACCCCAGCGGCGGGCAAAATCCATACAGCGTCGAATGGTGGGGTCATCGAGCATGGCATCAGCGGTCGATGGGTTCAGTCCGATGAAGACGACCTGTGGGCCGCTGTTCCACTGGCGTGTCAGGCGATAACGCCAACGGCCGCAGGCCGAGAATACGGCGGAACCGAGCAGGTCACCAGTGCGGGCGGTTTGCCGACGACAGCGTTGATGACGGTTGTTTGTCTCAGGGCTGTCATTTGGGTCAGCGGCCGCAGAGTTCGACATGGTTCAGATCACAGTAGGTGTTTGTACCGGGCATGTGATTGGACTTTGAAGCGGTGCAGGGAGTATTCTGAGCAGACCTGAGCGAGTCTGCAAACCAGTGGTACTGGGTTGTGGTACTGCCTGTATTCCCTTTTTTCTGCTCCACCAGCGGAACTGTTGCATGTCGGTACAAGACCAGAGTAAGTCGGATGGCGCAGCAGAGCAGCGATCGGCCGGTTGTCTGCCGGCGTGGCAGGAGCAGGAGTTACCGGCTCCGCTGCCCTTTACCTTTCGCAACGTGCTGCGGACGATTGGGCCGGGTGCAATTCTGTTGGCCGGTTCGATTGGCGGTGGCGAGTGGATTATCGGGCCGTTGACAACGGTTCGGTACGGTACCGGAATTCTCTGGGTTGCCACGGTGGGCATTTTCCTGCAGATGATTTTCAATCTGGAGGCCATTCGATACACGCTTTATACGGGCGAGCCGATTCTGACGGGGATTATGCGGCTGCGTCCGGGTCGCTGGGTGTGGGGGCCATTTTACATCACGGCCGGGACGTTGCAGTTGGCCACACCGGCACTGGCTCTGGGGTGCGCAAACGTGCTTTTCACCGCCGGGAAGGGTGCATTGCCCGACCCCGGTGGCACTGACCGTGGTGTTCTGCTGGCGCTGTCGCTGGGGGTGCTGGGGCTGACAGTTATTCTGTTGCAATGTGGCAAGTCGATTGAGCGAATGCTGGAGCGGTTGTCGTGGGCCATGGTGATTTTCATTTTTGTGTTTCTGATCGCTGCGAATGTGCTGTTTGTCCCGTCAGAGATCTGGCTGCGTACTGCGGTGGGGTTCGTCTCGCCCGGTTATCTGCCGGCGAATATGGACTGGGTGCTGCTGGGTGTCTTTGCAGCCACGGCCGGTTCGGGGGGGCTGGGGAATCTTGCCGTATCGAATCTGGTCCGCGATAAGGGACTGGGGATGGCACAGTGGAGTGGATCGATCGGAGGGATGCTGAGTGACGATTCAGCCGAGGTGAGACCGATCGGTCAGGTATTTGCAGTCAACGCGGTCAGTCTGGAACGCTGGCAGACATGGTGGAAATATCTATTGGTGGATCAGTCAATTCTGTGGGCACTTGGCTGTGTGGCCGGAATGTTCCTGAACGTGAATCTGGCGCAGGCGATTGTGTCTCCGGGGGACGTGCCGGCGGATAATGCAGCGGGTGCCTTTCAGGCACGCTATATGGCGGAAAAGATGTGGTCGGGGTTCTGGTTTCTGGCGTTGTTGAATGGCTTCTGGATTTTGTTTTCAACGCAACTGGGGAATACGGACTGCCTGACTCGCATCTGCACTGACACCTTGTGGGCTGGCTGGCCAGCGGTACGTCGGCAGCGGGCCCGACGCGTCTATCTGATTCTGCTGATGCTGTTTGCTGCGTGGGGAGTTATTGCGCTGGTCAGGGGGGATAGTGCGCTGGCCCTGTTTAAGATTCTGGGATTGCTGGCCAGTCCGATTCTGGCTGTCGGAGCGATTCAGATCCTGCTGGTGAACACGACGTTCCTGCCCGTACCGCTGCGGCCACCGTTGTGGCGACGTGTCTGTCTGATCAGTTGCGGTGTGGCGTATGGAATTCTGGCGATTGTTTCGGTGCGAGCGGAGTATCAGAAGTGGTTTCCGGCCACGCCTGCAGCGAAGGGGTCCAGTGTCGAGGTGCCTGACGGCCGTTGATTGCAGTTGGCTGTTATTGGGACCATTCGGCCCAAGTCCTGCCGGGCGGCGGCAGTCAGGCGTGTACCTTGCGGGCCTCATGTCTGGTTTCTATGTGATCCGGAGTAATAAGGGGGCTGGGGCACTTGCGGTCTGGTGATCGACAACTGAGAATTCCTGTTGTTGGACTTTATCGCTGGTCAATCCGCGGGATTCGAAGGCGGGAACTGTGATGAGTGTCTGGGATATACAGACGGAATTTGCTGCGGGTGTCTTCAGTGATCAGGTCACTGGTGGTCGTTGTTCGGCCACGGTGCAGTGTGAGGCTTCCGGTTTGGTTGCTCAGACCGCCAATGGTCAGCGTTTTTTTCTGCATTATGATCAACTGCAGCTGGAACTGGGTGGGGCCAGTGGTCGGATGCTGTTCTGTCGCAATTCGGATCGGTCTTTGACGATCTTTTGTGAGGAACGCGGATTTCCGGCGGCACTTGAATTGCATGCCGGCGTGATGTTGTCTGAGCAGCTGGCGGGATTATTTTCCACAGCGCGTCGCGGCCGCCGTGTGAGGTCGTTGCTGTTGCTGGTGGGCACTCCGCTGCTACTGCTCGGTCTGGTCGGACTGTATTTCGCGATACTGCAGATGGGTCGGGCAGCTGTGATGACGTTGCCTGTTTCGGTAGACCAGAAGATTGGCGACGTTGCTGCAGTTTCGCTGCAGCAGGGATCTGTTCAGCTGACAGATCCGCGAATTCTTAAGCCTTGTCAGCAGATCGTGGACCGGCTAAGTCCTTACGCCGCACTGCCGGGACTGGAATTTCAGATTTCGATCGTTGATTCGCCGGATGTGAATGCGGTGTGTCTGCCGGGTGGCAGGATCGTGATCTTTCGTGGTCTGCTGGAAGCAGCGCAGACGGCCGAGGAGGTGGCTGGGGTGCTCAGCCATGAAATGGCGCATGCCACGTTGCGGCACGGGCTGCAGTCAGCGGTACGTTCGACAGGTGTGATTGTGGCAGCCGAGCTGCTCATCGGCGACGCCGGCGGGTTGGTGGCTGTGATAGCGGAGCTGGGCCAGCACGCTGCGATCACGAAGTACAGTCGTGAGCAGGAGACGGAGTCTGACGCGGAGGGTGTGCGGATGCTGCATGCCGCGGCGGTTGATCCGCTGGCTCTGGCCAGCTTCTTCGAACGACTGAAAGAGCAGCCGCAGCAGCAGCTGCCTCGGGTGATCAACTGGTTGTCAACTCATCCGCAGCATGACGTCAGGATTGCTGCGATTCGTGCCCAGGTTGCAACATTGGCTGCTCAGCAGTATCGTGGACTTGAAGTGGACTGGGATGGGCTGAAACAGAGTCTTCAGGAATGACAGGGTGTTGACGTTATGAAGGCTGAAATCCGCAATCGTCCTTCCTTTGCCAACGTGCTGGTGCAGCTGCAGCCAGGTGATCTGATCACTGCAGAGGCCGATGCGATGGCCAGCATGAGCAGTCACGTGCAGATCGGCACCTGCTGGAATGGTGGTTTCTTCGCAGCGGTGCTGCGTCGTCTATTCGGTGGTGAATCCCTGTTTGTCAATGAATTTCGGGCCGATTCGCCGGCGGAACTTGTGCTGACGCAGGCCACACCTGGGGACATTGAATGTCTTGAATTGAACGGGACCTCATTTTATCTGCAGCCCGGTGCCTTTCTGGCCTGTGAACGAGGTGTGCAACTGGGTCTGCAGTGGGCCGGATTTGCCAGCCTGTTTGGCGGGGAAGGTCTGTTTCGGCTGGCTGTTTCGGGCACGGGTAAAGTCTGGTTTTCCGCCTATGGCGGTATCTACTCGCGGGAAGTGACTGACGAATACATTGTGGATTCCGGTCATCTGGTGGGTTACGAACCGACCGTGGCAATTCGTGTGGGTCTGCCCGGCGGGATATTTTCCAGTTTTTTCAGCGGTGAGGGAGTGGTGATGAAGCTGCGTGGTCCAGGTCGCGTGTATCTGCAGTCGCGGAACTTCAGCGGGCTGACGGGCTGGATCAATTCTCATCTGTGAATTCCCGAGGGGGGGCTTGTCTCATGAATCATGAGATTCTGTGTCGACCAATGGCATCTGTGGTCAGGCTGCTGCTGGATGCGGGTGAGCGAATTACCTGTGAAGTCGGCGCCATGGTTGCAATGTCTGAGGGGCTGTCTGTTGACAGCAGCACGGCGATGAAGGGGCGTCCGGGTGGTCTGCTGGCGGGTGTCAAGCGGATGTTTTCCGGCGAGAATTTTTTTCTGAACCATTTCACTGCACAGCGTCCGGACCAGCAGCTGTTGCTGGCTCCCGGTTTACAGGGCGACATTGTGCATCATGAGTTGCGTGGGGGTTCCCTGCTGATTCAGGGCTCAAGCTGGCTGGCCAGTACTGAAAACATCACGATCGATGCGACGTGGCAGGGATTGGGCAAGGCGGTGTTCAGTGGTGAATCTGCATTCTGGATTCGTGCTCAGGGGCAGGGGCAGATCTTTCTGAACAGTTTCGGGGCCATTTACGAAGTCAATGTGGATGGTCAGTACACCGTGGACACCGGGCACATCGTGGCGTTTGAAGATTCTCTGCAGTTTGAAATCACCAGTGCCGGGGCCAGTCTGATTGGTAGCTTACTGGGTGGCGAAGGATTGGTGTGTCGGTTCCGTGGTCAGGGGCGACTGTACTGCCAAAGTCATAATCCGAACACATTTGGTTCCCTTCTGGGGCCCTCCCTGAAGCCTCGCTGAACAGGGCAGCCTGATCTGCAGTAGGGTTTTCCGGCGCAGTCTTCTCGGTGTGGAATGTCAAACATGAGTATGCTTGAGCATCAGATATCGCAGCAGCCTGATTACGCAATTGTGTCAGTGCGTCTGCAGGCGGGGCAGAAAGTTCATTCTGAGCCGTCTGCGATGGCGTCCATGACGCCGAACCTGACTTTGAAGGCCGGGCTGAAATCCGGCCTTGGTAAAACACTCGGTCGCGCTTTCGCAGGTGAAAGCATGATAACAAGCACCTACAGTGCCGACCGGGGACCCGGCGAAGTCACACTGGCACCGGCAATTCCGGGTGATGTTCGCCATCATTTTCTGGACAATAGTTCGTTGTACCTGCAGCGAGGCGCTTTCCTCGCGCATTCCGACGGTGTTGAGATCAGTGGTAAATGGCAGGGTGCAAAGGGCTTTTTCAGCGGCGAGGGGCTGGTGCTGGTGAAGGCTCAGGGCACAGGCGACGTCTTCTTCAATTCCTACGGAGCCATTCTGGAATTCGATGTTCGCGACACTCTGTTGATTGATACGGGTTTTGTGGTGGCGTTCGAAGACACGCTGCAGTATCGAATTCAGGTGCTGAAGGGATCACGTCCTGCGAAAACACTCAAGAACTTTTTCTTTGGCGGTGAGGGGTTTGTTTGTCGTTTTTCGGGGCAGGGCAGGGTGTGGATTCAGACGCGGCAGGTCACTCCTCTGTTGCAGTGGATCTTTCCCTTTCGTCCTGCAAAGAAATCTGACTGAGCAGGGAACTGCAAGCAGATTCGCAGCCATTGGTTGTGGCAGTACATGGTGCCTGTCCCTGTGAATTCTATTCGACTGATGCCCCACCTTCGCTTGCCATCACCACGCGGCATCGCCGGTTCAACCTGACCTTCCTGCTGGATTGCCTCTGATGATCACGCTCCGATGTTTCCTTTTGTTTTCCGGGATGATTTGGGTTCCGTTGCTGTCACTGGATGCTGGTGACTGGCCGCGCTGGCGAGGGCCTCTGGATTCCGGCAGTGTGGATGGGGGCACGTATCCGGACAGTCTGGGCCCGGAAACTCTGGTCTGGCAGACACCGCTGCCTGGCAAGGGATGTTCCACTCCGATTCTGGTGAACGAGGTCCTGTGTCTGACAGCTCCGGTCGACGGTCGGGATGCACTGCTGGCCTTTGACCTGAACGGTAAACTGCAGTGGCAGAAAACCTTTGCCGAGGAGGACGCGGGCAAGCACCGAAACGGGTCTGGCAGCAATGCGTCACCCATCAGCGACGGCACGACCGTTTTCGTGTATTTCAAAAGTGGCACATTGGCGGCTGTGGACATGGCTGGTGAGGTGCGCTGGCAGACGAACATTGTGGAACAGTTTGGAAAGGACACTCTGTACTGGGACCACGGCACATCTCCGGTCCTCACCAAAACTCATGTTGTGCTGGCACGCATGCACAACGGGGAGTCGTGGTTAGCGGCATTCGACAAACAGTCGGGGAAGATGAGCTGGAAAACAGATCGCAACTTTCAGACTCCTCAGGAAGGTGACCATGGATATGCGACGCCGCTGGTGATCGAGCGTGACGGCCGTGAAACTCTGCTGACGTGGGGGGCCGAACACCTGACGATGCATGATGCGGAAACCGGTAAACTGCTGTGGACCTGCGGTAACTTTAATCCTGATGCAGAGCGCCTTTGGCCATCGATATCAACGCCTGTGATTGTGGACGGCATGGCGGTGATCGCATTTGGCCGGAATGATCGCGGCAAACCGCGTCTGCACGGTGTTCGTCTGGAAGGTACCGGAGACGTCACTGCTACAGCTCATGCATGGTTGCGCACTGACGTGGGGACATTTGTTCCCAGTGCAGCCGTCTGGAACCAGCGGGTTTATCTGGTGCGGGACGGTGGTGAGGTGGAATGTGTTGACCCGGCAAATGGAAAAACGATCTGGAAGGACGCCTTTCCAAAGCATCGCACAAACTTCTATTCCTCACCGGTCATCGCAGGCGGACGCTTTTATGCTCCGCGGGAAGATGGTGTTGTGTTTGTTGCCAGTGTAGCCGGTGACCAATTCAGGGTGCTTTCGCAGACAGATCTGCAGGAGCCAGTGATTGGGTCACCAATTCCCGTGGATGGCCGCATCTATCTGCGTGGCGAGCGTCATTTGTTCTGTTTTGGGGTCAAGCAGCCTTAACGGCCGCTCGTCTGTTTTTCAGGAGAAGTCCTCCATGAGCCAGTCTCAGCCCGCCAGTGGCGGAAAACGCGGTCCATTGGCAGCGTTTCTGGATACGATTGAATGGGTTGGCAACAAGCTGCCAGACCCGGCTGCATTGTTCGTCATCGGCATTGCGGGTATCTGGTTGCTTTCTGCCGTGTTTTCCAATGTGGCATTTACAGAAACACTGCCGGGGAAAACCGATCCCATTCAGATTGTGAATCTGCTGGCACCTGAAAAACTGGCTGATTTTCTTTCGAAGATGACCGAGACGTTTGTCGGATTTCATCCTCTGGGCGTGGTGCTGGTGGCGATGCTGGGAGTGGGTGTGGCGGAGCATTCCGGGTTCATCAACGCGGTGCTCAAGACCATGCTCACGTATACTCCGAAGGCGCTACTGACGCCGATGGTTGTGTTTGTCGCTGTGATCAGTCACACGGCAGCCGATGCGGGTTATGTGGTGGTAATTCCTCTGGCGGGTGTCATCTTCTACGCTGTGGGGCGTCATCCATTGGCTGGTATCTCGGCGGCATTTGCCGGTGTCAGTGGCGGATTCAGTGCCAATTTTATTCCCTGCGGCATCGATCCGCTGCTGGCGGGTTTGACCACCTCCGGTGCTCAACTGGTGGATCAGGACTACGTCGTCAATCCACTCTGCAACTGGTTTTTTACTGGCTGTTCCAGTGTTCTGATCATTACTATCGGCTGGGTCATTACGGACTTCGTCATTGAGCCGCGGCTGAAGAATTCTGTTGTTGATGGCGATCCTGATCAGATGCCAAAGCTTCCCGAACTGAGTCCGAAGGATTTTCGTGGCATGCAGCTGGCGGGGCTGTCAGTGCTGCTGTGTGTGGTGGTGTTCACGGTGTGGGCGTTGTGGCCCGGTTCAGCGTTGCAGGCCAAACCACCGGAGGGTCAGGACTGGCAGCTGTATCAACGATTGACCAGCCTGAATAAGGCGGCCCCGGCAAAGCTTATGGGATCCATCGTGCCCCTGATCTTTATCTTCTTCCTGATCCCGGGGCTGGTGCATGGCTTTGTGTCGGGCTCATTCAGGACGCATCGTGATGCCGTCAAGGGCATGAGTAAGGCGATGGAGTCGATGAGTTATTATCTGGTACTTGTGTTTTTTGCTGCGATGTTCATTGCTTCGTTTACCGAATCGGGATTTGGAGCCCTGCTGGCGGTCAAGGGGGCAGCTCAACTGAAGAGCATGGAATTGTCGGCCGGTTACACGATTGGTGGCGTCATCCTGTTGTCCACCACGGTCAACCTGCTGATCGGTTCGGCTTCAGCCAAATGGGCGATGCTTTCGCCGATTTTTGTGCCAATGCTGATGCTGCTGGGGATCTCCCCGGAATTGACTCAGGCGGCATATCGCGTTGGTGATTCCTGCACCAATATTATTACTCCCATGATGCCCTACTTTCCGCTGGTGGTGGTGTTCTGCCAGCGGTATGTGAAGGGGACTGGACTGGGAACCGTCACTTCGCTGATGCTGCCTTATTCCATGACGTTTCTGGTTCTGTGGTCGATCTTTCTGTTTGGCTATTGGCAGCTGGGACTGCCACTGGGAATTCAGGGCGGCTACGACTACGTGATGCCGGGGGTACCTGGCACGGGTTGAAAGGCAGTTGGAGTTGGAAGGAACAGGCTCAAACTCAAATGAAACTCGCGATGTCAGGTGGCCTTTAAACCACGACAGCACGAAGACGCTGACTCTTGGAGAGATCTTTCTGGCGTGGCCGAAGTTGCGGCTCAGCGGGTGCCTCGCCCTCCCGAAGGGGGTGCAAGACCAGCACCTGGGAGGGCGAGGCTCCTGCCGAGCCGAAGTCAACTGCCAGCATTCCGCTTTCGTTGTTCGCCAACAACCGTAGCCCGGGCATTCCTGCCCGGCCGCCTTTTATCAACACAAACCCGCCACGAATCGCACGTATCCCCGTCGCCCAGCCAGTCCGTCGCCTGATAACCACTCAGCAAACGGCAGCCTCCCCATCGTCACCGAGCTGGTGCTCGGTGGTCCCGGGAAAGGTCCCGATTGGGAGGGCGAGGCTCCCGCCGAGCCGACGGCTTTTCGGGTTGGTGTGCGTTGCGGCTCAGCAGGAGCTTCGCCCTCCCGAACGGGGTGCAAGACCAGCACCTGGGAGGGGGAGGGCGGTTGCCATTAATGTCTGAAGTAAATCAAACTTGTGGTCGTCTACGGTCGTGGATTTCGCAAACCCGTCTTTACGGCAGCTGTCCGAAAGAGATCGTGGCCGGGTGCTGCGCCGTGCGATAAACACGATGGACAGCCGAGCGGAAGTCTTCGGGTTCTGCAAAGTAAATATTGGGGACAAACTGCTGCGGATTGCGGTCCACCAGCGGAAACCACGTGCTCTGAATCTGAATCATGATGCGATGTCCTTTCTGGAACCGATGCAGCACATCCAGCAGCTCAAGATGAATGGCGGCCGGCTGATTCGGGACAAAGGCTTCCGGCTTCTCGTAAGAATTCCTGAAACGTCCTCGCAGCACTTCGCTGCGAACCATCATCTGATAGTTGGGAAGTCGGGCAGCGTCTGCACCGTCAGGAAACACGTCAATCAGCTTGACCACAAAGTCCGCGTCGGTTTCGCTTGTGGAGGCAAAGAACTGAGCCTGCAGCGGACCGGCCATGACCAGATCGTCTGTCAGGATGTCAGACTGATACACCAGCACATCGGGTCGACGTGCAGCAAACCGCTGATCGTCGGTCATGTACTCGTTCGTCATGCGATTGGTGATTTCCTCGCTGTAGGGCACAGGCTTCGCTGGATCACTGACGAACTGATCGAACCCCGGATCGGTCGCCGGATCTGCTGCCGCTGCGGATTCGGAATTCAACAGTTTTCCATCAGCCGATTCAAGCTGCAGCCGGCCGCCAGACTGCAGACGCAGCTGTGATGGCTTTGCTTCGCTGGGAGGCCAGTGGCTGAACGTTCGCCATTGGTTGCTGCCCGTTTCAAAGACGGTAGCCTCTGCTGGTGCCGGATGATCGCTGCCTCGCAGATACTTTTCGAAGAACGGAAACTCAATTTCCGCTCGGTAATAGGGACCGGTCTTCGATCCGAAACCGATCCGTCCCAGTTTGTCACCCTCCGTCGATGCCCAGCCTCCGTGTACCCACGGGCCAACAACGAGGACGTTGTTGACGTCCGGATTCAGCTGCTCAACCGCTTGATATGTTTTGAACGACCCGTAGAGGTCCTCCGCATCGTACCAGCCGGTGACCACCATAACGGCAGGTGCCGTCTTTTTCAGATGTGGCAGAATGGCCCGTTTCTGCCAGAATTCATCACGGTTGGGATGAGCCATCATGTCATTCCAGAACGGCACGGAATCCTTCAGGAATCGACGATTAATCTCAGTGATTGTCCCGGCCTCCAGAAACATGTGGTAGCCGTCTGCAGAGGGCACCAGATTCGCTGCCGGACGTTCTGTTGATGGACCGCGACGCTCCTGCGCGTTGTTATTCAACCAGCGGAATGCGTGTGCGAGGAAGAATGCACCGTGATGCAGGAAGTCGTCAAAATACCAATCGCCGACAGGAGCCTGCGGGGAGACGGCCACGAGTGCCGGATGAGCGTCAATCATACCGGCCGAAGCGTAGAAGCCTGGATACGAGATTCCAGCCATTCCGACTCGCCCGTTATGTCCCGGAATATTCTTCGTCAGCCATTCAATCGTGTCCCAGGCGTCTGTGCTTTCATCAATGTCCTGTGGCCCGTTCTTTACCGTCAGATGTGGACGCACCTGCTCAAACTGACCTTCCGACAGGAATCTGCCGCGAACATCCTGATTCACAACGATGTAACCGGCTCGAGCAAAGTGTTCGCTGGGCCCAAGCGACCCCGGCATTTTGTCTGGACCATATGGCGCACACGAATACGGCGTGCGTTTGATCATGATGGGCCATTTCTGATCGGTGGCCTTCGGGATGTAGATGGCCGTGTATAACTTCACACCGTCACGCATGGGAATCATGTGTTCCTGTTTGGTGTAGTTCTCTCGAATGTACTGATCCAGTGGAACACCCGGCTGCCGACCTTCAGTCTGCTGCGCAGTCGCACAGTGCAATCCCACATTCATCGCGACTGTCAAGACAATCGCGGCTCGCATCACTCTCAACATCCGTTCTTCTCCTCTTTCATGAACATCGCAGGCCGTTATTCCTGAAGCAATACCTGTTTGGCGGCAGCGAATTCGGCTTGCTGTGCCGCAGAGATCTCCGGGTATCGCAAATCCAGTTGCGTCAGTGCATCGGCCAGAATACTGGCGACAATACTGCGTGCACCCATTTCTGGTCAGCCGGGACGACATACCACGGAGCGTGTGCAGTGCTGGTAGCCTGCAGAGCCTCTTCATAAGCCTCCATATACTGATCCCAGTATTGGCGCTCGCGGACATCTCCCGGCTGAAATTTCCAGTGTTTTTCCGGGCGATCCAGCCGCTCCAGCAATCGCTGCTTCTGCTCGCCTTTCGAAATGTTCAACAGAACCTTGATGACTTTTGTACCATTGCGCACCAGATGCTGTTCGAAGGCATTGATGTCTTCATATCTCTGCTGCCAGTACGAACGTCCCCGTTTTCCCGGCGGCAGCTGCTGTCCGGCCAGAATCTCGGGATGGACTCGGACGATCAGTACATCTTCGTACCACGATCGATTGAAAATTCCGATGCAGCCATGTTCCGGCAGGCATTTCGTATACCTCCACAGGAATGTGTGATCCAGTTCCTCGCTGCTGGGTGTTTTGAAACTGGTCACTCGACACCCCTGAGGATTGATCCCCGACATGACATGTCGAATGGTTCCATCCTTCCCGGATGCATCCATTCCCTGCAGAATCAGCAGCAGGGAGTAGCGATTGTCGGCATACAGCAGATCCTGCCGTGCAGACAGTTCCCGCTGCTCGGACTGCAGAATCTCTGTGGCACGTTCCTTTGCTGCGTTCTTACCCAGTTCCTGTAACTCGGCTGTCTGGGCCCAACCGGTGTGGCGTTCTGACAGTTTGACACTTTCGCCTGGAGCTACGCGGAAGAATCGAGCAATTTCTTCGCCGGTTAAAGGCATCTTTCTGTCCCCGCTCAGCATCACAACTCGCCACCCCTCGAATTCCAGAGGAATCTACACGGAAAACTGCGTACTGAAAACTGGCCTGCCATGGCAAACGCTGGTAAAGTTCGCACTTCGAGAAGACTTTCCCGGTATGACGTCCACCGCGCAGTTCGGGTCTGCAGCATGTCTTCTGCCTCACACGACATCCTCTGGTCGCCAACTCTCGAGCAGATCGAGCGAGCTCGGATCACGCACTTCGCTCGATCGGTCGAAGCACGGTTTCAACCGGCACCCTCGGTCAGGGCTTACTCGGAACTGCACCGCTGGAGCATTCAGGAACCGGCTCTGTTCTGGCAGCACGTTTGGCAGTTCTGTGGTGTCATGGGGCAGCAGGGCTCTGTGGTTGTGCAACCCGCGGCGCGGTTCAGCGACTGGCGATTCTTTCCGGAGGCCACACTGAACTTCGCAGAGAATCTGCTGCAGCCGCAGCGGTTGCAGGATCCGCAGTTCGCCGCGGCTGTGGCAGTCGTGGAAGTTGATGAAATGGAACAGCGTCGACAGCTGAGTCGACTGCAACTCTGGCGGGAAGTCTGCCGCTTTATCCGATATCTGCAGTTCTGTGGGGTCACCGCTGGCGATCGGGTGGCGGCTGTACTGCCCAACCGTGTAGAGGCGGTGATCGCCATGCTGGCGACCGCAGCGATTGGTGCCATCTGGTCCGGCTGTTCTCCGGATTTCGGCGACGATGCTTTGTATGATCGCTTTTCCCAGATCCAGCCAAAGCTGCTGATTTGTGCCGAGCAGGTGCGGTACAACGGCCGGCTGCATGCGCTGTCGGATCGCCTGCAGCGGCTGTCCGACCGGCTGGCAGGCAATCCGCCGTTGGTGCGCTGCAACCAGCAGGGCTGGATTGATGTGCCGTTCCTGGACCACGAACCGGTCGCGCTGCAGCCCCTGCCGTTCAATCACCCGCTGGCAATTCTGTATTCTTCGGGAACCACAGGTGCGCCCAAATGTATGGTTCATGGTGCCGGAGGAACATTGCTGCAGCATCTGAAGGAACATCAGCTGCACTGCGACCTGCAGCCGGGTGACAGCCTTTTGTATTACACCAACACGGGCTGGATGATGTGGAACTGGCTGGTGTCGGCGCTGGCCTCTTCGGCTGCGATCGTGCTGTTTGATGGATCTCCTGTGACCCCCGATGCGATGATTCTGTG
>CAIOKE010000278.1 GCA_903858815.1 uncultured Planctomycetaceae bacterium | reverse complement strand
ATTCAAAACCGGCCAAACCCGCACACCGGGTCTGGTCGAAAAAAACACCGCAAAACCCGGGAAATAACAGCTTCAATTCATCAAAACCCTGGCCGGTTTTGACCCGCAAATCGGTGGCCGGTTTTAACCCGCGCAATGACAGTTCAACTTCATCCAGCGTGATCTCATCATCGGTGCGATCGTAGAGCTTTGTTGTTCGCGGAGATTCATGAGCGGCAATCGCCTGAGCCTTTTCCACGGTGCCGCCATTCTGCAGATAGGCTGTGATTCCGGTTGCTCGAAATGTATGACAACAGACCTTGTTGGAGAGCCCAGCTCGAATCGCCCGGCGTTTGATCATTCGAAACGCATCATGGCGTGACATTCGGTGGTCAGACAGTTGACCAGTTGTCCCATAGGCGGAGCGAAACAGAGGAGCCAGTTTGTTGTCTCCATGTCCAGCAGCTCGCAAATAGGCATCAATGTACTCTTCCGCGGTGTGGTGTGCCGGGACGGCATGATGCTTTCCGCCTTTCTCGTGCAATCGAATCCATGCACGACGCCCGATCTGGTAATAATCATCCACCTGCATGCCAACAACCGCACTGACTCGAGCAAACGTGAACAACATCACCGAAATCAACGCTCTGTCACGCAGTGCGATCAGCGTCGATGTGTCAATCGAATCCAGCAACAATCGAGCTTCATCCGCAGTCAGAACCGGAGTCTTGCCACGCTTGATAACGTATTTTGGACCACGGACTGATGATGCTGGGTTCATCGGGATGATCTGACCAACAACCAGCCAGTCGAGGCACATGCGAATTGCAGCCAGATGCTGCTTTACAGTTGGCTTGGCGTACGTTGCTGCGAGATGTTCCACATACGCCGCGATTACAATCGGTTCCAAATCATCCAGAGCTAACCGACGATCATCACACCACGCAAAGAAATCCACGAGTGCTCGATGATACGCGAGTCTCGTATTCCGATTTCGAATGTTCGCCGTGAAGAACTCATAGAACTGCCGAGTCGCCTTCACCCCAGCCACCCGAACCAGCCGCGGCACCTCCGCAGCTCCAGTTGAACCCAAAAGCACCAGATCCTTCCCATCCCGTCCCATACCCCTCCATGAACCATAACGTCCTTTATGGTTCATGAATTTCGATCGATTCGCAAGAGCGAATGCACTGGGAAGAATGGTGTTTGACTCCGTTGTCTCCGTTCGGCCTCTGAGTAACGCCGGAAACGCTATTTCGCCCACCAACTTCGATGTGAGCCATGCCTCCCAAATCCAGTCACCCTTCACGAATTTTGCAGCAACGTGCTGGAAAATTCGTTTTGCACTCAGCAGTGCTTGCCGGAGTGGTGATTGAGCCCTCGCGGCGAATGACCACTCAGGCAAGCCCTCATCAAAACCGCCCGAGGCCAAGTCAGTACCAACTGGCGAGTGCCATTGGTTCTGACTTCCCGCAGAACGAATTCTATCCGCTGCCAGCCTTCGAATAGCCAAACACTCTTCGGGCGTTGCGAGGTGAGAATTTACGCAAATAGCCAATTCTTCACTGGCATGTTCCCCACTCCGGTCGATGTGACCGGAGCAGGTTCGAACTGCGGGGAAAACTGCGTCGGTCGGTCTCGGCTAAGCGAGGTGTGCAGAACTTCCAAGTGCCTAAGGACACCGCCACATATGCCACGAATGCTTGACCACCAATTCGTATTACGTTACGCGTCTTTTGCCCAGGTGGTTTATGCTTAGATCAATGGCGCATACCAGCCGATTTGTTTCTTGGTATATTCGCAGATCGTAAGTACATTGCGATCCATCAAGCACGGTGCCTGTTCGCCAACCGACTTAAAGCAGTTTACGCAATTGTTGTTTGGTGCTTGAAGGTGGCCGTGAAGACTTCTGCATTTGCAGCTACCATATTCATCCGCAGCGCCAAATATGTGGCAGATTTCATGTGCGAAGACACGATGAATCGCGCTAGGGCCCCAAGCGTCGTTGTTGAAGTGCATTACTACTTTTTCCCATATGGCATATGCGAACCAATGCACTGGGAATTTTGTAAAGAACGCGACAAAGCCCCATTCCGTCTTAAACTCTGTCATTAGTTGTCGCAAGTACTCTTGGTAGCCATCGCGACCGGAAGAGAATCCCAATTCTGCAAGTGCCGCATCGCGCCATCGTCTTTCGAGATTCTCGTAGGGATCACTCACGTTCGAAGTATTGGTCGGAAGCGACACGGCAACCTCCTTGAAGTCGGGAAAAAAACCGATTTTGGCACGAGGTTCTTCGCGAGCGAGGAATTGAAGGGCACGCATCACTTCGTCCCGCAGTGTCACGTTTTCGTCATCTGAAAACTGAAACTCATCGGGCGAATCGCTGTCAACAATTACGATTCCGACCGCTATCTTTCCAGTCATGTAGAGGCTTGTGGGCGTCCCGGTTGAGCGTTCATATTCGATGGCTGTTTCTCCCTCCGCAAAGTCCGAGAACTGCACGCCAGGTGTGGAGTAGTCTGGGCTGTTCCAGATGATACCTTCGGCTAGTGTTGGAGCTCTCGGCACATTGGAAGCCCTCCAGATGCCGACAAGCCTTCCGGTTTCATCGTCGATAGGCCCTTTCGGTCGTGTATCGCAGTGAGCCAAAGTAGGCACCTCTGCAGACGGCAGAGCTGCTACAAAAGCTTGAGACGTCAACCGCAAACGCACCGATCCAGCCAACTGATTGATTTCCTGCTCAGCCGCACGGAAATCATCCGTATAGAATAACACTTCGTTCATAGCTGGATTGCTCGACTACGATGGGGAGTCTGGTGGATTGAAACCTAGTGTATCCCACTTCGCGCCTTCGCCAGGCACTTGGGCCACTGCTTTGGGTTTTAGCAAGCTTCGAATGTGGTTTCTAGCGGCCTTGGGAAACCTACCGATTTCTGACGAATGATCTACGACGTGCGCACCTTTCAGGTGAGCCAATTCCTCGACAGTTAGCTGCCTAGATGCCTCAATTACAAAGGGAGCAGTCCTCGATGCAAATGCGTCCCAATCGCTTAGGTATCGAAACGCCGCATCGAAGTCTTCAGCTTTCTCGAAGTAGAACACAGGACGCGACCGTCTCTCCTCGACAGCACTTACGATCGAGGCGACGAGAGATGGGCCGAGCCTATCGAACGCTGCCAAATCGTTCGCGTCAAGCGAATCCAGAACCTCTTCAACATCACTCGGCGTTCGCATTGCCGCTACCGACAGCGCATCAACCAGATCGTCCAAAAGTGGAGACTGCTTCTGAGGAACCTCCGTCTCTTCAAGCTGGTCGGGAAGGCAGTCTGGCAGCAAAGCATCAGCAAGAGCGTGATCTTCCGCGGAAACCGCTCCGAAAACCGCAAGCGCATCCAAGGTTTTGTCAGATAGATGAGAGTAATTCATTCTAATCTCCGTTCTCTACGAGGAGTTCGCGTAGCTTTTTTCTGGCTTCGTTAAGGCTCCGCTTCACGGCACCGACTGTCGTATCCTGCTTGCCGGTCACTTTGATAACCGCGTCACGCAGCACTGTCATTTTCTCTGTCTCCGGATATCCGCGAATGAGTTCGTGCATGACGATTCTCTGCATTTCCGGTAGTCGTTCCGTCTCTTCGCGAACCCGTCGTATTAGATCTCGCAGCTCATCTTCGCGAGATACAGTGAGCGAGATCTTAATTTCTTCTGCGGCTTCAGCCAATGCGTTCACGTACTTCGTTTGCTGCCGCAAACGATCTACGGCGCGTCGAAACGAAATCGTCCAGATTAGCGGTTCGACCTCGCAAACAGTCTTTCGAAGGCTGACGTCGCTTTCCAGATAGGATTCCGTACCGTTATGGGAGAGCTTTGAATACAGCGAAGCGAGAGCCTCGCCCCAAGCGTCCGCCAGATCCTCAGATCCAAGGCCAGGGAACTTCTGCCTAAGACTTGAGCAACACCGGATCCTGAACTTCGCATCGACTTCCGCTAGGACATCGGCCAGAGAATGCTTCATGATGAACATGCCGTCTCAGCTTGGGATCGGCAGTACGCGATAACGAACTTCCCAATTGACTTGATTATTTCATGCTTTTCCTTTTCAGCATCTAGGGAAAGTGGATGAGAAGTTTCGCATATTGCGCGCAATCGAGTGACGAACGGAAGCAAGGCGTGAGCAAAGTGTTCCCTCTCAACCGAAACTTGAAAAACTGACGCCAAGTGGTTTACCATTTCCCAGAGATCGTCTTCGGTGAGTATCCTTCCCCATGCGAGGGAAATGAGGCGTCGAGCCAATTCCTCGCGCCTATCGAACCGACTCGTTAGCACAAGCTTGTTTACAATGTCGCTCGCGAGACTGTCACTTACGGCATCGAGAGCAGTGATGTCATCAGCCGAAAGAATATCACAAGTAACACCTTCGTCATTGATCACTCGAGATACATCCGGTTGCCCGACACTTGGTGTTCGAAGGCTTGCAGTAGCGAGAGCGTCAACAAGGTCATCGGCAAAATCGAAAGGGGCGTTTTCCATTTCAAGGGAATCCTCTTCGTCAGAACGAAAAGTGTCTGATTGAGCAAGCATTGAATCGTCGTGGTCGCGGAGCAGCAAATGCTCGACGATTAACCCGTCGATTAGCTCATTATCAAGTTTGTGTTCGAATTCTGAATTGCGGTTAGTCATAGTTTCACCTCCAAACTGGTTAGAGCGAGTTGAAGGTCCCTTCGGATACGATCACGGACATCCGCCAACGAACGATGGATCTCCGCTTCAGTGAGCGAGAGCCCTTGTGTTTCGATGAGCAGCCGTTGCAGGAACGGGAGCGAAGACCGTGTTCGGGGGAAGCCAGCAACAAACGTTTTCCAGACGATCTGCTGGTTTTCGTCGAAGCTCTCGACGCACTGCGTTACGGTTTGAACAATCCTATCGCGATCGTTCGGACTTAACTTGCTCCACTGGAAACCGTGCTGAAGAAAGATCTGCCCAACTGCCACCAACGCCTCCACATCGGTAGTAGTCGGGCTTTCGGTAACAAGCAAGGCACACTGCCGCAAAGCGTATTCGACTGTGTCGATTTTCACTCTTGGACGGTACCAAGTGTCTGGCACATCCCGTTTTCTCACGAGTTCAACGAGTTTTTCAACTGACGCGGACCAAGTCAACGCGAGTAGATTGCCAGTCAACCCTTGGCGACATTTAACGAAAGAGCACACGGAAACCCTGTAGCTACTCAAGAATTCAATCGCCTCGGCAACGTCTTCGCGATTGCCCTTGAGCATTTCGACAACCTTATCGAGATCATGCATATGGGGGCTCCTCAATGCTCGGATGAGAAACGGTTCAGCAGCGAACGAATGCTCGCGCCGCATAACTCGCATAACTGATCCAAATGGATACATGGAAACCTCCGAGAATTCAAAAAGTTCGTCGGCCTCTCGTAAACTCGGGAAAAACCCATGTCAGAAACACCGAAAAATGTGGAAATGCTGTTCCGAGAGAGGAAAGGCCGGTAGAACTAGCTAGCTATCGGCAAAGCGGGTCCGCAGCCCAATTACCCGTTACAGCGAACGCAAGGCGCACAAAGTGCGATCGGCTGGCGCAGGTGAAATCGCGATCGAAACGACTACACATGTACTCCGACTGTTCGCAATAAAGGAGGGCAGTTGCGTTGCTTGTGCAGGCCGAACCGTCCTGAGCCACGAACTTTTTGGAATTCCCCAGCGTTCTCCGGACCGGGTGGCCTTGGGGCGTTGCCGCCCCGAGGCTCCCACAGACCCGTACTTGCTCGCATTAGAGCATACGGTTCCTCAGATCATGGTTTCGCTGCGTTACGGTAAACCGAATGAACAGTGCGCACGGGGGCAAGTGGAAATCGCTGGAGCAGTCTCCTGTACATGGTCCAGTTGAGTGAGCGAAGACGGTTGCGGCGATATGGAATATCTCGCGACGGGCAATTTGTGTCGGTGGTCACGACGTGGTCACGACCGGGGCGAGAAACCGGAGTTCGCTTCGCTACTCCGGTCCGACACGCCAACGCAGTTTCTGTCGGCGAGTCTGGCAAATGGAAGGTGGTGCTACAATCTTGCATTCGGTTGATGTTGACTCATGGGGCAGTCCACTCAGTTGATGTCGATCGTCTTTGGCGTCCTTAGGCCATAGACGACAATGGTGACGTTTTTCCTTTGTCATGAGTCGGCGAGGATGGCACGTGGTATCTGCACGTTGCACAACTGACAGATAGCGGCCTTCACATGGGTCGGCAGATCGTCCCAAGATTCGATGACATGTCTCAGGTCCTCTGAAATTGCTGACCGGCAACCATTAGTGCAACCATGGAAAGTGCCGTTCTGCAAAGGGTTATCAGATATGGACTTGTGACATTCGTCGTCCGGTCTTGAAAACCGGAGTACCCTCACGGGTACCCAGGGTTCGAATCCCTGTCTCTCCACTTTGATAGTCGCTCGCATCGCAGCGTTTATCCCAGAAACCCCAGGTTTTCCTGGGGTTTCTTTACGTTTACGGCCCCGGCTTCTGGCCCGTATCTGTCGCCTTGTCCCTGACTGTCAGGAGTGCAAACAGGGGAAAACTGTGACAATACGAGGAAAACTGAATGGCACCATACGCGGTACCTCGGCGCCACTGACGGCACCTTTTTTCCCGCGTTTTTCGGCACCTCGCCGGTCTGAGAAACCGGAGCATTACTGAGGTCTGACAGATGCACCACCAGCAGAATCTGAGTCGCAGGTAATGCCAGAGCGGAGCCTTGAGACATGAATGCCGAAAGCGTGCCTCATTCGTGGTCAGGCGTCCGCACGGTCACCAATTTCGTGCCACGTGCTCGTCCCTGTCTGTGCGGAAGCAACATAACGGGTAGTCATCACCATTTGACGAAGATGGTTCACCATCCTGAGAAAGCCAAACCCACGCAGAAGAAACGGCGTGAACCACCTCAAAACTCGCCGATGACTTCACCACCAGACCTCGTCCCAATACCTCGCCATAAATTCTGATCAATTGAGCTGCTGACAAACCGAACCGATCCGTCCATCATCAACACATTGACTCCCCCACTGTGGTAACTACGAGCAGTGACGACTCGATAAGTCTGCACAGGTGCCGAAGACGAAACACGAGCAGACGTGAAATCGACATCATAGGTGACGCCACCAGTTGTGTACGGCACGCGAGTATTGGGCGGAAAGGTGCATGTGAGTCCGCTCTGCAGAGTTCGCCCTGTCACCCACTGAGTGTGGCAATAGTCTGGATCGAAAGTCCCACCGTAGGCCACAACCTCTGCAGGCGTCGACGGAACCGGCGCATTCATGGCAGCCGGGTTTCCGCCGTCTAAAAGAGCAGCCACAAAGGTCTTCACTTCTGCCGCTCCCACGGTATTACTCAGCCCATCGATAATTGCTGCGAATGTATGACCCATGTTGTAACCGAAAGTTCCGTCACCTCCACGGGCAGTTTGACGATCAAGTCCAGGCCAGGTCCCAATGCAGAATCCTTAGTTCGTTCCGTAAAACTCAACTCCGCCATCCATTCGAGTGGCGTCTTTGGGGTCGCTCGGACATCGATACATCGGAATCCTCGCGCGACAAATTGGGGCCTGGGAAGCATAGCCCCTATTGTAGTCAATACCGGCGCAGAGATTTCCCTGTTCAATATATGGCAATAATCCTGCATAAACGGAATATCCCGAAAATGTACTTCCCGGAACCCACGTGGCCTGCGGAGGCACACCGTTATGTGCTTCATGATAGTTGTGCAAAGCAAGTCCAATTTGCTTCAAATGATT
>CAIOKE010000277.1 GCA_903858815.1 uncultured Planctomycetaceae bacterium | reverse complement strand
CACGCAGCCTCCGCTTCTCCGATGCTGAAGCCGCCGCACTCCAAAACAGCACCGCCACCATTCAGCTTGCCATCCGCGGTACCGCGGCTGCCGACACGCTTGATCTCGAACGCATCACTGCCACCCGCCTCGACATCGATCTCGCCGCCGGCAATGACCGCCTGACGCTCGGCGAAAACCTCACCACTCGCACCTTCGCTGTCGTCGAAGGCGGTACCGGAACCAATCGCGTCTCCATCGGACCAATCCGCTTCGGCTTCTTCTACCGACGCATCACCCCCACCCTCACCAGTTCCGAAAGCCTCGAACTGCTCGCCGGGACGCTCGCCGCCTCACCCCAAATGACATTCAGCATAATGGCCACGTAATCCCGTACCAGCCGAACAACCCCTGAAGCATCAGCGACCACGCATATCGCAGTGCTCGGCCACTTTCGTTTTCACTCGTCGTCCCGACAGAACCGCACTCCGGCAGTGCACACGAGGTACTGAATCAGACACATGCACAGAGACACACTGCGATTCTGCGGCGAAACTGGGAAATGACTTCGTTGCGGCCAGCAGCGTTGGTGTCGGTGGAAACCCGACCATGATTCTCGGGGGCGCCAGCGACCGTGTCGCTCTGGGTGACGATGTGACTGTCGGGGCGCCAGATTACAGTCTCCGGTGGCGCAGGCCGCGACTATATCAGCATCGCCACGCCACCAACAGGTGCTCAGATCTCCGGTGTTGAGTCTGCTGAACTGGGTCTCTTCATCAGCGAGGATGCTGAGATCACTGCTGATGATTTGCTTGTGGCTTCCAAACCCCTCGCAGGCAAAGCAATCCGCCCCACCACGGTTCAATTTGACGTGAATCGAAGCAGCATACCACAGTCCCTCATCGACAGCGCTGAAGGCTACTACGTCGGCTTCCTTGCGGATTACGAAGAAACCTCCAGCGACGGCAACCGGACGAACAACGGAAATCGGTTGGGAAGGGATCTGTTCTACTACGTTGGAACGACCCCCAAAATTTGAGCCTGCCGCCGGCCTGATCCCTCGCATGCCCCTGACAAGGTCGCAGACTCATTCGCTGCACCAATCAGAAACGCGACCGAGAATCCTCGGTCGCGTTTTTTTTGATAGCCCAACCCTCACGCCGCACGCCGCTTCCGCGACCGCAGCACGCCCTCTGTTGCCTCCACTACACGCCGCAGGTCGGCTTCCGTCAGATTCGGCGTCGATGGAAAACTTAACGCTCGCTCAAATAATCGGTCCGCAGTTCCGTTCAACACCGCCTCAGCATCCCGGTGCGCCGGACTCAGGTGCATCGGCTGCCACAAGCGTCTCGTCTGAATCTTCGCCTTCTGCAATTCGTCTCGCAGTTCACACGCCGTCACTCCGCACTGCAGCGGATCCACCAGCGCTGTCGACAGCCAGCTGGTCGAACGAGCACCCGGGGCATCCATATGCCACGTCAGACCACAGCCACTCAGATGCTCTCGATAATACTCCGCTATCTCACGACGACGCTGGACAAATCCATCCAGCTGCTCCAGCTGAGCCAGACCGATCGCTGCCAGCACATTCGTCATGCGATAGTTATAACCCACCTCGTTATGAATGTATTCGACCGCGTCGTCCTTGGCCTGCGTCGTCAGATAACGAGCCCGATCTGCATCCCGCTGCGAGTTCGTCAGCAGCATGCCACCACCACCACACGTGATGGTCTTGTTGCCATTGAAGCTGACACACGCCAGATCACTCGTTGCACCAACCTTCTTCCAGTTCAGTGAAGCCCCCAGTGACTCCGCACCGTCCTCTATCAGACGCAGACCAGACTCTGCCGCCAGCTCGGTGATCGCCACAAGATCCACGGGATGCCCCAGCACATGCACCGGCATGATCGCCCTGACTCGACGACCCGTTCCACGATTCCGCAGCTCACCGTTCTCGACTCGACACCGCTGGTGCAGGAAATCCCGCACCAACTGCGGATCCATCTGCCACCACTGCGACTCCGAATCAATCAGTACAGGATGCGCTCCCGCATACCGAATCGCATTCGCCGTCGCGATAAACGTCAGTGTCGAAACCAGCACCTCATCACCCGGCTCAACACCCGCCGTCAGCAGCGCCACATGCAGCGCCGACGTCCCGTTGACCGTTGCTACCGCATGCTTCACACCAACATATTCCGCCACTCGCTGCTCAAATCGATTGACGAACGCCCCGACAGATGAAATCCAGCCGGAATCCAGGCATTCCTTGACGTACTGCCACTCATTCCCCTGCAGACAGGGTTCGCTCAATGGCAGAAAACGCTCCCCACTCTGGTCAGACGTTGTAGACATCGGCTCGATAACCCTTTGAATTCTCACGGAACCACGCAATCGTTTGCTGCAGACCATCCTCCAGCGAAACCGCAGGACGCCAGCCCACCGTCTCTGCCGCCAGCCGATTGTCCGCCAGCAACCGTTCCACTTCACTGGCCGCCGGCCGCAAACGCTGCTCGTCACACTCAATTCGCACGTTCGTACCCACCAGCGTCGCCACCAGCTGAGCCAGATCACCCACACTGATTTCACGCCCCGAACCAATGTTCAGCGTCTTGCCAACCGCGTCCGGATGAGCCGCACAGGCCATGAAACCCGCCGCCGTGTCCGCCACATAATTCAGATCCCGAGTCGGCGTAAGACTGCCCAGACGCACCGTCTGACCCGCCAGACACTGAGTGATAATCGTCGGCAGAACCGCTCGCGCTGATTGACGCGGACCATACGTATTGAACGGTCGCACCGTCACCACCGGCAATCCAAACGACCGATAATACGACTCCGCCAGCTTGTCCGAACCAATCTTGCTGGCCGAGTAGGGCGACTGCCCCTGCAGCGGATGAGTCTCTGAGATCGGCACAAACAACGCCGTCCCGTACACCTCACTCGTCGATGTCTGCACAATCCGCTCTGTGCCCAGACGCCGCGCTGCCTCCAGCACGTTCAGCGTCCCCACAATATTTGTCTGCACATAGGACAATGGCGCAGTATACGAGTACGGAATCGCAATCAGGGCCGCAAGGTGAAACACCACCTCACGCCCCTGCATCGCTGACGCCACCGATCCACTGTCGGTGATGTCACCCGCCACAATCTCCATGTCCCTCTGCAGCGCAGACTCATCCAGCCAGCCACGCCGACCACCGGAATTGTATCGCACCATCGCACGGACACTGGCACCGGCCCGCACCAGCGCCTCCGTCAGATGACTGCCAATAAAACCGCCTGCACCCGTTACCAGTACACGCCTGCCCGTCCAGCTCATGCTGCCCACCTGACTCGCTCCACGTCTTCCTGTGCCTTCTGAAAATCATCCAGCCGACCGATGTCCAGCCAGTACTCCATCACCGGGAATCCAACCACTCGCTCACCCTGAGCCAGCAGCCGGTTGATCAGGTCCGTCATGTCATAACGCCCCGCATCCGGAATCTGCTTCAATACCGTCGGCTCCAGCAGATAAATCCCGGCATTCACAAGGAACGTAATCCGCGGCTTCTCTCGCAGCTCACTCACCAGTCCATCCGTCGCTTCCACGACACCATACGGCACCTGCATCTCATACTGCCGCAGAGCCACCGTCAGCTGTGCCCGGTTTTCACGATGAAACTTCAGCATCGCCCGATAGTCAACGTTCGTCAGAATATCCCCCATTCATCACCAGCAATGGCTCGTCCACCTCGCTGATCAGACGCAGCGCTCCCGCAGTCCCCAGCGGCTGATCTTCTGACACATAGTTCAGATCCACACCGAATTTCTGACCACCTCCGAAGTGCTGAATGATCTTCTCAGGCATGTAGTGCGTCGTCACGTTGATTCGTGAAATGCCGGCTCGCTGCAAACCCTCGATCGTACGCTCCATCAGCGGACGTCCACCCACCGGCAGCATGGGCTTCGGAGTATCGTCCGTCAGTGGTCGCAGTCGAGTTCCAAAACCGCCCGCCATGATCACGGCCTGCAGCGGCAACACATCCTCACGCACCAGATCCGCACAGGACAACTCGGCCACTGTTCCATCAGGCTTCAGCAGCGGCAGATGACGAATCTGTGCCCGCGCCATCATCGACAACTGCTCCTCGCGAGACGTACCCACCGGAGCTGTCGTGGATTTTTTTCCCTGAATATCAATCGCCACACTCAATGACGTACCCAGCGCGTGCCCCTTCAGAATGGCACGACGCAGATCGCCGTCCGTGATCGTGCGCAGAAATCTGTGCTGCTCATCAACCAGCAGCACCACACCGCGCGAATTCGCATCTATCGCCGCCATCGCATCCTGCACCGTGGCCGATGCATGAATCAACAGCCGCTCAAGAATCGAGATGGCTTCCCGACCACTCATGGACCCGATCTCCGTATCGCTTTGGCAGGCACGCCCGCCACCACCGCCTCCGGCGGTACATCCCTGATGACCACAGCACCGGCGCCCACAATTGCCCGGTCGCCGATACGCAGATTCTCGCAGATTGTTGCGCCAACTCCAATATGGACTTGCCGCCCAATCCGAACACCCCCCGCCAGACAGGCCCGCGGGGCAATGTGCGAGTCCGCACCCACCCAACAGTCATGCTCCACAATCGAACCCGTATTCAAAATCACATTTTCCCCGATTTCCGCGCACGCATTCACCACCGCACTCGCCAGAACCTGACTGCCAGCACCCAAAACCGCCGATTCCGCCACCACACTCGCCGGATGCCTCAATATCGCTGCACGCAATCCCAGCTGCACCGCTCGATCAAACAAACGACGACGCAGCCCAAACCCCCGAATCCCCCCAATTGCCACCAGAAACTCACCAAAACCCTCACCACGCAGACTCGCCAGCAACTCGTCACCACCCACGATCGGCAGACCCAGCAGGGCCGTCCCGTGCAGGTCAGCCTGAGCATCCAGCACCACCGCACCCTCGGCACGACCCACCAGATGCAACGCATCGGCCAGTACTCGAGCATGCCCGCCAGCACCAATCAGGATTAGTCTGTTCGTCCCCACCTCGCCCACCAGTCAACACCTCAAAAAGGACTCGAAAGCTCCGGAATTCCCCCCTCGCAATCCACAAATCGCTTGATCAGCAATCGCTCACTCAATTCCACCGTCCGCAGCACTTTCACGATCCGCGCCGCCGCATCACCATCCCCGTAAATGTTCCGCACACCACGACAGAACTCGCGAAACTCGACCGACAACGCCCGCCTCAAAGCCGCCTCAATCCCCGCTGCGCTGTCATCACAGTCCACCACATTCCCGGAACGCGGACGACCCTCCTGACGCAGCCCTATATTCACGACCGGCAATTGAAATGACGCAGCCTCGATGATCCCACTCGACGAATTCCCCACCATCACCGCCGCCTGACTCATCAGACTGAAATAGGCCTGCGTACCCAGATTGCTTACCAGCCTTACGTGCGGACGGTCGGCTGCAAACCGCTCCAGACGCTCGAGGATGTCCGTATTCCGAGTATCAGCGTTCGGGCGAGTCATCACAATCGGATGGCCCGCCACCGTATCCAGGGCCCGCAGCAGTGCATCAGTCTGCTCACCAGCACGTTCCGACTGCAGCGTCACGGGATGCTGCGTCACCAGCACAGGAGACTGCGTCAGAGACAGGCCCACTCGAGCTGACAACTCGTCACGACTCAGCAGCTGCACCCGACCCGCATGATCCAGACCAGGCGCTCCACTGATCGTTACTCGCCACGGCTCCTCACCCAGTTGCACGATCCGCCGACCATGCTCAGCCGTCGACGCAAAATGCAGATGCGAATACTTTGTAATCGCATGCCGAAAACAGTCGTCAATCGCCCCAGCCGTCACTTCACCCCCATGGACATGAGCCGTCGGCAGGCGAAATGGCACCGCAGCTGCCGCGGCAGCATGCATCTCAAACCGATCACCCAGCACCAGCAGCAGATCCGGTCGCACTCGCTCATAAACCTGCGCAAAACCGATCGTTCCCAGACCCATCGACATGGCAATACTGACCGCATCATCCGCCGCCAGCAGCATCGGAACACGATCCTGAATCTCAAAACCGTCGCGCAGAATTGCTGCATCCGTACGACCATGACCGGCAGCCAGATGAGCACCGGCAGCCACGAGATGCAGCCGCATCCCGGGTTCCGCCCGCAGACACTGCAGAATCGGCAGATACAGGCCCCAGTCTGAACGCCCGACCGTGACCACACACACGGTCCTCATCCGACATCCTCCAGCCGCAGCAACGCGCCGGCAGACAGCGACACACGCAGCGTTCGCGAAATCAGCCACGGCTTCATCGCTGGAGGCAGTCCCGTCCCCGGACGCCGAATCGCGATCAATTCATCCGTCAGTATCGTGCCCGCCGGCAGATCCGCAGCCGCCACAAGACTGCGGCGCGCTGCCTTCGCTGTATCCAGCTCAGCCGCCACCGGTGCCTTCCGCCCCGTACCCAGCGCAGCCTCCACTGTTCGAATCCCCGTAATCAGACGCCGCAACTCCTCAGGTTCCGCCGATGCCCGATGATCAGGTCCCGGCAGATTACGGTCCAGAGTAAAATGCTTCTCCACCACACAGGCCCCCAGCGCCACCGACGCCAGAGACACTTCGATGCCCAGTGTATGGTCCGAATAACCCACCGGCAGACCAAACGCCGCACGCATACTGAGCATTGCTCGCAGATTCACATCAGCCGCAGCTGCCGGATAATTGCTGACACAGTGCAGCAGGATGATCTGCCGATTTCCCGCGGATTCCACCGCCGCCACCGCCGCTTCCACGTCACCCAGATTACTCATGCCCGTCGAAATCACCAGCGGTCGACCAAATCCTGCAATCTGCCGCAGCAACGGCAGATTTGTCAGCTCACCGGAAGGCACCTTGAAAATGGTCATCCCCAGCGAATTCAGCAGCGTCGCACTGTCCTCATCAAACGGTGTCGACATGAACAGGATGCCCCGCGATCGACAATGCTCCACAATCACCTGATGATCCGATTCACTCAGTTCCAGAGATTTCAGCATCTGAAACTGAGTCTGCTGCCTGCCCGTATTCTCAGCCTGATATCGGGCAGTTGGCGCAGTATGAGTCACCAGCTTCTCGGCTCGAAATGTCTGGAACTTAACCGCATCAGCGCCCGCGTCCGCAGCGACATCAATGGAACGCAGCGCCAGGTCCAGACTGCCGTTGTGATTCACTCCCACTTCCGCAATCACAAAACACGGCTGACCGGTTCCCACCACTCGCTCGCCAGCCAGCACTGTCTGCAGGGCCGTCTCCATTCCGCATTCTCCTTCTGCCGTTCCAGCAGCCCGCTGACGGCATAACACTCGGAACTCAGCCTGCCCGCCGCAGAATCTGCGGCTGACCCTCGGATTTCAGTCGTCGCTGCATCAGAAATTCCGCCATGTCGAAATCCAGCGGAGTATCAATATCCACCGCTCGCTCACGCGGTACCAGAACCGCCCGAACGCGACCCGCAAAGATCGAATCCAGATTCATCACACTGTCCCGCCGAGCGGCATACGCTACGGCTGTCAGCTCAAAAACATCCGGAGCATCCTGGCGTCGTACGACATTCCCCGGAGGCTGCACAGCAATCCTTGCACCACCCTCAGCATCCATCGTGATCATATTGAAGTACGGATTCGCCGCCGCCTCCGTCGCCGTCACCACAATGTCGGCATCGGAATTCAACAGCAGTTCGACACACTGATCAATATCCACCGCGGCACGCAACGGACATGTCGCCGGGACACTGACAAGTACGTCATATCGCGTCTGCTCCAGCTGCTCCATCGTCGTAATCGCATGTCGCCACGCCAGTCGCTCTGCAGCCGTGTCCGTGGCCAGCTCGGCAGGACGCCGAAAAGGAGCTTCTGCGCCCCACGCACAGGCCGTCGCCGCAATCGACTCATCGTCCGTGGAAACAAGATGCCGCGAGATGTAACGACTGCCCAGTGCCGCCTGCACCGCCCACCCAATCAACGGCCGACCACACAGCATCCGGATGTTCTTGCCCGGAACGCCCTTCGAACCACCCCGCGCAAACGTGCAACTCAGTATCCGTGTCACTGACCCGCCTCCCTGTCCGGCCAATTCCCCAGCACGCTCTGTGGAAACATCGTGTTTCCTGCAAGCTGACCTGCCCGCACCGCTTATATTCCACCCTCCCCACAGCGGTCAAGTCCAGCGATTTCCAGACTCCCGAAACCCCCGAAAAACACGAAAAAAACGCAAAAAACGCCACCACCTCGCTGGTGGGCAGAAAAACGAGCCGATTTTCCTTGCAAATCAATCGCCACCTGATCTCACACTGCAGCACCTCCTGCCTTTACTCGCCCACTCCCCTTCCACTATCCTCCACACCGCAGAAGGATCTCGCAAACGCCCGGCATGGATGCCCATTACTTATGTCCATGGTTCGTGTCATCGCTCGACTGGATATCAAAGGACCCAGTCTCGTCAAAGGCATTCGCCTCGAAGGACTTCGTGTCCTCGGGGACCCCGAAGCCTTCGCTCGCCACTACTACGAAGCCGGAGCCGACGAACTGATCTATCAGGATGCTGTCGCCAGTCTCTACGGCCGCAACAGCCTCTGCGAAATCATCTCCCGAACCTCCCGCGAAGTCTTTATCCCCCTCACTGTCGGAGGCGGACTGAGATCACTCGAAGATATTCGCGCTGTGCTCGCGGCCGGAGCTGACAAGGTGGCGATCAATACCGCCGCCATCAGTGACCCCGGCCTCATCCGCGAAGCCTCCCGCCGCTTCGGGTCCTCCACCATCGTCGTCGCCATCGAAGCCGGACGACAACCCGATGGATCATGGCTGGCCTTCACGGATAACGGACGCGAACATACCGGCGTCGATGCCCTGCAGTGGGCAGCGCAGGCCGAACAGCTGGGAGCCGGTGAAATCCTTGCCACTTCCATCGATCGCGAAGGCACCGGAGAAGGCTTCGACCTTGAGCTCTGCCGCAAAATGACGGCTGCAGTCCGCATTCCCGTCATCGCTCACGGCGGACCCGGAAAAACACAGCACGTCGTGGATGTCGTACAGCAGTGCCACGTCAGTGCCGTCGCTGTCAGCAGTCTGCTGCACTACGAAGCAATCCGATCCATCCAGACCAGCGCCAACGGTACCACTGAAGGCAATCGCGAATTCCTCCACAGCGGACGCTCGGTTTCTCACGTGCAGCCCTGCACCATGCAGCAGCTGAAACACAGTCTGCTGCAGGCCGGAGCCACCTGTCGCATGGAGCACACACCATGACGCAGGCACGCGTTCTGATCGTCGATTACGGACTCGGAAACCTGTTCAGCATCCGACACGCCTGCCGCCACTGCGGTATCGATGCGGAAATCACCAGTAGCCCCGACTCACTCCTGCAGGCAACCGGCATCATCCTGCCAGGTGTCGGCGCATTCGGACATGCGATGGACACCCTCCGCTCACGCGGATTGCTGACACCCCTGCTCACGGCCGTCCATGCCGGCACGCCACTCCTCGGGATCTGCCTCGGCATGCAGCTGCTGCTCGATGCCAGCGAAGAATTCGGTCTGCACGAAGGACTGGGACTGATTCCCGGAATCGTTCGAAAACTGCCTGAGCTGCGTCCCGATGGCAGCGTTCGCCGAATCCCGGCCGTCGGCTGGAATCGGATTTCCCTGAATCCACAACGCTCACAGCCTGACCTCAATTCCGGTCTGCCCGATGGAACATGGATGTATTTCGTGCATTCCTTCGCAGCCACCCCCGAACAAGCCGGTGATGTGCTGACCTTGACAGATTACGAAGGTATTCGGTATTGCTCTGCCATTCGCCGTGGGCACGTAACGGGCGTACAGTTTCACCCTGAACGCAGTGCGCACCACGGTCTTGCTTTCCTCAAACACTGGGCCACCGGGCTGTCTTCAACACACCTGCCCCATCAACAATAACTCCTGATCTGTTCGGAACCTGACTCATGGATGGGAAACTTCCGGCGTATTACGGCCTGCCTGCAGACGTTCGTTTCTGCAAACGCTGTGTCATGTCCAATCAGCGTCCGGCATCCGCTGTGGAATTTCGCCACACCATCGAATCTCGCAAGAAGACGCTGGCCATCGATGCGGAAGGAATCTGTGACGCCTGTCGCGTGGCCGAACAGAAGCAGACCATTGACTGGCAGGCGCGTGAAGAGCAGTTGCTGGAGCTGCTGAGCCAGTATCGCAGCAAGGATGGCTCCTACGACTGCCTTGTGCCGGGCAGTGGTGGCAAGGACAGCGCCTATCAGGCTCATGTGCTGAAATACAAATACGGCATGAATCCACTCACCGTCACATGGCCTCCGATCCTGTACACGGATTATGGCTATCAGAACTGGAAGAACTGGATCGACGTCGGCGGCTTCGACAATCTGTCGTTCACTCGCAACGGGCGAGTCATGAAGCTGTTGACACGCCTGAGCATTGAGAATCTGTTCCATCCCTTCCAGACATTCATCCTTGGCCAGAAGAACCTTGGCCCCAGACTGGCCGCTCAGCTGGGAATTCCGCTGGTGTTCTACGGCGAGAACGAGGCCGAGTACGGCAATCCGATTGCCGACACGACATCCAGCCTGCGGGACAAGTCGTTCCACACCTATGACAATCTGGAGGACATGTATCTGGCCGGTGTCTCTGTGCGGGAATTGACGGAGCGTTATGGCGTTAAGCAGGGCGATCTGGCCTGCTTCCTGCCCCCGCGTGAAGCCGAGCTGCAGAAGATCGACGTCCAGGTGCACTACCTTGGTTATTACCTGAAGTGGACACCTCAGGAAGTCTACTACTACGCGGTTGAGAACTGTGGCTTCAAGGCTCGCCCCTTCCGTACGCAGGGCACCTACAGCAAGTACAACAGCATCGACGATAAAATCGATGACCTGCATTACTACACGACGTGGATCAAGTTCGGCATTGGCCGAGCGACCTACGATGCGTCCCAGGAAATCCGCAATGGCCACATTTCACGCGACGAAGCAGTCGCTCTGGTGAATCGCTTTGATGGCGAATTCCCGGACCGCTACTTCCGTGAAGTCATGGATTACATCGGCATGTCGCCCGATCACTTCCACACCATCACAGACCGCTTCCGTTCTCCACATCTCTGGAAACAGGATGACGCAGGACGCTGGCACCTGCGACATCGAGTTGGTGGCAATGGCGCTGATGATCAGGCAACCACACACGTCGCCGACGCGCCAGCTCGGGCGGCCTGACGCCGCAGACAGAGCCGTCCGGGCTCAGGAGAAGTCGCATGGAAGGCGAGCACATACTGAAGTTCACGCAGACGTCCCCCGCTGAGCCTTCCGGCAGCGGGCCGGTCCTCGTGCACGCCGCCTATCCGCTCTGGCGGAAGCATCTGCTGGTCACCATGGCCCGGGCTCGCGAGCTGCAGGACAACGGACAGCAGGTTGCAGTCACTTACTGCGACGCGACTGCCGGTACGTGCGCCGCCAACTATGCCGGAAATCCGGCCGCCTGCCTGATCTGCCGGAATCGTGTGTGCCAGACGGCCGCCGGACTGGGCTTACAGACTATCCCGCTGTCTGTTGCAGCATCCGTCGATCAGCAGCAGCCAGCTTTGCCGTTCAGCGAACAGCGTGCCCTCGTGGAAGGCGTGCAGAGTGGAGTCATCTCGACGTTCCGCACCCTCCCGGAAACCGCTCGCCGCGAACCACTGATCCGCGGCATCAAACGTCGCTACTTCACGAATTCCTCCCGCCTGCTGAAATCCATGAAGGCAGTCGTGCAGAACCTGAAACCTCAGCGAGTCGAAGTCTTCAACGGCCGACACGGTTGCTCGAAGTTCGCTGTCATCGCCGCACGTTCAGCCGGTATCGACTTCACCACCCTCGAAGTCAGTGCTCGACAGCACCCCTTCATCTGCCCGGGTTACATGGTCCATGATCGACTGCGGATTCAGGAACGCATCCTTCAGCAACCTGCCGATTACGAAGCCGCAGCAGGCTGGTTTGCTGCCAATCGAAAACCCCGTACCAACAAATACGCCAAACGACACGGCGCCGAATTCGTCCCACCACAGACCGCCCCCGGAACTCGCAAAGTCAGCATCTTTCTCAGCAGCCAGGACGAATTCGCCTCGCTCGGTAAGGACTGGGTCTCACCCTTTCTGGACTACGGTCCCATCGTGGAACGAGCCTGCCGCGAAAACCCCGACATGTTCTTCGTCGTCCGCTTCCATCCCAATCAGGCTGATATGGCCGGCGATCTGCTGACCCCCTTCAAAAAAACGGCTGAACTGCCCAACGTCCGCATCCACTATGCCGAAGAACCCGTCAATTCCTACAGCATTATGGAATGGAGTGATGTGGTAGTCACCTTCGGCTCCACCATCACCGTAGAAGCCTGCTGGGCCGGCAAACCCGTCATCACACTCGGTCCTTCTTACTTCGACAATCTGAAGTTCGCTTACACTCCACCCACAGTCGATGAGTTTGTCAGACTGCTCAGGACAGAACTGCAGCCGGGCTGCCGCGACAACGCCGCACGCTATGCCTGCTTCCGTATGTTTGACCAGGACCAGTTGAAATACGTACGTCACACCGGTCGCACCATGGTCGAAAATGGCTTCACCATCCGACTGCCATGGCTGGGACAACTGGCACGCACAACCGATGACCTGATCTGCAACGTCATTAAAATGTGGGCCGGACATCGAGCCCGCAGAAGGAAATCCGCCTGAATTGTCTCAGGACTCAGTCCCTGCATCCGTCACTCCATGATCCCCCCCTTTCTCCCGGTCTTCAGGTACCTGTCATGAACGTTCAGGAAATCCTCGCTGCTCACGCCATCTGGACCGCTGACTGGCATCAGGCACAGCCCGCAGCCACAGAAGCCGGACTGCTGGCACTGGTCCGACAGAATCACTTTGAAAACTTCTCGCTCTGGCACGAAGAAGACATCGCTCGCCGCGATGACCTTGGCCCTGAAAGGATCCGTCAGGCCAAACGGACCATTGACCGACACAATCAGCGACGTAATGACCTTGTCGAACAGATCGACAGACACCTTGTGCAGCTGCTGCAGCCACGCGATTCCGGCTGTCCATTCAATTCCGAAACGCCCGGCATGATGGTCGATCGACTGTCCATTCTGGCCCTCAAGGAATATCACATGCGCGAGGAAACACAGCGGTTTGATGCTCCACCTGAACATCGCGAACGCTGCACCACAAAGCTCAATGTGATTTGTCGCCAGATTCAGGACCTGGCCTCGGCCCTCTCCGATCTGCTCAGCGAAGTCCAGCAGGGGACTCGCAGCTTCCGTGTCTACTTCCAGTTCAAAATGTATAATGATACGGAACTGAACCCACAGCTGCGTCGCGCAGCCTGAGTTCTGTTTGCGATCGCACGGTCGCCGACCGACCGCCGGATTCTTCAGGGTAACCGACCGTATGCGACTGCTGATCATCAAACCCAGCTCTCTCGGCGATATCATCTGCTCACTCCCCGTGGCTCAGTCCATCCGGGATCAACTGCCTGACGCTCAGATTTCGTGGGTTGTGAAGTCCCGCTTCGCCGACATCGTTCGGCGCTGCCCGACCGTCAATGGCGAAATCATCGAATTCCAGCACGCGCCTGGACTGCGCGGTCTGCTGGCCATCGCACGCGTCATGAAAACGCTGCGAGCCCGACACTATGATGCTGTGCTCGATTTTCAGGGACTGCTCAGATCCGGCCTCATGACATGGGCCGCCAATGCCCCCCTCAAAGTCGGTATCGCCGATGCTCGCGAAGGCAGTCGCCTCGCCTGCAGCCACATCGCACCATTGCCACCCACCGGAAAAAACTCTCACGCTGTCCGTAAACTGCTGCAGTTCCTGCCCCAGATCGGCCTGCAGCCTCGACTGTTCTCACCCGTCGTCATGAATGGCGATTCGCCCGATACTCTCGATCATCGACTGCAGCGCCCTCGACTCGTCGTAATGATTCCCAACAGCCGCGGCGCTCATAAGGAATGGCGCGGCTTCCGCGAACTCACCTGTGAACTGCTCAGGGCAGATCCACACTCCACTGTCGTCTGGGATAGCCACCTCCCGTGGGACTCACCGGAACTCCGCGACCCGGATCGATTCGTCAATCTCACTCGCAGATCGTCCCTGCCACAGCTGATTGAACTGCTGCGACGCGCTGACCTTGTGATCGCCAACGATAGTGGCCCTCTGCATATGGCCGCCGCACTCGGACGACCCACACTTGCACTGTTCGGACCCACCAGCCCCGATCGATTCGGCGCCTTTCCTCCCGAAGAACCACGAAACCGCTTCCTCGAAGCTCCCGATGGTGATCTCACCAGACTGCCCGTCAGCACCGTCCTGCAGGCAGCACTCGAAATGCTCAATCCGGCCCACAGCCAGCGAATTGCTGCCTGATAAGCCCCAGGATACCGCCGCACTCATGCAGCCATCACGGCCCGTCAACCTGTTCCTTGCCTGCACGCCACTGCAGGTACTCAACGCCGCTGAAGCTCGCGATCGGTTTCATGCCGATGATGACAACTTTCTCGTCGTCTTCCACAGCCCACGCTCCGCAAAAAAACAAACCCGGCTGGCAGAACTGGCAGACGACGCCATCGATTCACGCTGGACACGCACCTGGAACCTGAAACTCACTCGCCTGTCACAGCTGCTGTTCCCCTTCACCGCCAACCGACTCAGACAACAGATCGGGCTCTGCCAGTGCCTCTACACTGGTGGCTTTCAGACGCAGCAACGACACCTGCTGCACTCCATTCCACATCAGCAGCTGATCGTGTTTGATGGCGGCGCCGGAGTCCTCCAGACTGCCGTCAATGCATGGCGCACTCAGGGCACCCGCAGACGCGGACTCAAACAACTGATCCCCGGACAGAATACCAGCCTCCCCGATCTCAGCAGGGCGCGATTCTTCACCAGCTACTCACTCGATGTACCGACCGAATCCATCATTCATAACGACTATCGCATCTTCAGAACACAGGTCTCCGGAAAACTGCCCGTCCGCGATGAAGTCGTCTTCTTCTCACAGCCCCTGCAACGCGACCTCGGACTGAACATCGATATTGACGCCACCATTGCTGCCGTCCTGCAGCACCACAAGGCCTCACGCTGTCGCTGGATCCTTCACCCCCGCGAAACGAAAGGACCCGCAGGCGCAGAAAAACTGCCGTTCCTCGCCGAATTCTTCGGACTCCGTGAAGGCTATCTGCCCATCGCCTTCGCCACGTGGATGTCCTCCGTTGCCCGCAGTCTGCCAGCCATCTACGGACGACCCGTCACCTGCTTCGATATCCGGCCACTGCTGCCCAATACCACCAACTCCGACTACCTCCGCGAACTTGACGCCACATACGCCGATTTCAGCCACGCCGGCGCTGTCATCCTGCCCCAACCCCACAACGGCTTGCCACAAACCCATACACCACCCGACCCCACCGCACACGCCGCCTGACCCCCCACCTCACTCCCTCACTCCCTCACTCCCTCACTCCCTCACTCCCTCACTCCCTCCGAGATGCTCTTCAATTCCTTCGAATTTGCCATCTTCCTGCCCATCATGTTCTTCGCCTGCTGGTACGCCTGCGGCAGTTCATGGCAATTGCAGAACCTGCTGCTGCTCGCCGGCAGCCTTGTCTTCTACGGCTGGTGGGATCCCCGCTTTCTCGGACTCATGCTGTTTTCCGCCACTCTCGACTTCGCGGTCAGCAACCTCATCCACAACACCCGCCAACCCACTGCTCGCAAAGCCCTGCTGGCCTGCAGTCTGATCATCAATTTCGGAATTCTGGCCGTCTTCAAGTACTGCAACTTCTTCATCACATCACTTAATGAAGCCCTGACACTCGCCGGATTCAGCCCGGCCCTCGCTCGCCTCGATGTCGTACTGCCCGTGGGCATCAGTTTCTACACATTCCAGACTGTCAGTGCCTCAATTGATGTCTATCGCGGTCAGCTTCAGCCGACTCGCAACTTCATCGCGTGGCTGGCCTTTATTACATTCTTTCCGCAGCTGGTTGCCGGGCCGATCGAAAGGGCAGGGCACCTGCTGCCCCAGTTTCTGACCAGCCGTCGCTTCAGTATGCCGGCCGCTGTTGATGGCTGCCGTCAGGCCCTCTGGGGCCTGTTCAAAAAAGTCGTCATCGCAGACAACTGTGCAGCCCTCGCCAACCAGGCCTTCGGCAGCTCTGATGCCGCCTCAGCCACAGCTCTGCTGGCCGGCGTATTCCTGTTCACAATCCAGATCTACTGTGACTTTTCCGGATACTCAGATATCGCCACAGGAGTCGCCCGGCTGTTCGGCTTCTCTCTGATGCAGAACTTCGCTTTCCCGTACTTTTCCAGAGACATTGCGGAATTCTGGCGACGCTGGCATATCTCATTATCCACGTGGTTTCGGGATTACCTGTACCTGCCATTGGGCGGCAGTCGCGTCTCCCGACCACTCATGATTCGCAACACCACCATCGTCTTCCTCGTCAGCGGCCTGTGGCACGGTGCCAACTGGACATTCCCCGCCTGGGGCCTGCTGAATGCCGTCTGGTTCCTGCCCCTGCAGCTTGCAGGAAATAATCGTCGATTCAGCCCTGTTCCCCCCTGTGCCCCATTGCTGCCCGCACCTCGCGAAGCTCTGCAGATCCTCTGCACTTTCCTCCTCACAATGTTTTCGTGGACCTTCTTTCGTGCAGCGTCACTGACACAGGCCACACAGATCCTGCAGAGAATTTTCACTTTGCAGCAGGGTCATCCTCTGCCCGTTCCCGGCTACGTCTGGGCCCTCGTCGCTGGGTTCCTTGTCACAGAGTGGATACAGCGCGGACGTACACACGCACTCGACTTTTCCAGCTCAAATGTGCCACGCGTCTCACGCTGGCTCATCTGCTACTCCGTCCTGTTCCTGCTGCTGAAATACAGCGGGGAACAGCAGGACTTTATCTACTTCCAGTTCTGATCCACACCCATGGCCAATACGGATCCGGAATTCCACAGGACTGTCACTGCACAGAATCGCACCCAGCTGCGATTGTTTCTGCTGCGACTGCTCTTATTCGCCCTGCCACTGCTGCTGATCACTGCACCGCCAGTCGCAGTCCTGGCACTCTCCGGAGAAGCCTTTCGGGACCTGGAACCAGTCCTTCAGCAATCGCTGCTGCAGCAGCAGGGCCTGATCGGATTCGCATGGAACGAACAGAATTATCCGTGGATGAAACGACAGGCCATACTGCAACTGCCCCCACTGCAGATCCTCGCACTCGGATCATCACGCGTACTCCAGTTTCGCCGCGAAATGTTCAACTGCCCGTTCTGGAATGCCGGATATACCATCGTCACCGTCGCCGACTTCAGAACATTTCTGTCAACACTGCCTGCAGAAAAACGACCACGAATTCTGCTGATCACCCTCGATCAATGGATGTTCAATTCCAACTGGCGCCAGTCGACGATGGATACAGCGCCTGCACACTGGACACAGAACCCGTCATTCAGCCTGCAGACAGGACTCCGACTGCTGCCCGATGTTCTGCTCGATCTCATCCGCGGCCGCATCAGTGTCAGCAGCCTCACACAACAGCGAAATGACGCGCCATGGGGACTGAATGCGTGGCAGAACACCAAAGGATTTCGCCCCGACGGCTCATTCGCCTACGGTCGGCAGATTCAGCAGAGACTCACACAGGATCCCGCAACACCCGATTTCCAGTTTTCCAGCACACTGCAGCGAGTGGCCACCGGTCGCGATCGCTTTGCCTTCGGCGAATCACCGGATGCGGCCACGGTCGAACAGCTCCGCGCCCTGCTGCAGACCTGCTCAGAACAGCAGATCCACGTTGTGGCCTGCCTGCCCCCATTCGCCAATGCCGTTGCCACCGCACTGCAGGATTCAGGTCGACATCAGTACCTGCAGGTGTTGCCCGACACACTGCAGGACGTGTTCCGCGGCACGCCACACGAACTCCACTGCTTCCCCGCACTTGCCGACTGTGAAGCCGATGACAACGAAGCCATCGATGGCTTCCACGCCGGCGAGAAAGCCACACTCAGGCAATTGCTCAGAATGCTGCAGCAGGGCTCGAAACTGAATGACTGCTGCAACACCGCACAGCTTACAAGGGACCTTGCAGCGGCACCCAGTGCACTGGAAGTCTATCCCTGATCACCCCTCCGACCACCAGACACCTTACGCCGCCTTACGCAGTCCGCCCGCAGAGACAACACACTCTGCATTCGCAACAGCCACTTTCCGCAGCACCGCATACATCGTGTCGCTCGTCGGCAGACAATCCAGCATCCCCTGAGACACCTCGAAACCAGCTCCGCCCGCCAGTAGTCGCAGGGTCTTCGGAGTAAAATAGTTGACGTGATCAGGATACCGGAATCCACACCAGCGACCGCCTCGCAGAACTCGATTCACACACGCAAAATTTGGGACCTTCAGAACCACAATCCCATCCGCCGACAACACTCGATGCAGTTTCTTCAGCAGCACCAGTGGCTGGGCCTCATGCTCCAGAAATGACGACATAATCACCAGATCCACGGTCTCTGCGCCAAACTGCCCGGCACCGTCCACCGCATTGGCAAACACCACACGACCACCCATCGCAGCACATGTTTCATGGGCCAGGCGAGCGAGGTGTGCGGAGACCTCAATTCCCAGCGGAATAATGTTCCTCCCCACCGCCGCAAAACGCCCCTGCAGATCCTGCAGCAGATCGGCCGCTGCACAGCCTATGTCCAGCACGCGAATCGACCGATCAGCCGGCAGCACACCACACAGCTGCTGCGCCAGTGTGAAGAAACGATTGCGGCGAGGAAACAGCCGCAGTTTCATCCGAGCTGCTGCCAGCGACAGCTTCGACAGCATTGGCTCCGCCGACTTCCGCCGCTCCTTTTCAGCCGCAGATGTCACTTCCCACGCATGCTCACTGGTCAAAGCCTCGTACGACGGCGGATTCGCCAAAAATACAAAACCCGTTTCCTCACATCGTACGACCTGCCACTCACCCGAACGAAAAGCCGTCGGACGCACTCGAGTGACTCGACCAAGTATCGGACATACCAGTTCCATCGGAACTTCCCCCTCCCTGAGTACACACCCGCAAACCAGCCTCCCGCAAGCTGCTGTTGCCGGAAATTTACTGAAAATCGCCTGCGTCTGCCCAGATCAGTTTCTGCCGCAGCTCACCCACCCGCGCTCGTCGCAGCTGCAGCTATCCGCAGCACAAATGACACCTTGCCGTCTCCATCGGAAAAGTAATCCGGTATCCGCGCAACTTCGTCATAACCGTGCCGACGATAAAACCTGCGAGTCCGCTCAAAACGGCCCTGATCACTGGTTTCAATCAACAGCAATCGTCCACCATGATCACGCACCACACACTCCACTGCACGCAGCAGCTGCGAACCGATGCCACGACCCTGCAAATCACCCGCAACCGCGATCATCTGCAATTCCCACACGCGGTCCGCAAACGGTCGCTCTGTAAAACACACTACTCCCGTCAGGCGACCTTCAGATTCACTGACCATGATGGTCTGCTCACTGGAATCACCCGCAGCGAAATGCACTGACAGCATACTCTCAACCGCAGGTAATTCCTCCGACCGAAACAGGCCACTGCCCTCCGACACACGCAGAAACTCGCCCACATCCGCTGGCTGCACCAACCGTAACTCAACCACCAGTCCGCCCCTTTCTGCCACCCGATCCCGTCGGCTTCTGCCCAACATCCTGAACAGCCTTTTTGACGGTTTTCTTCACAGCCTTTTTCACAACTTTCTTTGCAGACTTTTTCACCGCGTTCCTGACCGCCGTGATCACAGCCTGCTCTGCAGCCCTTTTTGCGGTCTTTTTGACCACTTTTTTTGCAGCTTTCGTGGTGCCCGCACGACTGGCCTGTCTGACCTCCTTTTCCACAGCCTTGTCTGCCGGCTTTTTTACCGACTTCTTTGCTGTTTTCCGGCTGACTTTCGATTCAGACGCTTTGACTGAATCACCCGCACCAGCCAGCTCCAGATCAATTCCGAAAATCCCGCTCAAATCTTCGCCCGCAAACTCCGCTTGCGCCGGAATACCAAGCGCCTCATCCAAAGCAGCTGCCGTGCCAGCTCGACCAATCAACTCCAGATGATCCACATTCCGCAGCCGAAACAACAATTCAGGCTGTTGATCCAGACGCACCGCGACACCATAAAACACTGCCGCAATATGCTTGCAGACCCCGGCCGAGTCGGGGCAGCTGCACTTCATCGAGATCTCACCCTTTTCCGGAAACAAACCTCCCTTCTCCTGCGTCAGTCGAGTCATCACCTGCGTACTGAAACGCCCCTGCAGCAGCTCAAGCAGCGTCTCAATACCGCTGGCACAGTCCGTCAGAATCGACTGCCACTTACTGCTGTTCAAAGTGCCGATTTTGATCGTCACCGTGTAGGCCTCACTGCCACCCACGATCGCCCGCACTCGCCCACTCTCAATCACCAGATCCGCCACCGAACCGTTCCGCACATACGTCGCCCCCCGCGGCAGACGATTGGCGATCGAACTGTACCGATTCAGATTCTCACACCACTTCTTCCCCCAGAACGTCTTCGCCAGATCACGCCCCAGGGCCTGCACCGGACAGGGTTCACGATTCTCCTTCTTTGCCAGCGCCGCCGCCGCTTTTCGACCCAGCTCCTTCTTTTCAGCCACTGATACGTAAGGCCCCCAGCCACCACGCCCCCAGTAATCACGCCCTCGGTCATACCGCGACACCACACTCTCTCCTTTCTGAATCAGCAATACCTGCTCAAACTACCGCAGCTCGCTCCAGATCCAGCGACACAAATTTCAATAGCTCATCATCCTTCATCTCGGTCAGCTTCACCGCACCCTCACCATCCAGAATCTGCGATGCCAGCTGCCGCTTGTCACTGATCATCTCGTCGATCCGCTCCTCAACCGTACCGCGACAAACAAACTTGTGCACCAGCACATTTCTCTGCTGACCAATTCGAAACGCTCGGTCCGTCGCCTGATTTTCCACCGCCGGGTTCCACCAGCGATCAAAATGCACCACATGCGAAGCCGCCGTCAGATTCAGACCGCTGCCACCAGCCTTCAGCGAAATCACGAAAAACGGTTTGGTCACATCACCCTGGAACTCTTTCACCAGTTCACTGCGACGCTTCACTGCAGTGCCACCATGCAGCACCAGCCCCGACTGGCCAAACACCTCTCTCAGGAATTCCGCCAGCGGTTCACACATTGACTGAAACTGAGTAAACACCAGCACCTTCTCCTGCCGCGCTCGGATCGGCTCACACAACTGTCGCAGCCGTTCAAACTTGGCACTCTGCTCCGGTAAATACTCCCCGGACTCCAGAAACTGCGCGGGATGATTGCAGATCTGCTTGAATCGCAACAGTGTTGACAACACCAACCCACGACGCTGGATTCCGTCCACCTGCTTCAACTGCCGCTTCAGATCCTGCACCACTCCCGCATACAGCGATGCCTGCTGAGCCGTCAGACCACACTCTGCACGCATCTCAATCTTCTCAGGCAGATCCCGCGAAATCTCCGGATCCGTCTTCTGACGACGCAGAATGTACGGCTGCACCAGACGACGCAGCCCCGCGTAAGCCTGACCATCACCCTGTTCACTCAGCCGCTTCAGATACCGCCGAAATTCCGTTACTCCACCCAGCAAACCCGGCGAACAGAAATCAAACAACGACCATAACTCACCCACATGATTCTCAATCGGTGTCCCCGTCATGACCAGTCGCCGCTCAGATTTCAGACTCTTCACAGCCTTCGTCTGCGCAGTCTCCGAATTCTTGATCGCCTGGGCCTCGTCCAGAATAATCAAGGACCATCGCACCTGCTTCAGCCACGCCTGCCGACGCACCATCCCATAACTGATCACAACCAGATCACAATCTGCAAAACCCGACCCCGGATCCTTTGACCGACGCTCCTGTTCCTCCGCCGTCATCTCTGATCCATGCACCACACACACCCGCAGACTCGGTGCAAACCGCGCGGCCTCCTGACGCCAGTTACCCAGCAGCGAAGCCGGCACGATCAGCAGACTCGGAATACGCCGATGCTCACCCGACTGACGCTTCCGCTGCAACAGCAGATCCAGAATCTGGATCGTCTTGCCCAGACCCATGTCGTCCGCCAGACAGGCCCCCAGACCCAGCTCTGTCATGAACCACAGCCACTGTACCCCGCGGACCTGATACGGACGCAGCGTGGCCTGCAGATCACGCCCCGGCTGACACCCCAGCACACCGTCCGGCGATCGCATCCGCTGCAGCGTCTCACGCAGCCAGCTGCCAGCCTCAAATCGAGTCCACTCGAGAGAACCACCCAGCGACTGCTCCTCACTCGAAATCGTCGCTCCCGCCAGCAGACGCATCCCCTGCACCAGCTCCAGCCCATCCGGATGCGATGCCCGCACCTTCTTCCAGTGATTCAATGCCTCCCGAATCCGCTCCTGATCCACTTCCACCCAGCTGCCTCGAATCAACTGCAGCCCCTCTGCACCCCGCATCAGCTGCTCCAGCTCAGACTTCGATAAACTCTGGCCGTCAATCACCACCTCCGGCTGAAAATCCAGCAGACTTTCCAGACCCACCTGAGATGGTGCAGTGTTACCAATCTTCACCTGCACCTGTGGCCGCGTACGCCGACGCGCTGCCCACCAGTTCGGCAGGCGAATCACCACTCCCGCCGATTCCATCACCCCCGATTGCTGCAGAAACTGATATGCCTCCGCAGCAGTCCACGCCTGGGGAGCAAACAGACGCTTCGACCGCAATAGCTCAGACACCAGACCGGATTCACTCGCCGCACGACGGACCGGTTCCAGTAATCGCTCCAGCTGACCACCATCACCCTCCGCCACCGACTGCTTCAATGCCTCAGCCAGTGGCCGATGCACCGGCTTCGCCTGTGCCGACACGCGATGCGAATACGTTGCCAGAAACGCAAACGGACGCTCCGCATCACGCTTGTTCTCCGCCAGATGAAATGTCACTCGACCCACCAGATGTGCCAGCGGATTCAGTCGCCGCAACCACGCCTGCGGACCACCTCGCTCCAGCTCTGCACTCTCCGCTGAATACTCACACAACTCACCCCACAACCGCTCCAGTAAACTGCTCGACAGATACTCCAGCCCGGTCATCGGCGGAGCTGCCCTGACAAGCTCCTGCAACTCTGACTGCTCAGGACTCGGCAAATCAGCCCAACCCATGCCCGGCAGCACATCTGCATGACACAACGTCCGGAAAAACTGACGCACAAAGTCACGCCAGAACGACAACGAGGCCGGTAACACAGACGGCCACTCAACCGACGACAGATCCACCAGACCAGCCGCATTCGAACGCAGCAGCTCGCTGCGCAAACGCTCAAACTGCTCGCTGGAAACGCGTTCCCCTCCGAGGCCCTCTTCGCTGCTCAGTCGCAAACGGCCGTCCGGGCTGATCGCAATCGCAAAAGTCGTGTCTGACATGAACGCTGCACTCGCTCCCCGCTGCTTCCGGACTCCAGCCTCACACCGGCCCTCACTCAACACGCCGCCTCAATCGACTCACGGTTCTTCCACAGATACAGAATCCGACGCCGAAATGAGGGATGACTCAGCTGCACAGAATCCAGCTCCTCCGGAAGCCGAAACAACAGCAGATCCGGACGCTGCTCCAGCAGCTCCGCCAGTGCCCGCACGCCCGACTCATCCAGAGCTATCTCACCGGGACGCTCCAGCAGCGACTCCCAGTCCAGACGCGGCAGCTGCTGCAGCTTCCCCAGATCAGCCACCAGCTCGTCCACCGCCAGGTTCTCTTCGCCCCACCACGCATGCGCCAGAAATCCACCCAGCGATAACCCACGCTTCTGCTGCGCGCGCCGCTTCAGCGAATCCGTTACCACCTGCTGTATCTGCTCACGACTGCTGTGCCCATATGGGATCGCCGTACTGATCGATTCCACAATCTCCTCAGCACGCAGATTCCCATACCGCCGATTACCCAACTCCTGCTGCTGCAGCGCCAGCTGCAGCTCAGAATCCGCCCCCACCTTCAACAAGCCATTCACCGATGTCACAACACCGTGCATCTCAGCACCCAGCTCATCACACAGATACTCGATCGCCACCGAGGGCGATGACTGCAGGAACCCTGTCACAGAGCGAATCGCCCAGCCACAGCCCACGATCGCCAGCAGACTCAGATAACTTTCCAGATCAAAATTCTGCAGCGCCGCCAGACCTGCCAGCACACCCAGAACAAGACCCACCTCCGTAAAACGATGCAGCACCTGCGGATAGCGATAATAATGTCCCAGCTCATGAGCAATCAGATCCTGCAGCTCTGCCGGATTCAGTCGATGCAGCACCTGCCGATGCAGGTAGATTCCATTCATCCGCGGCAGCAGCCCGCTGATCCCCAGACGCAGCGCCGCAGCATTCACTGTCCGATCCGCGGTCACATACACCTGCGGACCCGGCAGCGGAACCTCCATTCGATCCAGCACGGCGTCCACCAGCTCACGCAGCCGATGACGGTCATAAACCCCAAATCGAGTCGTCTCCTTCAGACGCCCAATCTCAACCTTCTGAACCGCTGCCAGCCTCAGTACAGAAAACAACTCACCACTCACCAGCGCTGCCACCACCACTGTCGTCACCAGTGGCGACTGCAACACCTGCAACCAGTCAATCAGCAACGCAGCCGTCAAACTCAACACGACCTGCACGCCAATCCAGCAGGTCGCCAGACGCCTTGCCTGACGATACTGTGTCAGCAAATCTTCACGCCGCGGAATACCCGGACTTGTGACCATCGCTCAGGTCACCGCATTAAACAGATAACGCAGCATGCCCACCCCGGGACGCACCCGCGTCTGATAAACCAGACGACCCGGACCCGTGAATCGATTGATGAACCCTTCGCCGGAAAAAAAGGCATCCGTCAGCCTGCGACTCGAACGCACCAACTCGTAACTCAGAGTATCCGCAAACGCGACGACATAGCGATTATCCACCAGAAATCGCTCACCCTCACCCAGCACACGCTCGCGAATCGCACCATAGGTCTGACAGAACAATGTCCCCGGTCCGGAAATCTGCAGCAGAAACAGACCCGTCTTCGACATCACTCCCTTCATCCCGCCATATCGCACGTCCAGCTGACAACCACCTGTATGTGCCAGATAGGCGCCGCGCGTCAGATATAATCGCTCACCAGCTGCCAACGAAACTGCCAGGATCTCGCCATAACTGTCCGGCGCCAGCAGTAATGCCTGCTCGTCACGACTGGCCTCAAACACAGCCCGAAAAAATGATTCGCCCCCCAGCAGACTTCGGAAACCTGAACCCCAGCCACGTCCAGGCTCACCATTCCCGGTCGCAGCACGAATGCGCATCCCTGATGTCATCGAAATCATGCTGTCCGGCTGTGCCACAACGGCCTCGCCGGCACTCAGCTGAAATTCAATCACACTGAACGCCGGAGCATTCTGAATCTGGAAGTTCATTCCCCACTCTCCGGCCGGCAGCTCACCAGGTTACTGATCACCCCCGAGGTCAATCCTCAAACCCCGATGCATTCCGCTGCTTCACGTAATAGCCGGCAAAGGAAATCGCTGCCAGAATTCCAAGGAAAATCAGCAAAGCCACGAACCGAGGAACACCCAGCACTTCCGAAATCGTCGTGATGCAGATGTCATAAATCACCACCCGAATCATCCAGCTGATCAACTCGCCAAAAAAACCACCTCGACGTGCCAGAAGCCCAAATCGCATCTGCTGATCCTCTCTTCAGAAATACTCCGGTGCACAGGCCACACTGCTGGCCAGCAGTCTAATCCTGCGACCCAGCGTTGGTCAAACATTCACAACCCACCACCCACCCACTGCAAACCGCCCGCTTTACGGCTCGCTATTGCCCTGCAGCCGCAGCAGCCATACCGTCCAGAGCGGTCTGCAGGCGAATACGCGCCTGCTGAGCCAGCGGATCCGTCGCATCGGCAGCAACAGCAATCTCCTGCCACGGAGCCTCACGCATGTCAAACAAATCCCCGGCACCAGTCAGCTTCCACCGCCTATCACGGACATAACACTCCTCACGCAGCTGCACATACACCCACTCACGCGACTGACCGGACCGCCCCTGAAAACGAGACGCCAGACTGACACCATCAATCGACACACCCTCAGGCAGCGGGGCACCGGCCAGTTCCGCCAGCGTCGGAAAAAAATCCGTCAGGCTGACCAGATCCTGATTCACTCTGCCAGCCGGAGTTGTACCGGGCCAGTTCACAATCAGCGGAACTCGACAGCCACCTTCCTTCAATTCACCCTTCTTCCCGAAAATCCGGCGACCATGGACAGTATGCTGTCCTTTCGTCGAGCCATTATCACCCACGAATATGATCAGAGTCTTTTCCCGCAACTGCAGACTCTCCAGCTCACTGACCAGCTGTCCCACCAGCTTGTCCAGATATTCAATATTGTCTGAGTGCAGATCCGATTCACCACCGCTGCTGTCCGGTGTTCGCTGCAGCTTGTAGTGAATCAGAGGAGTCGGGTAGTAGAGAAAAAAAGGGCCCTCACGATTCTGACGAATAAAGTCCACCGCAAACTTCTGCAGCAGATCCGGTCCGAATGTCCGTTTGTCACCAGAAATAATCACTCCGTTGTGGTTGTAATCAGGACCCCAATACCGCGAACGACCCCCACCTTCCTCCCACCGCTCACCCCAGATCATAAACTGATCGAAACCCCAGCGACGACCATCCTCCGCTGTCACGAGATATTCGAGATCCGACCATTTCCCGGCCACAGCCGTGGCATAACCCGCCTGTTTCAGCACTTTCGCGATGCAGACTTCGCGCTGCGGAGTCGCAGCAGCGCCCTGCCCGTTGTCTCGCACACCCGTACGAAAACCATACCGACCAAACATACACATTGCCCGCGACGGCGCGCACAAAGGAGCAGCAAAACAGAAGTCAAAACGCGTTCCACCCGACGCCAGACTGTCCAGAGCAGGCGTCCTGTAAACGCCCCCATAACACCCCACATCCGGCAAACCAAAATCATCCGCAAGGATCCAGATGATATTCGGGCGAGCCACAGACTGCGGTTCAGCAGCGACGACAGCATGCAAGCCCGGCACAGGCACGGCCAGCAGACAGCCAAGCCACAACAACAGGCAGCAGGGCAACGGACTGACGCAGCACTTCAGCATAAGGCAACCCGTAAAGAAACGATCAGTGATTGTCAGCACTGCAGAATTACCCCACCGATACCCTGACGCAGTCTGTATGTCAACCGCCAAACACCCCTGACCCTCGTTCGCAAACCACGTTTGTCCGCTGCTGACACCAATGCCCCCGGAACTCCCCCAACAGCAGACCGACCACCGTCCAGCCGTCAGTTGCACGACCCAAAAAGAATTCCGGATACGAGTTTTCGCACGGCCTTCAGCCCGCCAACCGCCGCCCCCCATCGCCTTCTCAGTATTTCGAATCGGTTTCATCAGATCGCTTTCGTCCGCACTCCCACCGCACTGTTCCTGTCGGTATTGTTACGTCTCGCAGTCACCGTTTTGCAGGAGTTGCTAGATGTTGCCCACAATTATTCCCACAGGAGAAGCCACCGGGATCCTGCCCGTGCAGGATGGGGCGATCAGGCCCATCACGGTCATCGGTACAGCAGCCATTCGCGACACCTTCGACGAATCCTGCCTGCGACAGGCCATCAACTCCCGTAACGCACCAGGTGTCACCCAGCTGGTGCTGAATCCCGATGCTCACTGCGGGTACGGAGCACCAGTCGGCTGCGTCCTCGTCTCGCCCACTCACATTTACCCCGGACCGGTCGGTGTCGACATCAAGTGTTCGATGAGCCTGCTGCAACTGGATGTTCCTGCCGAAGCGATTCAGGATCGCAAAGTTCGCCGTGCCCTGATCCAGGCCATCTGCGAACGCACTCCAACCGGTGCCGGTCGCGGTCAGCAGTGTGCTCCAAAGTCCCGTTACGTCGATGAGTCCCTGGGACGTCAGTTGCTGGTGGAAGGCGCTTCAGCCTCAGTCTGCGACCAATTGGGTATCCCACCCGAATGGACCCAGTACTGCGAAGACGCAGTCCATGTGGGTCACGACGACACGCAGGACGCCCTTGCTGCAAGGCTCGATCTGCACCTGCAGCAGGGTATTTTCCGACACCGCTTTCCGGGGAAAATGAAGCAGCTTGGATCTTATGGTGGCGGAAACCATTTTGGTGAGTGTGAAGAGGTGCGAGTGGGCACCACCCCTCGCGCTCGACGTGCAGCTGAAGTCTTCGGACTGCGTGATGGTCACGTGGCTTTTCTGTCGCATTGCGGGTCCCGCGGAATCGGGCACAACCTGGCAGACGGTCAGTTCAAATCGCTGCAGGCACAGTTCGCACGATGGGGAATTCCCCTGCCCGGTGGTGATCGCGAACTTGTGTACGCGCCACTGGGAACCGCTGAAGCCAATGCCTATCTCGATGACATGGCTCTGGGGGCCAACTTCGCAACGCTCAATCATCTGCTGATCAATGCGCTGGTGCTGGAAGCTTTTCAACAGGTCCTGCCGGGCACGCGGGGGCAGCTTGTGTATTTCATCAGCCATAATATTGCGCGGCGGGAGGTCGTGGACAACCAGCTGGCCTGGGTACATCGTAAAGGAGCCACTCGCGCGTTCCCCGCGGGACACCACGCATTACGAGGCACCATCTACCATGACACCGGACACCCGATCCTGCTCCCCGGTAATCCCCAGGCAGGATCCTGCGTGATGGTCGCGGATGATGGCGCACAGCAAAGCTGCTACAGTGTCAATCACGGTGCGGGTCGCGCGCTGGGTCGACGACGCGCGATTCGAGAACTGGATCAGCAGACCATTGATCGTTCGTTTGATGAACTGGATATTCTCAGCAACTGTCGACAGTACCCGAGGGATGAGGCTCCAGCCGCCTACAAGGACTTCAATGAAGTGCTGCGGTCGGTCCAGGCCGCCGGCCTCGCAACCGAAGTTGCCCGTCTGAAAGCACGGTTTGTGATCAAGGACGGCGACGCTGCAGACGATTAAACCCAACAGCAGCGGCAGAACGCTGTGTCTCCCGGATCACACCGGATGACCTAACTGAAGGAGTGCAGAAGATGCAGTCGGGGATTGCAGCGCGACCGGGCTCGGTGATTCCAGAGATTGTGCAGATGGCAGTGCCACAGTCCGTGGGGGCCACGCAGATTCTCTGTCGCACACTGCAACTGGGGATCTGTGGCACTGACCGTGAGATCCTGCATTCCGCTGCGCCCTGGGTTCCCCCGGAAGAATCCGTCCTGCTGCTCGGCCACGAATGCCTCGCAAAAGTCGAAGCTGTCGGGACCGATGTCACGGACTGGAAACCCGGCGATCTTGCTGTGCCGGCAGTCCGTCGCAGTCTGCCCGGTGAACGCCGACGGCTCGATTACCTGCCGCTGGGGCGGTTTACTGAACGAGGTATTTTTTCTGAGCACGGCTTCAGTGTCCCGCTATGGCTGGATCACAGCCAGCATCTGTATCGCGTGCCGGCAGATTTGGCCGATATCGCCATATTCACGGAACCGCTCGCCGTCGCAGAGAAGGGTGTCAATGAAGCCCTGCATCTGCAGCGTGCACGACTGGGATCAGACTGCTGGGACACAACGCCTCCAAAGGTCCTCGTCACCGGCATGGGCCCCATCGGGTTTGCCGCAGGCCTTGCCTGCATCGCACGAGGCTGGCCGATCACCATGCTGGGACGTGATCAGCCGGACACATTTCGCGCCACACTGGCGCAGCGGTTCGGCATGCAGTATCAGAGATTGTCCGATGACGCGCTGCAGGTCAGGGATCCTGAACGCGATGGAGTGGATCTGATTCTGGAGTGTACAGGCAGTGACGAACTGATGGTGCGTACCACGAACATCCTGCGGTCGTGTGGCGTGATGGTCTGGCTGGGCAGTCTGAAGCCTGAACGACCACCGCAGCTGGATGTCGCCGGTATGATGCTGCATGGCCTGCTGAACAATCATCTGCACATCGGCTGCGTCAACTCAGCGCCGCGTGATTTCATTGATGCTCTTACTCATCTGGGACAGCTGCGGAAAACGCATTGGGCAGAACTGCAGGCACTGATTACAGCCCGGGTTTCCCTGCAGGATTCACTGTGGCACTACCAGCACCGCGAAGTTCAGGGGATCAAAACGATCATCGAATATTCGTCCTGAACAGTGGCTGACCGAGAATTCCGGAATCCCCCCGCTCTGACGCAATTCTGCGAAGTCAGCTCCGCGCTTCCGTGGTAGGATAGGGGCATCTCCACGCCCTTCCGTGATTGACTCGGATCCGCAAAGGTCTTCCCATGCGATCTGTTCTGCCGACGCTGGTCCTGTGGCTCAGTCTTTACGCAGCCCCTGCGTATTCCCAGCAATCTTCCGTACCGACTTCATCCCCGGTGCAGGGGCCTGTTCCGACGTTCAATCGCGACATTCGTCCACTGCTGTCGGATCGGTGTTTTTTCTGTCATGGTCCTGATAGTGCTGAACGGAAAGCCGACCTGCGTCTGGACGACCGTGCGGCAGCCATAGCAGCGGGGGCAATCGTGCCGGGTCGTCCTGAAGACAGTGCGATAATCCAGCGAATCGTCAGTGACGACGCCGATTCCGTGATGCCTCCACCACACGCCAAACTGGGGCGTCTGACATCTTCCGAAGTGCAGCTGCTGCGGGACTGGATTCGGGCAGGTGCCGAGTATCAGGGGCACTGGTCATTCCTTCCGGTGCAGCCCGGTGACACCACAGCGGCCACGATCAGTGGCCGGATTGATCAGTTAATTCGCGGTCAGCTAAGGGCTCGCGGTCTGCAGCCGCAGCCTGTTGCTGCACGTGAAACGCTGATTCGCAGGCTCAGTTTTGATCTGACGGGGTTACCACCCGCTCCGGATGCTGTACGCAGGTTTTCCGCCGATACGGATCCTCAGGCTGTCAGTCGGCTGGTGGATCAGCTGCTGTCATCCCCGCGATACGGAGAACGGATGGCGGTGGACTGGCTGGATGTGGCGCGCTATTCGGACAGCTTTGGTTTTCAGGTGGACCGTGAGCGTGAGATGTGGCCGTGGCGTGACTGGGTGATTGATGCCTTCAATCAGAATCTTCCGTTTGATCAGTTTGTCACATGGCAGCTGGCCGGGGACCTGCTGCCGGACGCCACCGAGCAGCAGATTCTGGCCACAGCCTTTAACCGCCTGCATCAGCAGGAAGCAGAGGGTGGCAGTGTTGAAGAAGAGTATCGCGTTGAGTACGTCAGTGATCGTGTGCAGACCTTTGCCACCGCTTTTCTGGGCCTGACATTCGAATGTGCGCGTTGTCACGACCACAAGTACGATCCCATCACCCAGCGCGAGTATTACCAGTTGTTTGCAATGTTTCAGAACATTGACGAGGCTGGATTGTACTCGTACTTCACACCCTCCCCGCCAACTCCGACGCTGACCATGACAACGGCGGATTCCACTGCAAAACTGGCAGAACTGCGAACTCAGATCACTCAGGCTCACAGTGCACTGGCTTCCGAGCGGGTGCTGGCGGAACAGCGATTTGCTGACTGGCTGGGAACAGCAGCACTGACTGAGCTGCCTTTGTTTTCCGGTGAACAGGCCCGCTTTTCATTTGACCAGCAGAATGGTGAGCAGCTGGCCAACACGCTGCGTGCGGATCAGCCGGCCACAATTCGTGGCGAGAATCGTCTGACAGCGGGTCACTCAGGACAGGCGGTACAATTCTCGGGCGATGATCCGGTGGACCTGCCGCTGGGCAATTTTCAACGGCACCAGCCATTCAGTGTTTCACTGTGGCTGCAGACACCGGATATAAAACAGCGAGCGGTGGTCATGCATCGCTCACGAGCATGGACAGACGCGGCCAGCCGGGGGTATGAGCTGCTGATTGAGGATGGTTGCCTGAAGTGGTCTCTGATTCATTTCTGGCCGGGGAATGCTGCCTCAGTCGCGATGCGTGAACCTTTGCCGCTGCATCAGTGGGTACACGTCACAGTGATCTCGGATGGCAGCAGTGAAGCGGCCGGACTGGCAATCTATGTGAACGGTCAACGTGCGGAGACGCAGGTCATTCGTGACTCACTGACTCGCGAAATCACTGGTGGTGGCGGTGACAATATTGCCCTTGGCGAGCGATTTCGGGATCGTGGCTTCAAGGATGGTCTTGTGGATGACGTGCGAGTCTTTGATACGGGCCTGACACCACTGGAGTGTCTGGCCGTTTATAACGAGGCTGCTGCTCGCAGTTTACTCAGCGAAGCAGCACAAAGCAGGGAACAGCGTGATCTGTCAGACGAAGTCCGCAGTCAGCTTCTGCAGTGGTATCTGCTGCGTCAGGACGGGGAATACCGGGCGAAACTGCAGCAGTTGCAGCAGGCTCGGCAGGCTGAAGCCCGGTATTTTCAGGGTCTGAAAGAAATCATGGTGATGCGTGAAATGGCACAGCCGAAGCCGGCGTGGGTGCTGTTTCGCGGCGAGTACAACCAGCGTCGCGAAGAGGTCCAGGCGGGCGTTCCGGCAGCTCTGTCTGCCTTCCCTGAAGGGGCACCGCGAAATCGCCTTGGGCTGTCGCAGTGGCTGACCAGTCCGCAGCATCCTTTACTTGCGCGAGTGACGGTCAATCGCATCTGGCAGTCATTGTTCGGTCGCGGGCTGGTGCGGACAGCGGAGGATTTTGGCAGTCAGGGCAGTCGTCCGCTGTATCCGGAAGTGCTGGATACTCTGGCCGACTACTTCATCCGATCGGGCTGGGATGTGAAGGGGCTGGTGCGAGCTATTGTACTGACGGAGACATATCAGCAGCACAGTGTTGGACCGGCGGTACAGATGGAGGATGATCCGGACAATGAGTGGCTGGCTCGAGGTCCGCGGTTTCGCTTACCGGCAGAGATGATTCGCGACAATGCTCTGGCAGCTGCCGGACTGCTTCGAGAGCAGATCGGCGGACCTCCGGTAAACCCCTACGAAATGACAGAAGCGTTCAAGCCCGCGGGCATCAGCGGCGGCGATGGAGTATATCGGCGCAGCTTGTATACGAACTGGCGCCGCACCAGTCCACCTCCGGCAATGCTGGCATTCGATGCTCCGCGACGCGCCGTCTGTACTGCGAAACGAGAACGTACGGATTCACCACTGCAGGCGCTGATTCTGCTGAATGGCGTGCAGTATGTGGAAGCTGCTCGGGTCCTCGGAGAACAAATATATCGCAGCAACAGGGATTCTGTGGAATCGATGATTCGCGAAGGCTGCATGCGTTGCTGGAGTCGCCAGCCGGATGCCACCGAACTGGGCATTCTGCAGCGGCTTTGGTCCGAGCAGCTGCAACATTTCACAGAGCGACCGGAACGTGCGGCCGAGCTGCTGAAAACAGGTCAAAAACCACCTTCAAATGAGCTGTCGGCTGCTCAGGCGGCAGCCGCCACGGTACTTGCGCAGGCCTTGCTGAATTACGACGAATGTGTCGTGCGACGTTGAAGTCTGAATCCACGAACCCGGTGTGGGGCCTTCGGCCTGAGTGAAAGTCGGAGACAATTCATGCAGTCACAACTGTTATCGCTGAATCGGCGGACCTTTCTGTCCAACAGTGGCATGGGACTCGGTTCCATAGCCCTGGCAGATCTGCTGTCGCGGGAAGCTCATGGGGCCGATCCTAAGCTGCCGCAGGTCGCAGACACTGCCGCTACGATCGACTCAGGAATTCCCGGTCTCACACATTTTGCCCCGCGCGCAAAACGTGTCATTTATCTGTTTATGTCCGGAGGTCCATCACAACTGGATCTGTATGACTACAAACCGCTGCTGAAACAGCGGCATGGGGAACAATTACCGGATTCGGTGCGAGGTGGTCAGCGACTGACCGGGATGTCGGGCAATCAGTCTTCAATTCCGCTGGTCGGTTCACCATTCGAATTTCGCCAGGCTGGTAGTGGTGGTGCGTGGTTCAGTAATCTGCTGCCCCACACGGCCAAAGTTGCAGACGAACTGTGCGTCATTCGATCGATGTATACGGAAGCTATCAATCACGGCCCCGGAGTCACGATGTTCCAGACAGGAACGCAGATTGCCGGTCGCCCCAGTTTTGGAGCGTGGCTCAGCTATGGCCTTGGACAGGACAATCAGAACCTGCCGGCCTTTGTCGTCCTCATTACGCGAGACAAAAGCGGCCAGCCACTGGGTGCTCATCTGTGGGGCAGTGGGTTCCTGCCGACCCGTCACCAGGGAGTCCTGTTTCGAGCGGCTCAGGATCCCGTCCTGTACCTCGGGAATCCAGCGGGAATTGATGCCGCCAGTCGACGTGGTTTACTGGATCGGCTGCGGGAACTGCATGAGCATCAGTATCAGCAGCTGCCGGATCCTGAAATCCGATCACGGATTGATCACTATGAAATGGCCTATGCCATGCAGTCCAGTGTGCCTGAAGCGACCGGGACGGCGGAAGAACCAAAACATGTGCTGGAAAGTTACGGCCCCGATGTCTCCACGCCAGGCACATTCGCTGCAAATTGCCTGCAGGCTCGCCGACTGGCGGAACGGGGAGTGCGATTCATTCAGCTGTATCACCAGGACTGGGACCACCACGGTGGCCTGCCGGGTGCGCTGCCGAAGTTATGTCAGGAAACAGACCAGCCGGCGGCCGCCCTGATCCGTGACCTGCGAGCTCGGGGCCTGCTGGACGAGACTCTGGTCGTCTGGGGTGGTGAATTCGGTCGAACAAATTATTGTCAGGGCCGAATTCAGGCCAACTTCGGACGCGACCACCATCCTCGCTGCTTCAGCATCTGGCTGGCAGGTGGTGGAATCAAAGCAGGCACAGTGTACGGCGAAACGTGCGAGTTTGGATACAACGTCGTTTCAGACGGAGTCCACATTCATGATCTGCAGGCAACGATGCTGCACCTGCTGGGAATTGACCACGAACGCCTGACCTGGAAGTTCCAGGGCCGTCGCTATCGCCTGACCGATGTACACGGTCAACTGGTTCACGGAATTATGTCCTGACCGGCCATGTGCCCCTTGCTGGTACCACGTGCTGCCGCGACGATGCTCTGAAACGCTGCATCGAAGGAATCTGACACAACTCTATGGTAACCCTGGCACCATTCCCTTCACCGTAACCCTCGCCATCCTGACGCCGAGCACAAAAAGGTAGCCCGAGCATTCCTGACGCAAAGGACAAAAAGGATAGGGGTAGGGAGGACCGATTGAGTTCGGCTCCCCCCTCCCTCCGAACCGGACTGGCGGATCTCCCGCATCCGGCTCTCCGGTTGATGGTCTTACCTTCGTGAGGATTGACAGGCTGAGGCATGGGCT
>CAIOKE010000276.1 GCA_903858815.1 uncultured Planctomycetaceae bacterium | reverse complement strand
TGAAGGGCCGATCTCAGCAGAGCCAGGTGCGTCAGCACCTGGTCACGACACCCCCAAAGAATCCCTCGAGGCCTGAAGGGCCGGTTTCAGCAGAGCCGGGTGCGTGAGCACCCGGAACCCCATGCATGACCGAGAATCCACTCGCGCTTTGAAATCGGCCCTTCAGGCCTTAAAACCCAATTTTTGGGGGTGCCCCAGACCCAGGGCTGCGCCCTGGGCTACCGGAAAACGGCCCTTCGGGCCTGAGTCGCAAACATACCCACGGCACAAATCCAACACACACCGCAACGGCGTCCTGGCCCGACGGGTTTCGTGGGTAATGGCACGGGCTGAAGCCCATGCTACGACCACCGAGCACCAGCTCGGTGCCAGCGCCGCACGGCAATACGGCGCACGGCATTTTACGTGGAGCCAAAAAAAGGACGTCGGCGGTGTCAGCCGCTGACGTCCTGCATCTGTCCTGCGTTGCCCGATTACTTCTGCGGCGGAACGTCCTGTGTCTGCGTCGCAAGGTATTCAAGCATATCGATCAGTTCCGCCGGTGCAATGGCCGCGGCCAGACCTTCAGGCATGCTGCTTTGATTCTGCACAGCTCGTTCTTCGATATCCGCTTTGGCAATTTTTCTGACCGCCTTACCGTCGAACAGTTCAACTTCCTTGTCGTTTTCTGAAACCACTAACCCGGCGGTTGGCATGCCGTCCGTCGTGACAATCAGCGTCTGCCGATATTTTTCAGCCACTTCCGCGTTGGGATCCACGATGGACTGCACGATCTTGACCTTGTTCATACGTTTTGCGACACCGGCCAGATTCGGTCCGAATTCCCGACCGTCTCCGTTACCGACTTTGTGGCAGGCTGTGCAACTGCGAACAAAGACTTCGCGACCGCGATTGACATCACCTTTCAGGTCGGCCAGTGCAGTCATCGCCTTGTTCCGCTCTTCCTCGGGCTTCGGAGTCTGCGACAGGAGTGCCTGGATGTGCGGCAATGCTGCAGCCCCGGCTTCCGATGCTGCGATCAGTTTCTGGACAATGACTCCGGCTCGCGGATTCAGATCGGCGAACTGTCCGGCAAGGAACGAGCTGCGCCAGACGGCTTCGTTGGCACCCAGCGCGTGCTGCAGGGTGTAGTCGACCCAGTAGTCTTCCGGGAAATCAGCCATCCGCAGCAGCGATTCCGCAGCTTTGGGGGTTGAGTAAAAGCTGAGGCCTCGAGCCGCTTCCGTGCGAACTCGGGGATGCGGATCCTTTGCTGCCACGGCCAGCAGCTCTGCGGCGTCGGTCAGTGAGTCGCGTTCGTCTGCGGCGATGCGAACTGCAGCAGCACGAGCATCTGCCGTCTGACAGGTCAGAACGCTTTGCAGTAACGCCGCATCCAGTTGATGGTGAGACTGCTGAATCCACAGGGCTTCAGTCCGCAATCGGTCAAATTCAGGATCCTGCGGATTCAGAGATTTCAACCATGCGGCGACCGCCGGCAGCACCTCGTTGGATGGTCGGCCGTGCAGTTCCCGACGCGCTCGATAGCGAGTTCGCCATTCGTATTCACGCAGTTGCTGCAGGATCTCTTCGGCCGATTTGCCGAACTGTGTCACAGCCGGTGTCAACGGACGATCGGGGCACAGCAGGCGATAAATACGACCACGAGTATGATCGCGATTCGGGTCACGCTGGCTGTACTGCATATGCCCGATCAATGCATTTGCCCAGTCGCCGAACCAGAGGGCACCGTCAGGCCCAATCTGCGGGTCAGCCGGACGGAAATGCTTGTCGTCCGATCGAATCAGGTCATCCGGAGAACCATCAGCATTTTTCAGACGGGCCCCGGCATAACCACCTCCGTTGTCGCCCACTGTAAATCGTGGCAGACCATTCATGTTGATGACGCAGGCATACGTGAACTGGCCCTGGACACTGTCCGGGAAATTGCGACTGACAAGGAATTCACTGCCGAGCGCCGGACGCATACCTTCGTTGTTAAAGACAAAATTCAGTCCGGCTCGACCACCGAATTGTGCGCCTGACAGTGGTGTGTCCCACGCCTGATTGGCTGTCGTACCGTCACCAACAATGCCCTGCCCCCAGCCATTGAAGACGTAGCACCACATGTTGTACTGACCGGGCAGCGAGAATTGACGGATCTTCATTGTGCGAGGATCCATGACATAAGCGCCGCCGGCTCCGTAACTGCGATGGGGGCCCCATGGTGTTTCCAGAGTTGTGCTGGTGGCGATCCCTTCCAGCATGTGCAGTTTTCCGCCATGACTCCATTCAAAAGCCCCACAGGTGTGATGTGTGTCGTCCGAAGCCCAGCCGTCCATCAGGTGCACAACTTCGTCAGCTTTGTCGTCACCATCGGTATCCTTCAGAAACAAAAGTCGTGGCTGGTCAACCACAAGGACACCACCATTCCAGAATTCAAAACCGGTGGGACAGTGCAGCTTGTCATAGAACACGGTGCACTTGTCAGCCTTTCCGTCCTGATTGGCATCTTCAAGGATGACCAGTCGGTCGTCAGGTTTCGCGTCACCCGGCTTCCATTGCGGATATGTGGGCATGCAGGCCACCCACAGTCGGCCCTTGTTGTCAAAGTTGAGCTGGACCGGCTTGGCCAGTTCCGGAAACATCGTTTCATCAGCGAACAGCCGCATCTCAAAGCCCGCCGGAACTTTGGTCTGCTGAATCAGTTGTTCCGGGGACAGGTAACGTAATTCGTCGGCCTCCGAGTATTTCTGGCGAGGATTGCCGAAGCGAGTTTCCGGAACGATCAGGTCACCGGTCGTTGAGTCATCAACTGGTCCGGCCGCCTTTTTTCCTTGCGCCAGATCCCAGATGAGGCGATCACGCGCTTCTGCCATTCTGCGAATTTTGATGTATTCGCGGGGAAACGTTTCCGTATCCCATGTACGACGGCCGCCATAGACGTACCAGCCGTTCAGCATTCGATAATCCTGCAGGTGGACCCATGATTTGTCATTGACGGCGGCCCGCAGAGCTTCATAGGGAGGGCTGCCGAAACTGGCCGGACTGGCTGAGGCGAATGCCGCCTGATCCAGCAGTCGAGCGACTTCACGATCGCCGGCGTCATTCAGATGGCAGCCATTGATCGAATACTGCAGGCCGGGCTGTTGCTGCATCAGCGTCTGAGAAGCTTCATACACATCGATAAACGCCAGTTTGCGTTCTGTGGCAACAGCGGCCACGGCGGCCGCATAAAGCCTGAGGTTTTCGTTGATGGGGGCCGCCGCAGGCTGCAGCGGATCGCCACTGTCCTCGAAGGCAATCGGAGAAACAAGAACGAATCGTGGAGCTGCTTTGGTGTCGTCGCGAGGATATCGCTGCGCCATCGTGTCAAGATACTGATGGTAGCGGGCACGGAACGCATCCAGGCCCGCGGGACCCGCATAGGATTCGTTGAAGCCGAAGAAACAGAAGTAGGTGTCGGCACCGAAGGCCAATTGAGGATCATCGAGGGCCGTGTAGTCAGCAGAACGCTGCTGGACGCCGACCTCTTCTGCCGGTCGAGCAAAATTGCGAATGATCAGCTGCTGATCCGGAAATCGGGTATGCAGCAGTGTTTCGAAATGGCCAAACAGGTTCATGCGTTCGGCTGTGGAGTTGCCAAGGAAGGCCACTCGCTCGCCCCGCAGAAACTTCAGCGGCAAAGAACTGGGTGGCAGATCCGGACGTTTGGGTCGTTCCGGTAAGACCATCAGCTTTTTGGCAGTGTCGGTGGGGGACTGAGCGGGCAGTGGATCGCAGATGCACACCAACTGCAGGCAAACGGCAAGGGTGGGAAGATGTCGGATCACGTGGTCACCAGGCAGGAAGAATGAAACGAAAAAGGGGCCGCGAAAACGACCTTGAAGCAGTACTACTCTCCGGAATTTATGGCGGAAATCAATCGTTCCCGCACCTGTTTCGGATCCGCTCCGGCAACCTGTTTCATGATCAGGCCGATCAGAGGGCCCAGAGCATTCTGTTTACCACCGCGAAAATCGCGGACGGCATCGGCTTTGGCGGCCATCGCTGCTGCGATTGCGGCGTCCAGAGCGCCTGTGTCACGAACAATTTCCAGCCGCCGCTCACGAATCATCTGCTCGATGTCCTCAACTGTCGGGGCACTGTCGGCCTCGCCGGTTCGAGTCCGCAGCTCGGCATAGATATCTCGTGCACTTTTGGTGGTAATACGTTCAGCCACAACGCACTTCAGTAAGGCCCCAAGAATCTCGGCCGTGATCGGAAACTCGGCCAGCGTTAAACCGGTGGCTTTCAAATCGCGAAGGATGTCCTGTGTGACCCAGTTGGCGGCCGTTTTGCCGTCACCGCACTGCTGCTGGACAGCTTCAAACCAGGCGGACAGTTCGGGGCCCTGATCAAGAATGACATCTGCATCGTATTCGGACAGGCCCAGTGCGGTGCACCAGCGTTGTCGTCGGGCGCTGGGAGTCTCTGGCAGCTTCGCACGCAGCGATTCGATCTGTTCGGCGGAGACGAAGACAGGTTCCAGATCGGGATCGGGGAAGTAGCGATAGTCAGAGGACTCTTCTTTTTCCCGCTGACTGAACGTCAGGCCTTTCTCGGCATCCCAGCCGCGTGTTTGTTTGGGGACATCGCCTTTGCGCTGTCCGGTTTTCAGCCATTGCTGCTGCTGGCGTCGGACTTCGTGTTCGATGGCCAGTTCCACATTGCGGAAGCTGTTCATGTTTTTCAGTTCGACGATGGGTGTGGCTGCGGTGGTGCCGTCGGTCAGTGGGACGTGCAGGTTGACATTGGCGTCGCAGCGGAGGCTGCCTTCCTGCATGTTGCAGTCTGAAACGCCCAGAAACAGCAGTAGTGAACGCAGTGATTCGAGGTATCGGCGGGCTTCGGCAGCAGTGCGCAGGTCGGGTTCGCTGACAATCTCCAGCAGCGGTGTCCCGGTTCGGTTAAGATCGACTCGGCTGTCACCGCCGCGACCGGATTCATCGTGCAGATTCTTTCCGGCATCCTCTTCAAGATGAGCTCGAGTGATGCGGATGCGGCGCGGGGGCAGCTGCGGGTCGTCAGCGGCAATTTCCAGCCAGCCACTGCTGCTGAAAGGCTGGTCATACTGACTGATTTGATAGGCTTTGGGCAGATCGGGATAATAGTACTGTTTGCGGTCCCAGCGAGTTTCGTGGGCGATGCTGCAGTTCAGTGCCAGAGCGGTGGTGATGGCCAGTTGAAAGGCCTGCTGATTCATGACCGGCAGGGTACCGGGCAGACCAAGGCAGACCGGGCAGGTTTGCGAGTTGGGGTCGTCCGGACGAAATTCGGTGGTGCAGCTGCAGAAAAGTTTTGTGTTGGTTTTCAGCTGAACGTGAACTTCCAGCCCGATGATGACAGTGGAAGCCGGGAGAATGGATGCTGCGGACATTGGCGACTGCTGACTGCTGCAAAAAGGTCAAAGGGTCCATGCGGACCGGGGGCGGTGACTTTCCAAACGACCGTTGGCAGTGTAGTTTCCCGGATTGAACTCGGCGAGGCTATCCGATGCGGAAGGCCTGCTGCTGCCATCGGATCAGAATTCGGGAATCCCACGCAGATGACAACAACCACTTCTTCCTCAGTACCGTCCCGTCCGCCGGCATCCGGTTTTGCGCAGTTTGCGACGCTGGCTGCGGCGTTGTTGGGCTGGATGTTTGATGGATTTGAGATGGGGTTATTTCCGCTGATTGGAAAGCCGGCACTGAAGGACCTGCTGGGTGCTGCCGTCTCGAAGGAGGAGGTGGATCAGTGGTTTGGCGTGATTATGGCCGTGTTTCTGGTCGGGGCCGCCAGCGGTGGGGTATTGTTCGGATGGCTGGGTGACAAGATCGGTCGAGTGCGGGCGATGTCGCTCAGTATTGTCACGTACGCGGTGCTGACCGGGATGTGTGGCTTTGCGACTCAGGCGTGGCAGATTGCGGTGCTGCGTTTTATTGCGTCACTGGGGATGGGTGGCGAATGGTCATTGGGCGTGGCGCTGGTGAATGAGATCTGGCCTGGCAAGAGTCGTGCATTCATTGCCGGTCTGATCGGTGCGGCATCGAATGTGGGTTTCCTGCTGGTGGCATTGCTCAGTATTGGCACGGTCAGAGTGGTAGGTTCAATTGACGGGTTACTGACTGCCGTGGGCGTTTCGGCCGAGCTGAAGGCCAGCCTGCTGTCGAATGATGCATGGCGATTTCTGATGATCACCGGTTCGCTTCCGGCCTTACTGATCTTCTTTATTCGTCTGTGTGTGCCGGAATCGTCGAAGTGGGAGGAGGAGCAGGCTGCAGGCAAGACGTCCAACTGGAGTAATGCAGACCTGCGAGGGGTTCTGCTGGGCTGTCTGGCTGCGACGGGGATTATTGTATTGTGGTCACCACTGGCGAATGGGCTGCCGTGGTTTGTGTCAGCCATCGGAACTTTGCTTGGACTGATTGTGACGCTGCAGGGTTTCCTGTATCCGGTCAGGCAGTACCTGCAGCGAACCAGGCAGTCGGGGGCGATGACAGCGGCCGATGAAAAAATGATTCTGAATCGGATGCTGCTGGGAGCAGGTCTGGCGGGTGTGGCGTTGCTGGGTACCTGGGGCTCAATTCAGTGGGCACCGAGGTGGGCGGGAGAGCTGCGACCGGATGTGGATGGGGTCAAGCACTATGCTGCAGCGAAGACGCAGATGGCAACTGCTTCCGGCGCGATCATCGCGACGATCCTTGCGGCCGTCGCAGCCGGGCGTTTTGGACGACGTCCGACGTATGCCGTACTGTGTCTCGGTTCGATTGCCAGTGCCGTCTACTTTTATCTGGGGCATCAGACGTTTGATGCCTCGTTTCTGTTTGCGGCGTTTCTGGCAGGTGGAGTCACGGCATCGTTCTATGGCTTTTTCCCGCTGTATTTTCCGGAGTTATTCCCGACGGCGGTGCGGGCAACCGGGCAGGGTTTTGCCTTCAACTTCGGGCGAATTCTGGCGGCGATTGGAGGATTGCAGACGGCCAGCATCATGGGTTTGTTTGGTGGCAGTTTCCCCAAAGCCGGCTCTGTGCTGACAGTGATTTATCTGGTCGGTGTCGGGCTGATCTGGTTGGGGCCAGAGACAAAGCGGGACGGTCTGAATGGCTGATTCCGTGTGCCGTCGATGGTTATTGTGAAGCGAGGCGAGTTTGCGTGCAGTGGAATTGCCCGCAGTTGCATGACTGCCACAGCGGAATCGTCACAACCGAGGGACTCGGTTGGCCGTCGTCAGTGCGCGCAAAGTTGCCCTCGGGAGGGCGAGGCACCCGCCGAGCCGTACGCCGCCCTTCCACCCCCCGCCCGCAGGCGAGCCGTGAGCGTGCGCTGACGGGTGCTGTGGTTTGGTGTCCCCGAGCTGGTGCTCGGTGGTCCCAGGGAAGCTCCCTTTGGGAGGGCGAGGCTCCTGCCGAGCCGAACGGTCCCCCACCCCCTGTGCGAGCCGTCAGCGTCAGCAGACGGGTGTTGTTTTTCCGTCTGAGCGGTTGTGTTTTTCGGGGCACGGAAGCTTGATCCGCTGCGTTTTCGGCAACCCCATCTAACTGCAACCTGCAGGTGGGAACTGGATTTGTCGTTGCTCCATTTTCTCAGCGTTTTATGATGTTTTCGAATTGCACAGGATTCCTTTTCGTCGATAGGATCTGCAGATCACAAACTGCATTTTTTCCGCGGATGCATGATGATGCACTGGCCGTTCAAAAACATTTTCTGCCTGGCGTGTGCATTCGCGCTGTCAGCGTCTGTCCCCTCGATGGCGCAGGATAGCCGTCGGGAGGGGCTGGATTTTTTTGAGAAGCACATTCGGCCGCTTCTGGCAAAGCATTGCTACGAGTGTCATTCTTCTGAGTCATCCAGCGTGAAGGGCAATCTGAAACTGGACACTCGCGCAGGGGTTCTGAAGGGCGGGGATTCGGGTCCGGCGATTGTGGCGGGCAAGCCAGCAGAAAGTCTGCTTGTGCAGTCCGTAACATATGATGATCCGAACCTGCAGATGCCTCCGAAGGGACGTTTGACGGGTGCTGAAATTGAAGCCTTGCAGCAGTGGATCACGCTGGGGGCTCCGGATCCGCGTTCCGGTACCAGCGATACCGTCTCCCGCACGACGCGGCTGAAAGAGGGGCGACAGCACTGGTCATTTCAGCCCGTGAAGGTTCCGCAGGTGCCCCAGGTTCAGCATGCGGAATGGGTTCGATCAGACATTGACCGCTTCATACGTGCTCGTCAGGAACAGTCCGGCATTACTCCCAATCCCGATGCTGCTCGCCCTGCTCTGCTGCGTCGTGTGACGCTGGATCTGACCGGACTTGCGCCGACGCCTCAGGAACTTGCAGAATTCGTTTCGGATGCCGCCTCTGACGACCAGGCGCTGGTAAAGGTTGTTGATCGTCTGCTGGCATCATCGGCCTTCGGAGAGCGTTGGGGGCGGCACTGGCTGGATGTTGTTCGTTACGCTGACTCGGTCGGAAAGACTCGCAATGTGCCCTTTCCCTTCGCATGGCGCTATCGCAACTACGTGATTGATTCGTTCAATGCCGACAAGCCGTATGATCGATTCATGCAGGAGCAGGTGGCGGGGGATCTGCTGCAGGCCCGGGATGTTCGTGAGCGTTCCTCAAATGTGGTGGCGACGGGATTTCTGGCGCTGGGTTCGATGGATCTGAACGAGCGGGATGTTGACCAGTTTCGCCTTGATCGGATCGACGATCAGATGGATACGCTGGGGCGTTCCATGCTGGGGCTGACTCTGGGGTGTGCGCGGTGTCACGACCATAAGTTCGATCCGATTTCGCAGCAGGACTATTACGCTCTGGCGGGTATCTTTGCCAGTACCAGAACATTAAGTGGAAACCGCAGTCGTTCGGGGGGCGGGAACACCTATTTTCATCCGGATTTATTGGCTGACATCAGCGATACTGCGGCAAAAGCAGCGATGGACGGGCGTGATCCGGCGCAGCTGCGGGCCGCAGAGTTGGCTCGGGCTGACGACCTGCGGTCAACGCTTGCTCCGATGGTCCAGCGTTACAAGGCGCTGCCGGATGGGGCCCCGGGCAAAGCGGCATTGAAACAGCGGATGACAGCGCTGCGTCGTGAACTGCAGTCATTACAGGTGGCTCAGGCAGCGACTGCTCCGGGCGCTGCGGGCACCGGCAAGGGGGCCAAAGCTGCAGCAAAGTCGAAGACACAGTCAAAACAGCAACGGCTGGAAGCCGTGCCGTTCGATCCGGATGGCGACATTGCCATGGGGGTGTCTGAAGGACGGATTGAAGATCTGAAGCTGCGTGTGCGGGGCGAGCCGGACCTCGAAGGCGACCTTGTGGAACGTGGTCTGCCGGCTGTTCTGCGGACCGTCGGGATGTCACGCATCGATGCCGGCAGTAGTGGTCGCGAAGAGCTGGGGCGGTGGCTGGCGTCGTCTCGGAATCCTTTGACAGCACGAGTCATGGTCAATCGTGTCTGGGGGCACCTGTTCGGCCGGGGACTGGTGGAAACGCCCGACAATTTTGGCGTCGCGGGAATTCAGCCCACGCATCCGGAACTGCTGGATTATCTGGCGGCTGATTTTGTGAAGCACGACTGGTCGGTGAAGCATCTGATCCGTCAGCTTGTGCTCAGTCGTGTCTACCGGCTTGGTACCGATATTCAGCCGCAGCAGGCTGCATTGGACGAAGGCAATCAGTTGTACTGGCGTGGCAGTCTGCGACGTCTCGATGTGGAGGCCATTCGGGATACGTTGCTGCAGACATCGGGCAGACTGGAAATGACGCGTCCCGCCGGGGCTCCTTATCAGGCAGAATTCACCGGGGACCTCAGTCGAGTTGCGGCACGCGGGAATACACCAGCCGATCTGACGCTCAGCAGTCCCGTTCGCAGCGTGTATCTGCCGGTCTTTCGGTCGCTGTTGTTTGGCATGTATACGGCTTTTGATTTTGCTGAACCGGACCAGGTGAACGGGCAGCGGGACGTCACGACGGTACCCGGGCAGGCTCTGTTTCTGCTGAACAATTCGCTGGTGGCTGATGCGTCCGAACGTGCAGCGCGTCAGTTGCAGTCGCAGTACGGTGATAATCGTCGTGCGCAGCTGGCGGCCGCGTGGCGATTGATTCTGTGTCGCGAGGCTGGTGCAGACGAGTTGCGGATGGCTCAGCACTTTGTGGAGTCAGCCGAGGCGGAGAAGTCCGGTCTGGCATTGCTGATTCAGGCGCTGTATGCATCGGCCGAGTTTCGGTACACACCGTGAGGGGTTGGCAGGAGCAACTGTGATGACGGGATGGTCACAACTGGAACTCGGCGGATCACGACGCCGTTTGCTGCAGCAGACTTCGGCTGGCTTTGGCTGGCTGGCCTTTCGTGGTCTGAATATGCAGACCGCGACGGCTGGTCAACCGGTGGTCGCGGCGGACGAAGCCGGCGGTGCAGCAGCGGGGGGGCAGACCGCCGCAGCTGCGGGCCCACTCAGTCCGCGTGAACCGCATTTCGCGGCGCGGGCAAAGCGAGTGATCTTTCTGTTTATGCAGGGTGGACCAAGCCATGTCGATACACTGGACTGGAAGCCTGAGCTGCAGAAACGGGATGGTCAGACCGGTGGTTCGGCCGGACGGGTCGGTAAACTGCTGGCACCGCAGTTTCAGTTCCAGCGCAGTGGTGACAGCGGGCTGTGGCTCAGCGCGTTGTTTCCGGAACTGGCGAAGCATGCGGATCGTTTGTGTCTGTTGAACGGCATGCATACTTCGAATGCGGCACATCCGCAGGCGACGATTGCCCTGCATACGGGCAGCGTGAACTTCGTCCGCCCGTCTCTTGGCGCCTGGGTTACTTATGGGCTGGGAACTGTCAACCAGGATTTGCCCGGATTCGTGACAATCAGCCCGGTGGGGCTGGGTGGTGCGCAGAATTACGGGTCTTCGTTTCTGCCCGCGTCATTTCAGGGGACTCGGGTACAGCCCGAGGAGGGAGGGATTGCCGATATTCGTAACAGTCGAATGTCCCCATCTGCGCAGCGCAGACAAATTGATCTTGTGCAGGACCTGAATCGTGGGCTGCTGTCTCGACATCCCGGGCATGCGGAACTGGAGGGGCTGATTCAGGCCAATGAGCTGGCGTGGCGCATGCAGAGTTCAGTTCCGGATGTGCTCGATCTTTCCGGGGAATCGAAGGAGATTCAGGAGCGTTACGGCCTGCAGGATGCAGCGACTGCGGATTTTGGAAAGCAGTGTCTGATGGCTCGGCGACTGGCTGAAGCCGGAGTACGGTTTATTCAGGTCAGTCGTAACGGCTGGGATCAGCATCGGGATCTGAAGTCGGCCCTGCAGCGCAACTGTGAAGCGATCGATCGTCCGATTGCGGCACTGCTCAGCGATCTTGAGCAGCGTGGTCTGTTGCAGGATACGCTGGTGTTGTGGGGCGGTGAATTTGGTCGCAGTCCGCAGGATCAGGGCAGTTCGGGTGACGGGCGACGGCACAACAATACCGGCTACAGTATGTGGATGGCTGGTGGTGGCGTGCGTGGCGGAATGCAGTATGGCACAACCGATGAACTGGGGGAAAAAGCAGAATCCGGTCGGCTCAGTACGCACGATCTGCACGCCACGATCCTGCACCTGCTGGGCATGGATCATACGCGGCTGACGTATCGCTATGCCGGCCGGGATTTTCGACTGACCGATGTCTACGGCGAAGTAGCGAAAGACATTCTGGCGTAGTGCATCAGTTCTGTTCGTGAGGGCGGCTTAGGAAGCCCAGCCGGTTTTGGGTTCGGCGTGAACGGTCCGCGGCGTTGCCACCTGTAACGCGGTGACCGCATCCAGAATCTGTCGGGTTCTGGCTTTACTGGTGGCTACTTCAAATCTCAGGCGATAGGTGACGGACTCACCCGGCTGCAGCGTTTTCAGGCGCCCCTGCTCGCGTTCAATCTGCCGCGGATTGGGAAACGTACTGCCCGGCTCAAGCCCAGTCACATAACCGTCCTGACAAGCTCCGGTGTTCTTCCACAAAGTGAACCATGGCAGAGTTGATGTGTCGAAATGAACGGCAAAGGCGCGCTCTGATTCCGGATCTGCCAGGACACTGCTGGCCCAGCCGGACACGTCCGGGGCAGGGTCCGCGAAATAAACCTGTTCGGCGAAGCCCGTCTGCGGGCCTTCGTACAGGTTCCACATGTTGATGCCTTCCGCAGCCCGCGCATTGCGGGGGGCCAGCTCACGCACTGCCGTGTGCAGCACAGACCCGGCAGCAAGGAACGGTTCACCCACATTGCAGTGGTAAAGGATTTCGGATTCCGCCGGTGTCGCGGCCAGATTCGTTACCGTATCGATGATTTCAAACTCAGCAGAATTCAGACGTGTTCGCAGGGTTGACTGCAGACGCAACCATCCGCCGAACAGACAGCCTTCATCGACGACGCCCGTGATGGACAGCTGGTCTTCGTGCAGCTCCGCCGTCACACAGTGCGCGGCCAGATTGGCAATCCGACCATGCAAAGGCAGAAACGGTTCGGCCACAACATTACCGGCGGAATCCGTGATGCGATCCTTGCTCGGTGCCCCGTGCCAGCCCAGACCGCAGCGCACGATCAGTTCATTGAACCCATCAACCCAGCCGATACCGCCCAGACGCATCGGATCGACCCAGGTGGGATGGACAGGACGCTGCACAGGAGAATTCCACTGCACGGGAACCCCATCCACCTCGCCCTTCCAGACGCCCATGCCTCGAGTCGGCAGCAGTTTGAGCTGCAGTCGACCGTTGTTGAGCGTGACCACATCGACACCGTCCGACATGCCTCCCTGCAGACGCGTCATACCGATCGATGCGGCACCTGCGGCAGCCACGATACGATTGTGGGTTTCATGGATCCCGTGATCGACATCAATCAACTGCAGTTTCATATGACAGCACTCAGATGGGGGAAAACAGTGAAGTGCGGGGAAGTCTAATGTCTGTCGTGTCCAGTCGCTACTGCTGTTGGATATTCGAGAGTGCGAACCTCCCGCGAATTTGGGAGGGCGAGGCTCCCGCCGAGCCGAAGGTGATTGGATTTTGGTTCCCGAGCTGGTGCTCGGGGGTCCCAGTGCCCGGCTGGGAGGGCGAGGCTCCTGCCGAGCCGAAGATGACTGGGTTTTGGTTCCCGAGCTGGTGCTCGGGGGTCCCAGTGTCCCGGCTGGGAGGGCGCGGCTCCTGCCGAGCCGAAGGTGACTTGGTTTTGGTTCCCGAGCTGGTGCTCGGGGGTCCCAGTGTCCGGCTGGGAG
>CAIOKE010000275.1 GCA_903858815.1 uncultured Planctomycetaceae bacterium | reverse complement strand
GCGGTTTCCGGACGGCTGGATCTGACAACGATGGGTCCGCCGGTGCCCGTCTTTCTGACGCCCTTTATGCAGGGGCGTGGTCGTCCTGGGCAGTCCGGACCGGTCGACGGAGCGGGGCGTCGCAGCATTTATCAGGCAGTGAATCGCAATTTTCTGAACCCGTTCATGATCACCTTTGATACTCCGCAGCCAGCATCGGCGGTCAGTCGTCGCAGTCTTTCCAACGTTCCGGCTCAGGCGCTGATCCTGCTGAATAACGAATTCGTGCATCAGCAGGCCAAGGTGTGGGCTCAGAGATTGAAATCGCAGCAGCCACCGGAGCGTCGAGTGGAGCAGGCGTGGTTGCTGGCGTTTGCTCGACCACCGTTGCCGGCGGAGTCAGCAGCGGCTGATGAATTCCTGAAAGCCACTGCGGCGGAATTCGGTGTAGCTGCGGAATCGGCGGCTGACAATGAGGCGGTGCTGGCTGAGCTGTGTCATGCACTGTTGAACAAGAAAGAGCTGATTTATCTGGAGTAGTGCGAGGAATGACTGCAGTGCCTCCCTGGCTCCCTGGCTCCCTGGCTCACCATTCTGCTGCGGCCAGTGGTCCTGTGTGCAGAATATGCCCATTCTGTACAGTTCTCTTCCGGTCCGTGAAGATTCCATGCCGAATTCGCTGGATTTGACACCTTTTCCCGCGAAAATTGAAAAGTGGGGGAAAGTCCTGTCCGGTTATTCTCTGAATCCGGCCTTCTCTCGGCATGGCTCGACGAACAATTGAGTCATGGAGCGGGAATTTTGGGGGGATTTATCGGCTTTCGTGGGTCGATTGGAAGGATGAAGCACACATGGGTAAGCGTAACAGCCGGCGAAATCGGGCGAACCACAGTCATCAGCCCGTGGCACCAGAGATTCTGGAAAGCCGTCTTCTGTTGACGGCCAAGGGTGGCCCGGAAATCGTGCCGGGCGAGCTGCTGGTGCAGTATAATTCCGGGGTGACGGCGGCCGGTCGCAATGTGGTTCGTGCTGGCATGGGCGTGCAGGTTGCTGAGACGATTCAGACGAAGACGATGCAGAAGGCGGGCTTCGGCGTGATTGAGCGAGTGCGACTGGGGAACGGCATGACGATGGATGCCGCCATCGCAAAGCTGAAGTCAAATTCCCGGGTGAAGTTTGTCGAACCGAACTACATCTATAAGCCCATGGCGGTCAGCGACGACACGTACTATACGAACGGCAGTTTGTGGGGGATGTACGGCAGTGACAGTCCTGGGACATCTGGTCCGGCGGGAACGACCAATCAGTATGGCTCAAACGCAGAAGCAGCCTGGAATGCCAACATCACCGGTTCGCGTAGTGTGGTGGTAGGTGTCATTGACGAAGGCATTCAGACAACGCACCCGGATCTGGCCGGGAATATCTGGACAAACCCGGGTGAAGTGGCTGGCGATGGTGTCGACAACGACGGCAACGGCTACGTGGATGACATCAACGGCTGGGACTTTGTGTCCAATGACAACACGGTGTATGACGCCGGGCAGGATTCGCATGGAACGCACGTAGCCGGCACGATTGGTGGTCTGGGCGGGAACACCAGTGGAGTCGTGGGAGTGAACTGGGCGGTCTCTATGATCTCCGCCAAGTTTCTTGGCCCGACCGGTGGTTCGACCTTGAATGCCGTCAAGGCACTGGACTATCTGACGGATCTGAAGGTTCGTCATGGCATCAATCTGGTGGCCACAAACAATTCGTGGGGTGGTGGTGGCTATTCGCAGTCTCTGCATGATGCCATCATTCGGTCTGCCAGGCAGGATATTCTGTTCATTGCGGCTGCTGGAAATGCCACGGCCAACAATGATACGACTGCTTCCTATCCATCAAACTACAATACAACAGTGGGGACTTCGACTCAGGCAGCCGCCAGCTATGATTCTGTGATTGCTGTTGCATCGATCACCAGCACCGGAGCGATTTCCAGCTTTTCCAGCTATGGTGCCACGACCGTTGATATTGGAGCTCCGGGGTCATCAATTGTTTCCAGCGTGCCGGTTAACAGTTACGCGAATTACAGTGGCACATCAATGGCGACTCCGCATGTCACCGGGGCTGCTGCTCTGTATGCATCAGCGCAGTCCGGTCGAGTCTCTGCGGAAAGCATTCGACTGGCGCTGCTCAGTAGTGCGGTACCCACAGCCTCACTGGCAGGCAAGACGGTCACGGGCGGGCGACTTGATGTCTACGAGGCGATTCGCAGATCGTCGTTCCTTGATCTTGATAAAGCTTCCTACGGCCCAACACAGTCGGCTGTGATGACAGTTGGCAGTTCTGCCGACAATCTCAGTGCGACCGTGGCCGATACCGTTACGGTGACGATCAGCAGCACCACAGAAACAACGCCGCTGTCAGTCGTACTGACGGAAACCGGTGTGAATACGGGGATCTTCACTGGAACTGTGCAGCTGGGCAGCGGTGCAGCCGCAGCAGACGCCATCCTGCAGGTGGCTCATGGAGATGTGATTACCGGCAGTTTTGCTGCCCGCAGCCTGAGTGATACGGCGACGGTCGACGGAATTGCTCCCACAATTTCCGGTGTCAGTGCAACGCCTGCGACTGTCAGTGCTGTGATCAACTGGAGTACGAATGAGGCGGCTACCGGCCGAGTTCGCTATGGCACCAGCTCGACTGCTCTGACGTCCCTGAAATCAGGCACTGCCACTGGAACGACTCAATCCATTTCCATCGGCGGCCTGACCCCTGCGACTGTCTGGTACTATCAGGTGGAATCCACGGATGCCGCCGGGAACCTGACTGTTTCATCCGTCTACAGTTTCACCACCAATGCTCCGGCACCCATCCTGTTCGTGGATGATGACCAGGGAGCCACCTACGAACGCTTCTTCAACGCCGCTCTGACTGCCGGTTCGTTCACCTTTGATACGTGGAATGTGGCCAGTTCCGGAGTGCTGCCGACGGCAGCCGATCTGAAGAAGTATCAGTCGGTCATCTGGAACACGGGATATGACTACAGCAGTCCGAATGCCGGGCTGTCAGCGGCTGAGCAGACGGCGATCTCCGCTTACCTCGATGCTGGCGGACGCATCTACATCAGTGGCCAGGATGTGCTGTACAACGGAGTGACGACAACTTTCCTGCAGAATTATCTGAAGGTATCCGGTTTCTCCAGTGATGTGGCGACTGCAGCCCATACAGAAACCGGCGTTGCTGGTGATCCGATCACCGGTGGAATGTCGCTGACGCTCGCTGCGCCTGCAGACTTTGGGTCGCTCTATGTGGATGCCGTCACGCCGATAGCGGGAGCATCGGGGATTCTGCAGCACGGTGTGACCACCGCCAGTTCGCCGTTCTCCGCGGTGCGTTATCGCGGAGATTACGCCACCGGGGGCTTTGGCATCGTGTTCTCCACTGCACCGTTTGAAAGCATCAGTGCCACAGCAGCGGCCCCCAATAATCAGGCCACATTCCTGAAGAATGTGCTCAGTTACCTGAACGGCGCAACGATTGCTGTCAATGTCTCGGCGCCATCGGCTGCAGCGACGACTGAGGCTGGCGGGCAGGTCACATTCACTGTCGCTCTGTCAGCTCAGCCTGCGGCGGACGTCGTGATTCCAGTCAGCGTATCAGATGCCACGGAAGCGTCCGTGTCTGCCTCGTCGCTGGTATTCACAGCAGCAAACTGGGCGACTCCGCAGACGGTGACAGTCACCGGGGTGGATGACAGCGTGGATGATGGCAATATCAACTACCAGGTTGTGCTGGGGGCTGCCACGTCAGCCGACACTGCTTGGAATGGAATCAATCCAGCCGATGTTTCACTGTCGAACACGGACAATGATACAGCCGGAATCACAGTGGGGACAATCTCCGGGACGACGACCACCGAAGCCGGCGGCTCCGTCAGCTTCACGATTCGTCTCAATTCAGAACCTCTGGCAGATGTGACGCTGGCACTCAGCAGCAGTGATGCCACTGAGGGCTCTGTCAGTCCGGCGTCTGTGACCTTCACGGCAGCCAACTGGAATACTGCCGTCACGATTACGGGAACGGGAGTTGACGATACGATCTTCGATGGCAATATCGCCTGGACGCTGGTTATCGGCGCTGCTGCCTCATCCGATACCCTGTACAATGGACTCAATCCGGCCGATTTCGTGCTGACCAATCTGGACAACGAGACTCCTCCGGCAACCAAGTTCTATGTCGTCAATGATGCGACGGCCGATCGAACCTATGAATATGACAGTGCCGGCGTGGCGATCGAAAACTATGCACTGAATGCGTCCAACACCGGACCTCGGGGCGTGGCAATGACGGCGGTGGGTGACAAGGTCTGGGTGGTGGATGCCGCTCGACGTGTCTTTGTCTACAATACCAGCGGAACACTGCTGGGGTCGTGGACAGCCGGTACGCTGGCCACAAACGCCACGGTGGAGGGACTGGCTACCGACGGAACGCACATCTGGATTGTTGATGCTCGATCCGATCGAGTTTACTACTACGCAAATGCCGCGGCTCGGACCACCGGCACACAGACCGCAACCAGCAATTTTGCATTGGCACGAGGCAATGCGATTCCCAAAGACATCGTCTGGGGACGTCAGAACAACGTGTCCTATCTGTGGGTTGTGGATGATACAGCCTCGGCCGATCGCGTGTATCGCTACACACTGAATGCAACGGGAGGCACGACTGCCAATTCCTCGTGGCTGATCAGCACGCAGAATGCAGCCCCGACCGGAATCGCACTCGATCCATCCAATGCTGTTATGGACATCTGGATTTCAGACAGCAGTACGGACCGTGTCTATCGTTATGCAGACGGACGCACGCTGACCGCTCCGGTACTCAGCAGCTCCTTTGCCCTTGGTGCAGGTAACACCAATCCACAGGGGATCGCGGATCCACCGCCAGTTGCAGTGGAATCGCAGCTGCCCGGGTATCAGGCCGAACAGATTGCAGGCACCGAACTGGCAGGCTATCCAACGGTGGTCGACCGTCGCGGTCTTCAGACGACCGGTTCACAGAACGTGGAACTGACAAGCCTTGTCTCCACGCCTGTGAAACGGCCGGTCTGGTCAGTGGCGAAGACTCGGACCAATGCCGATGCTGGAACCAACCGGACCGAAATGGCACCGGAGCAGCTGCAGACTGTGGAAAAACCGGCAGCTGGTGAGCTGAGTTCAGACAGCCTGCTGGATGACGTCTTCGAGCAACTGGCTGCCAGTGGACCCGGCTGGATGAACTGACCGGGAAGCGAAACAAGCCGCATTCGTTGAACTTCAAGCCTCTCAGCCGCCCGGTTGAGAGGCTTTTTTCGTCTCAACGTCAAATGCTGTGCGCGGTGTGAGGGCGTCTTTTGGGCACCGTCGCGCAGGATTGCCCTCCCAATGGTCGCGACCATCCCCGTTCGGAAGATGAGGCTCCCGCCGAGCCGAAGTGAACGGTCAGCGTTCCGTTGTTGTTGTTGGCCGACACCCGTAGCCCGGGCATTCCTGCCCGGCCACCTTTTGCCCAAACAAATGCGCTCTGCCGCCGCCTCAAGGCGAGCCGTTAGCGTAAGCTGACGGATGTTGTTGTTGGTCGTGCGTTACCGAGCTGTTGCTCGGTGGTCCCAGCAAAGCCCCCCTTGGGAGGGCGAGGCTGCTGCCGAGCCGAAGTCAACTGTGAGCGTTCCGTTGTTGTTGTTGTTGGCCGACACCCGTAGCCCGGGCATTCCTGCCCGGCCACCTTTT